>JBBDMX010000086.1:0-73853 GCA_040878035.1 Phycisphaeraceae bacterium | reverse complement strand
GGGGATCGAGACAGAAGACCTTCCAGTGTGAATACCCGTGGGCGGGTTTCGGGGGACCGGTGGTCCGGGGTGGCCGGGGCGGTCCGGGGCGGTCCGGGGCGGTCCGGGGGGCGGGAGGTTTTCGGGGCTGGGGACGACCCTTCTACGGGGCCGGGGACCTGGCCAACAACTCGTGATGACTGACCTGGCGGTCTTGCGGAAATGTTCCGCGGGCGCTGGGCGGTGGCCTGGCGCGCCTGTGGCGTGCCGAATGCGAACGTGCGCCGAAGGGGCGCGCGGACGCGGAAAGGATGGATGCGATGGCGGACTACTTACCGTTGACGGATGATGGCTTGCGGAATTGGTCGGCGAACTTCAGTGCCCTGATCGGTGTCGAGCCGGCGGACTACGGGCTCACGGCCGAGCAGGTGACCGCGTATGCGACGCGAGCGACCGGGTACGCGCTGACCTTGGCGGCGGCGACCAACCCGTCGACACGCGGCAGTGCGACGGTGCTGGAGAAGAACACGACCAAAGCCGCGTTGATCACCATGTCGCGCACGCTGGCGATGCAGGTGACCAACAACCCGTTGGTGACCGACCAGCAGCGTCACGACCTGGGCTTGACCGTGCGTGATCCTGAGCCCACGCCGGTGCCCCCGCCGAGCGAATCGCCGACGCTGGACATCACGTCGGTAAAGGGCTGGACGGTGCACTATCGGCTGCACAACGGGGAGGCCACCAACCGGGCCAAGCCCGCGGGCGTGACCGGCGCGTTTGTGTTCACCTACGTGGGCGATGCGGCCCCGACGGACCTCGAGGCCTGGAAGTTCGAGGGCACCGCGAGCAAGACCATCACCAAGATCGTGTTTCCCGGCACGCTGGCGCCGGGCACGCGGGTGTGGATCACCGCGGCGTGGGTGAACGCCAAGCTGGAGACCGGACCGGCGTGCACGCCAGTGTTCACGCAGATCAACTACGGCGGCATGTCGCAGGCGGCGTAGGCGTGCGGAGCACGCAGTGCAGAGTGCAGGCGCGAAGCGCGCAGAGTGGGGAGTGCGGAGTGAAGAGCGCGGGGGCGCGGGAACGCGCCTTCGCGACTTGCGTATCGCTTTGGTCATCAGGTTTTCGGGAGTCTTGCTATGTCTGAAGTCCTTCGCGTTGAGGCGTTTCGTGGCGAGGTTGTGAATGAGCAGGTGATGGGGCCGGGGCGAGCGCTGCTGCCCTTGCCGCAGCTTCCGACCATTCGGGTGCGCGAGGCGCGGCTGGCGGATCTGCCGTTTATCGATCAACTGCAGAAGCAGCACACCAAGGCCGTGGGGTGGATGCCGACGGGGCAGTTGGAGGGGCATATTGCAAAAGGGCATGTGCTGGTCGCCGAGGCGGCGAGTGCAGAGTGGAGAGTGGAGGGTGGAGGCGTGCGGGGCACGCAGTGTAGAGTGCAAAGTGCTGAGTGCTCAGGACTGAGGACTGAGACTCAGCAGGCATTCCGCACTCAGTCCTCAGCACCCAGCACTCAGCACTCTCCAATCGGCTACTGCATCGGGGTGGACAAGTATTTCAAGCGGGAGGACACGGGGATCATCTATCAGATGAACATTGCCCCCGGAAGACAGCGCGGGCTGGTGGGGGCGACGTTGCTCAAGGCGATGTTTGAGCGCAGTGCTTACGGGGTGAAGCTGTTCTGCTGTTGGTGTGCGCAGGACCTGGCGGCCAACCGATTCTGGGAGGCGATGGGATTTGTGGCGTTGGCGTTTCGGACCGGATCGCGGAAGCGCTCCCGGAATGGTCGGGTGCATATCTTCTGGCAGAAGCGGATTCGTGAAGGTGATACGCAGACCGCGTGGTGGTATCCGAGTCAGACGGGGTCGGGTGCGATTCGGGAGGATCGGATTGTGCTGCCGATTCCGCCGGGGGTGCATTGGTCGGAGGCCAAGCCGCGGGTGCTGCCGGGGGTGTCTGCTGAAGTGCAAAGTGCAGAGTGCAAGGTGCAAGGTGGAGAGGGGAAAGTGGAAGGTGGAGAGGGGAAAGTGGAGGGTGGAGAGGGGAAAGTGGAGGGTGGAGAGTGGCGGGCCGAGGGGCTGGGTCACGATGATTCACGTGCATTGCCCGAGCCCAAACGTGCGCGGGTGAACCCCCGGAAGAAGGCCAAGGCGGCGCGGGCGACACGGCCGGCGGAGATGAACGCGGGCAGGTTGTGGTTTGGCGGCCCGCAAGTGGAATCCCGTGATGCCAATCCGGGGCTTTTGGGCAAGTCGAATCGCCCCCGGAAGCCCCGGAAGCCCCAGGCGGCGGCGAAGAACGATCCGCGGCTGGTGGCGGCGGCGCGGGAGTTGCGCGATCGGTGGATGGAGCAGGTGGCGGCGCAGCCGGGGCTGATCGCCCCCAGGTCCGGGGGCGGGGGCGCCGCTGTAGGTGGGGCGAAGTACGAGGTGAGTCGGCAGATCGGCTGGGATGACATCACGATGCGCGAATCGATGCCGGGGGCGCTGCCGGTGCTGGCGGGGGCGGGGGCACTTGCGGGGGTGATCGACGTGCAGTCGCGGCTATTGGATGCGGCGTGATTGGGGCGGATGGGCGCAAGCCCGTCACGCGCCCAGGGCAAGCGCATATGGCCGTTGCTGACCCCCTCTCCCTCCGGGGTCTGAGGGAGAGGGCTGGGGTGAGGGAGTGAGTGCCCACGCGAGCCAACGATCCTCGATATTCGCAAATTGCCGCCCATCCGATCACCCTCACCTAACCTCTCCCTCCGGGGTCAGAAGGGAGAGGGACCGGAAAGGCAAATGCAATTGCCCCGTCACGCGCCACTGATCGGCTCTATGCCAAGGCGCTGATACTGCTCCGCGGGCGCGTCACATGCTTTCATTAGTCGAACCATGTGTTCGAGCATGCGTCGTTCGACTGGTTCATCGCGAATCGGTATGCGCTGCTGCGGATCGGTCTGCAAGTCAAAGAGCAGCGTGGGGCGCGGCGGGGCATCGACCGGACTTGGCCAGGTCCAGGGGATCTTCATCGTGGGACACCCCTTGGTGAAGGAGAAGGGGGGCGATAGCTGGGCGTCCTTGAGCACTGGCCGGGGAAAGAAGCCGCGCATGCGGGTGGGCATGAGCGTGTACTCAAACAGCGGTTGGTTGTCGGCACATGCGGGGGCGCGCAGGTACAAGTACCGGCCATCGGTGACGTTCACGTATCCGCCGGCGATGCCGAAGATCGCCGCATCGCGAACGGCGGTGTCGGACGCAACCGCATCCGCCAGCGCGCATCCGAGCATGTCCGCGGTCGGCGGCAAGCCGAAGTGGCGCAGCAGGGTCGGCCCCAGGTCGATCGCCGGTTGCACCAGGGCCTGACGTCGTTCGCCTCTCTTGCCGGAACGAGGGTCCCACAGAAACAACGGCGTATGGGCCACTTCCTCGTAGAAGGGCATCCAGGACTTCCCCCAGCAGTCGTGCTCGCCCAACATGAAGCCGTGGTCCGTCCAGACGATCAGCATGGTGTCGTCCCACAGTCGCAACTGGTCCATGGCATCGAGGACCTGACCCAAAGAGGCGTCGCACATCGCCAGCAGCGATGCGTATTCGTGGCGCGCGTGCTCGACTTCCTGGGGCGTTTCCTGAACTGGGCGGTAGGCCGGCCAATCAAAGTGTTTGCCTTGATAGTGGTCGTAGTGCTGGGCGAAGCGGTCCTTGTACTGCCGTGGTGAAAAGAAGGGTTCATGCGGGTCGAACGTTTCGATCTGAAGCAACCAGTTGTCGGCATCGTGGTTGCGATGGATGAACTCGAGGCCGGCCTTCATCGTCCTGGCCTGAGGCCATTGGGCTTCCTCGCGCATATAGCTGCGGTTGATCCAGTCCTGCCGCCAGTTAGCCCCGCCGGTTCGGCCGACGTCCACGCAGTCGGGGATCACCGGGTCGCGGACTTGGCCGATGCACGGGTCGCCCTCTTGGCCGCGGACGCATTCCGAGGTGCTGTAGCGATTGTGGTAGGTGCTTCCGCCGTCTTCCCAGTAGTGGTAGTGATCGCTGACCAAATGGGTATGGATGCCGTGATCGCGCAGAATCTGCGGGACGGAGTCGTCGAAGGGTTCAAGGGGGCCCCAACTGCGGTGCAGAAAACTGGGCCGACCGGTGTGCAGGTCGCGACGGGCGGGCATGCACGGCATGGAGCAGATGTAGCTGCGCTCGAATGTCACGGTGCGTTCCGCCAGGCGGCCAAAATGCGGGGCGTGCGTCCACGTGCAGCCGTAGGGCGGCAGCATGTGTCGATTCAGTGAATCGAACATTAACATGATGGCTTTCATAGGACTCTCCCGTTTGTCGGCTGTGGCGTGGTTTCCTGGGCGCCATCATGGTACGGACGGCTTCACTACAATGGGCGGCGTCCAGGGCGCGCCGCTTCGATATGCGGCGGTGGATGCAGGAGTTGAACCCATGGCGCGATCGCCGCGGAAAACCAGGCTTCGTGACATCGCCGCGCAGGCCAACATTTCCGTGCCGGCGGTGTCGATGGCTTTGGCGGACCATCCGCGCATCAGTCTCCAGACCAAGCGCAAAGTATTGCAGATCAGCGAGCAACTGGGTTATCGCTCGTCGCAGCGGCTGCTGGATTCGAGCGCATCGGGGCCGAGTGTTAAGCGTGTCGGGTTCGCTTGTATCCATGGCACGCTCGCCGACCCGCTCACCGCCACGACCATGATGCATCTGGCGGGACTGGCCTCGCGCCAGGAGATCGCCATGGAGACGTTCTGTGTGGAGGACATCTCCGATCCCGCGGTGTTGACGCGCCGCCTGGTCAAGTTTGCCGAGGGGCAGGATGGCGTGATCTTGACGGGATACGTGGAGCAACCAGCGGTGGACGCCGTGGGCAAAGCGGATGTGCCGCTGGTGGTGCTGGGTGATCCCTTGCGAGGCACGGCGGTCGATCACGTCAGCTTCGATTTCCAGGGGGCGGGCCGCTACGCCACGGCACATCTGCTCAAGCAGGGATACCGCCGCGTCGCGTTTGTCTGCGAGCTGATGGCGCCGGGGGGCGCCAATTCGCACTGGCACGATGGGTACTTGCTGGCTCATCACGATGCCGGCCTGACGCCTGATGCCCGTTTGACCCTGGACCTCGATGATGCGAACCCGGAACGAGTCTATCGCCAGGCGCCGGCGCGCGTTGGCGAGGAACTGATCAACCTGCCCGAGCCCGCTACCGCTCTGGTCGTGTCCAATCCATTCATTGCCGAGGCGCTGATCGGCGCGCTGGCCAGTGGCGATTCGCCGCTGCCGATGGTCACCGCCAGCCTGGGCACGCCGCGCCCGGTCCTGCAATATCTGCCGCAGATCATCCTGTCGCAAGAGATCCTCGCTCAGTACAGCTTTAACCGATTACTGCACATCTGCCGTCACGCCCACAGCCGGCCGCTCCGTACCCTTGTGCCCTACCAGACCAGCGGGTTCTAGCGCCGGCACCGCGAGGACTGGCGCGACGGGTATGTTGACGGTGACTCGCGCAGCCGGTCCGACTGCGGGAGGCACGTAATGCTCCCGGCCGCCATAACGCAACCACCCGCGGTACACACGGAAGAGGAAGAACAGTCCAATGGCCTGGAACACAAATGTCCACAGGTACATGTAGCTGTTGTATGCTTCGCTGCCTTGATAGCTGGCCTTGAGCAAGTCCATGATTCCCCCGGCAACCACGCTGCCAATGATCACGCACAATGATCGCCCCATGGCATCGGCCGAGCCGAACTGACCGTAACGGTCCTTGGGCAGGAGCAGCATCAGGGTGGGCGCGGCGGCGGCGCCGGAAAGCGCCATCGCCGGCACCAGCATCGCCAGCAGCACGGTATACGACGTGGGGTCACGCGCCAGGAAGAAGATCAGCAGATTGACCACCGGCAGGATACAGGCCATCCACAGCAGGAGCCGCAACGGGTGGAAGCGGTCGGCCAGCATGCCCGCGGGATAGACCAGTAGAATCTGGGGAATCATGAGGAACGCCATGACCTGGCCGAAGCGGTCCAGACCCATGCCGATCGATGCGGCAAAGTGCATGTGGAAGGGATCGTACACGAGGGAGGTCGTCCACATGGCGGTGTAAGCAAAGAACGAGAGATAGAACGGGTGGGTGAAGCACTCCTGGCAATAGGTGCGTGCCGCGGCGAGCACGCCCTTGCGATTGCCCGCGTTGGGCGGCGGCGGGGGATATTGCCCCTCCTTGACGCGCCAGCACATGAACATGAAAGTGACAAAGTACAACAGCCCCACGCCGACGAAGATTTCGCGCATGTACGCCACCGAGTGGCCCAGCAGGAAGTAGTTGAACACCCAGCCGGCGATGAAGCCCACCAGGCGAAACAGCGCCAGGAATCGGCCGAGAAACGCCGGTGGCACCACGTCATTAAAGAGGTAGTAGTACACCGACGCGATGAACATGTTGAAGAACTGGAGGACGACCATCAGCCCGCCCATGGTGACGATCACCGCCGTGCTCGGTGACATGCTCCACCAGGCTGACAGAGGGCCATGGAGATAGCGCCCGATCTGGTCAGAGTAGCCGATGAGAATCAGGCAAATGGTCAAGAAGGGCGTGGCCCATAGAAGAAAGGGAATGCGTCGTCCCCACCGGCTGCGATAACGATCGCTCCTGAAACTGATCACCGGATTGACCATGAAGTTCATGGCGGCGGGAATGGTGATGACCGTCACGCTCTGCACCAGGTTGGGCGCATCGAGGCTCTTGAGCTTGGCGATGAACACAAAGCGAATCACCACTTCCATGAGGTGAAAGCAGAAGTCACCCCAGAGCAGCCATCCGAATAGAACGAATAAGCTGATCTTGGTGTACTGGAGCGTTCCCACGCGGAAGCGCGCAAGGTCGCCAGGCGGCTGGGTAGCGGAGTCGGAGGAGAGGGGGGTCATGGGCAGAGTCACTTGGGATATCCCAGCGGGCCGACCACCCGTGC
Source organism: Phycisphaeraceae bacterium (assembly GCA_040878035.1). Classification (GTDB taxonomy): domain Bacteria; phylum Planctomycetota; class Phycisphaerae; order Phycisphaerales; family Phycisphaeraceae; genus JBBDMX01. The sequence continues at coordinate 66,922 of JBBDMX010000086.1, read as the reverse complement.
AAGGCAAGTCCGTCATGTTTCAGCAGATTGATAAATAATACCGGTACTTATGTCGCAACGCAATGGGCATACACGGCATAGTTACACTAATAAATAGCTGCATAAATCCTGATGCTGAAAATTCAGCATGCCGCTTCTCTAATATTGCGTCCGGCAGGTTTTGTGGTTAGAGTTCGCCCGCCCAGATAGGTGAACGCTCTGGCCGCGCGGCGGCCGGGAGTTGCAGCCAGCCAGGACGCCTTGGAGCGCAAAGTAATGTCCCGCAATCTCAATCCGTACGTTCTGTTTGACCGCCTGGCCAGGGACGATCATGCGCGCCTGGCGTTCACCGGCACCACCCGGAAGGATTTTGCAGCCTGGCAACAGAAGCTGTTGCCGCAGGTCCGCCAGACGCTGGGCCAATTCCCCCAAACAGTTGAGCCGCGCCCCCAACTGCTGGGGCAATGGGAGGAGGACGGCATCGTCAAGCAGCGGTGGATCATCGACGTCCAACCCCACCTCTCGGCCACACTGCTGTTGTACCGGCCCGCGGGACTGGCGCCCGGCGAACGGCGCCCGGCGATCCTGGCGTGCCACGGTCATGGTCCGCTGGGCAAAGATGGGCCTATGGGCAATGCCTACACCGATGCCGGACGCGCCAATATCAAGTACCACAACTATGACTACGGCCTCCAGATGGCCAAAGCGGGCTTCGTCACCTATGCCATCGACTGGCTCGGATTTGGCGAACGCAACGCCGAGGCCAAGCCCCACTACAGCGGCACGATCACCCTCAACGGCCAGGTCGGTCGCGATGCGTGCAACGTCTATTACCTCAATGCTACGCTCCTTGGCACCACCGTCCTGGCCATGAATCTCCACGATGCGGCGCGGGCCACCGACTTCGTATGTCAGCAGCCGTTCGTGGACCCGAATCATCTGGGCGTGATGGGCCTGTCGCTGGGTGGAACCATGGCCACGTGGGTGGCGCTGACCGACGCGCGGTTCAAGGCTGCCGACGTGATCTGTTACACCGGTCCCTTCTACGAAATCGCCTTCCAAACCTACAACGTCTGCGGTTCGCAGATCTCCCCGGGATTGCTGGCACTATGCGATATTGCCGATTTGCAGGGCCTGCTGGCACCACGGGCCTTGCTGATGGAGATCGCCTTGCATGACAGTTGCTTTTCCGCCGACCACACGCAGAAGAGTTACGAGCACATCCGCCGCATCTACACCGCTGCCGGGGCAGCCGATCAACTCGACCTGGACCTCTACCCCGGCGAACACGCCTGGGGCGGCAACAAGTCCGTCCCTTTCTTCCGCCAGCACCTCCACGCCGACTGGAGCTAATCCGATGGGGGGTCAGTGGCAGGCATCCAGTGCTATCGCCACGCCCAAGCCGCCGCCGACGCAGAGTGTCGCCAGGCCCCGCCGCAGGCCGGTATCGCGAAGCTGATGCGCCAGATGCACAGCCAAACGCGCCCCGCTGGCGCCGATGGGGTGGCCCAGGGCAATTGCCCCGCCGTCTCTATTGACGCGCTGGTGATCCAAGCGAAGCTCGTGCATGCACGCCAGCGCCTGGGCGGCGAAGGCTTCGTTAAGCTCGATCGTGTCGAAACTCTCCAGGGCCAGACTAAACCGCTGGCAAAGCCGGCGCGTGGCGAAGATCGGCCCCAGGCCCATCAGTTTCGGATCGCAACCTACCGCCGCCCATCCGCGGACCACGGCCATGGGGCGCCAGCCATGGCGCGATAGCGCTTCGTGTCCACAGAGCACCAGCATCGCGGCGCCGTCGTTGATGCCCGACGAATTGCCGGCGGTGACGCTGCCGGCGTCGCCAAAGACGGGCTTGAGCGATGCCAGCTTCTGCGCAGTCACGTCCGATCGAGGATGCTCATCCGCGACCAGATCCAGGACGGGCACGATCTGGCCTGCCAGCCGGCCGCTCTTGGCGGCCGCCGCGTAGCGAGTCTGGCTGGCCAGGGCGAACTCGTCCTGGACCCCGCGCGTGATGGCATGCTGCTCCGCCAGACGCTCGGCCGTCACACCCATGTGCTGGCGATCGAAGGCGTCGGTCAGCCCGTCACGTAGCACGCTGTCGATCAGGAGGCCATCGCCCAGACGATAACCCTGACGCACGCGATCCAGAAGATACGGCGCGTTGGACATCGACTCGGTTCCGCCGCAGAGCACGACCTGGGATTCCCCGGCACGGATCGACTGGGCCGCGAGACTGACCGCGCAGAGTCCCGAGCCACAGACCATGTTGACGGTCATGGCCGGCCGATCCTGTGGCACACCCACGCGCACGCCCACCTGTCGCGCCACGTTCATGCCCAGCCCCGCCGATAGCACGTTGCCCACGATGAGCTGGTCGATCACCGCGGGATCGATGTCCTGTAGCACAGCCTTGCCCGCGGCGACGGCCAGATCGACCGCCGAGCATTTGGCCAGGCCGCCCATGAACCGGCCAAACGGAGTGCGCTTGGCGGCGACGATGTAAACCTGCGTCATCATGACTCCGTGGGTGAGGCAAAGACGTGCGCCGCCATGGGCCGCACATCGCGGATAATCGGTCGGAATGCCATGAGCTTAAGGATCTGCGAATCGATATCGATTCCCGGGGCAACCTCAATCAGCTCCAAGCCCTCGTTGACCAAGCGAAAGGCCGCACGCTCCGTCACGTAAAGCACGTCCTGGTGAATGTCGCAAGCCCGCCGGGCGCTGAATGACACTTGCTCAAGCCGTGCCACAAACTTGGCGATGGCGCCTTCCTTCACGATGCGTAAGCGGCCCTGGTCCACGGCCACCACCAGGCCGTCGGCGGTGAAGGTGCCGCAGAAAACCAGGCGCTTGGCGGTTTGCGTGATATTGACGAACCCGCCCACGCCGGCGACGCGCTGGGCAAACTTAGAGACATTGACGTTGCCAGCCGGATCTATTTGGGCCGCGCCCAGCGCGGCAAAATCCAGACCCCGACCGTCATAGAAGTCGAACATGGCCGGCTGATCCAGGATCGCCTGCGGATGGACCGACGCGCCAAAGGAAAGCCCCGAGGCCGGCATGCCGCCGATCGGCCCGCTCTCGACCGTCAACGTGATGCGGTACAACAAGCCGCGCTCGGCTGCGATGCGGGCGACCCCCTCGGGCATCCCGATCCCCAGGTTGACCACCGCACCGTCGCGCACTTCGTCGCAAGCACGCGCGGCAATGATGCGCCGCTCGTCCATCGGCATCGGCCGGTCCCAGCCGGCGCATGCCTGTCCCTTCGGGGCCGCCTCGCAGTACCGGGCGTTGAACGACTCCGCGAAGGTCTGCCCGTGCTCGTCGACGTCGGCGACCACGACGCGATCCACAAGAATGCCCGGCACGCGCACCATCTGCGGCGGCGGCGACGAATCCAGTACCCGTCCGACTTGTGCAATCACCAGTCCGCCGCTGTTGTGCACCGCCTGAGCCAGCGCCAGCACCTCGCCGACGATCACCTCGCGATCCATGATGAGGTTGCCCCATGGATCGGCGGCGCTGGCACGGATCAAGCCCACGTGAATGGGAAACGCCTTGTACCAGAGCCACGGTTTGCCCCCCAGCTCGATGCGTTCGACCAACCCCGGCGGAGTGACATCGTTGAGCCGGCCCGCGGCGCCGCCGGGATGTGCCGGGTCGATGAATGTGTTGAGGCCGATGTGCGTGATGCATCCGGGCCGACCGGCAGCGATGTCGCGAAAGAGCTGACAGATCACGCCCTGGGGAAAGTTGTAAGCTTCGATGCGGCCTTCCAGGGCCAGCTTGCCCAGGCGCGGCGCCAAGCCCCAATGACCGCCGATGACGCGCTTGAGCAGTCCCTCATGCGCCAGATGGTTGAGGCCGCGTGTCTTGCCATCGCCTTGTCCCGCGGCATACACCAGAGTCAGGCCGCGCGGCGAGCCAGCGGAAATGAATCGGCGCTCGATCGCCGCCGTCAGTGCTTCAGGATGCGCCGCGCCGACGAAGCCGCCGGACGCCACCGTCTGGCCGTCCTGGATCAATGATGCCGCCTCGTCGGGCGTGCAGAGGATTCGCTCCAGCTTGCTCATCGGCTTGGTTCGCACGACGCTCAACTCCACCATCCGCCGTTGACGTGCAAGGTCTGGCCGGTGATATAAGTGGCCAGATCACTGCACAGAAAGAGGACAGCCGAGGCGATTTCCTCGGGCTCGCCAAAGCGGGCCAGGGGAATCAGCTTGAGCATTTCCTGACGCGCCTCCTCGGGAATGGTCTGACCCATTTCGGTGAGCACGACGCCTGGCGCCACCGCGTTGACGGTAATGCGGCGACGGGCCAGTTCGCGGCTGAGCACTTTGGTCAGTGCGACCACGCCGGCCTTGGCGGCGGCGTAGTTGCTCTGCCCAAAGAAGCCGAGCACGGCGGAAATGGACGCAAAGTTCACGATCCGGCCACCCTCGCACAGACGCGACGCCGCGGACCGGCAGACGTTGAACGTCCCGGTCAGGTTCGTGTCGATCACCGTCTGCCAGTCCGCAGGAGTGATGTTCTTGAGCGAGCGGTCGCGCAGGATGCCTGCGTTGTTGACCACGATGTGCAGCCCGCCAAAGCGGGCAACTGCCTCATTCAACATCGCATCGATTTGCGCGACGTTCCGCACATCGGCGGCCATCGCCACCGCGCGTGAACCAAGCGACGCCGCGTGCGCCTCGGCTCGGCGGTGGTTCTCGCCTTGCTCGTCCTCGAAGTAGTTGACCACCACGTTGCTGCCGGCGCGGTACAGCAGGGCGGACACGGCCGCGCCCAGGCCTTGACCCGCGCCAGTGACAACCGCCGTCTTTCCCGACAGATCGATGGAGATCATGGCGCCCTCTTGAATTAGCTGCCTTGTGAGCTCAAACTCGCCGTCCAACTCTGCCCGGCGCTAACGTGAACAGGCTTATCATGCAGATCGATTGACCCGCGCGCCGTGTGCACCTGTCGCATGGTCATATGCCCTTCGATTACACGAATGGTAATGGTAATGGTGTCATCGTGGTATTCGAACACGCCCCAGGCCGTGCCCGTGGAAAAGAACGAGCGCATGCTTTGCGCCGCCGGGCCGCGCGGCGTGATCCACAACGTTTGCTCGACGGCATCGAAGCGGAAGCCGGAGATCGCCAGCAGGAGCCCCCAGGCGGACATGGCGCGGGCGTAATGTGACCCGCATTCGAATTCGTTGAAGGGGTTGCGCCGCCGGCCGTCGTGTCGTGCTCGTACGCCCCGGACGATCGCCAGTCCTTCGTCCCACAGGCCTTCAAGGATCATATGTGTAGCCACCTGGTATTCGACGCCGGTCCAGGTCTCGTCGCTGTAGAAGAACGGCAGTGCCGGGCGGCTGCCGCGCGGCCAACTGCACAGGATCAGGCCCGATTCGTCGCCCGCGGCATAGATACGTTGCGGGTTGGCGTGATCGCCCAGCGGGCTCTTGAAGTTGTGTTTGAACACCGCACACAAGGCCGCAACGACCTGCGGGCGTTCCAAAACATACCCCAGCCCCGCCACGTGGGCGGCTAACTGGCCGAACACCTGATCGCTGAGGCACCCCTTGCCGTGCTGATGGCTGGGCGCGGCGGGGGCAAGGCAGTCCAGTGCCTGTTCGAAGTATTCGCCGTTGAAGAGCTTGTGGGTCAGAGCCTGACCGCTGTCGAGAAGCCGCTGATACTCGGTCGCTTTGTCGGTCTGCCCCAGGTGGGTGGCGATCAGGGTGGCGGCGCGGAGGGCTGCAAGATAGAACCCCTGCGCCAGCGGGTTGGGGCCGTGAAACTCGATGTCGTAGGTGTTGTGCTGGTACCCCTCGATGAGCCCGTCCCGATCGCGGTCCCACTGAACGCAGGCGTACTCCAGGGCGCGCTGGGCACTTGGCCACATGGTACGCAGGTAGTCGTCATCGCCACAGATTCGCCAGTCACGGAAAAGCTGCACGATGCCACCGAGCTGGCCGTCCACGGCGGCATGCTTGAGCGTTGCGGGCGTGCCCAACGGAAGGGGAATGCGAAACACTATCGCGCCCTGACGGCCCTGCTCGCCGCAGTCGAAGCCGAAGCTGTATTCGCTGCGGCGCATGCTCCGGTGCAGCCGGGGGAACAGGAATGCCGGCGTGAGCGCATAGTTCCAGACGTGCGTGCAGGAGCCCTCGCAGGCGCCGCTGATCCAACTGCATCCCTCCCAGCCCCAGAAAGTGCCGTCTTCGAGCCGCAGGCAAGTCGGGCTGCGCAGCGTTGACGCGGTGTTGGCCACCGACTCAATCACCTCGCGGGGGAAGGTGCTGTCGAACAGGGCATGCGAGAACGCGCGGGTGCGAGCGGTCAATTCGGCTCGACGCGCCAGGAACTCGGCTGCAGCGTCCCAAGCCGTGGGCCAGCGCTTGGCATAGGCATTGACCCAGTGCGGCCGCTCCGGCTCCGGCAGGTCTGCCGCGGCGCCCCAATACTTGCTGGCGTTGGGAAAGCACCAACTGATGACCAGCGGCAATTCCACCGACTGGCCCGGCTCGACCGTCGCACACAGCCCAAGCGTTCCGCAGATGCCGGGCCCCGGCGCGATCGTTGCGCCTGCGTCAGACAACTGCCCCTCCGTGCTGAAGCCGGACCAGAACTGGGCAAGCACGTCCAACGAATGGCCTTGCTTCCAGTGCGGCAGAGCGATGACGTCGTGCCAGTCGGTGGTGAGAGCCATGCTGCCAAAACGCGGGTGCTGTGCCGGGTAACGCGCGTTGGTCATGTACAGCCCGCGGAGGCCTGCTTCCTGGCGAAACACATTCAGGGCCAAGTCCTCCGGCTCGCCGTCGAACGTGGCCGTGGGGCCGGGGAAAAACCCCACGCCGTTGTGCAGGTTCATCGCCAGCGTCGCCCGGACCGCCGCCTTGCCGGGGTTGCTCAGGCGATACGTCAGGCAGACCAGCGGGAAACTCGAGCTGTCCTCGTCCAGGGGCACAAATGGACTCCACGCCTCCAGCGACACGTCAAGCGGACTTGCGGGATGATGGAAGTCAATGCGGGCCAAAGGGAAGGCATTGCGAAACACGGCCCGAGCGAAGCAGGGCAGCCCGTCGCCCTGATGGCGGCGCAAGCCGTAGCCCATCTCGTTAACCGGTCCGCTAAAACAGTGCTTGGCCGGCCCCTGCACGACGCGGCACTGGCTGGGCATGCCCTGGGCCTGGGACCACAGGACTGGAAAGGTCATCGGGAGAAACGACCCCTTGTTGGGGCAGTTGAAGATTTCCCAATCGCGCAGGGCGCCGCGGCCTTCGAGGCTCACGCAGCCCGCGCCGATCCCGCCCAGCGGAAACGCCACCTCACGCAGGGTCTCGCCTTGATAAACATATCCGTCTGCGACGGACGATGAAGCGATCGTCATGCGGGAGCGCTCCGGCAGGAGGGACATCTAGGACGGGGTCACTTGTCCTTGTCGCTGATGCCTGGCCAATCGTCGGTGCGGAACGGCGCCGCGGGTAGGCCGGCTTTGTTGTACAGATTACACTGGGGATTGTTGGCCCATGCGTAGCGCACCGCCGCCGGGTTGGGCACTTGGGCGCTGCTGACGATCACGCTTGAACCTTCAATCCTCGCGTCGGCCCAGACGAACTTGCGATCCTCCCCCGCGATGGCAAAGCCCGTAAGCTTCTCGCCATCCTTGGCCATCAGGCCATCGTGCGCATGGGCAAAGGTAATCCGAATGGCCCCGCGCTCAGGCTTCATTCCCTCGTACACAGGCCCGGAGGCGACCAGGTCCTGGCCATAGACCTGGGCCAGCGCCCACAAGCTCAATCGCCGACCCACGTCGTGCTTGTTTCTGGGATGGATATCCTTCTCTTCGCCCAGGTCGATCGTCACCGCCAGCCCGCAGTTGGGAACTTGCCGTGCGGTCATGGCCTGGGCTTCACGTAACTCGGCCCAGATCGCGTTGCCGGGCTGCTCTGCGCGGGCCATGTAGTTGGGCAGTTGGACGATCCCAAACGCGAAGTCGCCTTGACCCCAGTCCTGACGCCAGCTTTGGATCAGGGCCGGGAGCAGGGACCGATACTGGTACGCCTGCGCAGCGTTGTTCTCGCCCTGGTACCACACGACGCCCTTGATGCCCAGGGGAATCAGCGGGTGAATCATGCCGTTGTAGAGCACGCCCGGTTGAACCGGGCTCTTTTCCTGTGCCACAGGCGGTCGCGGTTTACGCGGTTCGGGCTGGCCTTGCGTTTTGGCGTCGGCCGAGTCCTTTTCCCATTTGGAAAGGGCCACTTCATACAGCTTGACCTGTTCGGCATATCGTTGCGGGAACTCATCGGCTCGCTTGAGGATCGAGGCGAAGTCGGGATTGGCTTGGAGCACTGAGCGTGGCATCCATGCCCCCGCAGGCGTCCCGCCGAAAGCCGAATGAACCAGGCCCACAGGAACGTTGAGAGACTGATGGAGGTCTCGGCCAAAGTAGTAGCCCACCGCGCTGAACATGCGCACCGTCTGGGGGCTGCACTCAACCCATCGACCTTCGCAATCGTCTTGAGGCTCCGGCGCCACCTTGTGCGCCACCTTGAACAGGCGAATGTTCGGGAAGTCGGCTGCCGCGGCATCCTCCTGGCCGTTGCTGCTCTTAAATAACGCCATCTCCATGTTGGATTGGCCTGAGCACACCCACACATCGCCAAAGAGCACGTTCGTCAACGTCAGCGTGTTGGTGCCCTGCACCGTGATGGTGATCGGCCCGCCTGACTTCTGCGGCGGGATCTTGACCAACCACTTGCCGTCGGCGCCGGCTTGTACGACGGGGAGTTTCACCTCGCCCACCGTCGCCGCCACCGATTCACCCGGATCAGCCCAACCCCAGATCGGCGCTGCGCCATCACGCTGCAAAACCATGTTGCTCCCGATCACGCCCGGCAGCCTCACCTCCGCGCGAAGCAGACGGTCATGACCGCCGGCAACCATCATCAGCACCACGATCATTCGGCCAATAGTCTTGAACATGGAGCGGCTCCTGTGGGGGGCGCGATCTATCGTCAGTTTCAGTCGTCCGTGGGACGGGTCCCGGTCAAATTGAACACGGATTGCCTTTTCGTTGCGGCGCCCGGCCGCCGTCACCCGCCACGCGCCATCCACAACTTTATTTCAGCATCAAGCTTAACCTGTACGCGAGTGCTCCGTCAACTCCGCGCTCACGACGCATCGCGTGCAGGCCTGCCCAACTATCGGCGGGGTCTCAGGGCGGCTGGCTTTAGGTGGGCTGTAGATTGCTCTGCGGCAGCTCAGAACCATCATGGCTTGGGCATTCTGGGGTCCCAGCGTTTGCCGCCTTGGGTCATGCACATTGGATTCGGTGGGGGCCTGTCCCCAGGATGGCCCGCCCCTGGCGATGCCCGGAGTACGCGGTCACCCCCGAGCGATCATCTGATGCCGAACTGCCGAACCATCTTGAGCGACCTGGGCCCGAACCCGCTGACCACCGTCTCGCCGTAGTGTTGGGTGAGTGGAATGATTGCCTGGCGAAGGGTTTCGATTTCTGACGTGGGAGTGCCATCGGGTCGCCGGTAGTACGTTTGTGCGTGGTCCCAGAACGCCGCCACCAGTTAGTTGACGGTAAGCGGCGGATCGTCCACGGGCTTGTCCGCCGCCGCCAGCCGGCGTCCGTTCGCCAGCCACTCTGCAACCAGCCGGTCATATTCAGCTTTGCTGATGGGGGCCATGCGGCCCACAGTAGATGTCGCGACCGTCCAAGGTAACGACACCTTGACCGGATGCCTTGTGCAGGCGGTAGCGTGGAATGTTGCCGTTGAGCCTGGGCAAGATGCGGCTCCTTCGAGTTCGCCGGATGGAAAAACGGTATATTCCGTCTTCTTTCCGGGCTCTTAGGCCGCACTGCCCTCCAAGGACATGGCCGCAAGTGATTGCGGTTTGGTGGGTTATGAAAATGGGCGATATAGGACTCGAACCTACGACCTCACGGGTGTGATCCGTGCGCTCTAGCCAACTGAGCTAATCGCCCGAATGCGCTTAACTATCTATTTTACAATATCTTGAGTTTCAGTCGTCTCGCTTGTGTTCGCTTACTCAAATGTGCTCGTCAAATCCCTGTAAATACCAGTAAGAATCCGAACTTACCAGCAAATCGCACCGGCATCCCAAGGCTGCCCCATGAGGACAGTCTCCCCAGAATCAGTTCATACTAGCATAGCACGCTCCTGCCACCCCTGCAACGCAGAGCGCAAGGGGCGAAAGTGGACTTCCCCACGATCGGTTGGCGCGGTCATGTCACACCTCAGTCATCCGCCGGACTGTTTTGCATCCTTGATCACAAACCGCGCCTTGAGCCGCGCGACTTCGCTCGCCAGGCCGGCCTCTTTCATACTTCGCAGCACTTCGTTGAAGTCCTTTTACGCCGCGGGAGTTTCGTCGATGGGATACTTGCGGCCCTTGTGCAGGATGTCGTCGGCTTCGAGTTCGGCGTCCACCTTGGCCTGATCCAGGGCACGGGCTTCAGCCTTGGCCGGGCCGGTTTCGATGATGTCGGGACCCTGGTCGTTCATGTTTGGTTGCCCGGTAACGGGGTGAACGAGGCGTTTATCCTCGCCGCTCGCGTCAATGACTACCCGTCGGACCTCCCAGACCGCATCGCAGCCGATCTCAGCAGAGGCAAACCGGCCAAAGGGTGTTGGATTCCACTCGGGGACTGGGTGGGCTTCCTGCCAACGTGTATGCGCGTTGCTTGCTCAACTCTTCAGGAATGCGGTACCGATTTTCCACACGTCGCCGGCGCCCATGGTGACTACCAAGTCGCCGTCGCGGGTGATGACCTCTAGTTGCTCGACGATGGCTTCGAAGGGGTAGAGGTGCATCGCCGCCTTGCCGCGCTGACGCAGGCGATCCACCAGGTCGGCGGCGGTCACGGCCTGGCGCTCCTGCTCGCTGTCGCGCACGAAATAAATGTCCGGCACAATCACGATGTCGGCCTCGCTGAAACTGGAGGCAAACTCGTTCATTAGAAATCGCGTGCGGCTGTGCTGGTGCGGCTGAAAGACGCAGATGAGCCGCTTGGGTTCGTAATGGCGGCGCAGGGCGCGGAGGGTGGTGTCGACTTCGGTCGGATGGTGGCCGTAGTCGTCGACGACGGTGATGCGTTGGCCGCCGACGTCGCGCTGGCCCAAGTGCTGCATGCGGCGATCGAGCCCGGCGAAGGACTCGATGCCGCGGACGATGGCATCCCAGGGCGTGCCCAGTTGCGACGCCAGCACGGCGGCGGCGGCGGCGTTGTACGCCATGTGCTCGCCGGGCATCGGCGACTTCCACTCCGCGCGCACCTGGCTGTGGTACAACAGCTTCACCGAGGGGCACGCCGCCCCGCTGACCTCGACCCGCCAGTCCGCCTGCGGGGCAAAGCCGATGGTCTGGACCTGGCAGTTCAGACCCGCGGTGATCGTCAGGCGGTGCGGCATCTCGTGGTTGATCAAAAGCGTCGCGCCGGCCTGAGGGGGAAGATCGTTGAGCTTGCGGGCAAACACGGCAAACGACTCGACGACCTCCTCCAGCGACTTATAGATGTCCAAGTGGTCGGCCTCGACGTTGAGGATCACAGCGTGGGTGGGATTGAAGTTGTGGAAGGATCGGTCGTACTCGCAGGCCTCGGCGACGAGGATGCCGCCCGGGCTTCCAGGGTGACCGGGGCTTCCGGGGCTTCCGGGGGCGATGCTGCTGCTGCGTGCCCCGCCGCCAATCTGCTTGCAGGTGGCGCCGACGATGACGGACGGGTCCAGGCCGGCCTGGATGAGCACGTGGCTGAGCATGCTGGTGGTGGAGGACTTGCCGTGGGTGCCGGCGACGGCGACGCCGGTGCGGCCGATCATGAGCCGGCCGAGCATCTGAGCGTACTTGATCACTTCGATGCCGCGGCGGCGGGCTTCGAGCACCTCGGGGTGATCGGCCTTGATGGCGGCGGAAATGACCAGCAGGTCGCACTGGGCGGGGACCGACTCGGTGGTTTGCCGCAGCGTGACGGCAAAGCCGTCGTGCTGGAGCGATTCGATGAGGGTCGAGTTGTCCAGGTCGCTGCCGGTGCAGGCGGCGCCGGCGTGCTGGGCGATGCGCGCCAGGCCGGACATGCCCGACCCGCCGATGCCCACGAAATGCACGCGTTTGCCCGCCAGTTCCAAGGGCTGGTTGGACAGGCGGCGGGGCGTGAGGGAAGTCGCGCCCTGCGGACAGGTCGGTTCGTGCATCACCATGGTCATGATTGTACTCCTGCGTCGCGTGCAGGAATCATCGGCAGGGGGCGGGACGCGGGTGTAAAGAAATAGCTCACGCCGACGCTGAGGCTGCCAAGCGTCTGGTACTCACGCGCCAGTCATTCACGCGCCAGATACCAGACGCTTGGCGGACTCAGCGTCGGCGTAGAGAGCGCTAAGTCGGAAATCATCCTACCGGCGCCAGCACCAGGGCGCTACGCGCCGGGAGATAGATCTGTAGCGACTGCTCGCGCCCGTACATCGGCACGCTTTGCCAGGGAAAATGCGTGTCGCCGGCGACCAGCCCCTGGCCCTCGAACTCCGGGTCGTCGGTGTTGAGCAGCACGCGGTAGTCGCAGCGGTCGGGCACGGGAATGCGCAAGCCCGTGTACGACTCGTGCGCGTGGAAGTTGAAGGCGAAGACCAGCGGCCCGCGGCGATAGATCAGTTGTCGAGTGTCCTCGTGCAGGGCCAGTTGCTCGACGAACTTGTCCTCGAGGAGGTGGTGATCAATGTCCAGTTTCTGCATCGCGCGGTCGAAATCGTTGAGTCCCTTGTAGCGCAGGTGCTCCTGCCGGATCAGGCTCCACTGCCGACGGGCAAAGTGATAGGAATAGTTGTTGCCAGGACGGGGGAAGTCGATCCACTCGGGGTGGCCGAATTCGTTGCCCATGAAGTTGAGGTATCCCTCGCCGCCCAAGCTGAAGGTGATCAGGCGGATCATCTTGTGCAGGGCGACGCCGCGGGCCACGACGATATCCTGCCGCAGCTTGCTCATGTCGGTGTACATTTTGTTGTCCATGAGCCAGAAGGCCAGGGTCTTGTCGCCTACCAGGGCCTGGTCGTGGCTTTCGGCATAGCCGACATGCTTCTCCTGCCAGCGGCGATTGAGCAGCGTGCTGTAGATCTCCCCCATGTTCCACTTCTCGTCGGCCTTTTCCTTGAGGGTCTTGATCCAGTAGTCGGGGATGCCCATGGCCAGGCGGTAGTCAAAGCCCAAGCCGCCTTCCTTGGTCGGCCGCGCCAGGCCGGGCATGCCGCTGACGTCCTCGGCGATGCAGTGTGCATCGGGCCGCACGGCGTGAATGGTGTCGGTGGCCAACGTCAGGTACGCCAGCGCGTCCCAATCGACGTTGGGGCTGAAGTAGTCGTCGTAACGGGTGAAGGTTCTGCCAAGGCCGTGATCGACGTACATCATGCTGGTCACGCCGTCGAAGCGGAAGCCGTCGAAGCGGTATTCCTCCAGCCAGAAGCGGCAGTTGGACAGGAGCAGGCGCAGCACCTCCCACTTGCGGTAGTCGTAACAGAGCGAATCCCACGCAACATGCTGCCCGCGCGGCCCGGCGTGGAAGTATTGGTGGTCCGTCCCGTCGAATTGGTTGAGCCCCTCGTGCACGTTCGTGACCATGTGACTATGCACGATGTCCATGATCACGCGCAGGCCCAGACCATGGGCGGCATCGAGCAGTTGCTTGAGCTGATCGGGCGTACCGAACCGGCTGGACACGGCGTAGAGATTACTCACGTGGTAGCCGAAGCTGCCGTAGTAGGGATGCTCCTGGATAGCCATGAGCTGGATGGCGTTGTAGCCCAGATCCTTGATGTGCGGCAGCACGTTAGTGCGGAATTCGTCGAAGGAGCCGACTTTGCCCTCCTCCTGCGCCATGCCGACGTGGGCTTCGTAGATGCGCAGGCCGCCGTCGAGCTTGGGCGATTGGTGCTGCCAGTGGTAAGGCTGCGGCGCGTTCCAGTAGTGGCCGACGAAGTCGGGGCCATTGGGCACCTGGGTGACGCGCTTGATGTAGGCGGGGATGCGATCCATGCCGCCCAGGCCTGAGCCGACGTGGACCTTGACCCGGCCCTCGTGCACGAGGCGATCCTTGTATTGAGCATCGGGCAGGAAGATCGACCACACGCCAAAGCCGTCGCGGGCCAGCGGGTGCGATCCGCGGTCCCATTGGTTAAAGTCGCCGATCAGGCCCAGATAATTGGCGCCCGGCGCCCACTCGCGATACCAGACGCCCGGCTCGCCTTGGTGCTCGCCCCGGTTGAAGCCCAGGTAGTGGTCACCCCTGCTGATGTCACCCGCCAGCCCGCCCGTGGCGTCGAACTGCTGCCGCACGCGCTGGATGTGGGCAAAGCGATCCTTGAGAACCTGGCGATGCTGTTCGAGCCAGGGGTCGTGTTGGATCAAACCGGCGCCGTCGGGTTGCGATTGCGATGCATGCGATAGGGCCATATCAGAAGGATAGCACGCCTTTCGAGGGACAGTCCGCGACCACGCCGAGCCCTCGCTAAGATGGCCGCCCTGGAGATGCCATGACAAAACCGTTGACGCTGTGGTACACCGATCCGAGTCGGACTGAGTCGTGGAATGAGGCTTTGCCGCTGGGGAATGGCGCGTTGGGCGCGATGGTCTTTGGCCACCCGACGGATGACCGCCTGCAACTGAATCTCGACTCGCTCTGGGCGCGTGACCCGGCCGATCCGAACAATCCCCTGGCGGCCGAGCATCTTGAGCAAGTGCGCCGCCTGCTGCTGGAAGGCCAACCCGCCGCGGCGCTGGAGTTGGCCCAAGCCACGATGATGGGGGCGCCCAATCGACTTCAGCCCTATCAGATGCTGGCAGACCTCCAGATGCATTTCACGCATCAGGTCGGCGCCGTCCGGGGCTGGGGCCGGAGCGGGGGCCAGCGGCGCGCAACCGCATCGGTCACCGCCTATCGCCGCGAACTGGATCTGGCCCGCGCCGTCGCCACCGTGCGCTACCGCTTCGGCTCCGCCACCTTCACCCGCGAATGCTTCATCAGCGCGGTCGATCGCGCCCTGGTGGTGCGGCTGACCTGCGATCGACCGGGCATGATCAGCGTTTTAGTCAACCTTTACCGCCAGCTCGATGCCCAGACGCGCCGCATCGGCAAGGATCAGCTTCTACTGACCGGCCAGTGCGGCGCTCATGGTGTGGGCTTTGCCTCGCGGCTGCACGTGATCCCCCAGGGCGGCCGCATCATCGCCGGCGCCGATCGGCTGGCCGTCGAAAAGGCTGACGCCCTGACCATCCTGCTTGTCGCCGACTCGGACTATCGCGGCGGCGATCCACGGCGTTTGACCGCGGCCATGCTTCGCCGGGCCTCGTCGCGCAGCCTGGACGTCATTCGCCAGGCGCACATCGCCGATCACCAGCGTTGGTTCAATCGCGTTGACCTGGAGTTAACCGGCGGCAATGCCGCATCGCAGCGCAAACTCGACCGACTGCCTACCGACCAGCGTCTCCAGCGCCTGCGCGCCGGCGGCGACGACCCCGGCCTCACCAGCCTCTATTTCCACTTCGGCCGGTACCTGCTGATCTCCTGTAGCCGGCCCGGCACGCTGCCGGCTAACCTCCAGGGCATCTGGGCCGACGGCTTTACACCACCTTGGAACAGCGACCTCCATACCAACATCAATCTCCAGATGAACTATTGGCCGGCCGAGGTGTGCGGGCTTGGCGAGTTGACCGAGCCGCTGTTCGACTGGATGAAGATGATCGCCCGGCACGGCCGGCGCACGGCGCGCGTGCACTACCGGTGCCGCGGCTGGGTGCAACATCACATCGCCGATATCTGGGGCTTCACCGTGCCCGGCGACAGCGCCACCTGCGGTCTGTGGCCCATGGGCGGCGCGTGGCTCTGCGACCACCTTTGGGAGCACTACCTCTACGGTGGCGACCGCGCGTTCCTGCGCGACTTGGCATATCCGCTCATGAAAGACGCCGCTCGCTTCTTCCTGGATTTCCTGGTCGGGGATGAGCATGGCCGGCTGCTTTGCGGCCCGTCGTCATCGCCCGAGAACGCCTATGGACTGCCCGACGGCACGGTCGGCCATCTGGCTATGGGCTGCACCATGGACAACCAGATTCTCACCGAGTTGTTCAACCACACGATTGACGCGGCGCGGCAGTTGGGTGTGGATCGCGCGTGGGTACGCAAGCTGGAAGCGGCGCGCCATCGGCTGCCGCCGATGGCGATCAGCCGCACCGGCCGCCTTCAGGAGTGGCCGCAGGACTATGACGAGATAGAGCCGGGGCACCGGCACATCTCGCACCTGTTCGGCCTGCATCCGGGGACGCAGATCACGCCGCGCGGTACGCCGGAGCTTGCCCGCGCGGCTAAGGCGACCCTGGAGCATCGCCTGGCCCATGGCGGCGGACACACCGGCTGGAGCGCCGCGTGGATCGTCAACCATTGGGCACGCCTGCTCGAACCGCGCCGGGCGCACGCCATGCTGGTCAATCTGCTGCGCAAGAGCACGCTGCCCAACCTGTTCGACGATCACCCGCCGTTCCAGATCGACGGCAACTTCGGCGGCACGGCCGGGATCGCCGAGATGCTGCTCCAGTCGCACGCCGGCGAAATCGCGCTGCTGCCGGCGCTGCCCCCGGCCTGGCCCGACGGTCGCTTCACCGGCCTGCGCGCCCGCGGCGGCGTCACCGTCAGCGTCCAGTGGAAAGCCGGCCGTATGACCTGGGCACAGCTTTGCCCGGATCGCGCCGGCACCTTTCGCCTGCGCCTGCCACGCGCCTGCCGCATCCGTCGCGTCAGCGTCAATGGCAACGAGCGCCCCGTCGAGCAGCCATCGGGCGGCGTCATCACGCTTAAGCTTGACGCCATGAGCCAATGCGAGGTGGTTACACGATGAAACTGCTGATCGCCACGGGCAACCCACATAAGGTGCAGGAGATTCGTGCGGTGCTGGCCCATGGTGCAGACCGCGACGGTTTGCCCATCGAATGGCTCGACCTGTCACACTTGGAACGTCACGTAACCGAGCCGGTCGAAGATGCGGCGACGTTCGAAGGCAACGCGGTCAAGAAGGCCCGTCACTATGCCCAGGCGACGGGCATGCTGTGCCTGGCGGACGACAGCGGGTTGGCGGTCGATGCGCTGGGCGGCGCGCCGGGCGTGCGCAGTGCGCGCTATGCCGGCGTCGATGGGCCGCGCAGCGTTGTCGATCCGGCCAACAATCGCCTGCTGCTGGAGCGCCTGGCGAGTGTGCCCATCGAGCGGCGCACCGCCCGGTTCGTCTGCGCGATGGCGCTGGCGGGTCCGGGTTTGGCCCAGCCGATCATCGTTTGCGGCACGGTCGAAGGTCGCATCCTGCTACCGCAGGAAGCTGCCGACCCGTCCCAACCCCATCGCGGCCGCGGGGGCAACGGCTTTGGCTACGATCCGCTGTTCCTGATTCCCGAGTTGGGCAAGACCACCGCGGAGCTTGAGCCCCAGCACAAGAATGCATTGAGCCACCGTGGAAAAGCGACGCGCCTCATGCGCCAAAGACTTCGCGCGTTCCTGGCGCCAGGGCACGAATGAAAGCCCACCCGCTCCGGCGGGTGGGATCAGCGGAACCCGGCGAACCTGGAAGCGGCCAGGTGAACGATCGCTCTTACGGCTGCACTGTGCCGCTGCGCCACATGGCCCGCGGGCTGACGGCAAAGTGGCGCTTAAATGCGCGCGAAAAATAGAACGCGCTGTCGTAGCCGCAGCCGGCGGCAATCTGCTTGATCGAGCCGTCACGCTGCTCGATGAGTTGCCGCGCCAGTTGCATGCGCCTTCGCAGCATGTAGGCGTGCGGGGAGACACCCAGAATCTCACGAAAACGACGATGAAAGTAGATGGGACTTAGATGAACGTGTGCGGCGACTTGCGCCAGCGAGGGGTTGTCACGGAAGCGGCGGTCCATGAAGTCCACCGCCGGTCGCAGGCGTTCGAACCATGGCGTGCTGTCGGATCGTCGCGGGGCGTCGAGTTGCTCGGCGATCAGGCCTGATGTGTAGTAGAGGATCATGGCGCCCAGGCGGTCGATGAGTTGGCGGGGGCGTTGGGTCATGGCCTGGTCGATGTGCGTATAGGTTGGCCGCCAGAAGCTCCACTGGCGCGTGGGCCAGGCCTGCACGCCGCCGAGTTGCGCCAGGGCGGCCTCGGCGTCGGCGGCGTTGAGGCGAAAGTGCAGCCAGTCGAGCTCCAGCCGCCGGGCGCACTGGTACGCCACCGGCTGATGACCGGGGATCAGATACACGCGGCCGGGGCGAATGATGTGCCAGCGACCCGCCGCCCACAGCCGTCCCTGGCCTCGCCGCGGAAAGTAATATCGGTGACAGTCATCGACGACCGGCACATCCCGCCGCCAGCCCGGTGTGCATACGTAGCGGCCACCAGTAACGAGTTCACACGGATAGTCCACCGGGCCTGCTCCATTTGGCCGTGAGGATAAGATCGGACAACATATTAGCATGCCCGTGCATGTCCAAGCCACCGCGCTGGCGGTAGGGTATGAGGCGGCAGAATGACCGCGAGCCGGGCCGTCTCGGCCACGGCGGGCCTTGCTTGCGGCCGGCTCCGCATTGACACGCTGCCTTTGCGACGCCCAGACACCGGGGCCGGCCCGGCCCGGCTCGCATCATGGAGACCTACTATGCCGCCCGTCATGCAGGAGCACCGTACGGATCTGGACTTCGCCCCCGTCGCCAATTCGAATCCCATCACCCTCACCGCAGAGCAGATCGAGCAGTACAACCGCGACGGCTACCTCAAGCCGTTCCGCATCTACACCGATTTGCAGGCCGAGGCCAACCGCGCGTACTTCGACTACCTGCTGGCGACGATGCGAGCGCATGACGATGGGCGGGACACCTACGCCATCAACGGCTTCCATCGCCACTGCGAAGGCATCTGGGACATGGCGACGCACCCGGTGATCCTCGACCTAGTGCAGGACCTGATCGGGCCGGACCTCATCTGCTGGGCCACGCACTTTTTCTGCAAGATGCCACGCGACCCCAAGTCGGTGCCGTGGCATCAGGACGCGTCCTACTGGCCGCTGTCGCCGGCGCGGACGGTAACCGCCTGGCTGGCAATCGATGACGCGGATGTGGGCAACGCCGCCATGCAGGTGATCCCCGGCACGCATCGCCTGGGTCATCTGCGCTGGAAGCAGACGGACAAGGCCGCGGTGCTGGGGCAGGAAATCCAGGACATCGATCGGCTGGGAACACCCGTGTCGTTTGAACTCAAAGCCGGGGAAATCTCCTTGCACGCGGATATGCTGGCCCACGGCTCGGGGCCCAATCCATCCGATCGTCGCCGCTGCGGGCTGACGCTCCGCTATTGCCCGTCGACGGTGCGGGTGATGGACCCCGACTGGGGCACGGGCGCCATCATCTGCCGCGGCCAGGACGCCGCCGGCCAGTGGATCCACTGCCCCCGTCCCTGCGGCAACACCGTATCGCCCTTGCACAAGCCCAAAGCCATCGGCGGCAACTGAAACGTCCGGAGCCATCCTAATGCGCGAGGTATCCGAACGACTCATGGCTTTGCTGGCCGGGCAGTGCGTGGATCGCCCGCCGCTGTGGGAGGTGTGGTTCGCCATGCCCGACTTCTGCCGGCGTCGCTATGGCGGCGACATGACCGCCATGGCGGCCGATCTGGGCCACGCGGCGCTGTGCATCGGCGGCCTGGACATCGGCTCCTGGTGGCAGGCGGAGGTTGAGCCTAACGACGCCGGCGTGTGGTACGGCGGCGGCGCCTTGCGCGACGCCGATCAACTTCGCCAGCGCCCCGAGCCCGACTACGACGCCCAGGTCCAGCCGCTGCTCGACGCCCAACGCCGCTGCCATGACGCCGGCCTGGCGACCTGGCTGATCATCGGCTGGTGCTTCGACCGCATCGCCGGCTCCATGGGCCTCGAAGAATTCGCCGTGGCCTGCTACGACCGGCCCGAGTTCATCCACCAAGCCATGCAATGGTGCGAAGCCCGCAACCTCCAGGGCGTCCGCCGCATCGTCAGCAAGGTCCGCCCCGACTTCGTGCTCTACAACGGCGACTGCGCCTACAAGACCGGCACGATGATCGACCCGCGGATGATTCGCGACTTCTGCTTTGAGCCGACGCGCCGCACTGTCCAAGCGGTGCGCGACCTGGGCATTCCCTTCACCTTTCACAGCGACGGCAAGCTCGACGAGGTGATTCCCATGCTGCTGAACCTGGGCATCTGCGCCGTGCACGGCTGCGAGAAGCAGGCCAAAGACCTGGGCCATCTCGTGCAGACTTTCGGCGACCGCATCGCCTTGTGCGGCAATATGGACGTGGTCTTCCTCAAGCATGCCAGCCCCGAGGAAATCCGCCGGGAAACGCGGGAGATGCTCCGCCTCGGCGGCGTGCGCGGGCGTTTCATCGCCGCCTGCAACACCAGCCCGCAGGACTACATTCCCGATGAGAATTACCTCGCCTTCTGCCGGGCGGTGCAGGCGCCTTGACGCCCTTACATGCCCACTAAAGTGGGCATGCCTCTCCGTGGGGCGCGCCTTGGCGCGAAGTTGCTAGAATCTGCCCACGTCCCATGATCAACGAACTTGCCCAACAGATCGCACAGCAGCTTTCCCTGGATCCCGGCGTCTGGTCCGTGTGGATCACCATCGCCCTGCGCTTCACGCTGGTGGCCACGGTGTTCACCGGCGGGATCAGTGTGCTGGCGATGTTCGCCATCTGGTGGGAGCGCAAGGTTGCAGGTCACATGCAGTCGCGGCTGGGGCCGATGCATGTGGGCGGGTGGCATGGCTGGGCGCAGTCGATTGCCGACGGCGCCAAGCTGCTGATGAAGGAAGACCTGATCCCCAGCGGGGCGGATGGATTTCTTTTCCGCCTGGCGCCGTACCTGGCGTTCGCCCCGGTGTTCGCCGCGTTTTTGGCGCTGCCCTTTGGTCCGCAGTGGGTCTTCGAGGCCGGCCTGAACATCGGCGTGCTCTACCTGCTGGCGGTGCTGTCGGTCGAGGTGATGGGCGTGATCCTGGCGGGGTGGGGCAGTAACAGCAAATGGGCCATCTACGGCGCCATGCGCGAAGCCTGCCAGATGGTCAGCTACGAAATCCCGCTGGGCATCTCCATCATCTGCGGCGTGCTGGTCGCCGGCACCCTCCAATTGCTGGAATTGTCCTACCTCCAGGGGGGCGGGATCACGAGCTGGTTCGTCTTCCACAACCCCTTCATCTTCATCGCGTTTCTGCTTTACTTCATCGCCAGCCTGGCGAGCAACAAGCGGGCTCCCTTCGACCTGCCCGAGAGCGAAAGCGAACTCGTCGCCGGATTCCACACCGAGTACTCGGGCATGCGGTTTTCGTTTTTCTTCTTCGCCGAGTATGCCGGGATTTTTGTGGTCGGGGCGATTCAAGCATCGCTGTTTCTGGGCGGGTGGAATAGCCCGTTGGGCTCATACGACCCGGTTTACGCAGCCATCGGTTACAACCCGATCGAGGCGGGCCAGCTGTATTTCAGCGGGGCGCTGGCCGGCGCCCAGGGCTGGTCGGAGACGGCCGGCGTGCTGGGGCTGTCGAGCAGCGGGTTGATCGCGCTCAACGCTTATTGCATGACTTGGTTCGTCACCAAGGCGATGGCGGTGCTCTTCGTGCAGATCTGGCTGCGTTGGACGCTGCCGCGGATTCGCATCGACCAGGTGCTGCACGTGTGCGTGAAGGTGCTCCTGCCCTGTTCGCTGGTGGTGCTGGTGGGCACGGCGGTGTGGATCGCGGTGGTGCCGCAGCCGGCGGGCGTGGTTCTGGGGTCGGTGGGAGCCCCCGGCCACGTCGTGATGCGCTTGGGTCACCTGGTGTCGCCGACACCGACGCTTCAGTGGATCACGCAGATCGTGCTGTTGATCGTGGCCTTGGGCGTACTGGCGTATTTTGCCTCGGCGGTCCTGATGGCGTTCCATCGCCGGGAGCGCAACCCGCGCAAGACGTTGTTCGACGACGTGATGCCCGTCTCGCGTGATATCTCGTTTACCCGCGGTGCACCGGGCGCCGTCGAAATACCGCCCGCCCCCGATGCTGCAGCTTCGCAATAGCCCCACATGAATACGGAGGGGCACAGATCAATCCCAATCAGAATCAGAATTGGAGATCTCCTTCATCTGTGGTTCAACCCTGCATTTGACATCGGAGACCTTTGATTAACCACCAAGACACCAAGGACACCAAGAAGAGGCAGGAAGAACATCAACACGAAGACACGAAGGAAGATCCTAATTCATAACTATCTGCAATTCCTGATTTTGCTTGATCCATCTTCTTCGTGCCTTCGTGTCTTCGTGTTCAGTTTGCTTTCTTGGTGTTCTTGGTGTTCTTGGTGTTCTTGGTGTCTTGGTGGTTCAATCCGGTTTTTCGAAGGTCTCATCGGTCTGTAACCCCCCAGGAGAGTGTTTTCATGGCTTCCAATGTCAATTCATCGTCGCCGCGCGTGACCATCGTCGGTGGCGGGATGATCACCAGGATTCAGCTACTGCCGACGATCTATCATTTGCAGCGTGAAGGCCTGCTGGGCGAGATTCACATCAACGCGCTGAATACTTCGCCGCTGGTGGATATTCAGAACGATGCGAGCCTGCGCAAGGCGTTTGTGAATCAGACGTTCATTCCTCATCCGGACCCCGAGAAAGTCGATGCGAAGCAAGCGTTTCCGGATCTTTTCAAGCAGGTGCTGGCTGCCGCTCCCAAATACTCGATTGCAGTGATCGCCGTGCCGGATCAGTTCCATTACGACGCGGTGTCCGCGGCGATCGACAGCGATCTGCACGTGTGCGTGGTCAAGCCGCTGGTGCTCAGCCACGTGCAGGCCGAGGAGATCGGCCACAAGGCGATGAGCAAGGGCTTGCTGGTCGGCGTGGACTACCACAAGCGCTTTGATGCGCGCAACCTGATGGCGCGCCAGTCGTACCGCGCGGGCCGGTTCGGTGACTTTCGCCTGGGCCAGGCGCATCTGCACGAGCCCTGGTACTATCGCCATTCCAACTTCCAGAACTGGCTGACCTGCGAAAATAGCGATGCCTTTACCTACATCGGTTGCCACTATGTCGACCTGGTGGCGTTCATCACGGGCCTCAAACCCGTGGCGGTCAGTCTCTACGGGGTGAAGGAGGCCTATCCCAACGGCAAGATCGGCTACCTATGGACCGACGGCCGGGTGATCTGGGAGAACGGCGCGGTGCTGAGCGTGGCCAATGCCCTGGGCTACCCCGATGCGGCCGCGGGGGGTAACTCGCAGGGCATGACCATGTGGTGTCGTCAGGAAAACGACGGCTGCCTGATCAGTCACAGCGATCAGGATCGCGGGGTGAAGCACAGTTACACCGCCGCCGGCGATGAGCCGGGCGACACGCAGTATGCCGAGCCGAATCCGGACTACTTCCAACTGCTGGACCAGGGCGGGCCGGGCCTGGTGCCCTCTGGCTATGGCCATCGCAGCGTGGAATACATTCTCAAGGCCTGCCTGGGCATCGCGGGGGAACGTGATGTGACCAGGCGCCAGGCGATCCTGAAGCAATATGACGACCAGGGCATCATGGCGACGCCTTTCAACAGCAGCTACAACGAGCTGGTCATGGAGGCCGGCCGCAAGAGTATCCTGTCGGGCGGACGCGAAGTGGTGATCGAGTATGGCCCGCAAGCGGGCGTGAAGTTCCGTGAGTATTGACTGGAGTCCGAAGCGCTACTTGCCAATGACAAGGTGACAAGGTGAGGGGGGTGACAGGGTGATTGTCTTTCATCTTGCCACTCCATCACCTTGCCACCCCCTCTTCCTTCTCTTTTCAGAAAGGCTTAGCTGACATGGCGACGAAAGAATTCCCGCTTGTGCCGCGGAAGGTTGCCCCGGTCAAGACCCGCTATCGCAAGATCGTGACCAAGCTGCCGGTCCCGCAGTCGATCAAGCTGCTTAAGAAGCTGCGGAAGCTGGAGCCGCGCAGCATGGGCGGACAGCCGCCGGTCATCTGGGATCACGGCAAGGGCGTGACGATCAGTGACCCCTATGGCAACACCTGGCTGGATTTTTCCAGCGGCGTGCTGGTGACGTCGAGCGGTCACAACCGGCCGGAAATCGTCAACGCCATCCGCGCCCAGGCTAGCCGCCTCTATCACGCGTACTGCTTCCCCACCGCGGCGCGCCTGGCGCTGGTGGAAGAACTGACCCGCCTCCTGCCGGCGCCGCTCAAGCGCGTCTTCCTATTGACCACGGGGTCGGAGGCGACTGAGTGCTGCGTGAAGCTGGCGCGGACGCGTGGGCTGGAGGTCGGAGGAGCCCGCAAGAACATCATGGTGACCTTTAGCTCCGGCTTCCACGGGCGAACCATGGGCGCGCAGTGGGCCGGCGGCAGCCCCGCGCTGAAAAACTGGCTGGGCGAGCCGGACCCGCGTTTCGTGCAGGTGCCCTTCCCCGAGGGCTTCCGCCAGAAGGATGTCAGCTTCGACGTGTTTGAAAAGACCCTGGCGGAGTTGAAGGTCAATCCCGAGGATGTGTGCGGCGTGATGGGCGAAACCTACCAGGGCGGTAACGCCACACTGTTCCCCAAGGCCTATGCCCAGGCCATGCGCCGCTGGTGCGACCAGCACAAAGCTGTGCTGATCTTCGACGAAATCCAGGCCGGGTTCGGACGCTGCGGCAAGTGGTTCGGTTTCCAGCATTTTGGCATTGTGCCCGATCTTGTCGCGTGCGGGAAGGGCATCTCCGGCGGCATGCCGCTCTCAGCGGTGCTGGGTACCGAGGAACTGATGGACCTATACGGCCCGGGCGAAATGACCTCGACGCACTCGGCCAATACGGTGTGCGCCGCCGCGGCGCTGGCCAATCTCCGGGTGATCCGCAAGGAGAAACTGGTGCAGAACGCGGCCCAGCTAGCGCCGGTGCTGGCCAAGGGCGCGCAGCGCATCGCCGCGGCGTCGGGCGGCAGGATCGGCCACGTGGTGGCAACCGGATTGGTCGCCTCGATGCAGTTCACCAAAAACGGCACGACTGAGCCTGATCCCGAGCCGGCGTGGGAATTCGTCCGCCGCGGCGTGCAGAAAGGCGTCATGCTCTTTGCCCCCGTCGGCTTCGGCGGCGCCGCGGTGAAAATCAACCCGCCGTTGATCATCACCAGGGAGGCGATGCTGGAAGGGTTGGAGGTGCTCGAAGGTGTGGCACGCGAGATTGCGTCGTCATGAATGATCGTCAATGCACCGCATGCTTACTGAAGTGCGTATGTCTCCCAGTGGTTACTCGAATTGGGTGTCGTCGAGTCAGAACGTGATGGGTCGGCCTTGTCCGCCCAAGGTCCACATGAACCCGGACTTGATGCGTGACAAGTCTTTGTTGGTAACGTCGATCGAGTATTGCTTCCACTGATCAGACAGCGTGACCTCGACTTCACCTTTGCCGGTGTCGAAATACTCCTTGTCGCGGCCGATAGCGCCAAAGCCGAACTTGATCTTCTCGCCGCCTTGCTCGCCGCGGGCCCAGAAGGACAGTTGCTTGGCGCCGGACAGGTCGTATCCGCCGGGCTGATCGCCCCAGTCGTTGGCGGGGTTCTGCCAGATCACGCCACCCCAGCCGTCGCCCTTGGCGTAGGTGAAGCGGACGCAGGTCTTGCCGCCGTGGGGTTTGTCGATGCACGCTTCGTCCATGCTGATGGCCGCGGTGTCGCCCATCCAGCCCGAGGCGATGTAGGGCGGCTTGATGCGGTCGGCGACCAGGGCGAAGGGGAGCTTGGCCTCATGAGCGGGCGTCCTGGGAGCCTCGGCTTGCGGGCCTTGCACGCGCAATGGGGCGTTGGCGACCGTGCCGCCGCCCTGGCCGTCCTCGACGAAGGCATAGAGCCGGTAGAGGCCACCGCTGTCGGGCAGTTTCACCTCGGCGCTGCCCGCGTCGCTCGTAACGAAGGCGTCGGGGTACGATGGCGGGGCAGCCTGCGCGTCGCCGCCGGTGTGGTAGTTCTTGCTGTCCTGGTACAGCACCCAGGTGACCTTGAGCGTATCGCCTTGAGCGTCCGTTGCATCGAGCGTGGCCTTGATGGTGTCGCCGGGTCTGAGGCCGTCGTTCTGGTTGAGCTTTAGGCTCTTGATCGCCGGAGCAAGATTGGCGGGCGGCTTGCCCGACCACAGCTCGGCCAAGGCGTCGACCGCCGGAGTCTTGGCGCCATCGGGCAGGAACAGGCCGAACCACGTTGCCGTCGCCTCCTGCTTGCTGCCCCAGGCAAAGGCATAAGAGCCAAGGCAGTGTGACGTGTCACCCGCGAAGTCCTGGTATGCCTTGCGGTACCACTCGACCATATCAGTGCTGTTGGGTTCGTCAACCGCGCCCAAGTCGTTCATGCGGACCTCCCAGACGCCTGCCGGGCCAAATTCGGTGATCATGTACGGCTTGGCGTCGCGATGGGGCGCGGCCTTGCGATAGCGCTGCGGGATCGAGGCAGTGCCGGCGTAGGTGTTGATGCCCACGATGTCGATGGCCGGGCACAGGGCGTGAATGTGCTGCACCTTCTCGCCGCCGATCTCCGCCACCGTGGTCAGGGTCGGATGATTCGGATCCAGCTGGTGCGCCATGGCGGCGATGTTCTGGATGGCCGACCAGATGGCGGCGTTGTAGGTGATGTCAGCCTCGCCAAACTTTTCATGCAACCTGAACTGAAGATCGGCGGTGGCGAACTGATTGCCCGCGCCCAGATCCGGCAGGAGAAACGCCAGCACATAGCTGGTTGATGGACCGAAGAACTCTCCCACACGAGCAGCGTAATGAGCCGGGTCAAGTCACGTCCGCGCCGCTGCCAGGCCCGCCAATCGGCCGGTGCACCAGGCCCACTGGAAGTTGTAGCCGCCGATCCGGCCGTCCACGTCGAGGATCTCACCGCAGAGATAGAGCCCCGGGCAGCGCCGCGATGCCATGGTGGGGACGCTGACTTCCTCCAGTGGCACGCCGCCGGCAGTGACCTCGGCAAAGAGAAACCCCCGATCGCGCGTCACCGGCAGGGGCAACTCCACCAGGGTCCGCACCAGCGCCCGCCGCGAGTCCTTGCTCAACTGCGCCATGGGCGTCTGCGGATCGACTTGGGCGCTCTGCCGCGGCAACTGGTCCGCCAGGCGTTCGGGCATCACTTGGCGCAGCAGTGCGAAGACCGTTGCCCGCGGCTGCTGCTCGGCGGCACGTACCAGGCGGGCGTCCATCGATTGGAAATCCTCGCCCGGCATCAGATTCGCGGTGAGCGCCGCCGCCGCATCTTCGGACCGCGCCGCCAGCAGATGCCGGCTGATGTCCAGCACCGCCGGACCGCTGAGGCCAAAGTGCGTCAGCAGCATCGCGCCGCTTTGACGGTGCAGCACCTTGCCGGTGCCACTGCGCACCGTCAGCTCCACAGCCATGCTCACGCCCGACAGCGTCGTGAGGTAGTGCCCCTGCTCGAGTACCAGCGGCACCAGGCCCGGCATGGTGCGCGTCACGGTATGGCCCAGCTCCCGCGCCAGTTCGTAGCCGTAACCATCGCTGCCGGTCTTGGGCAGGCTCTTGCCGCCGGTGGCGAGAATGACGCGGCGCGCGCGGATCACGTCTTGATTCGTCTCCAACTCGAAGCCCGTGTCTACCGGCATCACCGTCGCCACGCGATGATTGGTCAGCAGGGCGACGCCGGCCTGTTCACACGCACGCAGCAGTGCATTAAGCACCGTCTGGGCGCGATCGGTCGTGGGAAAGAGCTTGCCCGTCTCCTCGCGCTTGAGTGTGACCCCCAGATCACGGAAGAAGGCGACCGTGTCGTCCACGCTGAAGCTGCGCAGGACCTTGGCGATCTGGTTGACGTTCCCGCCGGCAAAATCAGTCGGCGCCACCACATCATGGGTGACATTGCATCGTCCGCCGCCGGCGATGAGGATCTTGGCCCCCAGCCTGGCGGCGCCATCGAGGGCCGCGATCCGCAACGGCGGCACCGCGGACGAGCGCGCCTTAGCCGCCCGGCCGGCGCATATCGCCGCCATCAGGCCCGCCGCCCCGGCGCCGACGATCGCGATGTCCAGTTGCTGCTGCACGAAGAATCAGAATAACCGCAAAGGCCGCGCACCACGCGGTGGCGGCATATGCGGAGGGTAGAGCGTGCCGTTTGCTTGGCATCTCTGAAACACCTGGCTGATAAGCAGGGACGCATGGACGGTGCGGAGGAGCTGGTGCCGCTCGCGGCATCTCACTCTGTCGGGTCCGTCATCCGTCCCATGAACAGGATCGTCCCCGTCGGCTCGTGGCGGATCACAAACATGAACGGGTGGTCGGCCTTGAACTCGACGGTTTCCTCGGGCATCGGCGCGCTGCGCAAGCCAATCACCACCGCCGTGGCGGCCGCCGCCTCCGTGCCTTTTTCATCCACCGCCACGAACGTCTTGTGCACCACCGCCGTCACATAGAGCTCGCGCGTGCCATCGATGCCAGAAAAGTCGGCCTTGCCGGGCACAAACGCATCGACCATGCCCAGCTTCTTCAGCGGCGGGATCATGTCGTAGGACGACTCGAACTTGAACCTGGGCAACGCCAGCACGACCTTGCGCCGTTTGGCGTCCTTAATCCAGTTCCCCAGCCCATCGGCGGTCAGATCCTTCTCCACCTCCGCCAGGCCGGCGGCCTTCCTGGGCAGCACAATTGTCATCGACACCTGTTTGCCCTGATACGGCAAGGTCACGCCCTGCACCGCGACGTTCTCGAAGTATTGGAAATGCGCGGCCTGGTGCATCGTCGGCACGTCCACGCTCTTGCCATCGGCCAGCGTAAAGGGCGCGTCCTTCGTCGCTTCCTTGGCGAACGGCGATATCCAGTCGGCCTTGAAGTACACCGCATTAGTCAGCACCAGCCGCGTCAGTTGATCAATGATTCCCTTGGGCAGCAGGTCCTTGATCTTGTCCTTGGTCTCCTCCTGCACCCACGCGTTGATCGTCGTGCGCGAGCCTTCGGGATCCTGCACGAAGTCCACCTCGCGCAGGCCTGAATCAAAAGTGCCCTTGAGCGAGTCGAGGTATTCCTTGCGGAAGGGGTAACCCTTCTGCGCCCAGACGGTGTTGACAGTCTTGAGCTGGAAGCCGCGATCCTTGTCGTCCTCACGGGGATTGATGCCCGCCATGTTGGGCGTACCACCGAGCAATAGCGGGTAGGCCTGGATCATCTCTGGCATGAGTTTCTTGATCCACGGTGCTGGCAGACCGTCCTGTGCCGGAAGATGCTCCATCGTCACCAGCGTCAGTACCGATGCGATCTGCTCGGCAGTCGGCCCCTTGGCGCCCAGTAAGGTCATGGACAGGACCGCGTGCATGCTGTGCGGTGAGATGAAAACGTTGCCCGGCCCGGTCGCCAGGTGCTGGTAAAGGTTGATGCCAAAGCTGTTGGAGCATGCGGCTAGCTCACGGGCATCGTTTTCGCCGCGCGCCAGCGCGAGGTTGGATGACGTGAAAAGCACCAGGGATCCGATGAGCAGACGAGTGAGCGTCATGGGTAAGGCTCCTTACCTGACGTTAGACGCGCCAAGCCATGAGATGTTCACGTGCGCCCGCGCTGTTGGTGCTTGGGCTAACAAGAAGCGAGCCTTACTGTCTCTTCCGCTCGGATGTCGGGTCCTGGAACTCGATGCCACTGCGTTCCAGCAGCGTGCCTAGCGCCCGGTAGTAGGCGGCGATGGACGTGTTGTAGTCCGCCAGGGCCTGCACTTCCTGCGTCTCGGCGTCGGCGAGGCGTTGCTGCGAGTTGAGCTTCAAGTCCAGCAGGAACTCGGGGGTGAGGGCGACGCCGGCCTCTTCCTGGCGCTCGATGGCGCGCAAATTGTCCGCCGCGGCACGTCGCCCGGCACGCGAGGAGCCGATCAACTCATAGGCCGTGAGCAGATTCCGCATCGCGTTTTTTACTTCCAGCACGACATCCTGTGCCGCCAACTGGTACGCGGTGACGGCCTGGCGGCGCTCCAGCGAGCGCTGTGTGTAGAACGCCTCGGCAGCGCGGTTGCCGATGGGCTGCTCGAACTGAGCGCCCAGGATGTAGTCGATGAAATCGCCGTCGGTGAGCCGGCCATAGGCGCTGTCCACGCCGCCGCCCAGCCCGTTGTAACGCATGGTCGCCGAGACATTGAGCAGCGGCAGGCGGGCGTTGTCCGCCACCCGCAGGCGCACGGCCGTGTCGCGAATCTGTAGCAACGCGCTCTGCAACTCCGGCCGGCGCTGCAAGGCTGTGGTCACCGCGTCAAGCAGGTTGAAGCGGATGGTGGCATCGGCCGGCTCATCGGAGGGTATGATCAGCGTCTCGCCGGAAATCGGCAGTTCCGAGGAATGGATCAGTCGCTTAAGCGCATCGGACGCGACGCGCACGTCCTGGCGGGCACGGATCACCTCCGAACGGCGCAGCTCGACGAAGCTGCTGGCCTCGGTCTTGCGCACCGGGCTGACGTCGAAGTCCTGTCGCTTCTTGATGCGCTCGTAGTCTTCCTCGGTCCGCCCCAGCAGGCGCCCCTGGATCAGCAGCCGTTGCCGGGCGAAGTAGAGCGTCCAATAGGCCTGCTCGGTGTCGCTGGCGGTCTGGAGCAAGGCGCGGCGTAGTTCCTGCACGCTGGCGTGGCGACCGCTTTGCGCCAGCAGAATCTCGGCGCGGTTGACGTCCGTGCCGAAGCCGCGCAATAGCGGCTGAGTGATGATCATCTCGACGTTGGCGGTGTAATACTCGGGCATGAGGAAGAAAGTCGGCTCATCGTAATTGCGCGCGAAGGTGGTCTGCACCGCGAACTGGCCGCCGGTGGTCAGCGGCTTGCGGATGCCGGTGGTCAGCGCATCGACTTCGCGTTCCTGTACGCCGCCAAAGACGCTGGCGAATCCACCCGCCGCCGTGCCGGGCCGGGGCGTGTCGGTGCGCTCGATGGTCAGGGTGGAATAGAACACGGCGTCGAAAGCGGCCTCGGCGGCGATGACCTGCGCCTGGGTGATGGCCGGACTCAGTCGCGCCACCTCGACGTTCAGGTTGTTCTTCACCGCCAGCTCGATGGCGCGGCGCAGGGAGATGCCTGCCATATCGGTTTCGCTGTTGCCCTGGAGGTCCGGGCCCAGGCGCATGGTCTGGCCGCGGTAGGAGTCCGGGCCTGCCATATGGTCCAGCTCCGCGGTGCGCTCGGGGGTCAGCTCGCGCTCGACCTCGCTGGGCGGGCGCGACACCTCGATGACCGGGCCGGCGGCGACGCTGGAGACATAGCGGCGGTGCGACGCCAGCAGTTGTTCGCGCATCGCTTCTTCAGCCGAACGCTCCAGGGGACTGGCACAGCCCGCGGCGACCAGCAGCGACGCCGCCGTGCATAGGGCAATTTCACGCAGGAAGGATAGTTTGATCATGGCAGGGGGAATATACGGGGCGGGGGGGATCGAAGCAATCGCGGATCGTACGGTGTACGATTCTAACCGAACGAGGGTTGACCGGCAGCCCCGCTTAAGCCAGGCCGTCCTCGCTACAATATGGGGCTTTCCGTTCGCACATGCAGGAGTAATGCCGATGCCCGTTCGCAAGATGACCATGACCGAGAAGATCCTCGCCGCCCACGCCGGGCGCGACAACGTTGAGCCCGGCGAAAACGTGTGGGTGAGCGTGGATGTGCTGATGACCCACGACGTGTGCGGCCCAGGCACCATCGGCATCTTCAAGAAGGAATTCGGCGATAAGGCCAAGGTGTGGGACGGCGACCGCGTGGTGATCATCCCCGATCACTACATCTTCACCGCCGATGAGAAGTGCCATCGCAACGTGCAGATTCTGCGTGACTTCGTGCGCGAGCAGGGCCTGAAGTATTACTACGACCCGGAGTTCGTGAAGAACGAACCGGGCATGCCCTCGCCCTATCGCGATCCGACCAAGACCAATTACAAGGGCGTGTGCCACAAGGCCCTGCCTGAGGAAGGGCATGTGCGGCCGGGCGAGATTCTCCTGGGCACCGACAGCCACACCTGTACGGCCGGTGCGTTCGGGCAGTTCGCCACAGGCATGGGCAACACTGACGCGGCGTTCGTGCTGGGCACGGGCAAGACCTGGCTCAAGGTGCCGCCCACGATGAAGTTCACCTTCCACGGGCAGATCCCGCCGTACCTGACCGCCAAGGATTTGATCCTGGCGGTGATCGGCCAGATCAGCGTCAGCGGCGCGACGTACAAGACCATGTACTTCGCCGGCCAGGGCGTCGAGAGCCTGACGCTGGAAGATCGCATGACGCTGACCAACATGGCCATCGAGGCCGGCGGGAAGAACGGCGTCTGCGACGTGGACGAAAAGACCCTGGCGTATGTGCGTCATCGCTCCAATCGGCCTGACTGGCAGGTGTACACGGACGACCCCGGTGCCCAGTATTGCTACGAGCATGAATGGGACCTGGGCCTGATGGACCCGATGGTCGCCAAGCCGCACAGCCCGGACAACAAGGATACGGCCGCCAACTGTAGCGACGTGAAAGTGGACCGCGCGTACATCGGTTCCTGCACCGGCGGGAAGATCACCGACATGATCTTCGCCGCATCGATCCTAAAGGGGAACACGGTGAAGGTGCCGACCTTCGTGGTGCCCGGCTCGACGGAGGTGCACGCCGACATGAAGCGGCTCAACGTCACCGGCGACGCAGTCAAGCCCGGTGAAAGGTCGATCGAAGAGGTGCTGCTGGACGCGGGCTGCCAGGTCGGCCCGTCGGGCTGTAGCGCCTGTCTGGGCGGCCCGGCCGACACCTTCGGCCGCTTGAATGAGCCGATCACCTGCATCAGCACGACCAACCGCAACTTCCCCGGGCGCATGGGCCACAAGGACGCGGGGGTGTACCTGGCGTCCCCGCTGACCGTTGCGGCCTCGGCGCTGCGCGGCAAGATCACCGACCCGCGCGAGTACGTGAGCGAGCCGATCGCGACGGGCGGTGCGGGGGTGGTGTGAGGCTGAAACTGGTTGCAGGGTTGATCTCCAGCCGATAAATACCAAACTGGACCACTGCTGGAGTGCCGGGCCATGATCAAGAAGATTCGAATCACGGGCTTCAAGAGCCTCTACGACGTCACGGTGGAACTGGAGCCAGTGACTGTACTGGTCGGTCGTAGCGGCACGGGAAAATCTGCGTTTGTTCAGGCCGTTCGTTTCCTGCGCAACTATCTACTGGAACCGTCTCAAGCGGGCAATGTTGACGGTGGCTGGGCGCGCCTGCTCAGTGCAGGCTTGGATCCGGTTCAGTTGAGTTTGGAGATTACATTCGCTGCCGGAGATGAGGAGTCTGATTACGTCTATTTGCTAAGCTTTGTGCCAATTGAGCGTGCCCAACTGCACGGTCAGTTCCCGGTTATGGAAGAGCGCCTGGCGTTGGGACAAGACGTCCTGTTCCATCGGCGGGCCGGGACGCGCGGACGAGGATGGGAATGGGTGACTACTCCAGCGGTGATTAGTCCACCGAAAGCGGACATCCACTTGGCCATCAGCCACTTACCATCGCTTGAAAAGGTGGTTTACGCCTATTCGGCATTATCCAGTGGCATTGGCTACTATAACTTGCCGATGACCGTTTGCGATCGACAACCACAGTATTCAGATGCAGTGGGGCAAGCTCACAATACTCTGAATCAACACCTTTCGGGCCTCAAGGATGATGGTTCCAATTACCTTCTGGTAATGCGCGACATCATGCGCGACTTTCAGCACCCTAATGTGCGAAGGGGCATACAGGCTTCGCTTCGCCAGTTGAATGCCTCGGTCCTGTCAGTGGAACTAAATTCAATCACCAGTCCACAGGATGCGATTGTTGGGCACAGGGTGGGTCCCAAGACGCTTGATTTGAAGCTGTCCCAGGAGTCAGACGGCTTTCGCCGTTTCTACGCACATCTTCTTGCGTTGTACCAGGTTCCGCCAAAGCTCGTGAACATCTTTGAGGAACCAGAGAACGGCGTCTATCTTGGTGCTTTAGCACTGCTGGCAGATGAGTTCAAGGCTGCTCCTGCCACGGAGCGGGGACAAGTCATTCTCACAACACACAGTCCAGGTTTGTTGGATCATTTTCATGTGGACTGTTTGCGCGTGGTCGACATTAAAGATGGAAGAACGATCATTGGTCCGGTTGCTGAGGAACAGCGGGAGGGGATACGTGAGAATCTCCTGACTACAGGTGAACTGCTGACGGTGGACCCGGCGCGGGTTTCCACATCTGAACCCAGTTCAGAAAAGGCCCGCGCATGAGCAGGAAACTGGTGCTTTTCGGGGAAGGACAGGGTGATGCGCAGGCCTTGCCAGTGCTTACAACCCGGCTCCTGAAGGAGAGAAAGGGGTGGGATGCGCTTCATGTTGACAAGGATGCGCCGCTTACAGTGGGCCAAGTCCTCGGCTTGGCGAAAGATGGCTATTCCAAGTGGAGGAGACTTCTGGGCTATGCATTGAAGCGACAGAACGTTGGGGGCGTTCTCACGGTCCTCGACGGCGACCCTACTGAGTATCCCATCAAGTCTGGGCACGCATTCTGTGCAAAGACCGTTGCGGCAGAGATGGCGCGCACGGCCAAAGAAGCCGTAGGCGCCGGGCAGAGATTCTCGTTGGCGGTTGTGTTCGCGCGTATGGAGTTTGAGTCATGGCTTATCGCTGGTGTGGAGTCGCTGGCCGGACATCGCATGGACGATGGTCGGCTTGCGGTAGATGTAGGTGCGACTTGTCCTCTAGCCGACCTTGAGGTTGGGCCGCGCGATGCCAAAGGTTGGTTGAGTCAACGCATGACCATGGGATATAGCTCAACTCGTGATCAGGCGGCGCTGGTGAAGCTTGTCGATCTTGAACTCGTGCGCCAGAAAAAGATGCGATCATTCCAGCGCCTCGAACACGCAATCGATCAACTGATCGCCGCTAATAGGACGAATGTTCACGTTTGTACGCCCTAACTGACAGCCGAATGGACCACCCGCGGCAAGCCGCCGAACACGGCATTATTTTCTGTCACCGTGGTGTTCCATAGCGGCGGCGCAGTGGGGCGACTTTGAATAGAATCGCCGCGCCGAGGGTGAAGAGGGTGACGGCGCCCAGAATGATCGCCATGCGCAGCCAGGGGCGGCCTTCCTGCACCCGCTCCACGTAGATGTTGGCGATGGTGAAGAACCATTCGGCCGCACCCAGCGCCAGCACGACCTGCATCACGCGCACGGCCCACCAGCGCTGCACCAGCAGCACGAAGGGCGCCGCCACACAGATGCCGGCGAGAACAAAGCCCTGCATGCGGTAGAAATGCGCCGCCAGCAGCAGGCAACTAAGGATCGCCGGGATCAGAGCCAGAATGACCATGGGCCGATTATAATCTCGCCTATGGCACTAACCTCCGGACAACGCAAGCTGCTGCGCCAACGCGGGCAGACGATGATTGATGACTTTCGCCTGGGCAAGGCGGGGCTGACGCCCAGGCATGTGGCGAACCTGCGCGATCTGTTGACGGGGCGAGAACTGGTGAAGCTGCGTTTCGGCAAGGATGTGCAAGGGGCGGAACGCAAGACGCTGGCGGAAGAAGTATGCGCGGCGGTCGAGGCAGAGTGTGCAGCAATTACCGGGCGCACGATGCTGCTCTATCGCGCCAATCCGGAGCTTGAGACGGGCAAGCGAGTCCTGCCGTGAGCCGGCGGCTACACGTGGTGATGACGCCGGTGGGCTCGGCGGGGGACGTGCACCCGTTTGTCGGTATCGGCCGGCTGCTGCACGCACGCGGGCATGACGTGACGGTCATCACCTCAGCGGTGTTCCAGGAATTGATCGAGCACAGCGGCCTGCGTTTTGTCGAACTGGGCAACATCGAGCAGATGGAACGGGTCACGCGCGATCGCGACCTGTGGCACCCACTCAAAGGGCTGCCGCTGATCCTGCGCACCGTGGGCGAGGGCATCGAACGGCAGTATCAGCACGTGGCTGACGCGGTCGCTACGGGCCACCCCAATCGGACGGTATTGGTGCATCATGCCTTGTCGTTTGGGGCGCGCTGTTATGAGGACAAACACGGCACGCCGGCGGCGACGCTGCATCTGGCGCCGTCGGTGTTCCGCAGCGATTATGCCCAGCCGGTGATGGTGCCGGGCGTCGAGATGTCAGGCTGGCCGCGCTGGGTGAAGCGGTGCATGTGGTGGATGGTGGATCGGCTGGCGGTGGACCGGCATATTCAGCCGGCACTTAATGGTTTTCGTCGGCGGCTGGGTTTGGCCGCGGTGCGTCGGCCGTTTCGTCATTGGCTGCACTCGCCACGTCGCGTGATCGGGCTATTCCCCCGGTGGTACGCCGCGCCTCAGCCCGACTGGCCGGCGCCATCGGAATGCACGGGTTTTCCGCTCTTCGACGAGGCCGGCCGGCACGAGCTCGACGATGCAGTCGAGCACTTTATCGTCGATGGCGAGCCACCCATCGTCTTGACGCCCGGTTCGGCCAATCGCCAGGCGACACGGTTCTTCGCCGTCGGCATCGAGGCGGCACAGCGGCTGCATCGGCGGGCCTTGCTGCTCACGCGCTTCCCCGAGCAATTGCCTTCGCCCCTGCCGGATCATGCCCTGCACATCCCCTACGCGCCCTTGAGCCAACTGCTGCCACGCTGCGCCGCCATCGTTCACCACGGCGGCATCGGCACCTGTGCCCAGGGCCTGGCGACGGGCACGCCCCAACTCATCATGCCCATGGGTTTCGACCAGCCCGACAATGCTGCACGACTCCGGCGCTTGGGTGCCGGCGACTGGCTCACGCCCAACCACTTCGACGCACCGCGCGTCACGCGATCGCTCCAGGACCTGATCAACTCGGCCGCCGTCGCCCAGTCGTGCGCTGACATACGTCAACGCATTGCCCACGACGACGCCAATGGCCGCACCTGTGAGTTGATCGAAGCTCTCGCCGAAGGTTAGCTGCCCCACGGTATGCAGCTAAGCACATATAACCCCACGCCCAGAGGCAGGAATATCCAGTAGTCGCGGGGCATGAACCACCACCAGGCGTGGCGGTGCCACCAGATGGCCTGGGGGCTAAAGCCGCGAAGTCCAAAGGCGGGGTTGAGCAAGAACCAAAGGAAGTCCTCGATGATGAAAAAGAGCATGAGGAAAGCGATGATGCGCAGTTCCGCCGCGCCGGTCCAAGTCGCCAGGCCCATGAGGAAAGGCAGATGCACCAGGGTCAGGACCAGCAGGTGGAAGTAGAAGTGGTAGCCGGTAAGGGGTCGTCCGCCCAAGAGGCGTCGCGACCAGGGCGTGTCGAGTCGCCAGCAGGGGAGGTTGCGTGCCCAGCCCTGGGCGCCCTCAATCTGGATTTCCAGCAGGGCGAAGAAGGTTGACGCCAGCAAGACGCCGATGGCGAAGCCGACGTGTTGAAGTGGGTGCATGGTTTGGGTCCGAGGTCCGAGGTCCGGGGTCCGGGGTCGAAGGTCTGTCAGTGTCCGAGAACTGTATCGGCCAGTGGGTGCGTTGGGCAGGATGAGCAATGGGTTAGCGACGCCGACCCTGAG
Source organism: Phycisphaeraceae bacterium (assembly GCA_040878035.1). Lineage (GTDB taxonomy): Bacteria > Planctomycetota > Phycisphaerae > Phycisphaerales > Phycisphaeraceae > JBBDMX01. Next base: position 29,421 of record JBBDMX010000086.1, on the reverse strand, counting down.
TCTTCGAAGCGTCAGGTACAGGGCGCTCGAAAGACTCAGCGACGGCGTGGGGAGGCTAAGCCGCAAGCGGCTAGGGGTTCCCGGACCTAAACCGGTACGGTCATCGCGTCGATGTGATCAAAAGCGACGGGCCTGCCACGCCTGGTGGCAGCGGGTCGCGGCACACGGGCGCGATCCTCGTGCGCCGGCTTTTGAGTGGAACAGGGTGGTGACCTCCATGGCATTTGGGTTGACCAAGACACGGTACTCGCCGATTGCGATCGATTTCGGCGCCGACAGCCTCAAGCTGTTACAGGTGGTGGCCGCCGATCCGCCGCAACTGGTCGCCGCCGCTTCGGCGGTGGTGCCCGAGCATGCCCGGCAGGATCCGGTGGCCCGGCAGGCGTTCTTCGCCGACGCGCTCAAGAGCCTGCTACGGGCCCAACCTTTCCGCGGCAAACATGCCGTCGTGGCGCTGCCCGCCTACAGCACCCTGGTCCAGCACCTCCAGATCGGCCGCGGCCAGGATGACTCCATAGACGATCAGATCGCCATCCAACTCCGCCAACGGCTTAACATCGATCCCTCACGCATGGTCGTCCGGCACTTCCGCGTTGGCCCGGTCGTGCGCGACGGCGCCACCCGCGAGGAGGTGATCTGCGTCGCCTCCAGTCGGGACAGCGTGATGTCGCTGATCCAGACCGCCAACCGCGCCAAACTGGACGTGGTAGGCATGAGCTGCGAACCCTTGGCGACGCTGGGCGCCTTTGCCCACCTGTACCGCCATGCGGAAGACAACGGGCGCACCACTTGCTTCCTGGATATCGGCGCCGCGACGACCAAGGTGCTCATCGCGCACGGCCGGGAGATGGTCTTCGCCAAGACCATCCATGCCGCGGGCGATCATCTGACGCGACATCGTGCCGGGGCGCAGAGTTTGAGCTTTGCCGATGCGCGTGAGTTGCGCATGCGTGAGGCGTCGGAGAAGGCCAAGGCCCAGCCGGCGTTGGCGACGGCGGGAGTGGCCGGGGTATCCGCGGGCTCCGGGGCGTCCGGGTCAGAATCACAGGATGACGGCGTGGGACTGGCAGTGCTCCAGGCCCAGTTAGTGGCGGCGCGCGTTGCGGCCGCCATCGCCGCCAACGCGTCGCCCCAGGCGGCGCCTTCGGATGGCAAACCTGCCGGTGAAGATGAAACCATCGAATGTCTGATTGACGAACTCCAGCTCTGCCTGCGCTATCACCAGGCCATGTATGGCGGCCGGCCCGTGGAGAAGCTGGTGTTTCTGGGCGGCGAGGCCAACCACGTGGCAACCTGTCAGCGCATTGCACGGGCACTGCGCATTGGCGCCCAACTGGGCGACCCCCTGGCACGGGTGACCAAGGTCACCGCCAGCCAGAGCCCCACGGGCGTGGATATTCGTCAACCGCAGCCGGGCTGGGCTGTGCCTCTGGGCTTGTGCCTGGAGAAAACGTCCTGACGCGGCTGGGCCGCGCACGCCGGGGCCGAGACGGCCCCAGCTCGCCCGATTGAGCCCGACTCAGCGTTGTAACAAAGCGAGTACCGACCATGGCCGATATGAGTTTTCTACCCCAGGACTACGTGGAAAGCCGCATTCAGCGGCGGACCAATCTCATCTGCCTGACGCTGTTCGCCATCGTGATGGCGGCGGTGGTGGCCGCGTTCCTGGTCACCGTCCGCCATGGCAGTGAGGTCAAACGGTTACATACGCAGATCAACCAGGACTTCGAGGAAGCCGCCAAGCGTCTTGATCAGCTTCAGGTGTTGCAGGACCGCAAGTCACAGATGATGCAGAAGGCGCAAGTGACGGCCCAGCTCCTGGAGCGCGTCCCGCGCAGCCTGATCCTGTCGGAACTGACCAACATGATGCCCATGACGCTGAGCCTGACGGATCTCCAGTTGGAGACGCACATCAAGCGGGAACGCCGGCCGCTGGATGCCACCGCACTACAGGAAGCCAAGCAGAAAGCGGTTGAGCAGGGCAGGGGCGAGTTTGCCCGTGACATGGAGGTGGCGGTGACCGACGTGGAGCTGCAACTGGTGGGCACGGCCCCCACGGACGTCGAGGTCGCCCAGTTCATGACCGCACTGGGGCAGAACCCCATGTTCGAGGACGTGAACCTGGTTTTCAGCGAGCAGGTTGTGTTGGACGAAGCGCAGGCGCGCAAGTTCAAGATCGACATCCGACTCAACCAGGAACTGGATGTGCAGCAGTTTGAGCCCAAGATGGTGAAGCGCGGCTTGAAACTGGATCCCATGGCCGACGTTGTGGCCGCGGACCCCGATGGCAACCCCATTCCGGGCACGGCGCCGGTCAAGCGTGACGATGTGCGGCCGGCGTCGGACCACAGGTAAATCAGGCGAAACACCCAGACCCGCAATCAGAAATCAAGGATTCTCCCATGCGATTCGGCATCCGTGAAGCAATCTTCTTTCTGCTGCTGCTGGCGACGCCGGTGGCGGTGTACTTCTTCGACTTGGAACAGCGCAACGCGCGCATTGACGAGGCCAAGGAGGAGTACAGCCAGAAGCAGGTCAAGCTCAAGCAGCTTGAGGCGGCCACGCGCAGCATCACCGATCTGGGCCAGGAGATCGACAAGCTCAGCAACACGATCGAGGTGTTCGAGGCCAAGCTGCCGGCGCAGCGCGAGGTCGAGGTGATTCTCCAGCAGGTGTGGGAAATGGCGTCGCGGCACGAGCTGGTGCCCAAGAGCGTGCGCACGGACAAGCCGATCGACCACGCCAAGTATTCGGAGTTGCCCATCAAGATGGTGATTGCAGGTGATTTTGACGGGTTCTACAGCTTCATGCTGGAGTTGGAGCGGTTGTCGCGCATCACGCGCCTGCCGCAATTGAAGATGAAGAAAGTGATGACGCCCAGCGAGACGGCATCGATGGAGGCGGAGCTGACGCTGTCGATCTTCTTTGACAGCGACGACCAGGGCAGCAAGCCGGGAAGGAGCAAGCTATGAGCCAGCAGGGTGGAATGTTTAGCCAGGGCATGGGCAGCGGGGCGGAGGGGAAATTCATGGTGCCGCGCAGCGCGACGGTGCAGCCCGAGGGCTTGCCCAACGCTGACGACACCCAGGCGTATGCGGCGCCGCACGCGGGCAGCAAGCTGCTGTCGCAGGGCACGCTCCTGATCCTGATGGTGGCGGGCATCGCCGGGGGATCGATCTACCTGATGCGCATGACCCAGGGCGACGTGCGCGCCAGCAGCCAGACCAAGGAAGTCGAGGCTCGGATCGAACAGGCGCTGGTGAAGCTGGCCAATCCCGCGGCCATGGCCAGTGATGATCCGCTCAACAAAGACAACATGAAGGTGCTCTTCGACGACACCGACTCGGTGGTGGCGATGTTCAACGACGATACCGCCACGCGGCAAGTTCCCCTGGAGTATCTTCAGAAGAACCCGTTCGATGTGCCCACGCGCAAGACGGCTGCCGGCGTCACCGTGCCGGCGCCCACGGGCAACGCCGCCGAACTGGCGCGGCAGCGGCAGATCAAACAGCTCGCCACCGAGTTCGCCGGCCTCAAGCTCGACGCGGTCATGCTCGGCCGCGTGCCCGTGGCCATTGTCAACAGCAAGGTGGTCAAGGCCGGCGACAAAGTCGGCAGCTTCACCGTAGCGGAGATCACCGGCATGCAGGTGACTCTCTCGGCGCTGGACCAGACCTACACGCTGGCGATGGCCGTCAAGAACAAGGAAGACGAGTCGCGCAAGCCGAATTTCTGAGAATGCGCCACAGATGAATACAGATAGACACAGATGAGGAAAAGCAGGAAAATCAGAATAGCAGCGAAGGTAGGAAATCAGATCCAACAGATCGGTGACAGGCCTCGTTTCTGCCTTTCCCGCTCATTCCGGTTTTCTGCCCTTTCCTGTCTGTGTTCATCTGTGTTCATCTGTGGCTGATAACCGGGACACGCGGAGGCGGAAATGGATAGCCCGGAACTGCGGGACATGCTGATTGACCTGGGCTCGGAGCCGGAGGAGCCGTTGCGGCCGGCGCCGGGCCGTAGCGGCGGAGCGGCGCACAGCGCGCGCGGGAGCGATGCGCTGTCGGATCTGTGGGTACCCGAGGCTTCGGCCATCACCGCCACCACCGACCTGGGCCAGGTGTTGCTGGACGTCAAGGCCATCAGTGCCGCCCAGCTCACAGTCGCCCGCTCGGTCGCCGAAAAGACGCCTGGCAAGTCGCTGGCGGACATCTTCATCGAGATGGGCATCGACGAAGCCACCGTGCAGGCGGGCCTGGCGCGCAGCACCGGCCTGTCCTTCGAGCACGTCAATCCCCAGACCGTCGAGGTCAAGCAGATCGAGAAGCTGGGGCGGGAGTTCTGCCGCGACAACGCCATCGTGCCCCTGCGCACCGCCGGTAGCCGCATGATCCTGGGCGTGGCCAATCCCGACAACCTCATCCTCCTCGACGAAGTGCGGCACAAGCTGGGCATGGCGATCAAGCCAGTGGTCGTCTGCCGCGGGCAGATCGCCGCGGCCATCGAGTCCCTCCAGGAGGATGAACAAGAGACCGAACAGGTTGACGAGATCATCGCCAACATCCAGGACGACGACGTCGAACTGCTTCAGACCAAGGAAGAGAACCTGGATCTGGAGAGAATGGCCGGCGAATCACCGGTCATCCGCTTTGTCAATTATCTGATCTTCAACGCAGTCAAGGAAGGCGCCAGTGACATCCACGTCGAGCCGCAGGAAAAGAAGCTGCGCATTCGCTATCGCATCGACGGCGTGTTGTTCGAGATGATGAGTCCGCCGCAGCATATGCACGCGGCGATTATCTCTCGCCTCAAGATCATGTCCAACCTGGACATTTCCGAGCGCCGCCTGCCCCAGGACGGGCGCATCCGCGCCATGGTGCACGGCCGCAAGCTCGACCTGCGCCTTTCCACTCTGCCCACCGCGCAAGGTGAAAAGGCGGTCATGCGCATCCTCGACAACCGCTCCATCCAGGTCACGCTCGATCAACTGGGCATGGACGAAGACGCCCTGCTCATCTGGAAGCGGCAGATCGATTCACCTCACGGCATCATTCTGGTCACCGGGCCCACCGGCAGCGGCAAGACCACCACGCTCTACGCCTCCCTGGCCCAGATGGACATCAACAGCCTCAACGTTTCGACCGTCGAGGATCCCGTCGAGTACCACCTGAACGGCATCAGCCAGGTGCAGGTGCACGACAAGGTGGGCATGAGTTTCTCCGCGGCGCTTCGCTCGCTGCTGCGGCAGGACCCCGACGTAATCATGGTCGGCGAAATCCGCGACGGTGAAACCGCCCGCATCGCCGTGCAGGCCTCCCTCACCGGCCACCTGGTGCTCTCCACCCTGCACACCAACGACGCGCCTTCGTCGATCACCCGTCTGGTGAACATCGGCGTCGAACCGTACCTGATCGGCGCCGCGGTCAACGGCGTGCTGGCGCAGCGCCTGGTGCGGCGCATCTGCCAGCACTGCAAGGAACAGGCCAAGCCCCCCGAGCACATCGCCGAGCACTTGGCCATGCAGGGCATCCCCGCCGATCGCATCTGGATCGGCAAGGGCTGCGATCGCTGCCGCAATACCGGCTACTCGGGGCGTCTGGGCATCTACGAATTGCTGCTCCTGGACGACATGCTGCGCGACCGCATCGCCGCCAGCCCTAATGTCACCGAGTTCCGCCGCATGTGCATCGAACGCGGCATGGTCACACTGCGCTCCGACGGCTTTCGCAAGGTTGAAAGGGGTCTGACCACGGTCGACGAAGTCCTGCGCGTGACCGAGGCGACGATCTGAGTGATTGGAATTGCAGCGGCCCACGCCGACGCTGAGTCTCCGGGGCGCGAAGCGTCTGGTATTCGTGATGATCACGCCGCGCGGCGCAGCGTCTGAGGCCGCTGGATGCTCAGTACGCGCTGGTACACCGCGACTTCGCGTGCCATGCGTTTCTCAAAGGCGTAGTGGGACATCACGCGCTGCCGCGCCTGTCGGGCCAGCTCATGCCGCCGCGCGACGCTGACCAGCAGCGGCGCCAAGTGCAGCGGCCAGGTCGTTGCATCCTGGTTGAGAATCGTGCCGCACCGGCCCTCATCCAGCAGCTCGCGCACGCCGCCGACGTCGGTCGCCGCCACCGGCACGTTCATCGCCATGGCCTCGAGCACGACGTTGGGCAGCCCCTCGGTGTGACTGGGCAATAGCAAGAGGTCCAAGGCGTCATAGAAACGCCGCGTGTCCGCCTGCCAGCCATGGAAGTGCACTGCGCCGCGCAGGCCCAGCGATTCGACCATGCCGTCGAGCTGGCCGCGTTGCGGCCCGTCTCCGATCAGGTGCAGTTGTGTGTCGGCATATGCCGGCTTCTCACGGAGCGCTGCCAGGGTGGCGATGGCGCGGTCCACGCCCTTTTCCACGCTCAGCCGGCCCACCACGCCGATCGCCAGGGCGCCATCCGCAAGTCCCAATGCTTTGCGCATCACGGCACGATCGCCCGGCACGTAATCCTCCAACGCGATGCCGTTGGGCACGTAGCTCAACTGTTCTTCGCGCACGCCCAGCGATCGGCAGTGCTCCACTAGCATTGGGCTCACGGCCATCACGTGGTCGTAGCGCGTCAGGCAGAGGTTGTCGATGTGGTAGTAGAGGCGGGTGCGGGCGGTATCGTGCGTCCAGCCGTGTACGGTGGTGACCAGGCGCATCGGCCACCAGCGGCGAAGCATCAGACCCAGGACGTTGGACTTGTAGTCGTGCCCGTGCCAGACGGCGACGCGCAGTTTGCGGCAGAGATTCAGCAGCGAGCGCACCGTCGAAGGGTCCAGCGGGCCTGTCTCGCCGATTTCGTAGAACGGGCACCCCCATTCGCCCGCGCGCTGGCGCAGGCCGAGGATGCCCGGGTCGTTGTGCGGGTGGATATACGCCGCGGCGATGCGCAACTGCGTCGGGTCAACGTAACCGGCGGAGCGCAGGATCGTCTTGTCAGGCCCGCCGCCGCTGCCGGCCACGACGCGCACGTGCAGCACGAGTGGCGCTCTGGTCCCGGTCCCCTCTCCCGTCTGAGAGAGCCCCGCGGTTGGGCTAGCGTGAGGAGGTCTGAGAATGAATGAGGCGCTGGTGTTCATTGCATCAGTCAAGCCGGGGCAGAGGCTTTGCGTCGCCCCGGATTTTTCCGTTTCCGCCCGTCGTTACATCGGGGGCGGGTTGGCCTTGCGGCGGCGGCTGGCTAGATCATGTACCCCGGACACGTCGCACACGGATTATCTTTCGCTTCCGCCTCATTGACGCGCTTCTTGAAGCTTCGCCGCGCCATGCGGTATTTCTTCCCGTTCCACACTCGTCCGAAGCGCTGGTCCAGCACGCTGCCCATGTCTTCTTCCTGGTCCCACGAACCGCAGCAGGTCACCACCGTGCCGTCCCAGTTGATCACGCTGGCCAGCCAGGGCCAGGAGCAGTCGTAGAGCTTGCGGCCGTTGAAGTCTCCGGGTTGGTACTCGCCCTTCTGAATCGCGTCGTATACCGCCAGCTTGTGCTGCTGCGATTCGGGCAGCCAGCGCTCGATGTGCGTGCGTGCCTTTTTGGCCAGCACGTCCGGCGCCAGGTTCAACGGTTGGCCGGTGTGCTGGTCTCGATTCAGGAAGCGCACGTTCAGGGCCGCCCACGAGATGACCGCCTTGCAGCCCAGATCGTCGGCGAGTTGTTGAAAGGCCTCCACCTCATGCTCGTTGTAGCGCGTGACCACGAAGTTGAGCTGCACCTTGGGCGTGGCGCTGCCCATGCGGTTGCGCGTCTCGACGATGTGGCGAACCTTGGCTACCGCGTCCGCCAGGCTCTTGCCGGGCTGATAGATCGCAAAGGTCTCCTGCGAGGCGCCATGCAGCGAACAGGTCAGCACGTCCAATCCGCTTTCCACCAGCCGCTCAGCTTGACGCTTTTCCGGATCAAGCTTCAAGGCATGCAGGTTCGAGCTGATGTAGGTCCAGATCCGTCGGTCATGCGCGTAGCGGATCATGTCGAAAATTTCCGGCACGATCAGCGGGTCGCCCCACATGGAAAGGTCCAGGCTGTAGAGCGTGCCCTTGAGCTGTTCGATCAGCTGGCGGTATTGCTCCAGGCTCATCTTGCCCTTGGCCCGGCCGGCGTAGCCCAGACCCGTGGGACAGAGCTGGCACTTGGTGTTGCAGATGTTGGTCGACTCGATCTTCATGCGATACGGCCGACCGACCACCCGTTCAGTCTTCATGCGGAACTGCACGTTTACCAGCGCCATGTTCGCCAGCTTCATAATCGTCAGGTACTGGCGGTTGCGCCAGACGTGGAAGGCAGCCCGCGCCAGGTAGTCCACGGCGCAGACCACCGGCTGGAGCGCCGGGAGACGCCAACGCTTCTGCGCCAGACGCTGGGTGTGATGCACCATCCGCGCCAGGTGGCTGTCGAGATAGACGGTCAGGGTGCTCATGAAGGCTGGACTCCGGTGGGGCGTTGCGGGGTCAGCTGTGCGAGCCGGGTTCGCCCCCGTCCCGGTGTCGGCGCAGGGGCGCCAAGCGGTGCGACAGGCGCGACCAGTGCCGGCGCCTCAAGGTGATCCTCTACCGCTCGTGGCAGCACGCCCGCCAGCACGATCAGAATCCAAGGCAGCTCGACCACTTCGACCGACAGGAACAATCCGCCCACGGCGAAGGTCACCAGTGCCGCTTGCGTACCTCCCGAAAGGTACGCCGCTTGGCGCGTGACCTGATCGATCGGCCGGTCGTGTGCCTCGTCATCATCGAGGCGCTCCTGGCACGCGCGGTGGGCTATGAAGAGCGAAACCCCCGCGGCGCTGAGCAGAGCGATATACACCGCCATTGCAGGCAAGCCTGAGTCGGCGGCGATCTGAAGGTAGAGACTGTGGATGGTGCGCCCGACCTGGTCGGCGCCGTAGGCATGACTGAACTGATTGGAATTGCGGATGCCCGTTCCCAGCAGCGGGTTTTCCCACGCCATGCGCCACGCGGCGTCCCAGCTTTCAAAGCGAAGTTGCGCGCTGCCGTCGGTCTGGAAGTTGGCGCTGGAGGTGAAGCGGTCGCGGATTTCGGCACCCGCCAGCACGCCGATGACCAGGATCAAGGCGATGGCGATGCCGCCCGCCTGCCAGCGTGGGCGGTGGCGCAGCAGTAGCCAGGCGGCGCCGACGACGGCGGCGAGCATGGCGCCGCGCGAGTAGGTCATCATCAAGGCGTGGATCATGAGCAGCGCCGCCAGCACGGCCAGGGCGCGTTGCCAGGGGCGGGTGGCGCCGAAGGCGAAGATATAGGTCAGCGGCAGGGCGGTGGCCAGGTAGAGCCCCGCGCCGTTGTTGTCCAGGCCGCCGATGCCGTAGTGGAAGATGTCCAGCCGCCCATCCAGGAAGTAGAGCGAGTTGACCTGCCAGGCGATGTAGCCCACGGCGATGACGATGACCATCGCCACCAGGCGGATCTGCTCCAGCCGGTGGATGATCAGGCTCGCCAAGGCCGCGATGAGGAATATCTTGCCGTATTCGATGGCCCACTGCTGGGCGATGGCCGGGTCGTGGGAGGTGAGGCAACTGAGCATGACCAGCACGGTATAGGCCAGCAGGAGCCAGAACACGGCGGTCAAGCGGGCTTGCGCCATGATGCGCTTACCATGCATGAAGACACCGGCAAAGACGATGGCCGCGGCGACCAGGGACCATCGGTAGTCGCCCGACAGGGCCCACTTCCACAGGTACTGCGGGCGCAACACCGCCAGGCCGTAGTAGAGCAGGATCGCCCAGAACGCGTCCACGAAGGTGGCAACGCCGGCAAGCGCAGTCAGGGAGATGAGGAAGAACAGTTGCTTCATGGGAGGAGGAATGGGTGGTTTCCTTAACCGGCCAACCTTCGAGGGATCACGGGTAATTGGTGGGTCACCCCGTCTCTTTGCTGTTCGAGGACTCGCGCGACGGCAGCGGCTGCCTGCTGAGGCGAATGGGCATTGACGCAGGCGTCGCCGCGATCGCAGACGCGCTTGTAACACGGCCCGCACGGCACCGTGGCGACGAGCTTCTCGCCCCGGCCGTAGAGGTCGATCTCCTGCTCGCAGGTGGGTCCGAAGTATGCCACGACCCCCTTGCCCAGCGCGATGGCGACGTGCATCGCCATGGTGTCGCCCGTGAACAGGACGTCGCAGGTGTCCACCAGGGCGACAAAGCCCGGCTCGTCGTGCTCGGTGCCGGCGTCGATGATGCGCTCCAGCCCGCCCTCCCGGGAGCATTCGGCCAGGAGGCGGTCGATGATCGGGCGCTCGGGCGGCCCACCCAGAAGCAGAATCTGCGCTTCGGGTTGTTCGCCGCGCAGGAGGCGTACCACTTCGGCTTGGCGTGCGGCCGGCCACATTTTGTTGGCAAAAGCCGTGCCCGCGCCGACGTTGATGCCGATCGTCTCCCGGCCCGGCTCCCACCCCGCGGACGCCAGCATCAGCCGCACCCGGTCACGCCGCGTTTCGTTCACCGGCAGCGTGTACCCTTGGCCGTGATCATGCAGCCCCAATGCCTCGTGAACCAGGACCGGGTAGCTCTTCTGATTGGCTTTGAACTTCAGTTCGTCGCTAAGCCCCAGATGGAAATACGCATGCGCTTCGGGATTGAGCGGTATGGGCTTGCCTTGCGGGGACAGCCCAATCCCCAGCTTTTCCTTGGCAAAGAGCGACATCGCCAGGGCACAGGGCTCGGGCTCCTTGTCCAGGCTGATGAGCAAGTCGAAAGTCTCCTGCATCAGCACCATGCCGGTCATCGGCCCGAACTCGACGACGCGGTCGATCATCGGATGCCCTTGAATCATGCGGCGGCCGCTGGGCAGACTGACCCAGGTGATATGCGCCTCGGCGTAGTGGCGACGCAACTCCGGCAGAATGCACAGGGTGCGGATCACGTCACCCAACGCGCCGAGTTTGATAATGCAGATGCGATGCTGATAGGGCTGATAGTGTGAGCAGCCGGCGCACAGACGGTTATGCGTGCACGGCTTGTCGCCGCGGTAGTGCCGGCAGTCGGCGGCAATCGCGCCGGTGGGCGTTGCCGGGGGCATGTCCCAGCGCGCCGGGCGCAGCGAACTTCGACGTTGTCCCGAGCGTGGGTGCATATCGACCTGTTTAAAGGCGGCGCAACCGTCACAGGCGGCGCAGTTTCTCCAATCGTTACCTTCGGCACGATCCGTGCGGCGGTTAAGAGCTGGGCGTCCGGAATTGCTCCCATCCCTCCCCTGCTCTAAAGTGTCACCCCGCGCCACGCACTGTGACAACCGCCGCGCGGCGTTATCGGAGCCCCTACCATGATCCAAGGCGCCATCACCGCCATGGTGACCCCCTTCACCAACGGCCAGGTCGACTACGATCACCTGGCTGCCAGTGTGAAGTTCCAGATTCAGCAGGGCATCGACGGCCTGGTGCCCGTGGGCACCACCGGCGAGTCGCCCACGCTCAGCCACGAAGAGCACCGGCTGGTCATCGAGAAGGTCGTCGAGGCTGTCGCGGCCGCCAAGCGCAGGGTTAAGGTCATCGCCGGCACCGGCTCCAACGCCACCAGCGAGGCCCTGGCGCTGACGCGCCATGCCGCCAAGGTCGGCGCCGACGCGGCCCTGATGGTGAACCCCTATTACAACAAGCCCACGCAGGAGGGGCTGTATCGGCATTTCATGACCGTCGCCGACGCCGTCGATCTGCCCATCGTGCTTTACAACATTCCCGGGCGCACGGGCGTCACCATGTCGCCCCAGACGGTCGCGCGCCTGGCGGAGCACGCCAACATCGTCGCCATCAAGGAGGCCACCGGCTCGCTGGATATGGCCTCGGAGATCGCCACCCTGACCGACCCCCGGAAGTTGACCATCCTGTCCGGCGACGACTCGCTGACCCTGCCCCTGATGGCCATCGGTGCCAGGGGTGTCATCAGCGTGGTGTCCAACCTGGTGCCCAGGAAAGTCAAGGCCCTGGTCGACGCAGCCCTCGCGGGTGACTACGGCAAGGCGCGCAAAATGCACCTGGCGTTGTTCCCGCTCTTCAAAGGTCTATTCGTCGAGACCAACCCGATCCCCATCAAGACCGCCATGGCCATGGCCGGCATGGACCGCGGCGAGTTGCGCCTGCCCCTGTGCGAGATGAGCGAAACCAACAGCGCGGGGCTTAACAAGCTTCTGCGCGACTACCGATTGATCAAAGCGTGAGGCGCGAGGCATGCTCACTTCAGTAAGCATGTGGCGCACAGAACTAGAAGCGGTAGTACCGCCCGTAATCACCTACCAGTAAATGCACCGGCGGCTCATCCTCCTGGATCGTCGGAAACCGCCCGATCGGCTCGTGAAAGTTGTTGTCGGTGCGATCGTCGTTGACCCGACTGACCTCGCCCACCAGCACGGTTCCGCCGCGGCCGTAGAACTTATGCCACAGCCGCTGCGGCAGGGTGACCGAATCACCGGGCTGGAGGACCAGGGGTCTGCCCGCCGGCAGCGAGCGCTGGACGCCATCGCACACGACCAGCACTTCGCTGTCGGACAGTTCACGGTCGCCATGGCTGTTCCACAGTTCCAGCACCAGTTCGCCGCCGCCGCGGTTGATGATGTCTTCCATCTTCTGCCAGTGGAAGTGCGTGGGCGTGATCTGCCCATCACGCACGAGCAGCACTTTCTCGGCATAGACCTTGGCGCCCGGAAGATCCGTCTCGGCCGCCACCCCGTTACGCATCGTGAACAGAAACAATCCCACGCGTTCAAAATCGCCCGAGCCGAAGTCCGTGATGTCCCATCCCATCTGCTGCTCAACGATGCGCCGGCACTCAGAACCTTTGCTCTGCCAGTCGTCGGGACTCCATTTCGAGAGCGGCGGAAGGACGAAGCGGTGTTCGTCAAGAAACACCTGGGCCTGACGCAGAATCTGGTTGATCTCGGATCGTTTCATGGACCAGTCTCCCTGGGTAACGGCTTGGCGGGCGGCTCTTTGACACGGCGCTGACGAAAGAACTCGCGCAACATCGCGGCCCCCTCTTCCGCCAGGACACCGGCGGTCACGACGATCCGGTGATTGAATCGCGCATCGGTGCAAAGCTGATAGAGCGTGGTCACGCATCCCATTTTCGAGTCCGCCGGGCCATAGACCAGGCGCGCCAGTCGCGCGTTGATCAAAGCGCCGGCGCACATCGGGCAAGGCTCGAGTGTGACGGCCATGGTGCAACCCTCCAGCCGCCACGTGCCCAAGCGTTTGGCAGCCAGGCGCAGGGCGAGCATTTCCGCGTGTGCCGTGGGGTCGGCGGCCGATTCACGCAGGTTGTGCGCCAGCGCCAGCACCTGGTCGCCGCGATACACCACCGCGCCCACCGGCACTTCGCCCAGTTCCGCCGCCTCTTGCGCCTGCGCCAGGGCGTGCCGCATCATCGCCTGATCTAATGCCTCGTCTGTCTGCGTAGTGTCCACGATCCGCACAAGCTACACTGGCCGGCCATGAAGGTCATCTGTGCCCCCGACAAATTCAAGGGCTGCCTCAGCGCCGCCACGGCGGCGCAGGCGATGGCGCGCGGCATTCGCCGGGCGCTGCCCGAGGCGGAAATCGACGTTTGCCCGGTCGCCGACGGCGGCGAGGGCACCGTCGAGGCGATCATCGCGGCGACCGGCGGTGAACTGCGGCATGACGAGGTGACCGGCCCGCTAGGCCAGAAAGTCCAGGCGGCATGGGGCATGTCGCCCGATGGTCCGACCGCGGTGATCGAAATGGCGGCGGCGGCAGGACTCGAGCTCGTGCCGCCTGACCGGCGCGACCCGACGCGCACCACGACCTTCGGCGTGGGTGAACTCATCGCCTGCGCCATCGACGCCGGCGCGACCCGTATCATCCTTGGCATCGGCGGCAGCGCCACCTGCGACGGCGGTTGCGGTGTCGCCGCGGCCCTGGGCGCCCAATTCTTCACCGATGACTCCCAAGGATTGCAGTCCGTGGACTGCACCGGCGGCGACCTGCATCGCATCACTATCATCCGCGACAACGACGTGGTGCGGCAGCGCGTCGCCGGTTGCGATATCCGCGTCGCCTGCGACGTGACCAATCCGCTAACCGGCCTGGAGGGAGCCGCCTATGTCTATGCGCCGCAGAAGGGCGCGACAGCCGAGCAGGTCGAGCTGCTTGATCGCGGGCTGCGCCACCTGGCGTCCCTATGGCGCGAGCAGTTGGGTATCGACGTCGAAGCTTTGCCGGGCGCCGGCGCCGCGGGCGGATTAGGCGGCGGGCTGGTCGCGTTCCTGCACGCGAGCTTGGTGCCGGGCATCGCCCTGGTGCTCGATGCCGTGAATTTCGAGCAGCGCGTGGCTGATTGCGGCCTGTGCCTCACCGGCGAGGGCCGCATCGACGGCCAGACCGCCTCGGGCAAGGCGTGCATCGGCGTGGCACAGGCGGCGCAACGCCACGGCGTGCCCACCATCGCCCTGGTCGGCGGCATCGGCCCTGACGCGAATCGAACACTCCAGGCCGGGTTGCGCGAGTATCATGTGATCGGTGAAGGTCTGTCGCTGGAGGAATCCATGCGCCGGGCGGAGGAGTTGATCGAGGCAACCGCACAGCGCGTGGTTGCTGGTTTCTGAAGTTGTAGCCGACAGAACTGCTTGAGACTGCTGCGGAGCAGGTGATTCTTAGACGCCGACGCTGAGTCCGCGAAGCGTCAGGTATCCGTGCGAGATGATTCATGAAAGACTGGTGGCCGCGAATCCTGGTGATCGGCTTGCTCCTGATCGTCGTCGGCGTGCCCTTCCTCTTACAGCCGGTGGCGGAGAAGGAAGTCGCCGCGGCGCCCGGCCAGGCCGCCGCACGCCTGGTCATTATCACCCCGCACAATGAGCAGATTCGCTACGAAATGGCGCACGGCTTCAACCGCTGGCGCGCCGCGCAGAATCTCCCGCCTGTCGATTTCGACTGGCGCAGCTCCGGCGGCACCAGCGACCTGCGCCGCATGGTCTTCTCGCTCTTTGCCGCTCAGGCGCAGAAAGGCCAGGAGGACGCGGGCATCGGCATCGACCTGTTCTTCGGCGGCGGCGATTACGAGCACAACGTCCTGGCCAAGGGCTTTGAACACCCTGAGAAGTCGGGCAAACGTATTACGCTTTCGGTCCCCATCGATCTGCCTGCCGGATTACTCCAGGAGGTTTACCCCACGCCCGACATCGGCGGGGAACCGCTGTATCACCCCCAGCTCTACTGGGTCGGCCCAGTGTTGTCGAGCTTCGGCATTGTCTACAACCGCAACGTGCTTTTGCACATTGGCCAGGTCGAGCCGCAGACTTGGTCCGATCTGGAGCCGTTTGCTTTTCGCCGCAATGTCGCGCTGGGCGACCCGCTGCATTCGGGTTCGGTGGCCGCGGTGTACAACGCCATTCTTCGCCGCATGGGCTGGACCGAAGGCTGGGCGATGCTGCGCCGCATCAGTGCCAACGCACGCTACTTCACCGACAGCGCCTCGAAGGTGCCGGTGGACGTCTCGGCAGGGGAGACGGCCGCGGGCATGTGCATCGACTTCTATGGCCGATTCCAGGCCGGCGCCATCGGCACCCAGGAACTGGGCTACTTCGGCGATGACCGCGTCGGCTACGTGTCGCCCGTGGGTTTGACCCTGATCAACGCCGACCCGATCAGCATCCTGCGCGGCGCGCCGTCGCACGAGTTGGCCAATCAGTTCGTCGTCTGGCTGCTCTCAAAGGAGGCGCAGCGATTGTGGCAACGCAAGCTTGTTGCCCCCGACGGGCCGGTTCGTTTCGAGCTGCGCCGCGTGCCGATTCGCCGTGATCTCTATACCCCTGACGAGATGCAGCACTGGGCCGACGAGTTGCATCCGTTCGAGGATGCCCGGCCGTTTGCTCCCGGCATGCCGCACTATTACGACGGCATCAAGTATGTCCTACACGCCATGGCCATCGACATTCACGATGAATTGCAGGATGCCTGGGACGCCATCAACCGCATGCCGGGGGATGATCCCCGCCGGGAGCGCATGCTGGCAATGTTTGACACCATGCCGCCCGCGCTGACGCTGACCTGGCCGGATGATGATCTGGCGACCAACTGGCGGCAAGCGATGGAGGACGCCAGTCACCCGCGTCACGCCGAGGCGGCGCAGACGCTGGCACAGTTCTGGAAAGGTCTGAGCGACCACGCCGGTGGGTGGCGAGATCAGGACAAGCTCTTCGAGTGCCGCCTGGCCTGGACCAGGTTCTACCGCCAGCAGTATCGGCAGATCATCGCCATGGCCAAGTGACCATCAAGAGGCAAGCAGTTGCAGGTATGCCTCGGCGCCCCAGTGGCCTGCCATGAAGAAATACCGCGCCAGGAAGAACACCAGCACAAAGCCCAGCATCAGCACGCCTTGTTTACTAGGGTCGTGGATCAACTCGGCATAGCGGCGATCGAGGTTAGCCAGAATGCGCGAGCCGTCCAGCGGCGGGATCGGCAGGAGATTGAACGGCGCCAGCACCAGGTTCAAGACCCCAAAGATGTACAGGAACTCGCGCAGGCGAAGCATCGTGTCGTCCAGGCTGATCGGATCAAACCGCATCCACAGTCCCAGACCCGTTAGCGCGATTGCTGCCAGGAGCACGTTCATCGCCGGCCCCGCCAGCGCCACCAGGGCATCACCGCGCCGGCTGCGGAACCGCGACGGGTCCACCGGCATCAATCCCCAGGAAATCCCCACCACCACCAGAAAAATCAGCGAGTACCACCCCATGTGCACCACCGGGTTGAGCGTCATGTGTCCGGTGCGGATCGGTGTGTCATCCCCCTGCCAGATCGCCGCCCAACCGTGCGCCAACTCGTGCAGTACGATGCTGATCACAACGGTGATGACCACCGCGAAAAAATAGAACGGATTGGTCTGTAGGGTCATGATGAACAGGTTCATGGACGTATCGTAACGCATGCTTGATGAGGAGGTGACAAGGTGACAAGGCGGCAAGTTGAAAGACATCGTGCTTATCCCTCCCCATTGCCTTGTCACCTTGTCACGCCCTCGTCCGTGCTGCTAGACTCAAGACCACGGTGGCGGCGCCGCCTGGCCCCGGTGGCGGAATTGGCAGACGCAAGGGACTTAAAATCCCTTGGCCCGCAAGGGCCGTGCGGGTTCGATCCCCGCCCGGGGCATTGGGGGGGAGTGAAGGCATGCTCACTTAAGTGAGCATGGAGTCTTGCATGTCTGAAGAAGCACCACCCAAGCCCGCCCCCGCTTCCGACCCCGGTGCACCGCCCAGCTTCGGGCGGCAGGCGGCGCAACTGGTCATCATCCCCGCGCTGATCGCCATTGCCGCCGTCACCGTCTGGCTGATCTTCGGCCTGCTCAGTGCCCGGCCGGACAATATCGACGACCAGATGGTTCGCCTCCAGCAGTCAAGCGGCGCCGGGCGCATGGCGGGGGGGTTGCAGGACCCGCGCTATAAGGACCGCTGCCTCGCCGCCGCCAACATCGCCGCCATGCTGCCGACCATCACCGATCCCGCCAAGCGCCGCGGGCTGCACAGCGACATGGTCCGCATCCTTGAGAACAACGTCAGCCCCAACGAGGCGGAGTTGCATGCCTTTTTGCTCATGGCCATCGGCCAGCTTCGTCAGCCCGAGGGTCTGGAGGTGATCCTGAGTCACGCCGATTCGAAACACAGCATGGTGCGCAACGCGGTGACGCTGGGGATTGCGACGTGGGCCGATCAAACCCGGGGCGGGGCTCCCCGGAAAGAGCCTCTGCCCCCGCTTGAACCGGCGCTGGTCGTGCTGCGTCGCTACTTGGGTGACCCGGTTCCGGAGGTAGCGCAACAGGCCGCGGCGGTGTTGGGCGAGCTGACCACGCCGCAGGACATGGCCACCATCGCCGAGCTTCGTCAGGCGATGGCCCGGCCGGGCGAGATATTCCGCGAGCTGCATTGGAACGCCGCGGTGGCGCTGGCGCGCCTGGGCGATGCGGCGGGCGCGCACTATGTCACCGCGCTGCTGTTGAATCGCGAGGCGCTGGCGAAGTTGCCCGCCGAATCGACCGGTCCGGCCGCTCCGGGGCCTTCCGGGGGGCGCACCCTACCGCCCCACGATCAGGATCGCATTATGCTCGCCACATTAGCCGGGGCACGGGGGATGGACGATCCGCAAATCTGGGCTACTATTGAAGCACTGGCGGTGAACGATCCAAGCGTGATGGTGCGAAAAGAGGCCGGGGCCTTGTTGGCATGGAAGCGGAAGCAGGGCTTCGATGACCAGACAGCGCCGTAACACTTCGTGGTGCTGGTGAAGCAGTAGCAGTGGGGTGGAAATTCCAATGATGAAGTTCCAATGAGGAAAGAGTCCGTCCACGCCGACGCTGAGTCTGCCAAGCGTCTGGTATCTGCGCATGTCAGGAAACCCCCGCATGGCCACACATGAGGAAGTCGTCAAAGTCTGGATAGCGCCCGGGTGCATCGTGTGCGATGCCTGCGAGACGGATTGCCCTGAAGTGTTCGACGTGCAGGAAGAGACCTGCGTGATCCGGCCCGAGGCCCGCAGCGCCGATTTCACCAAGCCGCTGACCCCCTCGATCAAGATCGCCGCCGAGGGCTGCCCGGTGGATGTGATCAAGTTCGAGACGATCCAGGTGGAAGGCCCCGAGCCCTGGCCCAGCCCGGAGGAGCAGGAGGCCAAGGCGGCCACGAGCGCGGCCCACGGTGAAGGCGCGGGGAAAAAGAAGCCTGCGCTGGCGATGCCCACCGGTCGGCCCGAGCCCAAGTGGGCCGGCCTGCTGGTCACCTCGCGCATCACCGGCCATGCGCCGGGCACGGCTGAGCCGCTACGGCCCGCGCGCGTGCCCGCCGGCGCCATCGCCCATGCCCTGCCACGCCATGCCCCGCCCGATGCCCTCTCGGCGGCGATGGTCGGCGCCGGCTTTACGCGACCCAAGCCCACCGTCGCCCAGCGCATCCGCGAAAAGGCCGGTCTGTCGCGACGCGATTTCGCCGGCGTCGTCGCCGGCACCGGGGTGATCCTGGCGGTCGCCTGGGGCGCGATCGCCGCGTCCTTTCTCACCTTTATGGGTGCCTTCCAATCCTTTATGGTTCCCAAGGTCACCAAGGAGCCGCCCACCACTTTCCGCGCCGGTAAGCTGGGGGACTACGCCACCGTGGGTGTCTACGAGCAGTTCAAGTCCAGCAACGGCGTGTGGATCGTGCACCAGCCCGATGGCCAACTCGTCGCGCTGTCCGATATTTGCACGCACCTGGGCTGCATCCCCAACTGGCTGCCCACCGACCAGAAGTTCAAGTGCCCCTGCCACGGCTCGGGCTACTACATCAACGGCGTGAACTTCGAAGGCCCCGCGCCACGCCCGCTCGAACGCTTCAAGATCACCCGCGAAGGGCAATTCGTCGTCGTGGACAAGAGCCAGAAATACCGCGCCGAACTGGGCCAGTGGAATAACCCCGCGTCGTATATCAGCGTGTAAAGCCGCGACCAGTGGTCGCGCGACGGATGCTAAGCCGCAAGCGGCTCCCAAATCCGACGGCTTCAACAGCGCTTCGCTAGATTCGGAATCCGAGATTCGACATCAGCAATGTTCAACTACATCCGCCAATCGCAGGTCTGGAACTCGATCTTCCGCCACGGCATTCCGCGCGACCGGCGCACGCGTGTCATGGCGGTCATGAGCAACGTCTTCCTGCACCTGCACCCCGTGGCCGTTCGCAAGAGCGGCATCCGCCTGTCCTTTACCTGGTGTATGGGCGGGCTGACCTTCTTCCTCTTCCTGGCGGAAACCATCAGCGGCGTGCTCTTGATGTTCTACTATCGCCCGGTGCCTGAGTACGCCTACTCGGACATCATCGCCCTGCGGGCGCACACCACGCTGGGGCTCTTGCGCGAGATTCACCGCTGGGGGGCGCACGCGATGATCATCTCGATCTGGCTGCACATGATGCGCGTGTTTCTCACGGGGTCGTACAAGCCGCCGCGCGAATTCAACTGGGGCGTGGGCGTGATCCTGCTGGTGCTGACCATGCTGCTGTCGTTCACGGGGTATCTGTTGCCCTGGGATCAGTTGGCGATCTGGGCCATCACGGTGGGGTCGAACATGGGTAAGGCCACGCCGCTGATGGGCATGGCCGGACCGTTCGCGGATGTGCTCAAGCTGCCCGGCGGCATCCCGCTGGTGACGGTCAAGTCCGACGCGGCCTTTATGTTGCTGGCTGGGACCAGCGTCGGTGAAAACGCGCTGTTGCGCTTCTATGTGCTGCACTGCATCGCCCTGCCGTTGGCGGCGGCGGTGCTCATCGCCGTCCACTTCTGGCGCATCCGCAAGGACGGCGGGATCAGCGGGCCGCTGTGAGGAATGTCGGATTTAGCGGCGGGAGCCGCTGTTGCAGCCGTCGGATTGCGGATTTCGGATTTACAAGCCCCGGCATGCCCTGTCTTCAGGGCTTGCCGGGGATCGACGCCTGGAGCCTCACATGCACTTGCCTTGGCTCAACATCACCCTCGCCGCGTCACCGCAGCCGGTCTTCACCAGCCCCGCCATCGAGTCGTTTAAGGCGCTGGTCAACCGGCTCAGCGATCCGATGATCAGCTTGCCGATCCTCACGCTGCTGTTCGTGGTGATGCTGGTGTCGTACCGCTGGTGGACACGGCCGCTGGTCGCGGCGGGGCTCTTGGGCGCGTTCTGTTTCGTCTACTTCGGCAGCATCCTCATCGATCCCAACTACGGCTTGATCATCCGCAAGCCCGACAACGTACCCATCACCATGATGCTGCTGGGCGTGGGATTCTGCCTGTGGATGGCGTTTCGCGGCGCGGCCCTCAACGACGCCGCCCTGTCACAGGGCAGGCCCATGCCCGTCGAGGACAAGGACGACAAGACCCTGGTCTGGCCCGACCTGGTCTACACGGAAATGATCTGCCTGGTGCTGGCGTCGGCGATCCTGGTGCTCTGGGCCGTCCTGCTGGCGGCGCCGCTGGAGTCCCCGGCCAACCCCGGCGGGCCGCCCAACCCTTCCAAGGCGCCTTGGTACTTCCTCGGACTCCAGGAACTGCTGGTCTACTTCGATCCCTGGATGGCCGGCGTGCTCCTGCCCGGGCTCATCGTCGTCGGCTTGATCGCCATGCCCTATATCGACGTCAACCCCCGCGGCAACGGCTACTACACCTTGCGCCAGCGCCCCTTCGCCATCGCCAGTTGGCTCTTTGGCTTCCTCATCCTCTGGGTCGTGCTCATCGTCTATGGCACGTTTCTGCGCGGTCCCAACTGGTACTTCTTCGGACCTTACCAATACTGGGACGCCCACTTATCCCTGCCGGGAACCAACATCAATCTCAGCGACTACTTCTGGAACGGCAAGAAACTGCTGGGCTTTGGCCTGGACCACGGCCTGCCCGGCAACATGATCGTGCGCGAACTGCCCGGCCTGATCTTCGTCGCCTTCTGGCTCGTGGCCCTGCCCGTCATCCTGGCGCGCACGGTGTTTCGCAGCATGTACCAGCAGATGGGCCTGATCCGCTATGCCATCATGATCATGATGCTGCTGATCATGGCCATGGTCCCACTCAAAATGGTTCTGCGCTGGACGCTCAACCTCAAATATTTCATCTACCTTCAGGAAGTGAACCTGAATCTCTAGTGAGGCCTCCACTTCCAACGGCGCTTTAGTCGGATGAACTTGCATTCTGTTGCATAGGTCCAAGCGGTGCCAAGACGGCCCGGCCGGCTGAATCTGCGTTCAGGCGGCCGCCTTGGCCTGGGCCATTGTCTGCGTCTCCGGGGCCGGGGCCGGCGTCTGCGCGCGCGCCTGCTCTGCCGCCGCCGCGAAGTGGCGCAGCTTGTTGTAGCCGTTAAGCGCCGCGACCTTGTATGCCTCTGCCAGCGTCGGATAGTTGAACACGCTGTTGATGAGGAACTCGACCTTGCCGTTGAATGCCATCACCGCCTGGCCGATGTGGATCAGTTCGGTCGCCCCGGTGCCGATGATGTGCACGCCCAGGATTTCGTGCGTCTGCTGATGGATCAGCAGTTTGAGCATGCCGGTGTGATCGCCCAGGAGCTGGCCGCGGGCGATTTCGTCGTAGTGGGCGATGCCGGCTTCGTAGGGAACGGCCTCTTTCGTGAGTTGCTCCTCGGTCTTGCCGACCATGGAAATCTCGGGCACGGCATAGATGCCAAAGGGGAACAGATGGGGCAGCGACTGCGTGGGCTGACCGAACATATGGCACACCGCCAGCCGGCCCTGCTCCATGGCGGTGGACGCCAGCGCGGGAAAGCCGATCACATCGCCGGCGGCATAGATGTGCGGCACAGGCGTCTGGTAGTCGGCGTTGACCTTCAGGCGTTCGCGATCGTCGTACTCCAGCCCCACGTTCTCCAGCGACAGCAGGCTGCACATGCCTTGCCGGCCGATGGCGTACAGCAGCGACTCGGCCTGGATCTTCTTGCCCGACTCGAGCATCGCCTCGACGCGCATGCTCTTGGGTCCGCCGTCGCATAGCCGGCGAATGCTCTCGACCTTTTCCCCCAGGCGCAGCGTGAGGCCGCCGCGGCGCATGTGGTACTGAAACGCCTCGGCAATTTCGTTGTCGAGGAAGCCCAGCACGTAGTTGCGGCCCTCGATGAGCGTCACGTTGATGCCCAGGGTGGACATCATGCAGGCGTACTCGGTGCCCACGACGCCGCCGCCGACGACGATCATGCTGCGCGGCAGATTGTCGAGGCGGAGCAGTTCATCGGAGGTGAGGATGACGCTTTCGTCAAAGGGCACCGACTTGGGCCGCGCCGGCCGGGTGCCGATGGCGATGAGAAAATGATCGGCGGTGATCATGGTCCCTTCGCCCTGGTTCTGGACCATGAGCAGGTTGGGTCCCTCGAAGTGTGCGGTGCCCCAGATCAGTTCCACGCCGTTGCGTTCAAAGGCGTCTTCAATAGTGCTCCACTCGCGATGAATCACTTCCTGGGAGACGGCGATGAGATCCTGGAGGGTGATGTTGCGTTTGACGCGATAGGACTGGCCCATCAGGCCGCGCATGTTGGCGCCGGTCAGATGCATGACGGCTTCGCGGAGGGCCTTGGAAGGGATGGTACCGGTGTTGACCGCCACGCCGCCCAGGACGCGGTTTTTCTCGATGATGGCGACCGACTTGCCGAGTTTGGCGGCCTGGATGGCGGCTTTCTGACCCGCCGGGCCGGTTCCGATAATGACCAACTCGAAGTGTCGCATGGTGCGGGGACTCCCAAGAGAATCGTGCGGTTGCATCCGGAATCCATCGGCCGTTCCGGCCCGGCCGTTTAGAACGGTTGTAACGATTAGGCCCGTCGGCGCGACTGGGGCCGCCACCCCGGACCTCAGTCCGCGAAGGTCCGGGTTGCCCCCGACCCCGATTTGAGAAATCCGGGCCTTCGCGGACTCAGGCCCGGCGTGTGCGCGGAATCTGGCCCGGCGTGAAGACCCGCGGATATGTGCGGAGCCTGCCCCTGTCCTTTGCCCTTACAATATGGCATGGCCGAATCCGCAACGCCTTCTCCCGGCGTCGATGATTCCAGCTTCCTGCTCCTGGTCGTTGGGGCTCACCTGCGCGCGGAAGTGGCGGATCGGCCCATCGCCTACCGACTCCAGAACACCATCGCCCAGTGGGTCGGACGCTACGGCGAGCAACTCAGCGCCCCGATCATTCCCATCGTCTGCTGCGATGTCTACTTCATGAACCAGGAGCCGCTCCAGAAGCGGCCCACCATCAGCATCGGCGGCCCCGGCGTCAACGCCCTGTCCGCCTTCTATGCCCAACGCCTCAACCCCGCCCTGGTGCGCGGCAACCAGATGCTCATCCAGCTCGACCCCGAATTCGTCGATCTGCGCGTCTGCATCTGGGGCATGGATCACGCCTTGACCATCACCGCGGTGGACCACTTCGTCGAGCGCTATCTCGAGCCGTACCTGCGCGCTGTGGCCACGCAGGTCGAGCCGAAGGTGGATTGACTTCCGACTCCCTCTCCCTTGGGGAGAGGGCTGGGGTGAGGGTACCTGGGGATGAACGTGGCGCGTGCATTGCCATTTGCGTCCGTAGATTGATGAGATAATCACACCGCGCTACTCCGCAGCCGCCCTCACCCGGCCTCGCAGAGCTTCGGCCACCCTCTCCCAAAGGGAGAGGGGCAGGTGTGCTAGAATCCGCCGCGAACTCTGCCATAGAGGTGACACGTGATCCTACAATCTGACCGATTGAGCAAGGCCATCGACATCGACGCCGTGATCGCCGGCGAAGCCCGGCTGACGCCCCCGCAGGCGTTGCGGCTGTACCTCGAGGCCTCGACGCACGACCTGGGCCGCTGGGCCGACGCCATGGCGCGGCGCATCCACGGCGACACGCTGCGCACCTACGTCATCGACCGCAACATCAACTACACCAACGTCTGCTCGGCCGCCTGCACGTTCTGCGCCTTTAAGCGTGACCTGGGCGAGGCCGACGCCTACACGCTCACCACGCAGCAGCTTCATCAGAAGGTGCGTGAGCTGGTGGACATCGGCGGGACGCAAGTGCTATTGCAGGGCGGCATGCACCCGGAACTGCCCATTGAGTTTTACGAGGACATGCTGCGCGGGCTCAAGGCGGCGTTCCCGTCGGTGCACGTACACGGCTTTTCGCCGCCGGAGTTCGTCGAGTTCGTCGCGGTGTTCAAGCTCGATGGTTTTCCGACGACCGCGCCCAATCGCAGTCACGAGCTGCCTTGGGATGTATGGTGCGCCAAGCTCGAGGCGATCGTGCGGCGGCTCGTGGCGGCGGGGCTGGACTCCATTCCAGGCGGCGGGGGCGAGATCTTCGCCCCGCACGTGCGGCGACGCATCGGCATCGGCAAAGCAACGGCCGAGCAGTGGCTCCAGGTCATGAGCACCGCCCATCGCCTGGGCATGTTCACCAGCGCCACCATGATGTTCGGCCACATCGAGGGCTACGCCGACCGCATCGACCACATGACCCGCGTGCGCCAGGCGCAGGACCGGGCGATCAAGGAAGGCTGGCCGGGGCGGTATGTGAGCTTCATCAGTTGGCCGTTCCAGCGTGAGAACACGCCGCTGGGCCGGCTGCGCGAGTGGGGGGATGATCCTGCATTGGGGCAGGCCTCCTCTAGCCCCTCTCCCGTGGGGGAGGTTGGGAGGGGGGCTTCCGCCGATTTCCCCGGCGATGTGCTGGCGGACATGGTGCGGCTGGGCCAGGTCGACGCCGACGACAAGGCCGCGTGCGACGCCGCGACCCCGCTGGCGGGCAAACGCCTGCGCATGAGCGGCGCCACCGATTACCTGCGCATGCAGGCCTGCTCGCGACTGTTCCTGGACAACATCCACTCCATCGGCGCCTCGTGGGTCACCATGGGACCCAAGATCGGCCAGATGGGCCTCTACTTCGGCGCCAACGACATGGGCAGCGTGATGATGGAGGAGAACGTCGTCTCGGCGGCGGGCACGACCTACTGCCTCAACGAGGAGGTGCTCTGCCACCTCATCCGCGAGGCGGGCTTTACGCCGGCCCAGCGCGATAACCGCTACCACATGCTCAAGGTGCACGATGACGCCCAGGCGCCCGACCTGAAGGTGCGCGACTGGTCGGCGCATCGCACCCGCCGGCTGCATCACCAAAGCGCGGCCGAAGCGCCACGCGGCGATGATGCGACCGTGAGTTTGCCCATCGCCGGACAGATATGACTCAGACCTTCGAAAAACCGGATTGAACCACCAAGACACCAAGACCACCAAGAAAGCAGAATGAACACGAAGACATGAAGGCACGAAGAAGATTGATATTCGTCCTGCGTCTCCTTGGTGTCTTGGTGGTTAATCAAAGGTCCCGACTGTTTGAAGACCCCCAAGGGGTCAAAGGATGTAGCCACGGGTGGAGCGATGCGGCCCCCGGGGGTGAGCGTCGCGGAACCCGTGGAACCGATCGTCGTTAGCAGGTTCCGCCCCGGCAGGGGCGGCAGGAACGTCGGGCCGAGGCACGCCCAACGCCTCCCTGATCCTCGCCGGGCAGCGCGACATGAGCAAGCAGATGATCCGCAAGCTGTCGGAGCACGTCGGCCTCTCACCAGCGGTGTTTTTTAGGTGATCGTCATAGCTGCTTGTGCCGGTATCACCTCCCCCGGCAGTAACAAACGTACCTGTTACCTGTCCCGTTTCCGTCCCCATTGCTGCCTGTGCCAAACTGGTCAGCCAATCCGGCACGTCACTGATCGGGATCAGACAGCCCCGCCAATCAGTGATGGTCCCTTTCCGCGCCCCGACCTTTACCTGTTTTGTCAATAAGTTTTCTTGCGGTGGAACTTCCAATGTCTCCGCCAGCGGCTCGAATGATCGAGGAAATGCGAGTATGCCCACCATACATTGCCCAGTCCAGCGCGGTGTAGCCAAGCGAGTCCTCGGCGTCCACATCGGCCCCGTTTTCGAGCAGCACCGCAACCGCCTGTTGTTCGCCCACCCATGCCGCCCGCTGTAGAGCGGTGGCCATCATCGTGGGCTCCCTTTCATTCACGTCAAACCCTTCCGACAGGAGGATCAGGATCATATCCGCCTTGCCGTTTTGAGCGGCGATGTGTAACGCTTGCGGGCTCTTGCCGCCAGCGTGCAGTTGGAGCTTCAACAATTCCCTTCCGCCGTTTTTTATGCCCAACTCGAACGGGGTCACACCATGGCCGCCTTCGTTCGGGTCAGCGCCCTTGGACAGCAGAATTGCCGCACATTCAACCCGGTTGAACTTCGCTGCATTCCAGAGCCACGATTGCCCGTTAGCGTCGCGCTCCGTGGCAAGTTTGGGATTGCTCTCAATCAAGCGCACGAGCGTGAAGGCGTCATCGCCGCGCGACATCAGATCGAACGCCGAAAGTTTTCGTGGATGCGCCGCAGTGATGGGCCGCGGAGTGGGCGGGGGCGGTGCGGGTTTGGTCAAAGGCCATAGAACAACGGCAGCGATAAGTGTAATCGCCATCGGAGCCACGCCCGCCGCCATCTTTATCCAAGTTCTCATTTTTCGCCGATTATAAACCGACTGAATGTTGGCGTTCTGTTAGCACTCCCCCAATCTTTTCAGGAGCGCCACGATGCGCATACATGTTGGTCCCTACCACTACCATGTCACACTGGTCGGGGTCCTTTCTTGCATGATGGCAAGTCCGCGCTGGGCTTGAACCATTTCGGTGAGTCAGGCGAAAATAGCCTTCAGTTCACCCGCTTTCTCACATCTTCTGCACATGCTCCTCGTCCAGGATTTCCTGCACGGTCAGCAGTTTGATGATTCTACCCGTTCGCTTGTGGAAGGCTGTGCATTCCTGCTGGGCATCGTGGGAGTAGCCGAAGGCGACGATGAACCCGCGATGGCGATCTTCACGTTCCATGGCGTGACAGAATTGGTCGATATCGGGGCGGCCGACCTTGTCAACCTGCTTGACCTGAATGGGGAACCAGTCTTCGGCGAACATGTGATCGGTCGCGCCCTTCTTGCCCTTGGCGGCGGCTTCGGCGGGCTTGGTGCCGACGGGGTAAATCCGTCCGTCAATACCCATGTCGCCAACCTGCACCTTGTTGGGGATTCCGCCCAATGCGATGACCGCCCAGTTTTCGAAATCACATGAACTTCCGACGCTTGAATGCCGCAACGTCTTCTGCGCTGAGTTCAAACCACTCACCATTTTTTCGCTTCGCTGCAAATCGATTGTGCCAATATGCCTCGATTCCCGATGGATCGTCAGTTGATATAACGTGTACCGGCTGAACTTTTTCAGGAAGCTCGATTCCAATCTCGCCTTCGCGCCGCAGTGGGTTGCTCGTTCGTCCAATCTTGTACTCGCGACGCCCGCCATGCTTGATTAGGTAGACATACCCCATCTGCTCGTCACCTGATACTTCATCGTTGGGTACATTCTGAATACGCGCTACATATGCGTTGCAGAGTGCGTCAACCGAGGCGTATTCTGGGTGGGCTTGGCAGAAGTCTCTGAGCTTCGAAACCAACTCTGGCTTCCCACCGAACTGTCTCTTAAACGTGTTCCAATCAGGAAACTCCGTGCCCTTGTTCACTGCCAATCGCGCGTCGGCTACCGTCGGGAGCCGACCCAAAAGCATTGCGAGAGCCGCGTATTATTCCAATAGCGCCTGTTCCCCATGGGATCGCGTCATCTCATTGGGTGATAATCCCGCCTCACGGAGCGCGTCACTCCAGCGCGCCCAAATCTTTCCCTTCCAATCAGCCTCTCTGATTCCGGTTTCAGTGATAAACCTCTTCCAACCGAGCGCAACGCCTTTGTTGGCAGCGGCGGTTCGCTTGATCTCGTTGAGAATGTGTAGCTTGGTCACTTTCAATACATCACCTTGACGTAATGTGAGGCGTGCCAATCGCAGTGGTAGTAGAAGCTGCCGGTCTTTTTGAGGACGCGGGCGAGTTGGACGCAGCGCGGGCGCATGTAGTCGATGTAGGCCTGGGTGCTGGCATGGCGATCCTCGAAGGATCGCTTTTCCTTGGTCTCGCCCCAGAAGACTTCGTAGTTGCGGTTGGAATTGAACGGCGGATCGATGTAGACCAGGTCCACGCAGGCCGGCGGAAGGTTCTTGAGCTGCTCCAGGCAGTCGCCGCAGTAGACCACACGCGTATCCAGCAGCGCCGAGGGCTTGGCGACGGGCGCGGATAGCGCCGCCGCCAGCGCGGCCTCGCCGCTATCGGGGTCGGGTTGGGACGTGCGCGGGGTCCCGGTGTTCCGCAGCTTCCTTGCCATGCGTAGGAGGATAATCGTCGGCGGTCAGTTGAACAAGCCGTCCTGTTTCAAGCCTTCGATCTGATCCACAGATTGCACAGATTGCACCGATTGCACAGATTTCCAGACCGCGCTTCACCGTTCCCATCCGCGTCAATCTGCGGCCATCGCTTGCGGGCTTCCTTCCTCGGCGACCGGACATCCTTTCGTGGCGCACGGACCTCTGTTCTCGGCGCAGGGACATCCCTTCGTTATGCCGGGACCTCCTTTCTCGGCGCAGGGACGTCCTTTCGTTATGCCGGGACCTCTTTCCTCGGCGCAGGGACATCCTTTCGTTATGCCGGGACCTCTTTTCTCGGCGCCGGGACATCCTTTCGTTATGCCGGGACCTCTTTTCTCGGCGCAGGGACATCCTTTCGTTATGCCGGGACATCCTTTCGTTATGCGGGGAAGGCTTTCCGCGGCGCAGCGCGACAACCGCTACCGCATGGTCAAGGTTCACGACGGCCCCGAGTCGCCGGACCTGAAGGTGCGCGACTGGTCGGCGCATCGCATGCGCCGGCTGCATCACCAAGGCGCGGCAACCGAAACACCGCGCGGTGACGATGCGACGGCGGTGAATTTGCCGATTGCGGAAATCTGACCCCCTCTCCCCTTCCGGGCAATACTGTCCGGGAAGTGGTCGGGTGTTCGGCGTTGGGGAGAGCGGCAGCTT
>JBBDMX010000085.1:0-16176 GCA_040878035.1 Phycisphaeraceae bacterium | reverse complement strand
GCGGCGGAACTGGTGCGGCAAATCAGTAACGGCGCGCTCCAGACTGCCGATATCTGCGTCCCCCGGCGTCAGGAGTGTGTGCGCTTCCTCATGAACGAGGGTTTCACCACCGGCGACATGGCGGCGCTGCTGAAGACCCATGAGCGCATGGTGTGGCGCGACCGCGCGGCCATCCGCAAGGAGGATGCCCTCGAGCCCTCCGAGACGCTGGGGGATGAGTTGCTGGGCGAGTATCAGGCCCTGACGCGGGCGTCGGTGCAGCGGCTGTCGCGCCTGTCGCGTGATGCCACGACGCCGGCCTACGCCCGGCTGTGGGCCGAGGAGGCCATCGTGCGCGTGCAGCAGCGCTTCATCGAGACGGTGCATCGCCTGCAATACCTCTCCGAAGGCAAGACGCGGATCACGGACAAGAAGTACCTGCTGCCGGCGCCCCCGGGAGCGGAGGCGAAGCTGGCGGTGCTGGAGAAAATCCTGGCCAGGGGCCTGGAAATGAGTAAGTCGCGCGGGCCGGCGACGGGCCTGTCGGCGAGTGTCAGTCCCTGACATTTTCAAAATCCTGCTATTTGTGATGCAAGCAATGTTCAGAACATGGATTACAACTGATGGAGCGAATTGTCCGGAATGTCAGGCTGACACGCTACTGACACGGGGACTGACATTCGCTAAGTCCCGCAAAGATAAGGAGAAATCAAAAGATGACACCGGGGGGGGAGGGGAGGGGGGGCTGACACCCCCCGGAATTGTCCGGATATCCGGAATTCCCCGGATGTTTATCCAACGGCGCCGCGAGGATTTGACCAGCCGGAGCCGTGAAGCCCTGGGAGCCCTGAAGTTGCCTGGATGCCTTGAAATTGCCCTCGATTCACTCACTTTGGCCTTGACTTGGCCGCAATCTGGTGTCATACTATTTTTCAATCGGGTCGGGGCCAGTCCCCGGCCCCCTTGTCAGGACCGTAAAGCCGGCCAAAAGAGTGTCCCGGACGAGCAAGGCGTCTCTTGGAGCGTGAAGATGCACGTCGAAGCCACCCCTCAGCCCTGATCCCCCACCTCAAAGGGATCGTCCCGACCCGCCAGAAATCAGATTCCGTATCAGTAGAAGGAGGAAAGTGTAATGCGACCAATTTCTGCCGCCGTCCTCACCATGATTGCTGCTCTCGCGCTTTGCCTGGTCGCTCCCGCCAGTGCCAGCGTCATCAGCGTCAATACCGTCAGCGCCAATGGCGACCTGAGGTCCCCCAACAATCTCACCGCCGGCGTCGTGGCCGCCGACTTTTGGAATCAGCTCGCCGGCGTTTCCGGCTCCTTGACCAACATCGTCGATGACAGCAACACGGTCACCACCGCCGACTTCACAGTCAGTACCGGCTCCAGTGGCGTCGGCAACAACAGCTACACGCCCGTCGATGCATTCGATGGCGACACCCGCTTGCTCAACGGCTTTACCAGCGGCTCCAACAGTAGTAGCACCAACTTCATCACCATCGTCATGAGCCAGATCCCCTATACTGTCTATGACCTCTATCTCTACTTTGATCGCCCCAACACCACAATGGCCATCTCCGTCACTGGCTCCGCCACCGTCTACAACGTCACCAACACCGCCGTTGGCTTCTACGACAACGCCACCATCGATGGCAATGGCAACTACGTGGTCTTTAGCGGCTTGACCGCCTCGTCCTTCACGGCCACGCTTGACGCCACCGGTATCCTCCGCCCCGGCCTCAACGGCTGGCAGATCGTCGACGCGACCGTGGTGCCCGAGCCGGCCAGTCTCGGCATCTTGGCCTTGGCCTCGCTCACGCTTCTGGCCCGCCGCCGCCGCGTTTAACCCGGTACCGGGGAATACCCCACCGCCACGCCTTCCCGCCGCCAGTATTCCCCCCAACTGATAATCGCCCGCGGCAGGAGACCAGGTCATGTGCTTGGGCAGCAGCGCCACCAGCCGAGAGGCGCATCCCTCTTGACAATCCGCCTCCGCTCATAGAGGGGGGGGCTGAGATGGTGATCAGTACATGTTTCGGGACCTGCGCGGGAGCGAGCCTCAGGGGCGGAACACGCCAAGGCCAAGGGCGGCGCGGCCGGGGCGTCGCGTGCGCCTCAAAAGGCCGGCGGCGCAGCTGGCGAGCAGGATGGCACACGAGGTAGGCTCGGGCGCCAGTACAGCGTGCAGCGCCAGGGCGTAGTCGGCGCCGATCTGCTGATAGTCGGCCGCCTGCCAACCGGGGAGGAACCCGAACTCGGGTGTGAAGCTGAAGTCCGCATTGAGTCCGCCGGCCATCGTGGCCCATCCGCGTGCCGTGCCGGGGTCGGTCTCGGCGGCGGCCAGCGGCATGCCGTTAATCTCGAGCAGCGCCAGCACATAGTCGCTGGTGCGATCGGCGTTGGGCAGGTTCAGCTTGTAGCTGGTGGCGCTGCCGTAGGAATGGAAGTCGAAGAAGTAGTCGATATCGGCGCCGGTATCGGCGCGCATGGAGGCCTGCAGAATCTCCAACTCGGTGAAGCCCGTGGGGTTGCTCCACTGGCGGTTGTGGTTATCCGCGGGGTTCTGCGGATTGGACCGGTAATAGCCGGCGGCCCGGCCTTCGGGATCGGTCTGCGGATAGACGTAGAACTCGGCGACCTTCCGCAACTGCACGGCACGCGGGTCGTTGCTCAGGACGAAGTCGACCATGCCCTGTAGCGCATGGCTGCCGGTGGGCTCGCCGCTGTGGTTGCCGCCGATCATCACGATCTTGGCTTTGGGTCCCGTTGCCGCGGGATCGGTGATGCGCAGGCCGTAGAGGTTTTGCGAATCGACGGATCGCCCGGAGCTGTCATTGTATCCGCCCCCCGCGGTGCCCAGCGTCTGTCCGACCACCAAGTTCGCGTTGGCGGTGGCGGTGG
The DNA here is from genome assembly GCA_040878035.1 of Phycisphaeraceae bacterium. Lineage (GTDB taxonomy): Bacteria > Planctomycetota > Phycisphaerae > Phycisphaerales > Phycisphaeraceae > JBBDMX01. Next base: position 13,293 of record JBBDMX010000085.1, on the reverse strand, counting down.
GGGTCACCCAGGGGCTGGCGTTGACCTGGCTGACCCAGGCGCCGGTGCGGTCCATGCTGTAGGGCAGGCCGTAAGCGATGTAGACCTGATTGGTGGTGAACACGGTGCTGTTCTGGAACCAGTACTTACCGTTGGCGATCCCGCCGTTGGTGAAGAACGACCAGTTCTCGCCGTCGTAGCTGTAGACGTAACGATGGGCACTGCTGTATGACTGGAACGCGCCGCTGGTGGGCACCTCGAACTTCGGTTGCATGGCCGTCGCGCCGTCGAGGCTGAAGCTCACCCACCAGTGCTGGTTGTTCCAGGTGCGGCGCGGGTCCAGCGCGATCAGCGGTTGGGCGGGATTGGCCGTTGCCGTGATGCTGCTGGTCGCGACGTTCAGACTGCCGCTGTCGAAGTTCTGGGAAAGTTGCAGCTGCGCCGCCGCAAGCTGGGCAACGGCCAGCAGCGTCAGCGGCATCAGCAGCGGCGCCAACCGAGACGAAGGTCGAAAGATCATGGTGGTCCGCTTCACTGTATGGAGCCGATGGATTGCGCGGGCGCCGCCCGAACAGCGGACAGCGGCGTCACCCCCGATCAACTATGAACATTGCTTAGCGTCGTCGGGGACGGAGCAGCACGGCGCCGGCGGCCAGCAATGCCAGGGACGCCGGCTCGGGGACCGCGCTGATGTACAGGGCGTTGAGCCATGCCGACCTGGAGGTGGTGGTGGTGCTAGCGGTGATGGTCAGTACGCCGCCCGGTCCAGCCGTAGCGCTGTTCCAAGTCAGGATGTTCTCTCCCAAGAAGCCGCTGTTGTAAGCGTCAAACTGTTGGCCATCAGGCGTGGAATCGGCGAAACTGCCGTTGACCTTATAGTCAGCGATACGCGGCACCGAGGTGCTGGCGGTCTCCTTGGACGCCGCCAGCGCTACGACATAGGACCCACCCTCAACCAGGCCCGCGATGGTCACCGTCGCCGTCTGCAACGGGCCGGCGACGCCGCCGAAGAAGAAGTAATCGCGCGTCGCATCGGCGTCGAGCCAGTCCTGATCCGCGGCCCATGGTGCCTGGCTGAGGCTGCTGTCGGCAGCCCAGTTGGCGCTGGACAGGGTGACGCCCTCGGTCACGTTCGCCGAACTGACCAGGGCCTGGGGGCCGACGTTGGGCGCCGCGATGACGTTCCACGTTCCCCCCAAGGTAGCGGCGGCGCCCGCGTCATTGAAATCCACCAGGATGACAGAGCCCTGACTCGTGCCAGCCCCGCACGCCAAGGCCGCGCCGGCTATGGCCAGAAGAAAAGTTCGCACAGACATGTGGGTCTCCTTCAGATGGGCATCGGCCGAGTGTTGGCGAGACGGGTGCCCCCACCTTGGGAACGGGTGGGGAACCTGGCGCCGCGGCAGGCGGCCGACAGATCACTGCCGCTGGTTTCAAGCGTACACTCTGGTGGCGGCAATGCCATACCGCTAAAGGCGCTGTTTCTTTTCGTTTTGCGACACACTCGGTTACAATAGCTTCCGGATGCCCAATCTCCAGGTCAACCTCGTCCTCTCGCTTAGCGAAGGGTATGCCAGGACTGTCTGCGAGGGCATCTACCGTTACGCGCGGCCGCATCGGCCCTGGGGCTTTGCCTTTGATGACCATGTCTACCCCCAGCGCATGCGCGAAATGGGGACCCAGGGGGTCATTGGCTTTCTCTCGCCCGATGACACCAAACGGCTCAGGGACTTGGGAATCCCTGGCATCGACGTGGCGTATGATCCGACCGCATCGGACATGGTCGGGCGCGTCGGGGTGGACCATGCCGCCATCGGCGTCATGGCGGCCGACGACTTGCTGCACCGGGGATTTCGCAACCTGGCGTTTTTCCGGCTCAATCCCACCCCCGCCACCGACCGCATGCGCGACGCCTTTGCCCAATGCGCCAAAGAGCGGTCGGCCCAGTGCCACTTCTATGATCCGCAGGCAGATTACCCGCCGTTGTTGTCGCGCGATCCGACTATCCAGGCGAGTTTGCTGCCGGTCGCCCGATGGCTGGCGTCGCTGCCCCGGCCGGTGGCGGTGCTGTGCGTCGATGATCGCCGCGGCCTACAGATCGTCGAGCTATGCCGTCGCAGCGGCATCCCCGTGCCCGGCGATATCGCGGTGCTGGGCGTGAGCGACGACGACATGTATTGCCGCCGCGCCTTTCCGCTGCTCTCGAGCATCGCTCTGCCCGCTCTCCAGGTAGGCCAGGAGGCCGCGCGGATGCTCGACATGCTCATGAGCGGCCGGCCCCTGGCGCAGTCGCAATTGACGCTGCTGCCGACCAAGGTCATCACCCGCCCATCCACCGACGCTTTGGTGTTGGAGGACCGCCTGGTGGTGGAGGCGCTTCAGTTCATCCGCGAACACGCCCACGAAGGCATCGGTGTCGATGCACTGACCCAAAGATTCCGCGTCAATCGCCGCACCCTGGAACGGCGCTTCCGCCAGGCCACCGGCAAGGCGCCCCATGAGGAAATCCGCCGCCTGCGCGTAGAACACGTACGCATCCTGCTGGTGGACACCGATCGCATCCTGGACGATATCGCGGCAGCCTGCGGCTACTCCACCACTGCGCGCATGTGCCTGGCATTCAAGCAGCAGCATCACATCCCTCCCGGCGCCTACCGTCGCCGTTTCCGCTCCCGGTGACGGTTTTGGCCACCCGCACGCTTTCATGACTGGCGAGAAGGCATAGCAGCGGATGAACGGGCGAATCATGAGTAGTGCCACTCACCGGTCGATGTTTCGCCGGAGTCGCGTCGTCTGTGGTCTTTGCACATACATCTGCATATCATCCAGGGGTTTGAGGTCGAGCGTCGGCCTGCAAGTATGGCGAGCACAGCTTCCTGCGGTCAAGTTGGACCGGGACGCCTATGCAACGGAGATAATATGAAAGTATGAAAAGCACTACTATTAACAAGAAGGAGCTGTCAGCAGGGCAACGTGAAGAACTCATCGGAGCATTGAAGGCCCGTTTTGAGAGACACGTGAACCGCCACAAAGGTCTTGAATGGGCCAAAATACAAGCACACTTGGAGGCGAATCCCGGCAAACTGTGGTCGCTCAACGAAATGGAAAAAACTGGTGGTGAACCGGACGTTGTTGGTCATGATAAGAAGGCGGGCGAATACATTTTTTACGATTGTTCAGCGGAGAGTCCTCAGGGCCGCAGAAGTGTTTGTTACGACCGTGAAGGGCTGGAATCAAGGAAAGAACATCGACCGGAAGCCAGCGCAATGGATATGGCTGCCGCCATGGGTATTGAACTATTAACGGAAGAACAATATCGAGTACTGCAGAAGCTTGGAAAGTTCGATACGAAAACGTCGAGCTGGCTGAAAACACCTTCGGATATTAGAAAACTCGGCGGCGCCATTTTTGCCGATTACCGCTACGGTCATGTCTTCGTGTACCACAACGGCGCCCAATCTTACTATGGCGCCAGGGCATTCCGTGGCGCGCTAAGGGTCTAACAGTGCGGCCGCGGCGGAGGCGGCCTGCCAGCGTCGGCGACCGCGGCCGGGGTTTGCCCAGGCAACGAACGGATTTTCAATCGGCCGCTACGAGATCGGCAAGGACCATTGGAAAGAAGGATGCGTCACGGTACAGGGGTTCGACGCCATGTGGTACAGCTCCTGGCGGCGGATGTGAAGGGTGCCCGCTTTGTCGACGTCAACGCGGAGCCGGGCTATTGCGAGTTGTAGGTCACCGCCGCCTTGAAGGACGCCTCGGGTAATGCCCTGACGGCTGACTCGGAGGCGCGAGTCACCCGCATCGAGAACCCCGGCGATAGGAAGCTCCAGGATACTGACCCGTTCAGCTTCGCCGTGGTGCGCCCGGTGAATCGCACCGCTGAGGAAGCGCGGCAGCAAGCCACGCGGCGCGGAACGCCCGTACTTATCCGGCACCGCCAAGGCGGAGGACGGCGCCGACGCCGGCGTTTCCTAACCTCGCCGTGGCCTTTAGCGCAGATGACCGTCAAGCCACTGCATGATCTGGGGCCAGAGTTGCTGCGACCAGGCGTTGTCCAGGTGATAGATGAAGCCATGCCCTGAGCCTGGCGTGGGGATGAAGTCGAAGCGCCGGCCGGCGAGCACCAGTGCGGAGGCAAACTCGGCCGACTGTTGACACGGCACGACCCGGTCGCCCGGGTCGTGGGTCAAGAGCAGCGGGGGCGTGCGATCGTCGATGTGATGGATCGGCGAGGCATCGTTGTAAGCGTCGGGGCATTGCTCGGGCGAGCCGCCAAAGAGCGGGCGCATCACGTCCTTGTCGCTGTAGACGCGATGGGGGAAGTGGTGGATGCCGTGGATGTCCACGACGCATGCGGGCCGGGCGACGCCGGCGACGGGCGAGTCGGGCAGGTCGCGTGTGGCCAGGCACGCCGCCAGATGGGCGCCGGCGCTGGAACCCATGGCGCCGATGCGATGGGGATCGACGCCCAGCTCCGCGTGCCGCTGGAGCAGGTAGCGTAAGGCGTCGTGGCAATCGTGAAGCTGCGCCGGCCAGAGTGCCTCTCCCGTCAAGCGATATTGCATGGACGCCGCCAGGTATCCGTGATCGGCCAGTTGCCGGGCGTGCTGGTGAAACTGCGTGCGGTTGCCGTTGCGCCAGCCGCCGCCGTGGATCAAGAGCACCGCCGGGGCGGGGAGCAAGGTTATCTGGGGGTCGGCGACGGGATCGAAGATGTCCAGATGCAGAGGCAGTCCATCGCGGTCGGCATAGACGACGGTTCGAAAGGTCGGCGGGGCGGAGGCGGGGCTGGCGGTCATAGGTTGATCCATGGGGCAGAAGCGTGTCAGAGTCTAGCGGGAAGACCACCGCCGCGCGGCGGAGGCGGCGGCAAGGGAGGCGGATCCCGGCCAAGCTCGAAGACGAGCATGGCCGGGCTTGGTCCAGGCGCGGCTCCGTGCGCGGGGGCAGCAGGGCAGGGCGGTTGTGCTTGGTTTTTGTCGGCCCGCGGGTTAGAATTCGGGAGTTCGACCCTCCTGCCCTGTCATCCCTCCTACAACGAGGTTTGTGACATGACCCAACGTCCAGCTTTCCCGTTCCTTACTTTCGTCATTGGCCTATTGGTGTTCGCCTGCTGCGCGCAGGCCTTGACGGACGAGGAAGTGGGGGAGGCGATTGAGAAGATCAAGGCGCGTTTTTACCAGACGCAGGGCGCCGACGGCTCATGGGAAGGTGCGGGTGGGGGCCATGCCGCGGGGCGGAACATCGGCGGGAACACCGCCATTGTGGTCTACGCGCTGCTGACCGCGGGCGACTCGCCGCAGAAGCCCCAGCTCGCCAAAGCACTGGCGTATCTGCGCCAGGTGGAGATGGAAGGCACCTACGCCATCGGCTTACGCGCCCATGTCTGGGCTCATCTCCCTGACGCCTACACCGACCTGCTCAAGAAGGATGCCGAGTGGCTGGCGACGACGTCGGAGCAGCACGAGTTTGGCCTGTTCGACTACACGCAGCACTACAACAAGCGCGTTGACCACAGCGTGACGCAGTACGGCGTGCTGGGGACCTGGGAGGCCGCCAAGCGCAACGTCCGCCTGGTCGGACCGGCCTGGTGGGAGAACATCGCTAACCAGTTCATCAAGAGGCAGAATGATGACGGGGGGTGGAACTATGGCGGCGGCGACACGCCGTCGTACGGTTCGATGACCACCTCCGGATTGGCGAGCCTGCTGGTGGCGCAGCAGGAGTCGTATCGCAAAAGCGCGGTGCCCAACGCCAGGATCACCGCTTCGATCGCCAAGGGCCTGGAGTGGATGGATAAGAACTTTAAGGCGACCGAAAACCCCGGCAAGGGGAGCTGGCCTTACTACTACCTCTACGGCGTGGAGCGCGTGGGCCTGGGCCTGGGCTGGAAGAAATTCAAAGGCCAGGACTGGTACAAGGAAGGCGCTGAGTTCATCGTGCGCCGCGTCGGTGCCAACGGCGCTGTGGGCAACGCCTCGGATACCGCCTTCTGCCTGCTCTTCCTGGCACGCGGGCGCGTGCCCGTGTGGATCACCAAGCTGGCGACACCCGGCATGCCGTGGAACAACCGGCCCAACGACATCTACTTCCTCACGCAATATCTGAGCGACTACCGCGAAGGCGAACTGAACTGGCAGGTGCTGAGCATTGATGAGCCGCTGGAGGACCTGCGCTCCACGCCCATGCTCTATTTCGCCTCCTCGCAGTCGATGACGCTCAGCGACGAGCAGTTAATCAAGCTCAAGCAGTACATCGACCTGGGCGGCCTCCTGGTGGCCAACCCCGACGGCAACTCGCAGGCGTTTGCCTCGGCGATCCGCGATTTTGCCCAGCAGCACTACCCGCAGTATCGCTTCATGCAGCTTCCGCCCAAGCATCCGCTGGTGGATGCCCATTACAAGCTCGGCGCCAATGCCGGGCAGATCATGACGCTCAACAATGGCGCGCGTGACCTGATCCTGATGCCCACGCGCGATTATGCGATGGCCTGGCAGCAGGATGAGGGCGAAGCCCGCAATGCGCCGCCCTGGCAGTTTGCCGCCAATCTGTTCGTCATGGCGACCGACCGCGGCGTGATTGAGAATCGGCTGGTGGAGCGCATCGAGAAGCGTCAGAAGGACAAGGAGGCCTCGGGGGAAATGGTCATGGGCCGGGCGCGTTACGAGGGCAACTGCCTGCCCGAACCGGGGGCGTGGGAGACGCTGGCCAACCATGTGTTCAACCGCGCGGGCCTGGACCTGAAGGTGACGGCCCCAGGTGAATCGGCGCCGGCGCCGCGGGCGCGGGCCGCAGCCCCCAAGAAAGAGGCAGCGGAAGAGCCCAAGAAGGACGATCCCACGCAGGTGGTGCTGGAACTGGCCGGCATCGGCGACAGCGAGTTGAAGCTGATCCACGTGCAGGGTGTGGATGCACACAAGCTGACCGACGCCCAGGCCGAGGCCGTGCAGGCTTATGTCCGCCGCGGCGGAACGCTGGTGTTTGAGACCGTCGGCGGCAAGGGCGCGTTCGCCACAGACATGGAAAAGCAGTTGACCCCGCTGCTGGGCACCGCGGCCGTGCCCCTGAGCTCCGACCATGCGATCGTCACCGGCGCCGGCCTGACGGGCGGACACGATGCCCACGTGGTGCATTACCGGCGCTACAGCGTGCTCAACGTGACGGGCTCGAGGCGAACGCCGCGACTCATCGCGTTCCACGTCAACGATCGCCCGGCGGTGATTCTCAGCCAGGAGGACCTGTCACTGGGTCTGCTGCACGTGAGCCACTGGGGCATCAACGGCTACCAGCCCCAATCAGCAATGAATCTGTTCACCAACATCGTGTTGTGGGCCAGTCAGAGCAAGATGGGCGGGTGAACGTGCCACCGTCGGAGCCGCGCGGCGTAAGCCGGCGGACGATTCGCCGCCAGCGCACTGGCGCCATGCTGCGCTGATAAAGCAATTCCCGCGGGCTTACGCCGCGCGGCTCTGATCGGAATACCCATGACCCGCGGGCTTACGCCGCGCGGCTCTGATCGGAATACCCATGACCGCATCGACCGCCGCGTACCTTCCCGCCGATCTTGACCCCATGCAGTTTGACCAGCTTCAGCCGCTCTACCAGGAACTGGTCGATCGCCCGATCAACTCGCCGGCTGAGTTGGAACGCTGGCTGCTGGATTACTCGGCGCTGTCGGCGGTCGTGTCCGAGTGCGGGGCACGCTGCTCGATCGACAAGTCGTGCCACACCGACGATGCCGAAATCGAAAAACGCTACCTGCATTTTGTCGAGAACGTCGCTCCGAAGATCAAGCCCTTTGGCTTTGCTCTGGAGAAGAAATACCTGGCCAGCCCGCATCGCCAGGCACTCCCTGACGAGAAATACCACGTGATGGCCCGCGAGTGGCGCGAGGAAGTGGAGCTCTTCCGCCAGGAGAATATTCCGCTCCAGACACGCATCACCAAGCTTGCCAGCGAGTACGACAAGGTGATGGGCGCGATGCTGGTGGAGTTTGCCGGCAAGGAGCACACGCTCCAGCAGTTGGCGCGGTTCAGCGAGGAGCCGCAGCGTGCCACGCGGCAGGCGGCGTGGGAGGCGGCCGAAGCACGCCGGGCCCAGGATCGCCAGAAGATCGACGGCCTGTTCGATCAGATGCTGGCCTTGCGGAACGACGTGGCCGGCAACGCTGACTGTGCCGACTATCGCGCCTACATCTGGAAGTCCAACTGCCGCTTCGACTACACGCCGCAGGATTGCCATGACTTTGCCGACGCCATCGAGGCCACGTGCCTGCCGCTGGTCGAGAAGCTCAATCGTCGCCGGCAGGCGGACCTGGGCGTGGCGACACTGCGGCCCTGGGACCTGGCGGTAGACCCGCGGAATCGTCCTCCGCTCAAACCGTTTGCACCTGAGGCCATCGACCGCTTCCTCGCGGGCACGGCGCAGGTGTTCGAGCGCATCTCGCCGGTCCTGGGCCAGCGTTTCCGCGAGTTGGAGCCGGGGCGCAACCTCGATTTGGACAGCCGCAAGGGCAAGCGCCCCGGCGGATATCAGGCGTCGCTGGCAGTGGCGCGTCAGCCGTTCATCTTCATGAACGCCGCCGGTTTGCATCGTGACGTCGAGACGCTTCTGCACGAAGGCGGTCATGCGTTTCACTACCAGGCGGCGCGCCAGGAGCCGCTGCTGTTCGTACAACATGCCCCCCTCGAGTTCTGCGAGGTCGCCAGCATGTCCATGGAACTGCTGGGCGATGCCCACATGGACGTGTTCTACGACCCGGCCGACGCCGCCCGTGCCGTACGCAGCCACCTGGAAGGCATCATCCGCTTCTTCCCCTGGATGGCGACCATCGACCAGTTCCAGCACTGGCTCTACACCCACTCGGGCCACAACAGCAGCGACCGCCAGAAGGCCTGGCTGGAGATCTACGGCCGATTCAGCAGCAAGCTGGTGGACTGGTCGGGATACGAGTCCGAGCGGCAATGGTTCTGGCAGCGGCAGATCCACCTGTTCCATCACCCGTTCTACTACGTCGAGTACGGCATCGCCCAGCTTGGCGCGCTTCAGGTCTGGCTCAACTACCAGCTTGACGCCCAGCGCTCGCTACAGGATCTGCTCGACGCCTTTGCCCTGGGCGGCGCCCGCAGGCTGCCCGAGCTGTTCCAGACCGCCGGCATCCGCCTGGACTTCTCCCGCGAAACGCTGGTGCCGCTGATGCAGCGATTGGGCGAAGAGTTGGAACGACTACCCGATGGTAAATAGCGGAGCGCCTTGCAGCCGCTTGCGGCTTCGCGCCACCCTGCGATCGGCTTCCCGTCCATTCTGCCCTGTCGTTCGTCTGCGCGAAGCCGCAAGCGGCTCTCACGCCGTCGCCGCCTGGCGCTGGCGGATAATACGGATGCTGATGGGCAGCTCGAAGTGCATGTCCTCGTCCACCACGTTGTGGTGCTCCACCGTGGCGCCGTAGCGCTCCACCAGTTGCCCGATGATCTCCTGCACCAGGTCCTCCGGCGCTGAGGCCCCGGCGGTCAGCAGCACCGTCTCCACGCCCGCGAACCACGCGTGATCCAGCTCCGACACGTCGTCCACCAGGTAGCACGGCGTGCCGCGATTCTTGGCGATCTCCGTCAGACGCACCGAATTGGAACTGTTGTTCGAGCCCACCACCAGCACCAGGTTCGCGCTGTCCGATAGCGCCCGCACCGCCAGTTGGCGATTGGTCGTCGCGTAGCATATGTCCTCGCTGGGCGGCGCCTTGATCGAGGGATACTTCTGCTTGATCGCGTTGATGATCAGGTTGGCGTCGTCCATCGACAGCGTGGTCTGCGTCAGGTACACCAGCTTGGCGTCGGCGGGGAAGGTCAGCTTGGCGACGTCCTGCGGCGACTCGACGATGGTGATCGCCTCGGGCGCTTCGCCCACCGTGCCCACCACTTCATCGTGTCCGGCGTGGCCCACCAGCAGAATGTGGTAGCCCTGCCGCGCGTAGCGGATCGCCTCCATGTGCACCTTGGTCACCAGCGGGCAGGTGGCGTCGATCAGGGTCAGTTGCCGGTCGCGGGCGATCTTGCGCACCGCCGGGCTCACGCCATGCGCCGAGAAGATCACCGTGCCCTTGTTGGGCACTTCGTCCACGTCGTCCACGAAGATGACGCCTTGTTTGACGAAGCGCTCGACGACGTGACGGTTGTGCACGATCTCGTGGTAGACGTAGAGCGGCGTGCCGACGATCTTGAGGGCCTCTTCGACGCACTGGATCGCCATGTTGACGCCGGCACAAAAACCACGCGGATTAGCGAGCAGAATCCTCATCGGGCACTGTTCCCTTGGGTTGGTGGGCGGGACGTCAGCGGGGCCGGCGCCTGGGCTGATAATGATAGCCCCAAGCAGGTCACGATACCACGGCCGCCAGCGCGTCGAGCACGCGAGGTGTCGGCAGCCAGGCCATCGGCTCCGGTGTGGGCGGCGCCAGGACGGTGACGCGCCGGCCCAGCGGCGCCCAGAGGCGCGGATCGCTGGGACCAAAAAGGGCGATCGTCGGCACGCCCAGCCACGCCGCCAGGTGCGTCGGCCCCGAGTCGTTGCCGATGTAGAGTGCGGCGCCGGCCAAGGCGTCGCGCAAAGCATCGAGGGTGGGCAGAACCTGGGCACGCAGCGCCGCCAGTTCGTGGGCGGACCAGCGTTCAACCTCCACCTCACCGACGATGACCTGGACAGGCATTTGCGGACGGCCCTCGCGCAGGGCGTCAACGAGTTCGATAAAGCGCGCGAGGGGCCAGCACTTATCGCGCCCGCCGCTGCCGGGGTGAATGACGATAGGTTTGACGTCGCTATGAAGCGCCGCGGCTTCCGGTGGTTGACGCGTCTGATTTGGCGCTGCGCCGGATCCAATCAGCACCCACCCCTGCCGCGCCAGCGCCTGGCGATGCCACGCCGACACATGCTCAGTCCAGCCGCTGGGCGGCCGGGGCGGCACGAAAAACACCTCCGCCTGCGACGCTAACCGCCGCACGTTCCCCGCCCACGCATCGCATCCGTCACTGACAAACGACACGATCCGCCGCAGCGCCGCCCATTGCCCGCGTTGCGTTTCGCTCACGCGCGCTGCGCCGTCGGGCGTATGCAGCAGCGTGAAATCGTGTTGCTCGCTGTTCACGGCTTGGACGCCGGTGATGAGCGCCGCGGCGAGTCTGGCTTTGTCGAGGCTGGTGACGGCGCGGGTCGGGCCCAGTTGCGCCAGATCGCGCAGCAAGGGGAAGAGGAGCAGCCAGTCGCCCAGCGCCGCCTGGTGGATGAGTAGATTGTGGGTTTGCGGCATGATGAAGTCTGGGTGCAGCAAGCCGGACGCGGCAAGCTGCGGCGCTTCCTACGTACGCGGCGGCGCATACATCAGATCTCGTACGCCCAGCCTTCGGCTTCCTCGCTGGTGTCCACGCCGGTCACGTCGATCGAGCTGCCCACCAGTTCGCGGGCGCGTTGCAGCGCCGCCTTGGCGCTGGTGAACACGCCGAAGCCCGTGGGGAACACGTTGCCGCGGCCGATCACGTCCACCAGGCCGTAGGACTTGAGCTTCTCCAGCAGGTCCTGCTTGAGCCCGCAGAGGATGACGTACCGTCCGGATGCCTGCATCTGCCGGCACCAGCTCTCCAACACTGCCAGCACCGTCGCGTCGATCGAATGCGTGCGCTTGAGGCGGAAAATCACCACGCGATAGCCCGTGGCGGTCAGGTCGGTCAGGCGGTCCTGGAGTTCGTCCGCCAGGGCGAAGAACAGGTCGCCTTCCATCTGGATGAAGATCACGTCGCCGCTGCCGCCTTCGCGCGTGTGCAGCGGGCGTTCCAGGTAGGCGCCGGTCTTGGTGGGCACCATCTCGGCGATGTGCAATTGGCTGGCATGATGCAGGTAGAGCGCCAGGCTCAGGAAGATGCCGGTGAACACCGCGTACTCCAGTGGTAGCAGCAGCGTGGCCAGAAAGGTGATGATGAACACCACGGCATCGGACCGGCTGGTTTGGACCACGCGGCGGAAATAGCGCCAGTCAACCAGGCCGTAGGCGATGACAAAGAGAACCGCCGCGAGGCTGGCCAAAGGGATGCGGCCCGCCGCCGGCGCCAAGCCCAGGTAGATGGTCATCACGAACAAGGCGTTGAACACCGCGGCAAAGCGGGTCTTGCCCCCGGCTTCGTAATCCAACGCCGAGCGCGTGAAGCTGCCCGAACCGGGAATACATTGAAAGAAACTGGTGATCGAGTTCTTGAAGCCTTGCGCGAAGAACTCCTGGTTCGGATCGATCCGCTCGCCCGTATGAGACGCGATGGACTTGACGATCGCCACGGATTCGATCAGGCCCAGCAGCGCCAGCGCCAGGGCTCCCGGCAGCAGCGCCTCGGCCTGGCTCAGACTGACCTGGGGCACGTGGAACGCGGGCAGGCTGCGGGGCAGATCACCGACCTGGGCCAACTCCGCCGGCGTCCATCCCATGGCCCACACCGCCGCCGCGCTGGCGACCACGGCGATCAGCGAGCCGGGGATGAACCGCGAAATCGCTTTGCACAGCAGGATCACCGCCAGGCAGCTCACGCCCACGGCCACGGCCCGGACGTTGATTTCGGAGACGTGCATGCCCACGCGATGCAAGGTCGCCAGGATGCCCGGCAGACTCGACTCGTCGTGAACGGCCGGCAAGTGGATGCCCAGGAAGTGCTGCAATTGCCCCACGACAATCAGCACGCCCGCCCCCGAGGCCACGCCGAGAATCACGCTGCGCCCAATGTAACGGATCAGTTTGCCCATTCGCGCAAAGGCAAAGGTGAGTTGAATCAGGCCCTTGAGCAGCGTCAGGCCGAACACCAGCTCGAGGTAGATCGGATTGGCGGGATCGCCCACCAGGCCTTGCACCGCGGCGGCGATCAGCAGGCTCTGCGTGTTGGTGGGGCCGGTGGCCAGGTGTTCGCTGGAGCTGAGCAGGGCGCCGATGATTCCCTGGATGATGGAGGTATAGATGCCATACTCAGGCGGCACGCCGGCGATGAATGCGTAGGCCATCGCCTGCGGAATCTCGACGACCGAGACCGTCAATCCCGCCAGCAGATCGTGGCGGAACTTGCTTACCGAGTACGTCCTGATCGTGTGGACGGCAGGCGTCAATCCTTGCTTGATCAGGGCTAGCGGGCTGAAGGTGTCGTTCATGGCGTGAGGAGTTGATGCGGGACACTGGACCAAGGGCCTCAGATAGCCGTCATAAGGTAGCGATTCTGCCCGGCGCGTGGTGTCCGTCAGAGCCGCGGGGGGGGGGGGGGGGGGGGGGGGGGGGGGGGGGGGGGGGGGGGG
>JBBDMX010000084.1:0-74457 GCA_040878035.1 Phycisphaeraceae bacterium | reverse complement strand
AGCCCGGACCTACCATCAGATCGTCGGGAACTAGAGTAAAGTGCATAACCAGAACTCATGGATATGAGCCAACAACACGCGAAGTTGAGCGAGCAGGTACGCCAGGCGATCCAGGAGTGCGGCCTGAGCCAGTACCGCATCGCCAAGGAAATGGGCATCCCCAAGATGACCCTGTCGTTCTTCATGAACGAACGTCGGGGCCTGCCCATGAAGACCCTGGACCGGCTGGCGGAGTTCCTGGACCTCAACATCGCCAGAGGCGAAGGGTACCCGCCGGTACTGCCTGGCGTCGCAGGCGAGACAGAAGCCAAAAGCGGCAGTAGTACAAGGCGCAGCACATCGCGGCCCGCCAGCAGACGAAGGCGGAGGCCCACGGAAGGACGATAACCATGGCCCGAGTGTTCATTCCCACCTACACCGACCGACGCACCGGCAAGAAACGCCGTAGCCGACAGTACCACGTCGAGTTCAAGGACCACTGCGGAGCCGACCGGCGAGTCGTGGCGCTGCCCGTGGCGGCGGGCAAGAAGGCCAGTGAAACACTGGGGATGAAGCTGGAGCAACTGGTGGCGGCGACGGTCAACCGCAGCAGACCTACGGTGGAACTGGAAGCGTTCGCCTTCAACCTCCGCCCCGACATCAAGGCGAAGCTGGTCGAGTGGGGTGTGATCCAGGATGACCCCGCGGCGGCCAAACCCTTGTCGTTCCACTTGCTGGGCTACTACCACGCGATGAAGGCCAAGGGCAGCGCCAGCAAGCACATCCGCCTGACCATCCGCAAGATCGGGCAGATGGCCCAGCAGCAGGGATGGCGCCGCCTGTCGGCCATCGACGCGGCGGGCGTGGAGGCGTACCTGACCAGGCGCCGCAACGCGGATGCCCTGGGCGCCAGAACGTGCAACGACTACCTGATCGCGATCAAGGGATTCTGCGGCTGGCTGGTGCGGGTGGGCAGGCTCAGCGCGTCACCGGTGTCGCGTATGGAGGCGATGCCCCAGCAGGATGACGAAGTTCGATGGCCGCTGGGCTTGGCGGAAATGATCGGCCTGATCGAGACCACGAGCACCGGCAGTGAACGATACGGCATGAGCGGCGCCGAGCGGGCGTTGCTCTACCGGCTGGCGGTGGAAACGGGGTATCGGGCCAGTGAGTTGCGGAGTCTGACGCGGGCGAGTTTCGACCTGGACAGCGACACGCCCACGGTGCGACTGCTTGCCGGTAGCACCAAGGCCAAGCGGCGGGCGACGATTCCCCTGCGACCGATGACGGCTGATCTTATGCGGCGGCACTTGGCGGCGAAGCTGCCCGGCACTCCCGCCTTCGGTATCCCGCCTTCGACGCACACCGCCGAAATGCTGCGCTGCGACATGGCGGATGCCAGGCGGGCGTGGATTGCCAAGGCTCAGGACGATGGAGACCGCGCCAAGCGGATCGAGTCCACGTTCCTGGCTGCGAGTGACGAACTGGGGCGCAAACGCGACTTCCATGCTCTGCGCCACACCTGCGGCACGTGGCTGGCCAACGCGGGCGTCCACCCCAAGACGGTGCAGGCGATCATGCGGCACAGCACCATCCGGCTCACCATGGATCGCTACGCCCACAGCGACCGCGACCAGCAGGCGGCGGCCCTGGGAGTATTGCCGGACCTCCCCTCGCACGAAGCGGTCCAGGCGAAGGCAACCGGGACAGACGGATGCCCCACCATCGCAGATGCTTGCGCCATGCTTGCTCTCCACAGTGGCAAATCGGCTACGAACCCGGACAACTGTGGCGAGATCAAGCAAGGGGCTGCGCGTGCTGAAAGTACACCAAACAAGGGCGAAACGCAGAGAAATGAGGGCAATGGGCGCGGTTGGATTCGAACCAACGAAGACATAAGTCAGCAGATTTACAGTCTGCCCCGTTTGGCCGCTTCGGTACACGCCCTGCAATCGTCGCCGACTTACGGCGAGTCGAAAAGCGTATCGTGGCTCGCCGTCAGAGGCAAATCGCCGGCGTACTCTGTGGGGGCGCACCATTGGCGGCGCGACAGAAGGCTTGGGTCGCATCTTCCTCAGCGGTAAAATCCAGATATGAGCAGCGACCCGTCTGGCGCCGAGTCCGAGTCGAGCTACCATCCGCTTGATCGCGACGGCGACTGCTTCCACCCGGCATGCTCAAGCCGGGCGAGAAGCCCCAGTGGAACCCGCCGCCGAGCGCCGGGCCGGGCGCGGGCCCGCCTGACGAGGATGACATTCCGTGCTGATTGGGCAGCCACGAATGCCCGAGGCGACCGCAGATGACGTCCCAAGCCGGGCCAGAGGCTTTGCGCCGGCCCGGGTCAGGAACGTAACGCCCGCAGAACCGGGGGCGGCGCAAAGCCTTCGCCCCGGCTTGATGTCGAGCCTGGCTGTGCAGACGCCGCACCATCAGCGTCACCCGCCGCCCGATCGCTGCGGGATTCCACGATGGCCCCGGTGAAACAGGGCCTAAAGCGTGCGAAACATGACCAGCGCATCGGCATAACTGCTTCCCCTGCTCCCTTGATCTGCGGCTTCCCTTCT
Source organism: Phycisphaeraceae bacterium (assembly GCA_040878035.1). Lineage (GTDB taxonomy): Bacteria > Planctomycetota > Phycisphaerae > Phycisphaerales > Phycisphaeraceae > JBBDMX01. Next base: position 71,914 of record JBBDMX010000084.1, on the reverse strand, counting down.
TCCCGTTCGACCCATGGCCGGGTTCATTTTCTCCATGCCCACCTTCAGCCGCTCTATATGTCGGAGCCGCCCGCGACGCTAGAGTTGTGGACTTGATTACTTTTGAACAAGGAGACCCCATGCCCATGGTAATCAGCGAAACCCAATGGCAACAGTACCAGCGCGACGGCTACCTCAAGCTCGGCCGGTTGCTCGATGACGAGCAACTGGCGGCGATGCGGCAGCGCATCGACGACATCATGCTGGGCAAGGCCAACACCAACTACGACCGCATGCTCATGCAACTCGACAGTGAAGACGGCGCCTACGGCAGCGCCGGCGAACAGAGCCGCGGGCACAAGGGCGCCACGCTGGGCTATCGCAAGATCCAGGACCTGGAGTTTGACCCGCTGTTCCTGCGTTTCATGCAGCGGCCGATTTTCGAGGAAATCTGCGCCCACGAGTACGGCGCCGAGGCGGCGATCGCCTGCTACCGCGCCATGTTCATGAACAAGCCGGCGCACAAGGGCACGTTCCTGCCCTGGCACCAGGACCGCTGGACGTCGCTGGACCACGACCCGCTGGTGACCATCTGGCTGGCGCTGGACCCGGCGACGGTCGCCAACGGTTGCGTGCAGTTAGTCCCGGGAACGCATCACGCACTGGTGAACAAGGAACACGCCTCGGGCTTCCTGACCAAGGAGCAGGCGGCCGAACTGTGCACACCTGAGAAACGCATGTACCTGGAGCTGGCGGCGGGTGAAGCGGCCCTGTTGCACAACTGGACGCTGCACGGCTCGGACGTCAATCGCACCGACAGTTCCCGTCGTGCGTTTAGCGTCTGCTACATGGATGCGGGCACGGTGGCGCGGAACGGCGAGACGTTTTCGCGTATATTTGGCCCCGGCGCCCTGACGCCGCAAGACGCGATGTCGTCCGTCGCGTGAGGCGTTGCGGCCAAGCGATCCCGGCCAAGCTCGAAGACTCGCATGGCCGGGCTTGGACTCGCATGGCCGGGCTTGGACTCGCATGGCCGGGCTTGCCGCGCAAGTGAGCATGGATTTCATGAACACGCTGGTGAACGAATCGTTGGACTTGGCGCATCGCCTGGTTGAGGAAATGCACGCCCATGGCGGGCTGGCGCCGCTGGACCTCGAGCGCTTCTGGGCCGATGACGCCAAGGCCAAGGCTGATCCCTTTGCCGCCGATTGCCCGCAGGCGGCCTGCGGCGTGTGGATGACTGGCGAAGCGGTGTGGGATGAACTGGGCATCCCCGAGGACTGGCATCGCTACGCCCATGACCCAGCGTGGCGCGTCGAACTCAACCGCGCCTACAACGGCAAGGCCGAGCCGATCGTCGGCAAGCGCATGCTGCCCGAGACGTTCACACCCGCCGATCATCAGTATCCGCACGTCAAGGAGCTGTACGAAATCTTCGAGGCGAAGCAGGAATGGCACGACTGGTCGTACTGGATCCTGGCTTCGGCCCACGATGAGAATGAGTTGGCGGCACTGCTGGATCGCGTGCAGAAGCGCCTGGAAAACCTGCGCCAGTTCATTCTGCCCGACAACTGGGAAGCGGAAAGGGTACGGCTGACGAAGCTGGGCATCAAGGCGCCGCTGTATCGCGGTCAGCGCGGGCCGGTCACCTTCGCCACGTCGATCTACGGCGCGGAGAATCTGCTCTACCTGATGATGGACAACCCGGCGTTGGCACAGCGATTCAGCGACGTAATCCAGGCGGCGATGCTCGGGCGCGCCCGCATCCTCGACGAGGAAGCCGGCTTCACGCCTGACACCGCGCCGCACGGATTCAGCTTCGCCGACGACAACAGCGCCCTGCTCACGCCCGACCTGTACGAGATGTTCGGCTATCCGATTCTCAAGGCGATCTTCGCTCGCTACTCGCCCGATCCGACCGACCGGCGGTACCAGCACTCGGACTCGGCGATGGGTCACCTGCTGCCGATTCTGGGCCGGCTGAATATGACCGGCTGTAATTTCGGGCCGACGCTGAGCGTCAGCGAGATTCGCCGGCACATGCCGCGCACGGTGATCCAGGGCCAGCTTGCGCCGTTCACCTTCAGCCGCAATGAAGAGGAGAACATCGTCGCTGAGTTCCTGCGTGACTTCGAGCAGGCGCGGGCGGAAAAAGGTCTGTGGTTCGCCACCGCCGGGTCGATCAACAACGGCTCGCGTCTCACGGGCCTGCGGCTGATCATGTCCACGATCCAGCGCTATGGGCGGTATGACGCGGAGTAGCCACAGATGGACACAGATGGGAAATGACGAAATTCGAATGACGAATGACGAATGACGAATGAAATTCCAATGATCAAAATTCCAATGACCAAACGAAGGCGGGCGCCGTCTTCATTGGTCATTGGAATTTGGAACTTCGTTCGTCATTCGAGTTTCGTCATTCGTCATTCGCTGCTCTTCATCTGTGTTCATCTGTGGCTAATCAATCCGCAGGGCATCGTTGATCAGCGATTCGGGTCCGGGGCAGAAGGCCTGGACATTCCGCGTCGGCGTGCCGGCGGGGACTTCGCAGCCGGGCTGGAGGATGAAGCGACTGGATGAGCCGCCGGCCTGAGCGATGCACTTGCGCGCCGCGGCGGCGATTTGTTGCGGCGGGCCGTCCTTGAGCACGCTCACCGGATCGAAGTTGCCGCAGAGCGTGACGGAGTCGCCCATGATCGCGCGGGCCTGGTCCAGCGGCACCATGTGATCGATGTCGAGAATGTCGGCGCCGACGCCCGCCAGGTGCGGCAGCAGCGCCGTGATGTTGCCGCAGATGTGCAGCTTGACGATCGTGCCCATGTCGTGCAGGGCGTCGAAGAGCTTGCGCTGCCAGGGGCGGATGTGCTCGACGTAGAGCTCGGGGCCGAGAATGCTGGCCGCGGCGTCGCCCACGCCGATCATGTCGGCACCGGCGTCCACTTGCGCCTTGGCCAGGCGGATCGCGCTTTCCACGATCACCTCGGCGGCGGCGTGAAACATCTCCGGCTGGTCCATCAGGTCCATGCACGCCGGCTCGAGCCCGCGCAGGTCGGCGTACTCGGCGATGGGGCCTTCGACCCAGCCGCAGATGGCGATCTGGTCGCCCACCGCTTCCTTTTCCGCGGTGATGCACGCCAGCCGCTGCGCCAGGCGCTCGCTGTTATATGGATCAAACGGCTGGAGCTTGGCCACGTCCGCGCGCGTGTTGAGCAGAAGCCCGCGCGGCACGCCCACGCCTTCGGCCGGCCAGTCGAATTGCATGCCAAACGCGCTGGCCTCGCCCCACGGATCGCTCATCACGCTGACCCAATCGCTGGCAAAATCGCGCGCCACCGCCACCTGCCCCGCCGCCAGCACCCGCCCGTCCAAATAGTAATCGCGATAGCTCCGCCCGATGTGATGGGCCGCCCACTGCATCACGATCGGCGTCACCGGCACGCGATCCCGCGCTTCACCCCGCACCGTCGCCAGCAGCCGTTCTTTGGAGTTCATGGTCCTATGAGTGTACCGCAGGACACCCCTGATCGCGCCGCCCCGCAACCGCTATTGCCGATACGTCCAGCGATAGGCCGTACCGGCGATGTGCTCGGCGTCGATGGTGATGCCGCGCCAGCTTTCGATATGCGTGCGCGGCACGACGATGATCAGGTCCGCATGCTTGACGCGAACGTAACGCTTCGTGTCGATGATGCTGCGATGCACTGCCTGCACGAGCAACTCGTCCTCATTCCGCGGCGTCGCATTGCGCCCTGTCAGCATGATCACCGCTTCATCGCGGGCGATCTTGGTGGGCAGCAGTGCACGCAGGTAGTCGCCGCCGACCTTGGTGGTCTTGATCAGGTCCACCTGTTCGAACCGATCGGCCCAGGCGCGCATGGCCGGGGTGATGGTGTAGGGCGGCGGGCCGGTGGTCGGATCATGCGCCGGCGGCTTGGGCATGAGGTGCGGCGGGGGCGAGGATTGGACCGGATTCGCCGGCGCGGGCGCTGCGCTGGCCTGCGGCGCGGGCTCGTTTCGCTCGCATCCCGCTGTGCCCAAGAGCAGCGCCGCCGCCAGGGCGATGAGAGTCACCGATGATATGCCGTGGGCCATCATGGCGGATTCTAGTCACGCGTCAGCCCGATGCCACTCACTATGCCAAGTCGCGGCGCACGGCCTATGCGGGTTGATTGGCGGCATCGTCGCCGTCGGTGGGCGTGCGGAAGATGTCGTCGGCCAGCGGCAGGGTGATGTGGAAGATGGTGCCCTGGCCGGGCTCGGAGTCGAAGCGGATGGCGCCGCCGGCGCTGCGGATCAGGTCGCGGCAGATGCACAGTCCCAGGCCGGTGCCTTTGCCGCCTCCGGGGCCGCCGGTGCTGCTGCTGCCTGGGCGTGCCGCGGCGGCGCCGGGGGTCGTTGCGGCTTTGCCCGCGGGGTTGACCTCCGCCGCGCCGTCGTCGAGCCGGCGGGTGACGAACGGCTCAAAGAGCCGGTCGCGGATTTCCATGGGAATGCCCGGCCCGCTGTCGGCCACTTGAAGCTGCACCAGGTTGCCCTGCACCTGGGCGCTGATGCGCACCTGCCCGCCCGTGCGGCGCATGGCCTGTTTGGCGTTTAGCAATAAGTTGACCAATACCTGTTCTAAATTCAATGGACTGATGGCGACCAGCACGTCCGGCACGTCCACCACCAGATCGATGCCATCCTTGCGCGGCTCGCGCGCCAGGCAATGCACCGCCTCATCGATTGTCTTGGGCAGCGCCGCCACGTGCTGCTGGTCGGCCTCGCGGGCAAAGCCCAACAGCGACGCGGAAATGGCCGCGGCACGCTGCGAACCCGCCAGGCCCTTCTCCACCGCCTTTTTCATCAGCTCACGGTCGTCCGGCGCCGCCAGCGCGAGTTGCGCATAGCTGACCATGGGTGTTAGAATATTGTTGAACTCGTGGGCGATAATGGTAGCGATAGTGCCTAACGTGGCCAGGCGATGCGAATGGGTCAGGCCCTCGCGCACCTGCTGGAGTTGCTGCTCCAGCTCGGTGAAGTGCGCCAGCAGATGCTCGACCGTCGCCATATCCTCTGGCGAGGGCGGCGGGGGCAGTTGCGGCCGCGCATTGTGAGGGGGCACGGATTGGTGAGTCTTGCGGGGCATACGCATCACGATCGGTCGAAACAGCGGTTGCAGAATTTCGACCAGGCCACGGGAACATCCGGGGGACATCCGGGGGTCAGCAGGCCGCCGGTACGTGCGGCTGCTCTGCTGTCATCGGACAAGATCACGGGGTGGCTTGATGCCACCTGTAGCGGTTGCGTAAGAAAATGTGGAAACTTACGGCGGATTAACTGGTGAACGCAGGTCACAATCGGGAAAACATCGATCATTACGCAGGCGTTTCGCAGAGGTGGGTTTGCAGAAGCCATGCTTCGCTAGCTGATGGCCGTCTTCGAGCGAATTGTCTGCGGGACCGGTCTCAAAAGGCTCGGCTAGGCTTTGAGCATTCGCTATTCATGTCTTCCCGTCGGCGCTACCAATCGCTGACGAATGGAACCTCGGAATCCGTGGTTATCAGCGCGACGATGGCACGAGGCAATAGCGTCATCGTGGGGGTTGATCCTTTCAGGTCAGACAGGATGGCCCAGAGGAATTCGATATGCCCCTCCTGGCTGACCAGTTCAGGCAATGGGGCGGTGGTGCCGGCCGACTGGGCCAACTCAAAGACCAGATTGATTTCGTGGTGGCGTTTGCTCTTCTGAATGAAGCTGGACTCGCAGACTCCCACGAGCGGGCCGGCCTCGAGCGTGACACCCAATTCTTCACGGATTTCCCGGGCCAGGGCATCGCGTGCCGGCTCGCCGAAATCCACATGACCGCCCGGAAGGAAGAGATGCCCATGCTTGCGGTTGCGGCAGAGTAGGATGCGGTCGCCCTCGCGCAGGACACCGCGGGCAATGATTTCGATAATCTCATCAGCCATGGCTGCAAGGTAGCGGGACCCGGTGCCAGTGGCAAGGCGATGTTCCACGTGGAACTCCGCTGGCCTGGATGCCGCGCCTGTTGAGCCACCATGACGCCATGGACACAAAACAGCGAGCCTCAAGATACCAAGACACGACGACAACAGGAAGACGAAGATAGCTGATGGGCAGGGTCCCTGCGTTGTCTGTCCCACCTCACGCCGTGCCAAACCCCCCTTCCAGCCCTCCTGTCTCGCGTTCCCACCTTCGTGTCTTTGTGCCTTGGTGCTCCATACTCAGCACCTTTCTCCTCTTCTTGGTGATCTTGGTGTCTTGGTGGTTACACTTCCCATGTTCCACGTAGAACAGGCAGGGACGCTCTTGGCAACTCTCGCCGCACGTGCTACATTGGCACGCAGCCCGCACCCCTCATCACCTGACACGGAGGTCATCCCATGTCCACCAAAGCACGCACACCTCGCCTTGGCCGCGGCCTGAGTAGCCTGATGGGTCAGCCAGTTCGCCTCGTGCCGTCCACCCCAGCACCAACCGCAACCGCAGTCCCCTCCGGCGTTGTCAGGGACTCTCCATCCAGCGACGGCCAAGTTCAACAAGTTGTCGCCACCTCGTCACCCCCAAATCCTCAAGCCTCGAGAGTCGCCACCAGCACCGAGCCCAACCTCGCCACCGGCCTTCGCCAACTGGCGGTCGGCGCCATCACCCCCAATCGCTATCAGCCACGCCAACGCTTCGACCCTGCCAGTCTTCAGCAACTGGCCGACTCGATCCAATCCGCCGGCATGATGCAGCCCATCATCGTCCGACCTCTGGCGCAAGCCGATCCCGGGCAGGATGGCCCGGCCTACGAACTGGTCGCCGGCGAACGCCGCTGGCGCGCCGCCCAACTCGCCGGCCTCGACCAGGTGCCCGCCATTGTTCGTGAACTGGACGACCGCCAAGTCGCCGAGTGGGCCTTGATCGAAAACTTGCAGCGGGAGGATCTGAATCCGATCGAGCGCGCCCAGGCGTTCAAGCAACTGGCCGAGCAATTCAAACTGAGCCACGACCAGATCGCCCAGCAGGTGGGCGTGGACCGTTCGACGATTAGTAATGCCTTACGTCTGCTGGCTTTGCATGCCGATGTGCAGAAGCTGGTCCGCGAAGGCGCCATTTCAGGAGGCCAAGCCAAGGCCATCGCCGGTGTAGTCAATCCCCAGCAGCAGCTCCTGCTGGCGCAAAGGGCGATCCGCGGCGACTGGTCGGTCCGGCAGCTCGAACAGGCGGTCCGATCGGCGAGTCCGTCCGCGAGCGATCAGGACGGCGAATCCGGAAGTGGGTCCGACGCATCCGGGGGAGCGATCAACGTCGCCGGCCACACGCGCCAGGGCCGGGCAGCCCATCTTCAGGACCTCGAAGCCCATCTCGGTCAACAGCTTCAGACCAAGGTGCGCCTCCGCACGGGGCGCAAGAAGGGCAGCGGCACACTGATGATCGACTTCTACGATCTGGATCAGTTCGATAATCTTCTTACTAGACTCAATATTAGTGCCGAGTGATTGGTGAACGGTGGCGTTGGATATAGGCCGTCCAACCGCGAATATAGCCGGCTAACTGGACCACGCCAGTCAAGGCACGCGGTTGGCTGTCCGGCCTCCGCTACCAGCTATTCACCAGCTACTCCGACGTGAAACAATTCCCCTCCTTGCCACGCCACCAATCCATACGCATTTGATACTTGCATCTTCCACACCCGCCCGCTTCCAAAGCCTGGCAGTGATCTCCGCTCCTTCACAAGTGTCTCCACCATCCCGGTCTTGATATTTCTCCGCAACCATTTCGCTTCGCCCACAATCCACATCCACCCCTCATCCAGAATAGCATTCCCCGCGTATAACCCGCTCATCTTGTCGGTGTCATACTGCGACTGGATTTTCATCCGCTTCGTCTTGCTGTCAAACTCAAGAACCTTGAAACCGTGCCGGCTGCACGCGATGTACATCCTTCCCCCATATGACAAGAATGCTCGCTTCGGCGGGTCCAGCCGCGGAAACCAGTCCGGATCCTTCATCCGTTCCACCGGATATGCCGTCACCTCCAGCGTCGCCAAGTCCACCACCAACGGCTGAATTCTCTCGCGGCTTATGAATGCCCAATTCCTTCCCGTCGCGTCCTCGTGCCCGACGATCCAATCTGGATCGAACCGCAACTCCTTGTCCGCCACATTCACCGGCCACGCTTCCGGCCAGGGTTTGTTGGCCGTTAGCAGCAGTTTCACCTTCCCTTTTCCGTTCCATATCTCCACCGTCGCAACCCAAGACGGCGTCTGCACATGATCGGTGAAGCACCCGCCCGCCGCCAGTATTCTCCCAGGTTCGGTTGGCAGCATCGGAATACGCCGACGTCCACGGGGCAGCCCGTCCGCTTCCGTCACGCGAATGACTTCTGTCCCGTCCTGGTCAAACGCCACCATTCTCGACGGGCTGGGAAAGGAGGCCCACAAATATTTCCCGTCAAACACGACCTCCGGTTCTGCCGCCATCGGTTCCGCGTAGAAATCTTTGACCCTTTCTTTCTCGATCATCAGCAGATGTCCCGGCGCGACCAGGATGTCAGTCCCCTCCCACGCCGGCACCAGTTCTGTCCACCCGCCCCAGCCCCCGGCCCCTCTCCAGCGCATCTCGGCCAGGCTTTTTGCCTCCAGCCCGGGCGCGTTCAAGCTAAGGGGAGTCAGTTTCACGCGCTCAGATTGAATGACCCCACTCGCCAGGCGCACTGGCTTTGCTGTCACGTCATCCGCGTGAAGTAGCCCTGCCGCCGATCCTGACACCAAAACGCTCAGCAACCAACTCAAAGCGTGTTTCATCACAACCTCTTCCGGTTCTGACGCAGCCAAGCCTCCGCAGTTCCCGTCGCCTCCAATCCCAATGGCCGGAGTTCTACGCGAGCGAGGGTGCGGCACCGGCTTGCGGCGTAGCCGCCGTTGAAGCCAAAGTGCTCCGCACAGAGCCAAAACGGCGTCGCGGCCGCCGCAGTCCAAAAAGGAATCACTGACCCAGCAGCGCCAGCAGCGAGTCCTTGTCCCACTCCACCACGCCGGTGCAGGCGTCGGCGGCGCCGTAGTAGACCTGGTAGCGGTCGCCGCGCTCGATGATGCCGGTGGGGAACACGACGTTGGGCACGAAGCCGGTGCGTTCGAAGTCGGCCTCGGGGCGCATGATCGGCTCGGGCGCCATGGCCAACACCTTGCGCGGGTTGTCCCGGTCGATGAGCACGGCGGCGGCGACGTAGGCGCCCACCTCGTGGCTGGCGGAGCCGGCGGGCTTGTCGTTGCCGTGATAGATCTCCAGCCAGCCGGCGCGGGTTTCCACCGGCGGGCAGCCGGCGCCGACCCGGCCGATGCGCCAGTCGGCCTTGGATGATTCGGCTCCGGCGGCGGCGCGGTGCGGCGCGGCGTCGCTCATGAGTACCTGGTGATGGCCCCAGTGCACCAGATCGCTCGACCACGCCAGCCACATTTCCGGCCGGGCAAAATGTGTGCGCGGATTGGGCCGGTGCAGCGCCACATACGCGCCGCTGATTTTGCGCGGGAAGAGCACCACGTCCTTATTCTCGGCCGGGAAGATCACGCCGTGCCGCTTGAAGCGCACGAAATCCGTGGTGGACGCCATGGCCGTGCAGGCGCCGTGGCGCGACACCGCGACGTAGGTGAAGTAATACACATCGCCCAGGCGGCTGATGCGCGGGTCCTCGACGCCGTAGGTTTCCATCGCCGTCGCCGGCACGAAGCGCGGCGCTTCGGCCAGCGCCTGCTTGTCCACGCTACGCCCGTCCTTGCCCAGGCGCACGACGCGCAGGTGCGAGGTAAAGGTCAGCCGCGTCAAACCGTCGGCCTTGCCTTCGACCACGCGCGGGTCAATGTGCACCAGATCATCCTGTGCCACCCAGTCGATCACAATCCGCGCCGGCGCCCCGTTGTGCGACACGTCCCAGCGCGGCAGGCCGACGTGCCCCGCCCGCCGCTGGGCCACCGCCTCGGCGACACGCACCAGCATCACCACGCCGTCGTTTGTGTCGATCACGCCCGGGTTAAACACGCTGACCACGCGCATCTGCTCGCTGCTGGGCGGCATGTCAGAAGGGGACAGCAGCAGATGAGTCGAAAGACGCTCGAGCATGAGGTGCACTCCAGTCGGTTCGCGCCCCGCCCTACGAAGCGCCGCGGCTTGCCGCGTTCATGGCGCTTGGCGCCACCGCCGTGGACGCGGCAAGCCGCGGCGCTTCGTAGGGCAAGGCGCCGCTACGCCTCATTGTCGTCTGCCAGGCGTTGCGCCGCCACCGCCGTCGCCAGCGACGCATATCCATTGCGTTCCGTGATCCGCCGCTGGTGCCCCGAATTGCCGATCGCGTCAAGCTGATCCTGCAACAGCGAACGCAGCACGTGGCCGTACAACGCTGGTTTATCCATGCCCGCATCCGCGGTCAAGCGATAGCGACCGTCCACCGTGTAGCACTTGTGCCGGCTGGCGACTTGGCGCTGGCCCCCCTGATACGTCGCGAGGGTCTCGACCTGTCCATGCGGCAACAGCGTCCGCAGGCGATCCAGCACCGCCTCCTCCGCCAGGCAATCGATCTCGATGGCGGTGGGCACCCACTCAAAGAGCCGCACCGTGCCGCGCTCAAAGAGCAGGCGCATCTCCTGGCGATCCATGCGCGTCGCCTGCGTGAAGCCGTGATAGAAATTGACCAGCGCCCCGCCGGCCTGGGGATACCGCGCCGTGCAATGTACCTGCTCGATCAGCGCCGCGTTGCCCGGCCGATGCACCTGCTGCGCCGCCACCACCGACCCTTCGCCCAGCCACCAGTTGAACAGGTCGAAAAAGTGCACCGCGTGCTCGATGAAAATGCCGCCGGATTTACCGCGATCCCAGAACCAGTGCTGCGGCGGCAGCGGCTCGTCCTTGGCGTAGTTCTCGAAGAAGCCGTGCAGCGGCAGGCCCAGCATCTTTTCCTCCACGATGCAATTCATGACCTCGCACAATGGGTCGTAGCGCATGATCAGGTTCACTGCCAGCACGCGCTGCGCCTGGTGCGCCGCATCGATCATGGCCCGGGCATCGTCGAGCGTGGTCGCCAACGGCTTTTCGCACAGCACATGCTTGCCCGCGGCGAGGGCCTGGAGCACCAGTTGGCGATGGGTCGTCGGCGGGGTGGCGATGTGCACCAGGTCCACCGCCGGATCCGCCAGCACCGCGGCGACACTCGCCGCCGCCGGCACGCCCAGCTTCGCCGCCGCCGCCTCCGCCGCGTCACGGTTCACATCCGCCAGCGCCACCAGCCGCAGCGAACTCATGGCCCGGTACTGCTCGACGCAGAACTGTCCGAAGGCGCCGGCGCCGATTAGCGCGTATCCGATGGATTTGCTGCTCATGGCGACCCTTTGATTAGCCACAGATGAACACAGATAAGAAACGCAGAAAATCAGAAAAGCCAGAAAACAAACACGGAAAATCAGAGCACGCGCACTGGGACTCTCGCACTTTTTCTGCGCTTTCTGTGTTTCCTGCTTTTCTGCTTTTCCCATCTGTGTCCATCTGTGTTCATCTGTGGCTCCCTATCTTGTCAGCTCCCGCGCCATGCGTGCCGCCTCGGTGGCCAGTTCCAGTGCCGTCAGGCCGTCTCTGGCAGTGACGCGGGGGTGATGCTGGTGGTCCACGATGCCCGCGAGCATGTCCGCCATGAAAGCGCGGACCGCCTGACCGTAGACGGCACTCGCATCCGCGTCGCTCTCCCAGGTGATGAGCACCTCGCGTGACACCGGCTCGCGCCGCCAGCGCCGCTGCGCGACCGCATCCCCGCCGCGCAGTTCACGCAACGTCTGCACTTTGGGCGCCGGCGCCTGCGGCAGCGCAGCGGCCACCGCATCGATCTGCTCCTCATCCAGGACGGCCCGCACCCTGATCTTCCGCGCGATCCAGCCCTCCAGCACCACCTCGCCGCGTTCGAATATCAGCCGCACATCCTGCCGATCCATGTGCGGCGACTGATGAAAGCCGTGATAGAAGCTCACGCTGGTCTGCGGGCCGTAGGCCACGTCGCAGGTCACCTGATCGACGACCCGACCGTTGGATGCCTGCAACTCCGGATCATGGGACGTCGGCCGATCTCCCCCGCCGGGCCGGCGTTGCCGATGGGCATAAATCACCTGCCCTTCGCCCAGCCAGCTCCGCAGCAGATCAAAAAAGTGCACGCCATGCTCGATGAAGATGCCGCCGCTCTGCTTGATGTCCCAGAACCAGTGGTCCGCGGGCAATCCCGCGTCGCCGGCGCAGTTGGTCACCATGCCCCGCAGCGGCGCCCCCAGCGCCCCCTGCCCCACGATCTTCTTCATCGCCTCCGCCAGCGGCCCGTAGCGCATCACGAAGTGCACCGATAGCGTGCGATCGCGCTGCTTGGCGGCCTGGATCATTTCCTGGGCGTCCACCACGCTGGTCGCCAGCGGCTTTTCCACCAGCACGTGCTTGCCCCGCCGCAGCGCTTCGAGCGCCAGGTTTGCGTGCGTCGCCGGCGTCGTGGCCACGTGCACCAACTGCACTTGCGGATCCTCGAGCATGTCGTCGAGTTGCGCGCAAGCGCGCAGCTTCCAGCGATCGGCAAAACCGCGGGCATGCTCGACCGTCCGGCTCCATACCGCCACCGGCTCCAGCCGATCCAGCCCGCCATATTGCTTGAGGCAGAAATCGGCGAAACCACTGGCGCCGATGATCGCATAGCCCAGCGTCCGCGGGGGCGGGTCGATGGCGATGCGCCCGGCGCGGTCCTCGCGATACCGATGCAACTCCAGCACCGACAGCAAATACGCCAGCACCGACTCAGCGCCCTGGTTGACGTTGGCGCCGTCGGCCTGGAGGCCGTCCTGACACCCGCCGGTCTCCTCGTGATAGAGGGAGATGCCCAGGTCGTTGCGGCCGCGGAACCAGGCGAAGCAGCGCCAGGCGTGATCGACCCAGTCGGCTTCAGCGCTGACCTTCGCCGCCGCCAGGCAGCCTTCGACCAGGGCCCAGGCTTCGATCGGCTGCTGATCGAACTGCGCACGTTGGCCGTCGCGGCGCAGCCAGCCGTGGTTGCCGATGATGGACAGGTGTCCCTGCGGCGCGGTCTGGACCACCAGCAGCCAGCGCAGGGCGCGCAAGGCCGCGTCGATCATGTCCTGCCGGGCCATCGCCTGCCCGCAGACCAATAGCGCGTGAGGCACCTTGGCGTTGTCGTAGGTGACGGTGTCTTCCCACCATGGCCAGTTGTCGCCGGCGCGCTCCTTGAACGTCTCGTAGAGCCAGTTGGCCAGATGGTCGCGCAGCTTTCGGGCGTACGCGTCGTGGGGTTCAGCCTTGAGAAAGGCGTCGAGCCCCAGCAGGGCAAAACATCGCGCCCGCAACGGCGCCAACTGTTCCACGCCCGGCAGGGCCTTGTGCATCAACTCACGCGCCAGGCTGCGGACAGTCTTGTTCGGCGCCAGCGACACCGCCAGCCCCAGCGCCCAGATGGTGCGGCCCTGACTGTCGGCACTGCCCACGTCCTCGAGCCAGCGGCGGTCGTAGCCCATGAAGTTGCGGAAACGCCGCGTCTCTTCATTGAAGGCGTAGACCAGGAACTGGAGGTAGCGCTGTAGTGGAACGACGCGCTCGTCGTAGCCGCGCAACTGCGCGTAGTAGAGCGCGGCAATCAGGCCGCGCGCATTGTCGTCAATGCAATAGCCGTGCCGCGAATCCGGCGTGGCGTGCACCGCGTGCTGCATCAGCCCGGTGTCGTCGGTCATGCGCAGCAGTTGCCGCAGGTCGATCGGGGGCAGGGGCTCCCAGCTTTCGCCCTTGCCGGTCACCGCCACCGCGGCGCCTTTACTGTCCTCACTCATGCCGCGTCCCCATGTTTGACCGGGAAGTACGCCTGCATTCTAAGCGCGATGCCTCAGTGGCGAATGACGAATTTCCATCCGTCGTATCATGCGGCCATGGCGGAGCTGTTCGAGATGACCGACCCAGGCGCGATCGCCGGCTATGCCGACGTGGCGCTGGAGCAGTCGATCGATTCGGCGGCGGGGCTGACTTATGCCGTGCCGCGGCAGTTGGCGGACCTGGCCGTCGGCGACCGCGTGCTGGTGCCGTTGGGCCGGGGCAACAAGCCGGTAACGGGGTACGTGGTGCGCCTGCGCGACTCGACGCAGCAGACACGCATCAAGGCGATCCTGAGCCGCGATGCGCAAGCGGTGTCGCTCACGCCCGACCTGATCGAACTGGCCCGCTGGATGGCGGGCTACTACTGCTCGCCCATCGGCATGGTCTTCGCCAGCATGCTCCCCGCGGCGGTCAAGCACGGCACGGGCGAGATCATGCAGACCCTGGTGGGCCTGGCAGAGGAGAAAAGTGCGAAGTGCGAAGTACGAAGTGCCAAGGATGAGTCAAATCCGAAATCCGCAATCCGACATCCGAAATTGTCTCCGCTCCAGCGCACCGTCATCGCCACCGCGCAGGCGTTGGCGGCGCAAGGTCAGCCCTGGACCCCCATGCGTGACTTGGCGGACGAAGCCGGGGCGCGCACCATTTCCCCGGTGAAACAACTGATCGAAAAGGGCGTGCTGGTAACCCGGCACGAGTCGGCGATTCGCGCCGCGTCGCTACTAGAGGAACAGGCGAAGCAGGTGCCAGCGCCGCCACCCGTCACGCTCAACGCCGGGCAGAAGCAGGCGGTCGAGCGTATCGCCCAATCGGTCGGCGGCGGCTTCTCGGTCCACCTGATCCACGGCGTAACCGGCAGCGGCAAGACCGAGGTGTACTTGCGCGTGATCGAGCACCTGTTAAATGGAAATGGGGATGCTAAGCCGCAAGCGGCTGAACACATCAGAAATCCGAAATCCGAAATCCGAAATCCGAAATTCTCCCCCGCCGCCATCATCCTCGTTCCCGAAATCTCCCTCACGCCGCAGACCGTCGCCCGCTTCATGCTGCGCTTTTCCTCGGCGGGCGTGGCGGTGCTGCACTCGGGCCTGACGGCCTCGCAGCGCCACGACCAGTGGCGGCGCATCCGTCACGGCCAGGCGCGCATCATCGTCGGCGCCCGCTCGGCCATCTTCGCCCCCGTGCCCGACATTCACGCCGGCGTCATCATCGTCGATGAGGAGCACGAGTCGAGCTACAAGCAGGACCAGTTGCCGCGCTACCACGCGCGCGACGTGGCGATCAAGCGGGCGCAACTGCTCAACATCCCGGTGCTGCTGGGGTCCGCCACGCCTTCATTGGAGAGCTACTACAACGCCGTACCGGATGCTAAACCGGAAGCGGCCGCAAATCCGAAATCCGAAATCCGAAATCCGAAATTTTACTACCACCACCTGCCCGACCGCGCCCCGGGCCTCACGCTTCCCACCGTGCAACTGGTGGACCTGCGCGACGAGCGGCGCAAGCGCTACCAGATGACCGGCTCGGCGGGCGTGCACCTCCTGTCGCTCAAGCTCGAAACCGAACTCCGCCGCGCCATCGAGAACGGCCGCCAGGCCATCCTGCTGCTTAACCGCCGCGGCTACGCCAACTACATCGCCTGTCCCGATCACCGCTGCGGCTGGATGATGGAGTGCGACCACTGCGACGCGACGATGGTGTATCACAAGGACCAGTCGCTGCCCGCCGGCGGCATGGTGCGATGCCATCACTGCCTCTCGGAACAGATGCTGCCCGTGCAGTGCCCGACCTGCGGACGGCGCGTCACCGTGTTCGGCCTGGGCACCCAACGTGTCGAAGAAGAGATCGCCCGCAAAATTCCCCAGGCGCGACTGGCACGCATGGACTCCGACACCATGCGCTCGGCACGCGATTACCACACCGTGCTGGACCACTTCCGCGCCGGCGAGATCGACGTGCTCATCGGCACGCAGATGATCGCCAAGGGCCTGGACTTTCCCAACGTGGCGCTGGTGGGCGTGATCAGCGGCGATACGAGCCTGAACATGCCCGACTTCCGCGCCAGCGAGCGGACGTTCCAGCTCATCGCCCAGGTCGCCGGGCGCGCCGGCCGCGGCGGCGAGACCGGCAGCGCGCTAGGCCTGGTCATCGTGCAGAGCTTCGCCCCGACCGATCCTGCCATCGTGCTGGCGAGCAAGCACGATTACCTGGGCTTTGCCCAGCGCGAGATCGCTCTGCGCCGCGACGTCGGCCTGCCGCCGATCACCCGCATGGCGCGGCTGGTCATCCGCAACGAGGACCACTTGAAGGCCATGGAAGAGGCCCGCAAACTGGCGGACCACCTCGCCCAACACAACGCGCGACTGGACAACGCAGTGCGCCTGCGCGGCCCGATGCCCTGCCCCATCAGCCGCATCGCCGGCTTCCATCGCCTTCAGATCGAGCTGATCGCGCCGCGTGCCGGCCTGATCCAGCAACTGCTCACCTCGCTGCGCAACGCCGGACTGGTGCGGTCTGATGCGCACACGGCGGTGGACGTGGACCCGGTGTCGCTGTTGTGAGCGATGCGCTAAAATAGACCGATCATGGCCACCATACGCGACACTCAGCAGAGACAGGCGATTCGCCGCGGGTTTGAGGACGCCGGCCGGCCGCTGTCGCCGCAGGAGGCGCTGGAGGCGGCGCAGGTGCACGCGCCTTCGCTGGGCATCGCCACCGTCTATCGCGCCATCAAGGCGATGGTCGATGAAGCGCGGCTCGAACCGGTGGAGGTGCCCGGCGAGCCGACGCGCTATGAGCTGGCGGGCCTGTCGCATCACCATCACTTTCGCTGCCGCACCTGTGACCGCGTGTTCGATGTGCCCGGCTGCGGTATCAGCACGGTGCATTCGCCGGCGCTGCGCGGCTTCAAGATCGACTCGCACGAACTGTGGCTCTTTGGCCAATGCGACCAATGCGTAGGCAAAGCATAGAAGAGGTAACAGGGATGAACACGGATAAGAAGCGGAGGGAAGGAACAGTGATGGACATGATGGACAGGATTTGCAAAGAAAAGCAAGACCGAGATCATGTCCATCCCTGTTTCCTCTTCTTTGTCCGTGTTCATCCGTGTTACAACTCCTCTTGCTGACTTGAAAGTTGACACGCCCGGCATCATCTGCACACTGGGGATCATTAGTCCGTCATGAGTTTGCGCCACGTCGCGGCTCGAAGAAAGCCTGCCGGTATTTCGTTGTCATCGTTCGCCGGCACCATACGGAGCACCGCGCCACATGATTCGCCTCTCCCAAGTCGGCAAGAGTTATGACCAGGGCAAGACCTGGGCGGTGCGCGACCTGTCCCTCGAAGTCGAGCAGGGGCAGCTTGTCGTGCTGCTGGGCGAGTCCGGTTGCGGCAAGACCACCACGCTCAAGATGATCAACCGCCTCATCGAGCCAAGCGCCGGCACGATCGCGGTGGACGGCCAGCCGGTGCTCGAGGGCGACCCGGTGCCGCTTCGCCGGTCCATCGGCTACGTCTTCCAGAACATCGGGCTCTTTCCCCACATGACGGTGGGGCAGAACGTGGCGATCGGCCCGGGCCTGGCGCGGTGGAAGAAGGCCGACGTCGACCGCCGCGTCGATGAACTGCTGGAGATGGTGAACATGCCGCCGGCGGAGTATCGCCGGCGCCGGCCACGCGGCTTGTCCGGCGGGCAGCGGCAGCGCGTCGGCCTGGCGCGGGCCCTGGCGGTCCGGCCACGCATCATGCTCATGGATGAACCCTTCGGCGCCCTGGACCCACTCACCCGCGATGTGCTCCAGGATGAGTATCGCAAGATCCATCAGAAACTGGGCCTCACCTCCATCATGGTCACGCACGACATGACCGAGGCGCTTTTGATGGCCGACCGCATCGCGGTGATGGAGCGCGGCAGCATCGTGCAACTGGGCACGCCGCACGAGTTGCTCACGGCCCCGGCTAATGCGTTTGTTGACGCCCTGATGAGCACGCCGCGCAAACAGGCGCAGCGCCTCGAGGCGCTGATGGAGGAGGGCGCCACCTCATGAATGCGATCTATCAGCAATTCGTCGGCAGCCTGCACCAATTGCCGTACAACCTGTCGCAGCACATGCTCATCTCGGTGGTGTCGCTGGTGTTGGGGATCGTGATCAGTCTGCTGCTGGCGATTCTTGCGACGCGCCGCGTCTCGCTGCGCTGGCCGTTGCTGACCTCGGCCAGCATCATGCAGACGGTGCCCAGCATCGCCTTGCTGGCGCTGGTCTATGCACTGCTCCTGGGTCTCTCGACGCTCATCGCCCAAAGCGGCGCCATCGGCCGCATCCAGGGCATCTCTTTCATCACTGCCATTGTGGCGCTGACGCTCTACAGCATTCTGCCGGTGATGCGTAACACGGTGACGGGCATCCTGGGCGTGGACCCGGCGCTGATCGAAGCGGCGCGGGGCATGGGCATGACGCCGGGGCAGATCCTGCGGCGGGTGCAGTTGCCACTGGCGGCGCCGGTGATCATCGCCGGCATTCGCACCGCCACCGTTTGGGTGGTGGGCATCGCCACGCTTTCGACGCCGGTGGGGCAGACCAGCCTGGGCGACTTCATTTTCACCGGCCTTCAGTTGCAGAACTGGGGCGCGGTGCTGCTGGGTTGCGTGGCCGCGGCGGTGCTGGCGATCGTGCTCGATGCGCTGATCGCCGCGCTGCAAAGCGCCGCGGAGAAGCGCTCGGTCGCGCGCGGCATCGTGGCGGGCCTGGGCCTGATGCTGGTCGTCGGCGGGGGTCTGGCGCCGCTGGTGATCCCTAAGCCCGATCACCTGGTCGGCGCCAAGACCTTCGACGAGCAGTTCATTCTTGCGTCCTTGATTCGTGATCGGCTCAACGAGGCCGGCTTCTCCGCCGCCAAGCAGGAGGGGTTGGGCTCGACCATCGCCTTCACCAAGCTGCGTTACAACCAGATCGACTGCTACGTGGATTACTCGGGCACGATCTGGGCTGTGCAAATGGGCCGTACGGACGTCGCCGACGCCGATACCGTGCTGGCGGAGGTGACGCGCTGGCTCAAGGCCGAGCATGGCATCGAGTGCCTGGGCAAGCTGGGCTTCGAGAATGCCTACTGCCTGGCGATGAAACGCTCACAGGCCCAGGAACTGGGCATCAGGACCATCGCCGACCTGGCGGCGCACGCCTCGGAGCTTTCCATCGGCGGCGACTACGAGTTCTTCGACCGCCCCGAGTGGAAGGCCATCCGCAATGCGTATCACCTTCAGTTCACGCAGCAGCGCAAGTTCCAATCGACGCTGATGTACCAGGCGGTGCACCGCGGCGAGGTGGACGTGATCAGCGCGTTTTCCAGCGATGGCCGCATCGCCGCGATGGATCTGCTGGTGCTGGAGGACCCGCACCAGGCGATCCCGCCCTACGACGCGATCCTGCTGGTCTCGCCCAAGGCCGCGACGGCGCCCGGCTTCCTCGACGCCTTGAAGCCGCTGCTGGGCAGCATCAACGACGACACGATGCGCCGCGCTAACTACCAGGTGGACCGCGGCGACGACAAGCGCACGCCGGATCAGGCGGCGCGGTGGATCGAGGAACAGATCGCGGGTCATTGATCATCCTTGTTAGCCCAGGCACCAACGGTGCGGGCGCACTTGCGCCGACTTCCCATTCGCCCGCACCGCTGGTGCTTGGGCTACCGATGACTTCGTCGTCGTGCTAAGATGCCGCGTTTCCACGCAGGAAAGGAACCGGTATGTCTGAGAGTCCCGCCGCCAGTCCCAAGAGCAAGTCGATGGACGACATTGTCGCCCTGTGCCGCCGCCGCGGCTTTATCTGGCAGAGCTCGGAAATCTACGGCGGGATCAACGGCTTCTGGGACTACGGCCCGCTGGGCGCCGAGCTCAAACGCAACCTCAAGGACGCCTGGTGGCACGACATCGTCAAGTGCCCGCCGGCGGGCCCGCACGGCGACATCATCGACATGGTGGGCGTGGATTGCACGATCATCATGAACCCTAAGGTATGGGTGGCGAGTGGACATGTGGGTGGGTTCAATGATCCGATGATCGACGACAAAGAGACGAAGCAGAGATTTCGGGCCGATCATTTCTATGGCCTGTTCATCACAATGAAACTAAAGGCTGAACCGGTTGCTCTGGCGAACCTTGTCGCAAAAGGAAACTCGGGTTTCCTTACTGACGAATGGAAACTCATAAAGACTTATGTTGGCACGTTCTCTGAGGTCTGCCAAGCAAATCATTTTTTCAATCCAGGCACGAAGGTCGGGGCCTTGAAGGTTCAACTAGGGACGACGACATATAGCGCCTATGACGGCTACCCCGGTGAGAATCCAATATCTGAATCGGTACGAATGCATTTGGTCGACAAAGCAGGCAATGAGTTGCTTGGTTACTTACTTCCGATCTCGATCGCGTATGCCACGGAAAATGCTGCCGCCATCCCGTCCCCTTTCAACGATAAGGCCGGTTCGCTCACGGAGCCACGGCAATTCAACTTGATGTTCGAGAGTTACATCGGGGCGGTGCGAGATGATGAGAACCGGGCATACCTGCGGCCTGAAACAGCGCAGGGCATTTTCTGCAATTTTAAGAACGTAGTGGATACGTCGCGGGTAAAGGTTCCCTTTGGAATTGCGCAGGTTGGCAAAGCCTTCCGCAATGAAGTTACGCCGCGTAACTTTACTTTCCGCAGCCGCGAGTTCGAGCAGATGGAGATCGAGTTCTTCATTCGGCCCGAGACGGCGAACGAGTGGTACCGCTACTGGCGCGATGCTCGCTTTGCCTGGTGGAAGTCCATCGGCCTGGCGGGGGACAACCTCCAGCTTCGCGAGCATGACAAGGACGAGCTGGCCCACTACGCCAAGGACGGGGCCGGCACGTGTGATATCGAGTATCGCTTCCCCTTCACCGCCCCCGGCTTTGGCGAGCTCGAGGGCGTGGCGCATCGCACCGATTTTGATCTGCGGCAGCATGCCCGGCACAGTGGCCTGGGCGACAAGCTCAAGTACTTCGACCAGGAGTTACAGGTCCAGATGCAGGCCCAGGGGGCAAGCAAAGAAGAGATCGCCGAACGCTCCAAGTATTTCCCGCACGTGATTGAGCCCTCGGCCGGCGCCGACCGCGGCACGCTGGCGCTGTTGTGCGAGGCGTACACGGCCGACCCCGGCCGGCCCAGCGGCGTGTTCATGAAGTTCGACCCGCGCATGGCGCCGATCAAGGCCGGCGTGTTTCCGCTGGTCAACAAAGAGGGCATGCCCGAAGTCGCCCACAAGCTCTACTTGGAGCTGCGGCAGAAGTGGAACATCGAGTACGACCCCAAGAGCTCGATCGGCAAGCGCTACGCGCGCATGGACGAGGCGGGCACGCCGTACTGCTTCACCATCGACGGCGACACGCTGACCGCCGGCACGGTGACGGTGCGCGACCGCGACACGCTCAAGCAGGGGGAGCGCATCGCGCTGGATAAGGTGGGGGCGTTCCTGGCGGAGAAGGTGGGGTAGGGGTATTGCCGGGAACCCGGGGCGGCGCGAGCCCAGAGCGGGTCGCTCTGCCCCGGCTTGACATGGCGAACTATGGCGCGCGATATTGGCCCCAAGCCAAGGCAAAGCGAGTCGCTTTGGACTCGCGCCGCCTTGGGTTGATCGGGTTTATCGCACGGGGCGGCGCTGGGTCATCGTCGCCAGGGCGCCTAAGCCCAGGAGACTCAGCGTGGCGGTCACCGGCTCGGGAATGCCCGAGGGCTGGTCGGGCGGCGGCGGGGTGGTGCCGTCGGGGCGAACGATGAAAAAGTTCTTGTTGGTTTCGGTGAATTCCGAGCCGTTCCAGGAGAGGAAGCCCTTGTTGTAGACCGACTTGCCGCCGCCGGTGGAGAAGAAGTTGCCGTAAACCGGGGAGCGCTCTGTGGTGATGGTGTAGGTGCCGTTGATGCCGATTTCGTTGTCCATCTTGAAGGCATAGATGGGGACCTTGCTGCCGTTGACCGTTGGCCAATAAGGATCCGAACCCCCGTTGGTGCCCGCGTAGGTGTAGGGTCCCACGACGGTGTTATTGACCGTCAGTTCGCTCTGGACCACCCCGGCGGTCACTTCCATCCAGGTGTGAGAGATATCCGGGGGGGCGCCGGTGTAGGTGTAAACATAGGTCCAAGAGCCATTGAGGTTTTGCGTGACATTCCAGGAAATCGTGAAGTTGTTCCACTTCGACCCGCCGCCTTGCTTGACCAGTTGATTGCTGCTGACCGAGCGTGAGCCGGTGAGTTCGGACAGGGCGCTGGTTCCCCAGACGCCTGCGGTCGCCGGGCTGGCGGCGATGAGCAGGCCCAGCAGAGCGAAAGTCATAGTGGTCGCCACGCGTGTGCGGTTCATCATGTCGTTCCGTTTCCGCCATCTTCCCAGGCGATGGCAATCCCATTGGACGTGACCCCTCCAGGGCCAAAACGACGCTTAACCGTATGAGCGTGAACGAACCTTACCGCGCCTGGCCAGAAAGACAACCCAAGCGGAGGGTCTCGATACAGTTTTTTTTGCATCCGATAATAGGATCGGCGTGTGCGGGGGAAAGGTTTACTGGGCGCCAAGCGTCGGCGCGCAAAAAACCGGGGCAGCGTGAGCCCTCGGCGGCTCGCTCTGCCCCGGCTTGGTCATAGGGTCAGGCCGACTTACCGCACGGGGCGGCGCTGCGTCATCGTCGCCAAGGCGCCCAAGCCCAGGAGGCTCAGCGTCGCGGTCACCGGCTCGGGGATGCCCGAGGGCTGGTCGGGCGGCGGCGGGGTGGTGCCGTCAGGGCGAACGATGAAGTAGTTCTTGTTGGTGCTGGTGAACTCCGACCCGTTCCAGGTGAGGAAGCCGGCGTTGTACACCGACTTGCTGCCATTGGTTGAGAAGAAGTTGCCGTACACCGGGGCGCGATCGGTGACGATGGTGAGCTTGCCGTTGACGAAGTTATCGGCGTCAACCTTCACACCGTAGAGGGGCACCTTGCTGCCGCTGACCGTAGGCCAGCCGGTTGCGCCGTAGCCGGTCGTCCACTGGGGGCCTTTGATGTAGCCGTTGACATCCAGTTCGCAGTAGGTCACGCCCTCGGTGACTTCCAGCCAGGTGTAGATGCAGTTGTAGGGCATGTTCTTAAAGGTGTAGACATACTTCCACGATCCGTCCACCTGCTGGGTAACGACCCACTCGAGGCGGAAGCTGTCCCACGTCGTGCTGGTGGGGCTGCTCTCCTTGACGTAGCCACTGCTGACCGAGCGGTAGCTGGTCAACTCGGACAAAGCGCTGGTTCCCCAGACACCCGCCAGCGCCGGCGCCGCACCGATGAACAGGCCCAGAGCCGCGACAGCGATCCCCATTTTGCGCAAGTACGTTTTCATGTTTCCCATCCCATCCATTCCGTCGCGCCTGCGACGGTAAGCCCATGTTGAAGTGGTCCCACAACCTCACTTCGCCCCGAACCCGTGCTGCCCAAGCCCCGTATCCCCAAGGTTCTCCCTGGACAGCTATGCCACTAGGATACCATGGGATAGCGAAATTCCAAGTGGTGAGCACCCTTTAGCTTCAGGATTTTTGTGGACACCTTAACCATCTGTATCGGCAATAGTTAGAGTGCGGCTTGGGTGGTCTTGCCGCGGAAATCCATGAGTAACACGAAGACCGCGCCGGGCCGCAATGTTAAATAGGGTAAACCTGCGCAGGCGGTTTCCCGCGCTGGATGGGGCCGGGCATTGACCCGATACACTGGTAAATCATGATACGTCAATCGACCCAACAACCGTTTCGGGTGGTCGTCTTGCTCTGTCTGGCGACGTGGATCGGCGGGTGCGGACAGGCTTCGACCGAGCACGAACTGGAGCGCGCCCACATCGCGCAGACCAACAACCAGCCCGAACTGGCCATCGAGATCGCCGCGCGCGTGCTGGCTGCCAACCCCGACGACGCCCGGGCCCTGCGCATCACCGCCATGGCGCAGTTGGGTCTTGGCCGGCTGGAAGAAGCGCGCCAGGTGATCGACCACCTGCGCAAGGCCCATCCCGACGACCTGGACGGGCGCGAGGCCCAATTGGAGTGGACCTGGGCACAACTGCGAAGCTGGCTGGACCGCTCGGATTTTGTCACCGACAAGGGACTGGGGCAGCAGTACGTGGACCTGATCAGCGCCGGCCGCGAACAAGCCCGCTGGTTCATCGCCCAGGGCTCCAAGGCGGATGGACACTATTACATGGCGCGGCTGGCGGCGTTCGATTCGCTGCGCGTGGAAAGGGAATTGGGCAAGCGGCAAGGCGAGCTGCGCGATGCCATGCTGGCGGGCACCACCCGCGCCATTCGCAACGACACCCAGGCCCTGAAGCTGCGCAAGGAAAGCGACGCCCTGCTCGACGAAGCCAGCCGTGAACTGACTTTGGCGCTGGTAGCCCAGCCCTATCACGACAAGGCCGTGGCCATGGCGGCGCCCCTGCTGGTGCGCCTGGGACGCTGGGATGCTCTCTTCGAGCTGGCGCAGTCTTTCGTCAGCGCCCCGCAACTGTCGGCCGACACCGCCGAGAAACTCGTCGACGCCCTGCTCGCCACGCCCAAGTGGGCCCGCGCCCTGGACCAACGCGCCGCCCTGGCGTGGAAAATTCAATACGCCGTCATCAAGGAGCAGCAGGAGAATTCCCAGTGGAAGAACACCGGCGCCCGCCTGTATCAGGCGCAGGATCAATGGGACAAGGCCCAGGTACTGCTCGATGCGGTGCTGGCGGCGGCGCCGGGCAACATGGCGGCACGCTACAACGTGGCCTTCAACCTCTACAGCCGCGGCAAGCACCAGGAAACCCTGGCCATCCTGGAGAAGCTGCTGACCGACTCGCCCGGGTCGCCCTCGGCCAAGGCGCTCTACGGCCTGACGCTGATGCACAGCGGTGATCGCAAGCTGGCGCGAACCGCGCTGGCGGACGCCACACGCTATGAGGCCGGCCAACCCATGGCCACACACGCCCTGCTGATCATGCTGGCGGAGGAAGGCCAGCTCCAGGCGGGGCTGGCGTATGTCGAGGAGTACATCGAGCACCACCTGGCGGACGCCGACGCCCTGCGCGTGGCGCTGCACTACTACATGGCGGTGGGGCAGCGCGGCAGAGCCAGCGACCTGCTGGACCGCGCCGCCATCATGCCCCGCCCCAACGACGCCCAGTTGGCGCTGATGGCCGACGGCTACGTCTTTGTCGGCCAGCTCGACCAGGCCCGCGCCGCCGCCGCCACGCTCCTGGAGCGACAGCCCGGCCGGCTCGAGCACTACCTGCGCCTGGCGCAGATCGACGTGATGCACAACAACCTCAACCAGGCCCGCGCCGTACTCGAGTCGGCGCGTCAGCAGGCGCCCGAGGCCCCGTCCGTCGACGCCATGCTCGCCCGCCTCTATCTCCAGACCGCCCAGGCGGAGCGCGCCCTGCCCCTGGCCGAGGCGGTGGTCCGCGCTAACCCCAACGACATCGAGGCCCACCTGCTCCTGGCCCAGGCGCTGGCGGCCACGGCCTTCGGCGACCAGGCCCTGGAGCAGGTCGATGAGGCGCTTGGCTTGGCGCCCACCTCCAATGACGCCCTGGCGCTGGGCTGGCGCATCGCCGCCGCCATCGAACGGCCCGAGCGCGCCGAGCAATACCTGGCGCGGGTCGATCCCGCCGCCGTTGATCCTGATGAGCAGCCGGTGCTGGCGGCGCAGATCAAGCTGCTCTCGGGCCAGCCCAATGAAGCGCGGCGCATCGCCTACCAGGGCGTGCTGGGCGGCCAGGCCGACCCTCTGCTGCGCATCATGCTGGCGCGCCTGGCGCAACGCGAGGGCGACCTTAACTCGGCACGAACCCAACTGCTGGCGCTGATTCACCTGGAGCCCAACAATCCCCAGGTCTACAACGCCATGGCGCGGTTCTACCTGGATCAGCAGGACGTGCGCGGCGGGTCGGCGATGTTCGAGTCGCTCGAGGCGCTTAATCCGCGCCTGGCGCGGGCCACCATGGCGTCGATGCTCATGACCATGGGCCAGCCCGAGGCAGCCGCCGTCAAGCTCATTCCTCTTTACCGCAAGCTGCTGGGCGACGGCGACCCCTCGGCGCTGGAGATCGCCGACGAGATCGCGCGGATCTACCGCGCCACCGACCAGCCGGCGGCGGCGGTCTACGTCTACGACGACATGATCAAGGCGGGGCTGCGCACCGAGGAAGCGATGCTGCGTCAGGTGGACGGCCTGGTGGGCATGGGCCGCGGCAAGCAGGCCTACGAGACGCTTGAGCGGCTGGCGCTGAATGTGGGCCCCGACAAGCAGCGCATCCGCCAGGACCTGCTCCGCCGATACGCCGTCTACCTGGGCACCAATGCGGCCCTGACCCTGCTGGACCAGTGGGCCGAGCAGGAGCCGGACAACGCCACGCTGCTGCAATGGCGCGGCCAGGTGCTGATGAAAGGTGATCGCCCGGTGGAAGCCGCGGCGGTCTTCAACCTGGCGATCAAGCTGGCGCCGGATTTCCTGGCCCTGCGCCTGGAGTTGGGCCGGGCCTATGAGGCGTCCCTGGACTTTCCCAACGCCCAGCAGGCGTACCAGCAGGCGGCGGAACTGGGCACGCAGGCCAAGGTGGCGGCCTTTTCCGAACTGGCGGACATGAACCTGCGCCTGGGATTGTTTGCCCCGGCACTGGCGCTCTATCACCAGTTGCACGACCAGGGCATGACCTTGCCCTCCGAGGCCATGCTGGCCATGGGGCGCATCTATTGGCGCATGGGCCAGGCCGAAATGGCGCGGCGCTGGCTCGAAGCCATCACCCTGCTGTCGCCCCAGTATGCCTCGGCACAGATCACGCTGGCGGACCTGGAGCTGGGCGCCAAGGAACCGGCGGCCGCCAAGCAACGCTTCACCCGACTGGCACGCAACAGCCGCACCGTGCCCACGCTCGTCCAGGAGATGCTCGACCGCAATCCCCTGGCGGAGGAAACCGGCGTGATCGTCGGCTGGATCGCGCAGGGCATCGACGAGATGGCGTTGCCGGCCGACAGCCGCGCCGCCTGGCTCAAGGTGCGCTATCGCCAGATCGTGCGCCAGGCCGACTGGCAGCAGGCCCTGGACACGCTCACCGCCCTGGCCAACCTCGAACCGGCCACGCCCGAACGCAGCGTGGCACGCATCGTCCTCCTGGTGCGCATGGGTCAGCGCGAGCAGGCGACTGAACTGTGGCGCGGCAACAGCGCCTTGCAGGACCTGCCCGTGGCGCCCCTGCTCCAGCTCTCTCTGGCGGGCGCAGCCTCCAGCCGCATCCAGGAGCGCCAGGGCCTGATCGCCTGGCTGGTGGCCATGGCCAACGGCCAGGTCGCCCAGGCCCAGCGCGCCTTGGACAAGGCGGAGCCGGCCCGCGCGTTCTTCCGCCAGGACCTGCTGGCCACCACGCGCCTGCCCGACGCCACCGCGCTGCCCATGCAGGACGCTTACCGCCAGATCGCCCTGGGCGTCTTGGCGCAACGCGCCGGCCTGCCCGCCATGGCGCAGACCATCGCCGAGGAAGTCCTGACGCGCCTGCCGGAACTGATCCCGGCACATGCCCTCCGCGCCGAGTCGCTCCTGGACCGCAACCTGCCCACCGACCAGGCGCTGGCGGCGGCGCGCCAGGCCATTCCCGACAGCGCCCTGACCAAGTCCCTCACCGCCTCGGCGCAGGCGCTGGCCAGCGAGTTCGACGCCGCCGCAGGCCACTATCAGGCACTGCTCCAACGCGAGCCCGACAACGATCACCTGCTCTTCCTGTTGGCGCAGGTGCACTACGCCGCCAAGCGCTTCGACGAGGCGATCAAGGCTCTTGAGCCGTTGACCAAGCATGAGAACCCCTATCGTTCGATGGCCAGTAATGACCTGGCGTTCCTGCTGGCGCAGGAGCATCCCGACAAGCTGAATGAAGCGCGGCAAGTCGCCGGCGACGCCCTGGCGCTGATGCCCAACAACCCCTATCTCCTGGATACGCTGGGTTGGATCGAGCATCTGCGCGGCAACGACCAGGAGGCGCTGACCCTCCTGTGCCGCTCCCTGGTCAACTTGCCGCTGCCCCAGACCAAGGAGCATGTGGCGGTGGTCTACGAAGCCCTGGGGCAGAACGACTGGGCCAAACAAATGCGTCAAGCGGCCAAACCGTGACGCCGCTTGTGGCTTAGCATCCGACTTCCCCACTTGCGATTCAGCATCCAACAAACCGCGAGCCGGCCTCTCGACCGGCTCGCGCAGTTCTTTCATTCCGGGCAGCCCACTAAAGCGCCGCCCGCCTGATCACGAGCTCACTCGGCCTTGTCCTTCTTCTTTTCCCCGTCCTTCTTGGGTTCGCCGCTGTTGGCCGTCACCATCTTGGCCACGCCATCCTTGGGGCTGACCTTGACCTTCATCCCCGCCTGCACCTCCGCCAGGGTCCCTTCCTTGCCGTTGACCTTGAACTTGGTGTTCTCGTCCGTGGTCACCGTCACCTGCGTGTCCGCAGCGCCTTCCTTGCCCTTGACGGTCACCACGATCGTCTTGGCGGTGCTGTCCACGCTCTGCACCACGCCCATCACGCCGCCTCTGGCCTTGGGCTTGTCGCCTTCCCCGGCTTGCTCCTCGGCCAGGGCATAGCCCACCAGGCCCAGCATCGCCACCATCATCACCAGCGTTTTCAGGCTCGTACGCATACCGCACTCCTTGCCGGTTTTTCGCCGGCGCTTGGCGGTCCCGTCGCGCGTGGCTCACAATGCCCTCGGCCGCGGCGGAACCCTTGGGTTAGCTCGGGGGGAAATTCTACTCGGGGGCGTCACCAACTGCCCCATGGGCATCTCCAAGTAAGCAACGCGGCCCTCACGGACCCCATTGCAATCGGATCAGCCAACCCGGCATTCTAGGCGCGCACGCCAGGCGCTGACGGCCCCGCTCAAGCGGGGCTGCCCCCCGGCGCGCGGTCCCCGATACAACCAAACCCAACTGAGCGTTGCCGACAGAAACCTTTGATTAACCACCAAGACACCAAGGACACCAAGAAGAGGCAGGAAGAACATCAACACGAAGACACGAAGGAAGATCCTAATTCATAACTATCTGCAATTCCTGATTTTGCTTGATCCATCTTCTTCGTGCCGTCGCCCAGCCAAGCATGGCTGAGCCAGATGCCGTTGGTCCCGCGATCGTGCCGGCCATCGGTGACGACCTGGCCCGGTTGCCACAGCATGTACGCCGGCAGCGCGGCAATGCTGATGGCCAACACGATCACCATCGCGCGCAATAGCCGGAATGTCAGCGATCGTTTGGCCATGGGCGCTTGCCGTCCACAAGTTCGCGCACTCATCGTCATCGCAGAATTGGTGGGCCTGGCGGACTCGGCGCCACCCCACCGGCTCACCCCTGCCGGCCCTCCACCGCCGCCAGCAGCATTCCCGCCGCCACCGCCAGGCGGGGGTCCAGGGCACTTTGCGTGTCGGGCGTCAGGTCCACCGTCAGGCGGAAGACAAAGGGATTGAAGTTCTGCTTCATGGTGGCCACAATCTGCGTGCCGACCGTCACGTGGTACTTCTGCGGCAGGAGCGTGCTGGCGAACTCGACGAAGCGGCGAAGCAGCGCCAGGGCGGTGCTGTCTTCCTGGATCAGGCCGATGGGCTTCTCGCGAGCGTCAAGGATTTCCCACTCGTCGCGCAGCATCGACTTAAAGCCCTTGCGGCGGAGCAGGCCGACCTTCTCATTCAACGCCGAGTCGTACACGTCGTAGGCGGAGGAGAAGTCGAGGATCTTGCGGGCGGCGATGCGCAGGATCTCGGTGCTCTTGCTCTCATCGGTGTAAATGCGCAGGTCTTCCTTGAGCTTGAAAGCCTTCATGGTGCAGTAGAGCAGGAGCTGGCCGTCGGCGGCGTAGACGTGAAACGCGCCGCCAAATAGGCGCAGAACCTTGCGGCGAATGGTGTAGACATCGTGATCGAAGAGAAGGCTGGCGTTCATGGTGGAATCTCCGGTGCTGACAGCGTGGAGAATGTACCACAGCGGACCATGTGCGACTAAGGAGTGCGGCGCCCCCGGAAGCAACGACGCCGCTTTGGCGCGCGGCAGAGCCGCCGACAAGCCAACGTGCTCCGCATGAAGCCAAAGCGGCGTCGCGACCGCCGCAGTCCAAAGTGTCACACGACCGCCATGCTGTCGACGCTGCGCCAGGTGCGGGGGGTGGGGGTGGCGAACCAGCGGGCGACGCTGCGCGTCACCCGCTAAACGGGTTGCACGCGCTACTTGTGTTCCACGCGAACTTTCACGTCGTACTTGCCGGGGAACTGGTTGTTGGCGTACTCGGGCATCATGGCCATGCCGAACTGGAGTTTGCCGGCGCGGTCGGCGGTGAAAGTGGACTTGGAGCCGATCTTGAAGGGTTGGCCGTCGCCGACGCGTGCCACCAGGCAGCCCAGGGGCAGGTTGCCCGGCTGCGCCATGCCGTAGTTGGCGGCGCCTTCGGGCGTGGACATTGCCCGGCTGCCCCAGGGCGACAGCGTCACCGTGCCGTCGGCGGTCACCGACACCGAGTCGCCCTTCTCCACGCGGATGCCCGGGTCCTTCCAGTTGGTCATGAAGAGGTTCATGCCCTGCACGTCGAAGCTCTTGCGGATCTCTTCCTTCTCGCCGCCGTCACGCCGCGCGACGCGGACGTCGCTGAGCTTGATCGTCAGCGTGCCGTAGGTGTTGGTCACCTGGAACTGCGTGGGCTGGATGCGGCCGACCATGGTGAACTCGGTCGTCTCGAGGCTGTCCTGCTCGATCAGCGTGGCGTCCTTGGGGCCCTCATCATCGGCGACGGCCTCCTGCATCTCGTCCAACAGCGCCTGCACGCGCAGGCGGCGCTCGGCGTCGTCGTCCTTGGTGTACTTCTGCAACGCGCCGCGGATCGACGGCCCCATCTTGGACAATTCCTTCTGCGCCGCCTCACGCTCGGTAATCTCGCTCGAACCGAGCTTCTCGATCAGCTCGTTGATCTGCTTGTCGAGGTTGGGGTGGCTGTCCAGGCCGGGGGTGAAGCTGACGATCGACTTGACCGGCACCTTGAGCGTGCCGAACTGGGTCTGGACGGTGAACTGCTCCAGGGCGATCTGGCCGGTGATGATCGAGCCGTCGAGCAGGTAGAGGCGCAGCGGGCCGGGCTGGCTGGGCTTGCGCACCGGCTCAGCGACAGTGTCGGCGGGCGCTGCGGGGGTGGGGGCGGTGGGTGGGGGCGCTGGCACGGTGATCTGCACCGTCGCCGTTTGAGCTTGTGCCAACGCCGACCCCCCGACCAGCAATCCCGCAGCCAGCATTGCCATGCAATTCGCCAGACGAATAGTCTTCATCACGAACTCCAGGATAGTTTGAATGGATCCAACAGCAGCGCCACGCGGCGGTATGTTGGACGCATCTTACCCTGCGACGGTTCCCGAGGGAATTTGGAATTTCGGATTTCGGATTGCAGATTTGTCCAGCCGCTTGCGGCTTCGCGCGGGCGCATGAGCAATCTGACGCTTGGGCATTCCGAAGGGTTGCGCGAAGCCGCAAGCGGCTATTTCCAATCCGAAAATTCGAAATCCGAAAATTCGAAATGCGTGTCATTTCAACACAAACCGCTCCAGCGCCGCGGCGACACCGTCTTGGTCATTGGAGGGTACGACCACGTCGGCGGCGTCGCGCAGGGAGGGCCAGGCGTTGTCCATCGCCACCCCCAGGCCCGCCCAGCGCAGCATGCCCTGGTCGTTGGGCGCATCGCCGATCGCCATCACCTGCTCCCGCGCCAGGCCGTAGTGCTCCGCCAATAGCGCCAGGGCGTTGCCCTTGTCCACGCTCGGATGGGTGATTTGAATCAGGTGCTCGTCGCTGACGGCGATGGCCAGGTCGCTGCCGAAGGCGGCGCGGATCTGGGCGTGCACGGGCACCAGTTGAGCCGGCGGCGCCAGGAGCATCAGCTTGGTCACCGCGGTGCGCAAGATCTCCTCCAGCGGCGCCACCATATCCGGCCCGAAACTCCTGGATGTCTCGGTGTGCAGCGACAGATGCACACGATCGGTGTACCACTTGTCCAGCACCTCCAGGCTCACGATCACCTCGGGATCAAGTTGCCGGGCGAACTCGACCACCTGCCGCGTCATGTCCAGCGAGAGGGGGCGGTGATAGAGATTGGCCCGACTGGCGCGGTCGAAGATCAGGGCGCCGTTGTAGTTGATCTGAAGCGGATCGGGCTGGAGGATGTCGTAGAGTTCGCGCATGGAGCGTGGCGGCCGGGCCGTGGCCAGCACGATGCGCACGCCCTGTTCAACCGCCCGGGCAATGGCCTCAATGTTGCGCCGCGACAGCCGCTTGTCGCTGCGCAAAAGCGTGCCATCGACGTCGATGGCGACCATCTTGATGCAATTTCGGATCTCGGATTTCGGATTTCGGATTTGGTTACCCTTCGGCAAGCCCCGGCATGCCCCGGCAAGCCCCGGCATGCCCCGTCTTCGGGGCTTGCCGGGGATCAACCGCGTTTATCCGCCTTCATCCCGGCTACTCTTCCTGCTGTAGCACCTTTTCGAGAATATCGCAGACCGCGTCGATGTCGGCGTCGGAGAGGGCGGGGACGGGCGGGAGGAATCGCACGCGCGCCGGCTGGCCACCGGCGCCCCCGGCCACAAAGGCGATGACGCCGGCGTGGAACAACTCGTGGACGACGCGCTTGGCGGTCTCCGCGCTGCCGTCGCCGGGCGTAAGGGCGATCATGCCGCCCAAGCCATAGGGGCCCGACAAGCAGCCGGGGCGGCGCTGGCCAATGGCCTCGAAGTGCTGGACGAATCGGCGATGCACTTGCGCGTTGCGGCCGTCGGCGCCGAAATAGCCGCCGCTGCGCAGCGTGCCGAGGATCACCTGCGCCGCCAAGAGCGACGAGGTCGCCCCCGTGAACGTCTGGCTGATCAGCGCCGCGCGCGGCACGTACTCGTCGGTAAACAGCGTGGCGCACACCTGCGTGAGCTTGCCGAGGGTCACCACGTCCACGTACTCGTCCAGGTCGAAATGCTGGAAGGCAAACAGCTCGTGCGTGCGGCCAAAGGTCTGCACCTCATCGACGAAGATCGCCACGCCCTGCTCGCGCAGGATCGTCATCAGGGCGACGAAGAAATCGCGCCGGCCTGGCCAGTACCCGCCTTCGCCCTGGACCAGCTCGAAGCCCATCGCCGCGTGCTGGCCCGGATAGCGCGCCAGGTGCTGCCGCAGTGTCGCCGTGGCCGCGTCGATGCTTTCCTGCGGGCGCACCGGGTCGAAGAAGGGCACGTAATCGACGCTGAGTACCTGCGGCAGACCGGCGCGGTATTGCGCCTTGTCGGTGATCTGCGACAGGGCCAGCGTGCGGCCCATGAAGCAATGCTCAAACGCCAGCAGTCGGGCCGCGGGCGAGCGCTTCTGGAGAATCATCTTCAGCGCGTTTTCGTTGGCCATGGCGCCGCTGGTGGTGAGGAAACAGTGCCGCAGTCGTGAAGCCCGGCCATGCGAGTCTTCGAGCTTGGCCGGGATTGCCGCAGATGATTCGCGATTCGCCGCCGCCAGCAGTTCCTGGGAAAACTCCAGCGCCTGCGTGCCCTGCTGAAGGTTGCCCTGCATCACGGTGTCGCGCAAGGCGGCATCGACCAGGGCCTCGACCAGCCGCGGGTTGCTGTGGCCCAGGTGGTGTACGCCGATGCCGCTGATCATGTCGTATTTGATACTGCCGTCGGCCAGTTCGACCAGGGCGCCGCGCCCCAGGCCCGAGGCCAGGTAGGGGAAGTACAGTGCGCCGCCGCGGATGTCGCCAAAGCGCGCGATGGTGTCGGCGTAAGTCGCGGCGCGATGCGGATCGGCGGCCCGAGGCGCGGTGAACTTGCCTTGATGCTCCGCCAGCGCCTCGTGCAACAGGCGCTTGGCCTGCGCGATGCGCGGGTCGTGGTGGAACTGCTCGGCCAGGAGTGGAGTTGCGGACATGGGAGAAGTAGAAAGTGAAAAGTGAAAAGTAAAACGTGAAGAGCAAGGAGTCGGGAGGTCAGCGTTTAGCGGGTGACGCGAAGCGTCCCTGTCTTTTCACCCCCACATAGAGGCGACGCCTCGCTTGCCAGTCTCATCAACACTACCGCCGCCAGCTTAGCGCGTTGGGTAAGACTATCGACCAGCATGTATTCATCGGCACTGTGCAGCCCTCCGCCGCAGACGCCCAGCGAGTCCACATTGGGCAGCCCCGCCGCGGCGAGCCGGTTGCCGTCGCATACACCGCCCGTGTCGTGCCACCGTACGGGCCTGCCGAGGTCGCGGGCGCACTGCGCGACGAGGTTGAACAACTCGATGTGCGGCTGATCAAACAGCTTGGGCATGTTGCCAAAGCGGCCGATCAACTCGGCGGAAATGCCATCGTGCTGGTTGATCTGGGCGACGAGGTCGTTGATGCAGCGCTGCACGGGCTGGGCCTGGTCGGGCTGGGTGATGCGCACGTTGAAGCGCAGGATGGCCAGATTGGGCACGACGTTGAGCGGCCCGCCGCCGTCGAGTCGGGCGACGTTGATGGTGATGTCCGCCAGTTGGCGATTGAGCTGATGCAGGCCCACGGCCAGTTCGGCGGCGGCCGCCAGGGCGTTGCGGCCGGCGGCGAAATCGCGCCCGGCATGGGCCGAGCGTCCGCGTACCACGATGGCGAAGTTGCCCGTGCCCCGCCGCGCCGCCGCCAGCGTGCCCGCATCATCCAGCGCCGGCTCAAACAGCAGGCCGACCTGGTGCCGGCCTGCGGCCTGCTCCAGCAGCGAGCGCGACGACGACGAGCCGATCTCCTCATCCGGATTGAGCAGCACCTCCCAGCCCAGCTTCTCCGCAGCGTCGCTCTTCTCCAGTGCCTGGAGCGCCACGAGCATCACCACCAAACCGCCCTTGGCATCGGCGACGCCCGGTCCGCGCAGGATGTTGCCCTTAAGTTGCGTGGTCTCGGCGGCGTTACGCTTTTGTGTCGCGCGCTTGGGCGCGGCGGCGGGGTTCGCCGGCGGATAAACCGTATCAGTGTGAATGCACAACAGGACGCTCCGCCGCGCCCGCGGCCGCTTGCGGATCGACAGCGCCGGCCCGACGGGCGTGAGGCGCGTGGCGCCGTCATTGCCGATGCTTTCATAGGCCGGCAGGCGGACCAGCCGCTGCGTGCCGCCCAGCGGTGCAAACGCGCTGCGCGCCGCCGCCACCATGCGGGTGACACCCGCGACATTACCGGTATGCGAGTTGATCGCCGACCACTGACGCACCAGGCGCAGCATGCGCTCCTGCTGCGCATCGATCCAAGACAGGATGGCTGGCATATCGTGCGGCATTGGGAAGACTCGCCTGGGCTACTTCATCGTAATCCAGCGTGGCGGCCGCACAAGTGCCCTCTCCCTTGGAGTGCGGCGGCTTTGACGCCGCTTTGGCTCTGCGCTGCGGCGAATGCGGCTGCGCCGCGAGCCAAAGCGGTGTCACGGCCACCGCACTCCACAATGAAGCTACTTCACCAGCACCGGTTCGGGCTGCTCGGCGCTCGCCGCCGCCGGACCGGGCGGGCCGGCGATCGAGAAGAGCTTCTGCCCCTGGCCGCGCTGGCGCAGACCGCGAACCATGATGCCCGGCCGGCCCAGGCTCTGCCCGCCGGTCTGGCGATTCCCCGGGTGCCGATAGCCCAGCCGCACCAGCCGGCGGTTCACCGGCGTCTGGTTAATGTGCGATCCGTGAATCGTGAAAATGTTGAAGATCACCACGTCCCCCGCTTTGGCGGGCACCGGCTCGGTGTCGTCCAGGCGGTACTCATCCAGCGGCAGGTAGGGCGTGCAGGGCGTACCGTCCTCATTCTGGCGAATGTGGTCCAGCGCGCCCTTCTTGTGCGAGCCGCTTAGGAAACGGATCTCGCCGTTCTCGTGTTGCGTGTTATCCAGATGCACCAGCACGTCGATGTACCGGCCGTCCACGTGCTCGTAGAAGGCCCAGTCCTGGTGCATGGGGAAGGGGTGGCCGGTCTCGGGCGGTTTGACGTGCATAGTCGTGTGATGCAGCTCGACGCAGTCGCCCAACAACTGGGCCATGGCGTTGCACAGACGGTCGTTGGTCACCGCGCCCAGCCAGGCCTGCGAATAGAATTGGAGGTCGTGCATGGCCACGAGTTGGCTCTTCTTCTCCGTCTCGGCGTCCATGTACTTCTTGCGCCAGGCGCCGGTCCAACCCACCGAGCGGTCCGCCCAGGCGTTGATCATCCAGTCCAGGTCGCGCTGCATGGCCGCCAACTGCGCCGGGGGGAAGATCTCGGGAATGTGCAGCCAGCCTTTGTCGTGGTAATGATCCATCTGTGCCTGCGTGAGCATGGTGCGATCTCCTTGTGGTAGCCGCAGCGTCCTTACTGCGCGTTTTAATCGGTAGTTCAACTCAAACAACTGGAACCATTCTAAGCGTTTGGCGTGCACGGACAATTGGAACGGGACGCCAATCGTGGTATGAATTCACCAATGGCGCTGGCCTCTCCATCCTCGTCCTGGCTGACCTGGCCGCTGCGGGCATTACCGGTGGTGGCCCTGGCCGGTCGGTTTCCGCTGGACGATGTCGCTTACGACACGTGCTACCAGTCCTCGACGCACGCGCTGCACCTGCACGACTACCGCGGGGTGATGCGTATGCAGCGGCGCGAGGTCGCGCTGGCGCCGGGCACGCTGACGCTGTCAGCGGCGCGCCGACCCACGTGGTACGACCTGCCCGCACCGGGCTATCACCTGTGCATTCACTTCCGCCCGCCGCCGGCGCGCCGGCCCGCCACGCGCCTGCCCCTGGTGCTGCCCTTGGGCCCGCAACGCGATTTCGTCGCCCAACGCATGATGCATATCGCCCAACTCCTGGCCGCGGCGCGCGGTGACGAGAGCGACCTGGCGCACGCCGCGGCCTCGGCGGCCATGCAGGAACTGCTGTTGCACATCGCCACGCTGGCGCAGCGAACGCCGCAGCAGGCGGCCGATGCCGCCCGGCCCGAGCGCCGCGCCGAGGCGGCCCTGCGCGACCTGTTGACCATTCTCAACGACGAATTGGCGCAGCCGGTGTCCGTGTCCGATCTGGCGCAGCGCGTCGGCCTGAGCCAGAACTACCTCTCACGACTCTTCCGCCAGCGCCTGGGCATGACCGTGCAACGCTACGTGCTGACCCGCCGCATCGAAATGGCCCGGCATCTGCTTTCGATCACCAACCTGCCCGTCGGCCGCATCGCCAGCCGCGTGGGTCTGCCCGACCCGCAGCACTTCAACAAGCAGTTCCGCCGGCTGATCGGGCAAAGTCCCACCGCGGTGCGGTTGAGCGAGCGGGGGGATTCCTGATTTCCAAGCCGCTCGCGGCTTCGCGCAGAAGCACGCAAGACTGGCACGCCATGTTTCTCCCACCGTTGCGCGAAGCCGCAAGCGGCTTTCCCACAACCTCACCTTACCTCCACAAAACACTCCTCCACCGCCGGCATCGTCTCGATCACCTTCAACTCGACCAACTGCTGCGCCAGCGTCGTCCAGCGCTCCTTCGTCATCACGCCTAAACCTGACGCTTTTGTGTCTTCACTGACGATCAGCGCCGCCTGCGCCTGGGCACCCTGGGCGAACGTCCGCGCATCCATGTTGGCGTTGAGCTTGCCCATCGCCTCATTGGCGGGCTTGGGATCATCCAGATACGCCTGCCAGCCTTCCTGCGTCGCCGCCACGAAGGCCTTGATCAATTCCGGGTGCTTCTTCGCATAGTCACCCCGCGCCGCGACGGCCGCGGTGTACGGGTTGTAACCGGCATCGGCGACGAGAAACACCTGCGGGTCGGCGCCCTGCTGGCGGGCGCTGACCGGCTCGGCGAAGACGAAGCACTGCTGGGCGAAGCTCTTGCTGGCCAGGAACGGCACCACGCCGCCGGAATAGGGCACGACCTTGACGTGATCGAAGCCGTAGCGCCCTTTGAGATAGTTGACGTAAGGCAGGCCGGGCTCCATCGCGATGGTCAGGGGCGAGCCCTCCGTGCGCGCGGCAAAGACGTCGCCGATGTTCGCCAAGCCCAATTCACGATGCACCATGATCCCCTGCGGGCAGGTCTGGTACACGGTAAAGACGCCCACCACGTCGATGCCACGCGCCCGGCCGATGAGAATCTCATCGGCGCTGACCACGCCCAGTTCGACCTGTCCCTTACCGACCATCTGCATGGTGGGCTTGCCCGCGCCGCCGGGCTGGAGCGTCACGTCCAGGCCATGCTTGGCATAAGCGCCGCTAAGCTGCGCG
This sequence comes from Phycisphaeraceae bacterium, assembly GCA_040878035.1. GTDB lineage: Bacteria > Planctomycetota > Phycisphaerae > Phycisphaerales > Phycisphaeraceae > JBBDMX01. The sequence continues at coordinate 33,785 of JBBDMX010000084.1, read as the reverse complement.
GCATAGAACCCGCCAAACTCAGGCTCGGGCACCCAGTTCAGCGCCAGCGTCAGCTTCGTCACCTGTGCATTTGAACCATGCGCGTGATCATGATCGTGATCCCGACAGCCGGCGAGGCCCACGAGCGTCACCAGCAGGGCGAGGCAGTACCGCTTGCGCTTGATCGTCATGTTGCTGCTCCATTTCCGATCCAGGTTAACCACCAAGACACCAAGGACACCAAGAAGAAGGATGAACACGAAGGCACGAAGACACGAAGGAAGGAAGAGGAGAAAGAGGTAACCGGGATGGACAGGGATGGACAGGATCAGGCCCCTGGGCCGCGGCGCGGCGCCCGCTAAACGGAAGAGGTGCACCCCTTCCTTCTAATCCTGTCCATCATGTCCTTCTTTCCTTCGTGCCTTCGCGTCTTCGTGTTCATCATCTCTTATCCGCCTTGTTCGGATGCGTGCCAGTGGCGCAGGGTCAGCGCCGCGGCGAGGTTGACCAAGCCGAACAACGCCAGGCCCAGCAGGGACGCCAGAAGGATAGCCGCGTAGACGACCTCGGTATGCACGGTCTTCTGCGCCGAGAAGATCTGCATGCCCAAGCCCTGGCCGACGAAGAACTCGCCGACGATGGCGCCGATGACCGCCAGGCCCGCCGAGACGCGCAAGCCCGCAAAGAGATGGGGCATCGCCCAGGGCAGGCGCAGCTTCCACAAGGTCGCCCACGCCCCGGCGCCGTGCAGACGAAACAGGTCCCGCAAGGCCGGGTCGGTCGAGCGCAGGCCCATGAGCGTGTTGGCGATCACGGGGAAAAGCGAGACGATGAACGCCGAGGCCACCACCGTGGACAGGCCGTAGCCGATCCAGATCACCAGCAGGGGGGCGATGGCGATGATGGGCACGGTTTGAAAGAAGATGGCGTAGGGGTAGAAAGCGCGTTGCACGATGCGGGCGCTGGCGAGGACGACCGCCAGGATCACCCCGGCGGCGGCGCTGGCGGCAAAGCCCAGGACAGCGGCCAAGGTGGTCTGCCACAGCGCGGGGCCCAGCGGGTAGCGCCATCGGTGCCACAGGGTCGCGAGAATGCTGCTGGGCGGCGGCACCAACCATGATTCGATGTGCGCCAGGCGCACCCATGCCTCCAGGCCCACGCCAAAGAGGACGAATACCAGCACCGGCGGCCAGAACCTGTGCCACCATCGCGGCATCATGAGGCGCCTCCGGCTTCCAGCGCTTCGTAGAGGCGGCGCATGGCGGCGACGAAGGGCGGCGAGGTGCGCGTGTGCTGAGCCCGCTGTGCCGGCAGGTCCAGAGCACAGTCCAGCACGATGCGCGCCGGCCGGGCGCTGAACACCACCGCGCGATCCGCCAGGAACACCGCCTCATTGGTCGAGTGCGTGACGAAGATGACCGTCATGCCGCGGTCGAGCCACAATTGGCGAAGCTGGCTGTCGAGTTGCTGGCGGGTGATTTCATCCAGCGCGGCAAAGGGCTCGTCGAGCAGGAGCAGGCTCGGCTCGGTGACCAGCGCCCGCGCCAGCGACACGCGCATGCGCATGCCGCCGGAGAGCTGTGCCGGATAGCGCTGCACCGCGTCGCGCAGGCCGACCTGCTCGATCAAGGCCAAGGCGCGCTGCCGCCGCTCGGCACGCGCGACGCCCGCCAGTTCCAAGGGCAGCTCCACGTTGCACAGCACGCTGCGCCAGGGCAGCAGGTGGGCGTCCTGAAAGACGTAGGCCATCTGCATGGCCCGGTCGCCGCTGGCGTTGATCAGCTCCATCCGGCCGGCATCGGCGCGATCCAGCCCGGCGATCAGCCGCAATAGCGTGGACTTGCCGCAACCCGATGGCCCCAGCAGGGCGACAAACTCGCCCGGCATGATGGCCAGATCCATGGCATCGACGGCATGCACGCCGCCGGCAAACACGCGCGTCACGCCGCACAAGCGCACGCCGACGGCGTGGCGCGAGGCGCGAGGCTGCTCAAGAGTCGATGACATGAGCCCATTGTTGGTGCCCGGGTGCTAAGCCGCAAGCGGCGGATCACTCGAACCACTTGGGAAACGCCATGGCCAGGGTCAGGACGATGACCACGCGGGGCAGGAGGAAGAAGAAAATGGTCAGCGTGGTTTCACCCAGGCCCCAGCCGAAGAAGATCGCCAGGGGCAGGCCGCACAAGAGCAGGTAGAGCGGAAAGCCCACGACCGGCGTGTAGTAGTCGCCGCCCATCATCATGGCGATATAGAGGAACACGGCGTCGGCGGCGGCGCCGGTGCCCAGCACGATGGGCGCCAGCTTGCGCAGCACATCGGTCAGCGCCCCCAACTCGCAGTTGAACCATCGACTCACCAGCGTGAGGGTAATGAACGCCACAGGCAGGAAGACGAGGACCTGTAGACCCACCATGGCGGCCCAGACCGTCAGGCCAAAGCCCAGCTCGCCGAGGAGGGCGATGTTGAGCAGCGGCGCGGCCGCGGCGCCGCCGGCCAGCAGGATCCAGGGCAGCATCTGCTCGATGAAGGGCGAGCCGTGCACCTCGTCTTCGCGATTGGCCAGGGTCTGATCCAGGCGGCTCTTGGACGCCAGGGCCGCGGCGGCAAAGACGCTGTTGGGCAGCGCGGGGGCCGGTGTTGGCAACGGCGGCGCCGCTGCGCCGGACGCAGGCGGCTGATCCGGCAGCGACCAGACCGTGCCGCAGGTGCACTTGATCTTCCGCCCCGCCAACTCGGCGCGCCAGCGCACGCTGCGATTGCACGAGGGGCATTGCACTCGGGTGGTTGCAGCTTCGCTCATGACCCCACCTGATTCCCAATCTCTGATTTCTGATCTGGAACACGGAGGCTAAGCCGCAAGCGGCTCTGCCAAATCAGAAGTCTAGAAATCAGAAATTCCTCACGGTTTTCCCACATCAATATGCCCGTCGAGATATCCCACCGCGCCGTCGGGGTCGGGTTGGCCGTTCTTGGATTCATAGAGAATCGGGATGCTGTGCGCTGATTGCGTGCGCAACGTCGCCTCATCGGGCCGAAGGTAGATGAAGCCGGGGTTGGCCTTGGTGCGCGGGTTGTGCATCAACGCATCAAAGGCGTCGATCTCGCTGCGCAGATCGTCGAGTTTGGCCGGCAGCACGCCGCGGTTGTTCTGCGTGTAAAGATTCATGGCCAGGAGCAGTTGCTGCATATTGCTGGCGGCGACGGTTCCCTGTCCGGCGCGGCGGGCGGCGGCGAGCACGGCGAAATAGCCGCGCGGCTGCTGGCCGTCGCCGCCCTGACGCGGCGGCGCGGTCGCGGCGGCCATGCCCGTCGGGGCCGCGGCATACTGGCCCGCCAGCGTCGCCACGTGCTGCGCACCCAGGTACAGCTTGATCTTCTGCCCGTTGCTCGCCGGTCGGGGAAACAGCACCCAGCACTCGAATTTAGTCCAGGGCGACAACTCGGCCTTGCGCGTGGTGCGCGGGGCGCGACGCCAGCCGCGCGCCTCCTGGTTCCAGTTGATCTTCACCTCGCCGCCGTCGTACTGATAATCCAGGCTGATGCCGCCGGGTTGTGTTACCTTCACCTGACCGCGGGCGTTGATGCTGTGACCGTACTCGGACTGCACCGCGGTGAAACCAAACTGGCCCGAGGCGTTGGGCGCGCCGTCGAAGCCGATGGTGCCCGTGGCCATGCCGTCGCGAAAGCCCGAGGTGTCCTCCTTGGTCGGCTTCACGCCCGGCGGCAGCAGCGCCCTGTAATCCGACGTCTTGGCCGAGTCCAGGTTGATCGCCGTGCCGTTGGCCAGCGCCGTGGGCAGCATCATGCCCGGCACCTTCTGGCCGTTGACATCCAGGGCAAAGGCCTCCTCGCGGAACTGAAGGTCGTAGCCGTCCTCCAACTTGTGCTGTTGCATCAGCCGCTGCGACAGGCGAACCCGCACCAGCACGTAATCGCCCTGGGCGTCCTGGCGCGTCACCAGCATCTTGCCCGGGCCGGTGACGATGTACACCTCGCCTTGGTTGGCATTGGGCGCCCCGCGAGTTGCGGGAGTACCGGGCGGCGGCTTGGCGAACGGAGGCATGTTCACACCGGCCACCGGATTGGCGGTGAAGATCGTGCCTTTGAGCAGGCTGCCCGGCTCGGGCGCGTCCAGGGCATCCAGCGCCACCGCCAGCGTCACCAGTTCGACGCTATCAACCTTAAAATCGTCGCCCGGCCCGGTGACGTACCACGCCGCGCCGCCGGCGACCTGCAGCAGCAACGCCGCCGCCAGAATGGTTTTGATCGGCGTGAAATCGATGCCCAGAAAGTTGAACCACGGCTTAGCGCCCTTCTGGCCGGAGTAGCGCGTCTGCACCGGCTGATGAACGTAGCGCCCTGTCTTGGGGCAAAGGCCGCAGTGCGGGCAGACGAGTTGGCCCGTGGGCATGGGCTGGCGGCAACCGGGACAGGGTTCGCTGCGGACTTCTGTGGCGGCGGGCGGCGGTTGGCTGGGCCGCGATTCTCGGGCCGCAAGCGGCGCCGCCGCCGCCGCCTTGGCCGCGGCCAGCGCGTGCTCCGCCCCTGCGGCCGTCTGCGGCACGACCAAGACCTTCCCGCACGACGGACACTTGCCCTTCTTGCCCGCCAGACGCGTAGGGGCATTGATCTTTCGGCCACATTCGCATTGAACCGGTATACCCATATCTAACCCCCGATTTCTTGCTGTTGAGCACGAATAGATGATGCGCGATCCCCAACAGGCGAGCACCATCATAATACCGTGGGCCAACTCCCGGTCTAGCCCCACGGGCAGCCCCGCTTAAGCGGGGCTGCCGGGGTGGCCGCAACTCCAGCACGCTCACACCACTATCGCGCCCCTCATCGTCGTTACCGCCTGACCCCACAGATGCACGCGCTGCCCATGCAACTCCAAGCGCAGCTCGCCGCCGCGGGCCGAGAGCTGCCGGGCGGTGAACGACTGCCGGCCGGTCTCCGCTGCCCAATACGGTGCCAAGGAACAATGGGCCGAGCCGGTCACCGGGTCTTCCGCAATGCCCGCTTGTGGGGCAAAGAATCGGCTGACAAAGTCCACGCCCGCTTCATCTCCAGCCGCGGTGATGGTGACGCCGACCGGGTGCCATGCCGCCAGCGTCGCCAGATCGGGCCGGGCGGTGCGCACCTGCACGGCCTCGGGCAGTCGCAGCGTGAGGTTCATCGCGGTCGTGCCCACGCAGGTGACCGGGCCGGACACGCCCAGCACGAGCGCCGCGTCCTGCGGCAGGGGCGCCGGCTGCGGCAGCGTGGCGGGAAAGTCCATCTCGATCCAGCCCTCTGCGCCACGCCGGCAGATCAGTTCACCGCTCTGGCGCGTAGCAAAGCGGATCGGCTCACCCTCGTCAGCGGCACCCGATTCCCACAGAGCATGAGCCGCCGCGAGCGTCGCATGGCCGCACAGCGGCACCTCGCGCACCGGCGTAAACCAGCGCAGCTCGTACCGGCCGTCACCCAACTTGCGCGGATACGCCGTCTCAGCCAGATTGAACTCGGCGGCGATGGCCTGCATGGTTTGCTCAGCCAGTGCCGCGGTGAGCAGCACGATCGCCGCGGGGTTGCCGGTGAAAGGTCGAGTGGTGAAGGCATCGACGACGAGATAGTTCATGGGGGAGCTCCTTTGGAGTGCGGAGGCAACGACGCCGCTTTGGCTCGACGCAGAGCGTCTTTGGACTGCGGTGGCTTTGACACCGCTTTGGCTTTGTGCGGAGCAAGGTGCTCTCCACCCGGGGGAGGCTTCGCCGCAAGCCAACGTGGGGTCTTTGTCCCCACCGTCCATAGTTGACGGCTCTTTGTCCCAGTGATAAAAGTCGCGCCGCAATGAGTTCTCCGGGCAAGACACCCTGGCCGCACGCGCCGACGCATGTGCTCTCGGAGAGCGGCACGTATTTTGTCACTGTCGGCACATATCGCAAAGTACATCACTTTCGCGGCGCTCAGCGGTTGACGGTATTGCATCGCGGTTTGTTGAAGGTCGCGGAAGAATTCGGCTGGCAACTCGAAGCCTGGGCCGTATTCTCCAACCACTACCATTTCGTGGGTCACTCGCCACTCGACGAACAAGGGGCGGCAAGTCTGTCGCCGATGCTGGCCCTGCTACACGAGAAGACCGCCAAGTGGATTAATCACATGGACGTAGCGCCGGGCCGGCAAGTGTGGCACAATTTTCGCGAAACGCTCCTGACGTACCAGAAGTCCTATCTGGCGCGATTGAACTACGTACATCAGAATGCGGTGAAACACGGCTTGGTGCCGGTGGCGACCCAATACCCCTGGTGCTCGGCGGGTTGGTTCGAGCACACCGCGACTCCAGCGCAGGTCCGCACCCTCTTCGGCTTGAAGACGAATCGCGTGCATGTGTTTGACGAATACGATGTTGCCGCGGAGTGGTAGTCTCCTCTATGGCGTGCGGTGGCTTTGACACCGCCTTGGCCTTGTGCGGAGCGCGGTGCTCTCATTGGCGGCTCCGCCGCAAGCCAAAGCGGCGTCGTTGCCGCCGCAGTCCACAAAATCATCCCGGCGCGTTGAGGAAGCCCAGCGGGCGAGGGTTGTGTTTGTAGTCGGGGAAGAACTTGTGCTTGTTGCTGTCGAAGGCGAAGAGTTGGTGCAGGGTTTCGTGGAAGATGAGGCGGAAGTCGGTGGTGACGGGCAGGTCGCGGCGTTCGTAGAGGGTTTGTGGGTCCAGGCCGGTCCACTGGCCGTAGACCTGCCGGCCCTTGACCATGCCGCCGATGGCGAGCATGACGCCGCCGTGGCCGTGGTCGGTGCCGTTGTTGCCGTTTTCGCGTGCGGTGCGGCCGAACTCGCTCATCACCAGCACCAGGGTGCGGCCAAAGCGCGGGCCCAGGTCGCGGGCAAAGGCGGCGACGGACGCTGACAGGTCCGCCAGCTTGCCCGCCATGTCGCCGTTGGCGTTGCCCTGGTAGGCGTGCGTGTCCCAGCCGTGGTAGTCCAGGGCGGCGACTTCCAGGCCGCGCTGGGCTTTGATGATCGACGCCAGGTCGCGCATCTGCCGGCCGAAGCCTGACTGCGGATACTCTGCCGCGCTCTTGCCCGCTTGATCGAGGATGCGGCGCAACTCGCGCAGTTTACGGATCGACTGTCCGCCGGAGTCGGTGATCGCGTCGCGCACGGCCGTTTCGGCGGGCGCCGCGCCGGCCTTAGCGCCGGGCGTGCCCGCCGGCTGATCGGCGCCGTTGTGCAGACACGGATACATCTGGTCAAACGCACCCATCACGCCCTCGCCATCGACATCAGGCACCGCCAGCACCGGGTACTGTCCGCGCAGCGAGCGCGGCAACGTCGGCTGAAGCGATACGGCGCGGAAGTCCTGATCGTCGCCCTTGCGCGTCAACTCCAGGTAGCGGTTGAGCCAGCCTTCGGTGATCGTCTTGACGCCGGGCGCGGCGCGTTCCATGAAGTCCTGGGCGTCGAAGTGGCTGCGCGTTGGATGCGTTGAGCCGACGTTGATGATCGGCGCCGCCAGGCCGGCCTTGAGCAGATCGCTCAGCGGCTCCAGGCTCGGATGCACGCCGAAGTAGCTGGTGATGGGAATGATGCCTTTGACATCGCCGACGGCCTGCGCGGGGATGGCGGTGGTGGGACGATACTTATAGTAAAGCTGCTCGCCATAGGGCACGACGACGGAGAGCACATCAGCGCCGCCGCGCAGGTAGATGGTGACCAGCGTCGGTCGCGCTGCGGCCGTGGCGTCATCCGCGGCAAAGGCGAGCCGCGGCGCCAGGCCACCCAACGCGCCGGCGCCGAGCACGGCGGAGGTGGCTTTGAGAAATTCGCGTCGCGTGGTCATGGCGCTCTCCTGTGTCTTACATACCCACTGAAATGGGCATGCCTCTCATTGTTGCATGAACGCCGGCGAACCCAGCGCCAGGCCCAGTTGCCGCGTGCGGTCACGCGCCTGTTTGATCACCTCACGCGTGCGCGCGTCGGGCGCGCCCGGCAGCAACGTCTGCGACAGAAACTCATCAAGCTCCTTGTCCGACCGCTTGTTCCACGCCGCGCGGAACTCCCCGCTCACGCGCACGCCCTCGACCTGATCGTTGGCCAGCCGCAGCACATAATCCCAACGATAGATCAGCACGCCCGGATCCAGCCACGCCTCGGCTGTGTCGTAATAACCCGTGGGATCCTCGCATTGATAGATCGGCTGACCCATGCGGCCCAGGGCGTGCAGAGTCGCTTGGGCATTCTCGACCTTCGCTCCCGTCGCACGCAGGGCGCTGACCGTGAACTCGAACGGCGTCTTGAACTTGCCGCGATAAAAACGCGAACTGGCGAACTCCGGACTCAGCAGGATTGCTTCATACACCTGTGTGAGATCGCCGCGGCTCTTGCGAAATACGCCGGCGACACGCTCGACCAACTGGCGCGGCGGGTCATCGTCCACCAGGTATCGGCACAGCTTCCACGCGATGAACATCGCCGTGTTGGGGTGTTGCGCCAGGTAGGAGATGATCTGCTCGCCATCGCGCTCCTGGCCCTTGCCGCTGACGCGATAGCCCAGGACAAAGCGTGCGTTGGTGTCATGCACATCCTCGCGGAAATGGAAGCCGTAGGCGCCGCCCTTGTCCCAGCCGGCGGACCAGCCGGTGAGCACGGACGCCAGCTCGGTCACATCGTTCTGCGTGTAGCCGTTGTCCACGCCCAGGGTGTGCAGCTCCATCAGTTCGCGGGCGTAGTTCTCGTTGAGGCCACGCTGCCGCTCCAGCGCCGCGACGATGCGCGGCTTGTACTTGTTCATCTCGTACCGCTCGATCAGGCGCAGCTCGTAGGGCGAATACGGCCGCTGACTGACGATGTTGTCCAGGTAGATAAGCATGGCCGGGTGATGCGCCGATGCCTGAAGCATGTCCTCAAACCGCCCGAACAGATGGGCACGAATCACCTGCTCCTCATAGTGATTGGCCAGAAACGCCACGTCGTCCTTGTTCTGATCAACGTTGAAGTGGTTGCGCCAGAACTCGGCCACCACTTCCTGAAACTGCCGCTTGCTTTCCACGGCCCGGACCAGCACCGACTCGCGCAGCTCCCGGCGGACCTGGTACTGGAGCTCGTTGCGCTTCTTCTGCTCCTCGGGCGTGGGCGGGTCGCTGGCATACGCCGGCCGATAGCGATCGAAAACATTCGCCATCGACAGGCACAGCGAGGGATATTGCTCAAGGCGGGAGTCCAGCTCGTCGTCTTTGATGCTGCCGGGATCGAGCTGCTGCTTGACCCACGCTTTCCACCCCTGGATCACGACCTCGTCAATCTGTCCGGGCCTGGCGCCAAACGTCATGCGCGACAGCACGTGGATGGCCATCGGGCGGTCCGACAGCGGCGCACCCAATGCGGGGGAGTCGGCGGCGGGAGTTACGGGTGCGTTGATCGTGCCCTGACCCGCCAAAGCCGCCTGGATACTGAGAATCTTGTCGCGAATCTCGGCCTGGCGGTCCGCCGCATCCTCGGCGTGCAGCGCCGTGGCCGGCGCCAGCATGACCGCCGCCAGCGCCAGTCCATGCCACAGGCGCATCCCAGAGGCGTGGGCTCGGTTGCGGGCCAGGCAGGTAGGCATGGGCAACTATAGACCCAGTACCCCGGCGACACGGGACACCATGCAGCGCAACGGTCGATTCCGCGGGTCTATTGCCACCGGCGTGGTGGCGGCCCGCAGTCTGGCCGCCAGGTTCCACCCCGGCGACCAGCTTGCGGTTATCAAGCCTGCCGCCGATTCAGCCGATCCTTGCCATATATGTTGTTCTGGAAACGCGACAAGAAAGTCTTTGGCGAGCATGCGTCCAACCGGCGGCGCAGTGAGCGGTTTACCTCCAACCAGCACCTGACCTGCCCGTTCGGCGACCTTTCCGACCTCTCCGTGTCGGGCATGCGCGTGACTTGCCCCGGTAAACCGGCGGTCAGCCTCGGCGGGGTGCTCGAATTCGTCATCCGCTCCGACCAGCAACAACTGCGCATCATGGGCCGCATCGTTCGCCTGCGCCGGCTGGGCTTCAAGAGCTTCGACATGGGCGTGCGCTTCCTGGCGCCGACCGAGGCCCAGATCCGGGCCCTGGAGATGCTGGGGCGCTTCGGCTTTGTGGCCGGCAGCGGGAGCGGAGGAGGATCCGGCGGCGGGAACGGCGGCGGCGGCGGTTCCCATCGGACCAAACGCGGGCAGGCCGAGAATTCGCCACAAGCCGCGACCCAGGTTTCGGCGACCATTCCCGATTTCTATAAGCTCCTGGGCGTCGAGCGCGACGCCGCCGCCGATGAACTGCGCCAAGCCTATCACGCGCTGGCACAGCGGTTTCACCCCGACCACAACGCCGACGGCGACGCGGCCCGGCAGTTTCAACTGATCCACGAAGCCTACACGCTGCTCAAGGACCACGCCCGTCGCGACGCCTACGACGCCCTGCTCCAAGGCGCCACACCCATCGCCCCGGCGGTTGCCGAATGACTTGCCGCGGATGAAAGTGAATAAGAGCCAGAGGGCCGCTGCGCGGCACCCGCCAACGCCAAGGGCGCACCCGAGTTTCGCACTAATCCCGTTCGCCCTATCCATCCATCTTCCCCTTCCTATCCGCGTTTATCAGCGTTCATTCGCGGCTAATTTTTTCCTGTCATCACCCATCGGACCGTCACAGGCCGTCAAGTCACAGCCAACACTGACCGATATCCAGTCCATGCGGTTCTTTCGTAATCCGATCTTGTTTTCCGGGCCGCAACAGCCTGACAACAAGCGGCGTCACGGGCGCTTGCGCACGCGTTACCTGTATGTGCGCTATTCCAACGGCCGCTATGGCCGGGTGCTGGACCTGTCGGTTTCGGGCATGCGGGTGCAACGTGCCGGAACGCTGCGATTCCAGGATGACGACCTGCTGCCGCTGATTCTGGAATGCAACGATACGCTTTTGCCGATCAAAGCCCGCGTGGCCTGGACCCGCAAGGTGGGGTTCTTCAAGTTCCTTCTTGGTCTGGAGTTTGTCGATCTGGGCGAGGCGGAGTTGATGCAGGTCAAGCAACTGGCCCAGGTCGCCGCCGACTGCCTCTTTGTCGGCATGGACACGCCCGGCCGCAAGACCAAGGACAACGAGTCCACCGCGGCGTGACTGACCGTTTTATGGATTGCGGCGGCATCGACGCCGCTTTGGCTTGCGGCGGAGCCGGATTCGCTCCGCGAAAAAGCCAAAGCGGCGTCGATGCCGCCGCAATCCACAGCATGCAGTTACAATCGCCGCATGCCCGAACTGCCTGAGGTCGAGACGGTCCGCCGGTCGTTGGAGCGGCTGGCGCTGGGGCGAACCATTGCCGCGGTGCAGCTACGCCGGCCGGATATCGTCACCGGTGAGGCCACTGACCGAGCCCTGCTGCACGGGGCGACCCTCACTGGGTTTGACCGCCACGGCAAAGAACTGCTGATTCTGTCGCGGTGCGGCCGGGGCCCCAGACCCTGCCTGGGCGTTCACCTGGGCATGACTGGATCCCTGCGGGTGATCAACGGCCAGGGCGGCGACCCTATCGCGACCAATCACGTTCATGTCACCTGGACGCTCGATAATGGCGCCCAAATGCGCTTTCGCGACCCGCGCCGCTTCGGTGGGCTGTGGACGTTCCCCGATGAGGCGGCCATGCGTCAGGCCCGGCTGGCGCACCTCGGCCCCGATGCCCTGCAAATCACACCCACGCAGCTTCACACGGCCCTGACACGAACCAAGCGGGCGATTAAGGCGGCGCTCCTGGACCAGGCGGTCGTGGCCGGCGTGGGCAACATCTACGCCGACGAACTGCTCTTTGCCTGCGGTATTCACCCAGCCACCCCTGCGTACCGGCTACCCCGAGACCTGGTGGCGACCATGGTGAGGCGAATGAAGGTGATTCTGAGGCGGGCAGTGGCGGCCAAGGGCTCGACTCTGCGAGATTATGTGGACGCCGACGGTCAGAAGGGGGCCTACCAGACCCGGCATACCGTCTACGGCCGAGGCGGCAAGGGTTGCCAGCGGTGCGGACAGGTGCTGGGGGTGCTGACCCTGGCGGGTCGCACGACGGTCTTCTGTGCCACCTGTCAGCCGCGCCGCCGTTCTGAAAGACTTACTAAGAGTAGAGATAGGAACTTAACTACTTCATAGTAATTATGCTTGGCGCTTTGTGGACAACTATCAAACACCAACACGTAAGCGTCATGGTATTAGTAAGTTACGATTTTGACAATCCGTGTGTATATCCTATCGTTAACTGGGCAGGCATCGGTCGCTTGCGGTCGGCTGGCTTTCCTTGAATGCGGTTCACGGCGTCTACAGCGGGCCTGACCGAAGTTCATCGCCTCGCGGGCCGTTGTTAGCGCCAGCCACGCATTGGCGAGCATGCAGCTTATCCACAGGGTTGCCGACAGGTGGGGAAGGACGGGCTGGGCGATAGAATCGGCTCATGAATGACACTCCCCTGACTGTGGCCGCCTTTCAGCAGCACATCCGCGACCGCTACTACCAGACGGATGCTGCCCGAGGCACGCCGGCCACCTTTCTCTGGCTGGTCGAAGAGGTCGGCGAACTGGCGACGGCACTGAACTCGGCCCATACGCAGAACCAGCGTGATCAGGCCAACATCGAGGAGGAGTTTGCCGATGTCGTTGCCTGGTTGTGCACCTTGGCCAACATCAACGGTGTGGACCTGGAGCACGCCCTGCGCACCAAGTACCTCGAGGGCAAGGGGCCGGTCGGACATAAGTGATGAATTTCTGATTTCCAAACCAAGCCCGGCCATGCGAGTCTATCCGGGGGGCGAGCTTGGCCGGGATTGTCTTGCTGCTCAATCAGACATTGGAAATCATCAATCCCTCGCGCCGCGTGGGCATCGTAACCACGATCGGCACCGCCTGTTGGGATTCCCATTCTGAGCGCAGGACGCCGTAGACGATCACGTCTTCGCGTTTGCCCAGTGCCAGCGGGTGCTGGGCGACAAACTGCTCGACGGTCATGCCCAGTTTCTGCATCACTCGTCCAGAGGCGGGGTTACGGGTGAAGTGGTAGGCAAAAATGCGGTTCAGGCCCAAGTCTCGGAAGCCCAGGCGAATGACCGCCCGCGCGGCCTCGGTGCAGTAACCCCGGCCCCAGAATGGTTTACCAAACCAGTAGGCCAGCTCGGCGACGCGCTGGGGCGGAGCGCCGGGAGTGCGATCGCCGCGCTGGGGCGTCATTTCCAGCTCGATGCAACCCGTCAGCCGGCGATCCTCGCGGGTTTCGACCGCCAGGGTGGCATTGAAGCCGAGGATGAACTGGCGTTCGAGGGATAGAATCCACCGCTCCGCCAGGCCCTGGGTGTAAGGATGGGGGATGCAGTCGGTCATGTCGGCGACATCGCGATCGCCCGCCAGTTTCTGGACTTGCGGTGCATCGGCGATGGTAAACGGGCGCAGCACCAGGCGCTCCGTGAGCACGGTAGGTAAGGGAAGCACAGGGTTATACTTTCGGGAATAGTTTTTGAGCCGAGAAGGCCCCTTGGCGGGGCGGCTCACAGATTGGTCATCAGGACCTCGGGTTGCCCGATTGCCCTCTGGAGGCGTCGGGCGAATCACCTGCCGGCGCGAGGCCGGCAAGTGTGCCCGACATTCTACCCAGCCTTTGCAAAACGGCGCCCAAAATTGGAGAAATCCACCGTCGCTTTTGATCCGCAACCTATATAAAACCAACAATTTATAAAATTATCGCCAAGTACAGCCTTACCCCCTTGACGAGGTCTGACGGCAGGAGCCGCGGAGGAAGTGCGAGGTACGAAGTGCGAAGGACGAAGTGAGAAGCGCGACGGGCGTGGGTCCCTCTTACTTCGTACCTCGCACTTCGCACTTCGTACTTCGTACTTCGGTGACGCCCCGCGGTGAATCTTTTCTCTCATCGCCGACGGCGACGGATGGCATCTTGCGACGCCTCGGCCAGGGCTTCGAGTTCGGGCGTGACGTGCACCAGCGCCGGTGCCGCGCGGGCGATGGCGGCCGCCGGTGTCGCCGGCTCCGAGCGCCCCGGTTGGAACGGCCGCGGCGATTCCTCGCGCGGCGCCGGGCTCTGGAACGGCATACTGGCCGCCACCTGGAGCGTGTCCTCCAACTGCTTGGCTAACTTGTCCATCTCCACCTGTGACACCACGCCCTTAGCCACTAGAATCTGCGTCAGCATCGCCAACTGGAGCTCCAGTGCGGCGATGCGGTTGTCCTGGCTGACGCTGTCGCTGGCGCCGCGCAGGGCCGCGATACGCAGATGCCCGATCCCCTTCTCGTTTTTCTCCAGCCGATGGTTCACGCGGATCGTGTGAAACAGGGACGACAGGTCGATGGTGTTGCTCATGACATGCCTCGGCCAGGAGTGATGCGGATAGGCAAAGGAACAGTCATAGCTTACCCGAATTGACGGCGTTACCAAACATAATGATCCAAACCGTAGATCATGGCCCCGCCGAAGAAGCCGTTGACGGCAACGGCGGCGGCGGCGAGGAACAGTGCCAGGCGGTACCACCGCCGCCAGCGTGCCGCCTGAGCATTGGGCCGATGAGCGGCGGCGCTCAGCACCAGCAACAGGATGGCCCAGACGCCCGCCGCGGTGCCCAGCCAGCGATGCAGCGTCATGATCCAATCGGGATCGGTCAAGTGGAAGCCGGCGAAGAACCAGCCCAGCGTCACCGCCGCCACCGTGCTGAGGCCGCCCAGCCAGACGCAGAAACGGGCCGCGGCGTCGAACAGCGGCCGGCCGGTGGCCATGAGCAATAGTTCCGCCAGCGCGCCGCTGATCAGCAGAGCGATGGGAAAGCTGACCGATGGCGGATGGAAGTTGCCCAGCCAGGTGAGGAGCTTAAGGAGTCCCGCCGACCCGGAGCCGTGTTTGTGCGCCGCGTGATCGTGCTGGTCCGTGGCTGCTGGAGGATGGGCTTCCGGGGGTGATGCTGCCGTGCTTTGTTCCTCGTCGTGGAGCCCAGTTTGGGTCGAGTCGTCGGCGTGTTCGTGGTGTTCATGCCCGTCGGCATGCGGCACCGCTTCCGGGGATGCTTGGGCCAACTGTGGCAGGTTTCCCAGATTAGCTTGCGGATCACGCTCGAACTGCCGCTTACATTTGACGCAGCAGAAGTAGACGCGCTTGCCCTGGTACTCGACCCACTGCCTGGGATCGACGGCTTCACCCACCGTCACCGGGCAAGTGGCGTTGGTGATGGCGGGATCCGGGCTGGCGGTCGTCTGGCCGCGGGCATCGGTCAGCCCCGCCAGCAGGATCGCGCCCATCAGGATCGAGAGCAACATGCGAAGCGAGGCACGGCGTTGGGGCATACCAGAGTAATTCATGCACTCCATTCCTTTCGTCCGTCGCATTGCGGGCGCGGTAGTGTGGGCAGAGCGCTCTTGAAAAGCGCGCATACTGTCCCCGTAGACTTGAACGAGTCGGAGCCCGCAAAAGGTTCCATAGCCTGGATGGGGTTGACCCTGGTGCGCGACTTTTTCGGAGTTGCTGGTGTTTATTGAACGCCCGGCCCCGCCGGCATCGTTGTGTAGAGAGAAGGCCTGCTGCATCGGCAGGCCCGCACAACAGCGCCAGACACGGGAGCACCTTGATGAGTCGCAAGAGAAAGCATCGCGCCCTGGACATGGGCGATCGTCAGCGTAAGCGTGAGCAGTTCACCCAGCCCTCCGCCGCGCCGCGGCGATGGTCGCCGGGCCACCTCGGTATCGGCCTTTTCATTCTGGCCATTGCCGCCTACGTGATCTTCGTCGGCGCCCGGTCGATCGAATCCGACCCCGGCTCCGCTGCGCCGCGGAATCAGACGGCCAGGCTCGCCAGCGCCACGGCCGACGGCGAGATTCGCATTCCCATCGCTGATCTGGCCGACGGGCAAGCCCGGTTTTACAAGTTTGCTGACGCCGGCGGGGTTCCGGTGCGTTTCTTTGCCCTGCGCGGCTCCGACGGGGTGTACCGCGCGGCGTTGGACGCCTGCGAGGTCTGCTACGCCGGCCGACAGGGCTATCAACAGCAGGGCGACGAGATGGTGTGCAACAAATGTGGCCGGAGCTTCCCTTCAGCCTTGATCAATGAGGTGACCGGCGGCTGTCATCCCATCGGCGTTCCGCGCGTCGTCGTGGATGGCGACCTGGTGATCAACAGCGGGGAGTTGCGCACCATCGATGATCGCTCGGCCGCCAGGGCCGCGCTTTGAGTCGTCGCCGTGCCTCTTAACTTTGCCCCAATCAGCAAGCCCATGAGAATCCGTACCCTGGCCATCGCGAACCTGAAGCGGCGCAAAGGCAAGGCCGCCTTCCTGGCCGCCGGCATCGCCCTGGGCATCGGCACCGTGGTGGCCCTGCTGGGGCTCAGCGGCTCGATCCGCCGCGAAATCGGCACCCAACTCGACCAGTTCGGCGCCAACATCGTCGTCGTGCCCAAGTCCGACAGCCTGGCGCTGAACTACGGCGGGGTGTCGGTCTCCAGCGTGGCCTTGGATGTTCAGGACCTGACCGGCGCCGATGCCCGCGATATTCGGGACATCCCCTACGGCAACCGCTTGAGTGTGGTGGCGCCCAAGCTGCTGGGCAGCGTGGAAATCGAGGGGCGCCGCGTACTCCTGGCGGGGGTCGACTTCGCCAGCGAACTCCAGCTCAAGCGCTGGTGGCGCATCACGGGGGACGCGCCCCAGGCCGAGCATGAGGTGCTGGTGGGCTACGAGGTGGCCGTGGCGCTGGGTCTGGTGCAGGACGCCGCGCCGGCCGCGGCGCACCAAGGCCATGGGGCCCACGCATCACCACCGGGGGCCGCCCATGATGCGGGCCTCGAGTTGCGGCGCGATCGGCTTGACATCGCCGGCGCGCAATACCGCGTGTCGGGCGTCATTGCCCCCACCGCCGGGCCTGAGGATCGCATGATCTTCGCCTCCCTGCCGCATGTTCAAGCCCTGCTGGGTAAACCCGACCAGTTGAGCCTGATCGAGATCAGCGCGCTGTGCAAGGACTGCCCGGTCGGCGACATCGTCGCTCAGATCAGTACCCGGGTGCCTCACGCCAAGGCCTCGGCGGTGCAGCAGACGGTGCGCGCCCGCGAGCAGGCGGTGGATCGTCTGGCACGCTTCTCCGCCGCCGTCTCGGGCGTGGTGCTGGCGATCGGCGCCCTGCTGATCTTCACCACCATGACCGGCGCGGTGATGGAACGGACGCGGGAGATCGGCGTGCTGCGGGCGCTGGGTTTCCGCAAGCGCCATATCGTGGTCGGCCTGATGATTGAAGTGGGCCTGATCAGTCTGCTGGGCGGGCTGGTGGGTTGGGGCGCCGGCACGCTGACGAGTTGGGCGGCCCTGCCCTGGTTCGCCCAGACCGACTCGGCCATGGAGTTTCACCCCTGGCTCATGCCCGCGGCCTTGGGGGCGGCCCTGCTCATCGGCGTGGCCAGCAGTCTCTACCCCATCTTCCGCGCCGCGCGCCTGGATCCCACCCAAGCCCTCCGCGCGATCTAAAGAAAGGACCAGCCGCCATGCCCTTTATCGTTCTGGATCACGTCAGCAAGACCTACCAGTCCAACGGCGCCACGACCTGCGTGCTGTCGGATGTGACCCAGCACGTCCAGGAGGGTGAGTTTGTCTGCCTGATGGGGCCGTCGGGCTCGGGCAAGAGCACCCTGCTGGCGATCCTGGGGGCGATGAGCCACCCCAGCCAGGGCCGGCTGCTGATTGACGGCATCGACGTGTATGACCTGGCGGATGAGGCCCGCGCCGATTTTCGCCGCGAGTACCTGGGCTTTGTCTTCCAGCAGCACCACCTGATGCCTTACCTCACGGCGGTGGAGAACGTCATGCTGCCGTTGGCCGTGCTGCGCAGTCCGGGCGGCTACAAGCGCCAGCGCGCCATGGAGGCCCTGTACCGCGTGGGCCTGGCGGACAAGGCGGCGCGTCTTCCCGGTCAGCTCTCCGGCGGGGAGCAGGGCCGCCTGGCCATCGCCCGCGCCCTGGTCAACGATCCACCCCTGCTGCTGGCCGACGAACCCACCGGGGCGCTGGATACGCACACCGGGAGCCAGATCATGGAAGTCTTGCTGGAGCTGGGCCGCCAAGGCCGCACGGTGTTCATAGTCACGCACAATCCTGAGAGCGCCGCATTGGCGGACCGCACCATCCACATCCGCGATGGCCGCATCCAGCCCCCGGGGGCGGCCGGCCCTGGCAGCGCGGACTCGCGACCAAGCGCCAGGCTCATCGGAGCACCGCTTTCATGAATCACACAGCGCCGTCATCCCGCGGAGCAGAGCCTGGGCCTTGGTCGGCGCAGCGCGCGTTGCTGATCCTGGCGATGCTGCTGGTCATTGCCGCGGGACATGGGCTGGTGCCGACGTCCCCTCACGCCCTGCACGGCGTGCACGTGGCGCTGGGCAAGCTGTTCCTGGTGCCCATCGTCCTGACCGGCGCTTGGTTGGGCGTCCGCGGCGCCCTGCTAGCCGCCGCGATCAGCACGTTGCTTTACGTTCCCCACATCCTGTTGGCCTGGTCGGGCCAGACCAGCGAGAACCTCTACCAGAGCGCCGACATCGCGCTGTTCTGGATCGTCGCCGCCCTGGCCGGGTGGCTGTTCGAGCGGGAGCATCGCGCCACGAGCCGGGCCGAGCAGGCGCATCAGGGAACCCTCCAGGCCCTGGCGTCGGCGCTGGATGCCCGCGAGCACGAGACCGACTGTCATTCGGAGCGGGTGGCGGCGTTGGCCGTGCGCATCGCCAGGCTGCTGGGCCTGCCCGAGCAGGAGGTCCGTACGCTGGAGGATGCCGCCCGCCTGCACGACATCGGCAAAATCGGCGTGCCCGACCGGATACTGCTCAAAGCCGGGCTCCTGAACCAGGACGAGCGGCGGCTGATGCAGCGGCACGCCGAGATCGGCAGCCGGATTGTCGGGCGGTTGCCATCGCTGCGCAGGGCGGCGGATTTGGTTCTCTGTCACCATGAGCGCTTCGACGGCGCGGGATATCCGCGCGGGCTCAAAGGGCCGGACATCCCTCTGCCCGCCCGGGTCTTTGCCGTTGCGGATGTCTATGATGCCCTGACCAATGACCGGCCCTACCGCGCCGCCCTGCCGCACCGCGAGGCGCTGGCCATGATCCGCCAAGAAACAGGCCGCGCCTTCGATCCGGTCGTGGTCAGCGCCTTTGTGGCCGCCGTCTTGGAGGCCGGCTCATCCACACCTGTTCCCACCCTCGCAATGGAGGCACGGCCATGAACTCTGATCGTGCGCTTTGGCCTACCCCTTCCGGCGTTTGCAGCCATCATGGCCCGGATCCCGTGCCTTGCGAGTTGTGTGTGTCCTGCCCCGCGGCACGGACCGTCGCCCTGACCGGGTCGATCCTCGACGGGTCAGGCCGGCTCATCATGGCCTGCTCGCAGCCATGGACCGCCCGCCTCCTGCTGTGCCCCGGAACGTATCACGTTCGCGTCCATATCACCCAACACGTCGGCACGAGGCCATGGCGGGAAACCCTATCCCGCTGCTGGGATGTGGCCTTCGAGGTGCCGCCCTTGAGTCAGGCCACGCACGGGCGGACCCAACTGCGCGTGTGGCTGGGCGACGCCCAGGACGATCCCGAACCGGTAACCTGGGCCATGGTCAACCCCTCATGACAGACGCATCGCCCGGCATCCCTCTAGCCACGCGCCCCAGGCGGCGAATCAGCATTCGCGCGGCACTGCTGCTGGCGGTCAATGGCGTGCTGATCACCGGCCTGGCGGCAGGGCTGATCATCGACTATCAAGGCGGCTTGGCCGAACGGCTGGCGGATCGGCAAACAGCCATGGGCGACGAGGCCGCCCTGGTGTTGACCGCCGTGGCGCAACTGCGCCATCACGGTTTGCAGGTCGTGCAAGACTACATCGATCGCGCCTGCGCGCAGATGCAGGATGCTTCCTCCCCCGGCCATCACATCGCCGTGGGTCTGGACCAGACGATGCTCCAGGCCCAGACGCACCATCGCGCCTCGCCGGCCTTTGCCCAGGCCATGCAGCGTGCCGCGGCGTCGGGCCGGAATCGGGCCCAGATGGACGGGCGATCCATCCTGGTCGGCACACGTGGCGACGACGCGGCCCGGGTATACGTCGCGGAATTCACCACCGATGTGCATCGCGCGGCCCGGGCGCAGCTGCTATCCCGCGCCGGAGGGATCGCCCTGCTGGGACTGCTGCTCACCGCGGTGGTGAATCTCATTCTGCTGCGGCTGGTGACCGGGCCGACCCAGCGGCTGGTGGGGATGGTGCGCCGCATCGGCGCGGGGGAACTGGGTCAATCGCCGCCGTACTTCGCCACCGCCGAATGGGACTTCCTGGCGCGGGAGCTGGGGCAGATGAGCCGGAGTCTGGCCCAGGCCGATCGCGGCCGCCGCGTGCAGATGGCCAAGGCCCGCCAGATTCAGCAGAACCTGCTGCCTCGGCCCGACCATTTGCAGACCGTGGGCATTCACCATGTCCACCTGCCCGCCCAGGATGTGGGCGGCGACTTCTTCGACGTCAAGATCATTGATGAACACCGCCTGGTGCTCTACATGGGGGACGTGACCGGGCACGGCATTCCCGCGGCCATGAGTGCCGGCATGCTCAAAGTCCTCTTCGAGGAACAGTACGGCCAGGCCCTGTCGGATCCGGCGGCGGTGCTGGGGCAAATCAATCGCCGCTTCCACGCCGTGACCCTCGACGGCGATTTTGCCACCATGTTCATGGGCATCATTGATCGGCGGCTGGGTCGACTGATCTACGCCAGCGCGGGGCATGAGATCGGCTACGTCATGCACAGGACCGGCCAGCTCGATGAACTGAGCACCACGGGGATGCCTCTGGGCGTTGATCCCCGGGCCGACTACGACTTGGCGGGGATGGATATCGAGCCGGGCGACGCGCTGGTGCTGCTGACCGACGGTCTTGTGGAAACGCTGTCGCCCCAGGGCCGGTTACTGGGCAGAAAAGCCTTGCCCCAGGCGCTGCGCCAACACGGCGGCGACTCGGCGCAGGAGTTGGCCGCCCGGTTGTTGCGCCTCGCCGACGCTCATCGTGGCCCTGGGCCTCAACTCGACGACATCACGCTGGCGGTGCTGCGGGTCTGATGTCGCCGCGCCCCGCGGTGTTGCCGACTCAGGCCCGCGCGGTTTATGCCTACAATCACGCCATGGGTTGGCAGGATCGTCAATACGCGCGTGCGGGGACTCCCTGGCAGAGTCGCTTGCCCGGTATGGGCCGGGGCTTTGCGGGCTTCCGGGGGCTGTCGGTCACTTTGTGGCTGATCATCATCAACGTGGTGATCTTCCTGGTGGACATGGTGCTGGGTCCCTGGCGGGGGCAGGATGGCCCGCTGTTCATGCTGGGTTTCTTCAGCCGCACCACCGCCCTGCACGAGTTCCAGCTTTGGCGCTTCATCACCTACCAGTTCCTGCACGCTGATCCCGGGCACCTGCTTTTCAATATGATCGGGTTGTATTTTTTCGGCCCGATCATGGAACAATGGTGGGGCAGCCGGCGATTCCTGGCGTTCTACCTGCTTTGCGGCCTGTCCAGCGCCTGGCTCTACAGTGTCCTGTCCTACACCGGCGTGCTGTACGGCGACCCGAAAATCCCCCTGGTGGGCGCCTCGGGTGCACTCTTTGGCATCCTCATCGGCTGCGCCCTGGTAGCGCCGCAGCTCCGCGTGCTCCTGTTCTTCATCATCCCCACGACCATTCGCACGTTGGCGGCGTTCATTCTGGTCTATGCGCTGGTGGCGGTGCTGCTCAACCTGCACAACGCGGGCGGCGAAGCAGGGCATCTGGGGGGAGCGCTCTTGGGCTTTGCCCTGGTCAAGTGGCCGCGCAGCCTCGACTGGGCCGGCGGCCCGCGCCGCGCCGCGGCGCTGGCGGCGCCGCGCGACTCGCGCATCAACGCGGTGAAAAAGTGGATGCAGCAGCGCCAGGAAAAAGCCGTGGCCGACGAGGAGGCCGAGGTTGACCGCATTCTGGCCAAGGTCAAGGCCCAGGGCCTGCACAGCCTGTCGGACAAAGAGAAGCGCACGCTCCAGCGCGCGACCGAGCGGCGAAGGGATTGAGGGGGAGGAACAGGGCAACTGCAAATGGCCGCTCTGACCCCCTCTCCCTCCGGGGTCTGAGGGAGAGGGCTGGGGTGAGGGTGATCGGTACTGTTCATGGTTACGAAACGGCGATCTGGGCACGTCATCGCCATTTCAATCACCCTCACCTAACCTCTCCCTCAGAAGGGAGAGGGACCGGAAAAGCCATATGCAATTGCCCTGGGGGGAGGAGTCTCTGATTTCCAATTGGAGTGGCTGCGCCGCTGTTGAGGCCGTCTGAACTCTGATTTGGCCGCGTGCCGCTCTCTTAATCAGAAATCAGAAACCCCCTATCATGCCGGGCATGGCGATACGGTTTGAAATCACGGCGCGGGATGCGGGCTCGCGGGCGCGGGTGGGGCGAGTGACGACGCCGCATGGCGCGTTTGAGACGCCGGCGTTCATGCCCGTGGGCACGCAGGCGGCGATCAAGGGCCTGTTGCCCAGCCTGGTCGCCGCGACCGGATCGCGCATCATTCTGGCTAACACGTATCACCTGCTGCTTCGCCCCGGGCCGGACCTGGTGGCGAAGATGGGCGGCTTGCACAAGTGGATGGCCTGGGACGGCTCGATTCTCACCGATTCGGGCGGCTTTCAGGTCTTTTCGCTAGCGCACATCAGCCGGATCAATGACGATGGGGTCGTGTTCAAAAGTCATCTTGATGGGGCGCGGGTGGAGTTGACGCCCGAGCGGGCGATGGCGGTGCAGAACGCGCTGGGAGCGGACATCATCATGGCGTTTGATGATTGTCCGCCGCTGTCTCCCCTGATCGACGAGCGAGCCGGGCCGTCGCTTGCGGGGGCAGTCCAGGACGCCGGGCGTGAGGACACGCCGGCTCGCCTGGCTACCGCCACGCAGCGCACGATCCGCTGGCTGGACCGCTGCGTGAAAGCACATCAACGCAAAGGCGACCAGGCCTTGTTCGGCATCGTTCAGGGCGGCACCGACCTGGCCTTGCGACAGGCGTGCGCCTTGGCCGTCACCCAGCACGATCTGCCCGGCTATGCCATCGGCGGTGTGGCGGTCGGCGAGGGTTACGACCAGATGAAGAGCGTGGTCGAGCATACGGCCCCGCTGCTGCCCGATGATCGGCCACGCTATCTCATGGGCGTCGGCTACGAGCGCGACATCGTGATGGCGGTGCGGGCGGGGGTGGACATGTTCGACTGTGTGCTGCCCACGCGCAACGGCCGCAACGCCAACGCCTTTACCCGCCAAGGGCAGGTTCGCCTGCGCAACGCCAAGTATGCCGACGATCCGAGGCCGATTGACGAGGGGTGCGATTGTGTGGCGTGTTCGGGAATTTCAGATCTCGGATTTCGGATTTCGGATTTAGGAGACGAGGCTAAGCCGCAAGCGGCCTCTTCAAATCCGAAATCCGAAATCCGAAATTCCAAATTCTTCTCCCGCTCCTACCTTCGCCACCTGTTCATGGCTGGCGAAATGCTGGGGCCGATTCTGGTGAGCCTGCATAACCTGCGGCACTTCCAGCGGCTCATGTTGGACATCCGGCGTGCGATAACCGACAATGACTGGTCTTTACTCCGCTGGTGCGATTGAAGCGTAATCGCCGCTGGCGGAGCCGATATCCGGCTGATGCGGCCAGGCCTCGCTTGAACCCGCGGCCGACTTTTCGAGGATGCTCCATGCTTGACTTTGCCTATTCTTCGTTGACCCTGGCGCAGGCGGCGCCGACCGACACCGCGCCGCCGCCCGGCGCCCCCAGCAGCCCCGCGGCGCCCGCCACTCCCGCGGCGCCCTTGGCCGCCCCCGGATCGCCGGGCGCACCGGTCAGCCCCGATACCGCCGCCACCCCCGGTTCGCCGGGTTCCCCCGGTTCGCCTGGCTCCCCCGGTTCGCCTGGCTCCCCCGGTTCGCCTGGCTCCCCCGGCGCGCCGCCCACCACGGCGGCCCAGGGTAACAACGCCCAGAACCAGCCCCCCGCCAGCTTCCTGGGCGGACCCGGCTTCCTCTTCATGCTCCTGGCCATCATGGCGGTGTTCATCTTCATGTCCACCATGAGCCAGCGCAAGGAAAAGAAGAAGCGCGCCGCCCTGCTCGACGCCCTTAAGAAGGGTGACAAGGTGCAGACCATCGGCGGCGAGATCGGCACGGTCATCGAGGTGCGCGACAACGAGGTCGTCCTCAAGGTGGACGAAAACTCCAACACCCGCATCCGTTACGTGCGCTCGGCGATCCATGGCATTATCGAGGAAAAGGCCGAGAAGGAATGACAAGAGAGGAACAGGGATGAACACGGATGAGGAACCGGCAGGAACAGGGATATACATGATGGACATGATTGTTGATTTCAGTTCTGTGATTTCAAATCTCAGATTCATCCTGTCCATCGTGTCCATCCCTGTTCCTTTTTTTCCCAATCCGTGTTCATCCGTGTTCATCCGTGTTCATCCGTGTTACCTCTTCCTGTGCGTCGGAGGCTCCAGCCGCAAGCGGCTTGAATGAGTTGATCCATGAATAAGAACCCTCTGTGGAAGTTGTTTCTGATCGCCGGCATTGCCGCGCTCTGCGGCCTGTCGATCTGGTACTTCGGGTTGCGGCCCGGCCTGGATCTGGTGGGCGGCACGACGCTGACCTACGAAGTGGCCGTGCCGGAAACCATGAACGTCTCGACCGCCATCGAGCAGACGATTCAGACGCTCCAGCAGCGCGTGGATCCGGCGGGGGTGCGCAACTTGGTGTGGCGTCGGCAGGGCGGCAACCGCATCGAGATTCAGATGCCCGCGCCGCCCAAGGAGACGGGCGAGCGACGCGCCCACTTCCTGAAGCTGCGAGACGCGCTGTTTGCCCACAACATCGAGCGCTCGCGGATTGACGTGGCCTTGCGTCTGCCCGCCGAGACGCGGGGCCAGGGGCTGGCGGCGCTGGCGACGGACAGTGCGCCGATGCAGGCCCGGCTCAAGGAGTTGACAGACGCATACGACGCCCTGGTGAAGGGGCGCGGGCCTTACGATCAGATGCAGCAGCAGCTTGACGCGGTGGAAAAGGCCATCCACGACGCGGGGGAGATGCCCGACGCGGAAAAGCAGCAGATGTTGGCGCGGCGCAAGGCGCTGGTGGCAGACATCGAAGAGCCGACGCGGGCCTATCTGGAAGCCAAGGGGCGCTACGAAAAGGCCTACGACGCGGTGCTGGCGGACAACGTCACCCCCGCGGAATTGCAGCGCGTCGTCGATCTGCCCACCAGCGGCCAGGACCCCGAGAACCCCAAGAAGCGCATCAACCCGCGGCAACTGGTGCTGGAGTCTCTGCTGGAGCAGCACCCCGACCGCAAAGCGCAGCTTCAGGAGGTGGCCGACGCCTACGCCGGCTATGAGCGGGTCAAGGGCCCGCTGGACGATCCCACCGATCTGATCGCGATGTTGCGCGGCGCCGGTGTGCTGGAGTTCCGCATTGCTCCGCGTTTCGGCGCGTTGCCCGACGAGAACGACTACCGCCAGCAGTTGGAAGAGAAGGGTCCGACCGCCGGGCCGACGCGCCCCTATCGCTGGCTGCCGGTGGACAAGCCGGAGAACTTCGCCGAGGGCAAGAACTCGCGCGTGACCCGCGCCAATATCGTGGCGATGAATGCCGACGCGCGTGGCTTTTTCGCCGGCCGCGGCCTGATTGCCCAGGCCTATGGCGACGCCATCTACATGCTGCTGGCCAACACCCCCGGCGCCAGCATGACCCCCGCGCAAGAAGGCTGGCAACTGACCGCCGCCAACCAGATCCCCGATGATCGCGGCCTGCCCGCCGTGGGCTTCTCCCTCAACGTCGTGGGCGCCCAGCTCATGGGCCAGCTCACCGGCAACCACCTCCAGCAGCCCATGGCCATCGTGCTCGACGGCCGGGTCATGTCGGCGCCCAACATCAACGACAAGATCTCCGGCAACGGCATCATCACCGGCGGGCAGGGCGGCTTCTCGCCCCAGGAACTGGAGTACCTCACCCGCACCCTCCGCGCCGGCGCCCTTCAGGCCAAGCTCTCGGACTACCCGATCAGCATCCAGCAGATCGGCGCCACCTTCGGCGAGGACAACCTCAAGTCGGGCCTCCAGGCCCTGGTTTGGTCGCTCATCGTCGTCTGCGTGTTCATGCTGGCGTACTACTTCTTCTGGGGCTCGGTGGCCAACGTCTCGCTGATCCTCAACATGCTCATCGTGCTGGGGGTGATGTCCTTCCTCAACGCCACCTTCACTCTGCCGGGCATCGCCGGCCTGGTGCTGGCCATCGGCATGGCGGTGGACGCCAACGTGCTCATCTACGAGCGCATCCGCGAGGAGTTGGAACGCAAGGCCGATCTGCCCACCGCCGTGCGCCTGGGCTTCGACAAGGCGCTATCCACCATCATCGATGCCAACCTGACCACGGTGATCACCTGCTGGGTGCTCTACGGCTGCCCGCCGTTCGACAAGGTCGTGGACGTGTTCAAGACCCCCGCCGACGTCAAGGGTTTTGCCGTCACCCTGGGTCTGGGCGTGATGGTCAACATCTTCACCGGCGTGTTCTGCACCCGCGCGGTCATCGACTGCTACCTCTACTTCTTCCGCCCCAAGGCGCTGACCATGCTCGCCATGGTGAGCCACCCGGTGCGCAAGCTGCTGTCGCCCAACATCGACTGGCTGGGCAAAAAATGGATTTTCATCAGTATCAGCTCGGTGCTGTTTGTCGGGGGCATCGTGGCGATCGTCAGCCGGGGCGAGGATTTTCTGGACATCGAGTTCCGCGGCGGCACGCAGGTGACCTTCAAACTGGCCCAGGGTAAAGCCCTGACGCTCCAGGACGCCCGCCAGCGCCTGGACAACATTGCCAGGAAACACGGCATGCCCGAACTGGCCGGCGACCGCGCCGTGGTGGTGTCGGTCGGCGGATTGGCCGACAACCAGGCCACCGCCTTTTCCATCTCCACGCTCAATACCCACAACAAGGAAGTGAGCGAGAAGGTCAAGGAAGCCTTCGGGGACGTGTTGGACACGACGGTGCCCCTGCACTTTGCGGGCATGGGTGACATGGAGAAGGAGGCCGCGGAAGGCGCCCCGGCGGCGCAGGCCATTCTGGAGCGCCGCGTGGTGCCGGTGACTGGCCCGCAACTTGGCGTCAGCATCGGCCGGCCGGGCGTGACCACGGACGTGTCCAAATATGTCGGCGGCGTGGCGATCGTCGTGCGCGACCTGGACCCGGCCGCCAGCGTGGCGGACATCACCCAGCGCGTTAAGACCATGCGCGATCAGCCCACCTACGAAAAACTGGGATTCCGCGAGTCGCAGGTCATCGGCCTGGATCAGGCGACCAATGAACAGGGCGCCCCGCTGCACGACGCCGCGGGCCAGCCCCTCTTCCGCTCCGTCGTCGTCGTGACCGATGACGGCGCGACCAACTACGTGGACAGCCCCGAGACCTTCGCAGGCAATCGTGAAGGCCTGGCGCAGACCGAGTGGGCGCTGGTGCGCGACGCCCTGCTGCGCGACACCAGCCTGGGCAGCGTCTCGAACTTCTCGCCCCAGGTCTCGGCCACCATGACCCGCCAGGCCATCTTTGCCGTGGTGCTGTCCTGGCTGGCGATCATGGCGTATGTTTGGTTGCGCTTCGGCGACCTGCGCTACGGCCTGGGCGCCATCATCGCCCTGATCCACGACGTGGTCATCGCCGTGGGCCTGGCGGCGGCGACGGTCTATGTCGCCGACACCGCCCTGGGCCGGGCGCTCATGCTCGAACCCTTCCACCTCAATCTGGCCATGATCGCCGCCGCCCTGACCTTGATCGGCTTCTCGGTCAACGACACCATCGTTATCTTCGACCGCATCCGGGAGAATCGCGGCAAGCTGGCCTTCGCCTCCAAACAGGTGATCAACGACTCGATCAACCAAACCATCAGCCGAACCATTCTGACCACTGGCACTCTGTTTATCGCCGTGATGCTGCTTTATATCCTGGGCGGTCCGGGCGTGCATGCCTTCGCCTTCGTGATGCTGGTGGGCTGCGTTGTGGGCACCTACAGCTCGCTCGCCATCGCTGCGCCGATCCTGCTGCTGGGCGTCGAAACGCCCACGCCCAAGGCCACGGGCACGCCCGCCGTCGCCGGCTTGGGCAAGCGGTAGCGCAAGGTGCGATAGAGGTTGATCCGCGAATCAGACGTATCCCCAGTCAGGTGGCAAAAAAGCAGAAGCCCACGGATGCGCATCCGTGGGCTTCTTTGTGCGCTATTGAATTGATCCCCGCGAGCGCGGGGCCGGCTTACCGGATGAAGAGCATCTCGCTGTACTTGGGCAGCGGCCAGAGGTCGTCGGCGATGATGGTCTCCAGCTCATCGGCGACGCGGCGGGTTTCCGCCATGGCGGGGATCACGTCGTCGCGGAAGTGTGTGGCGTGCGCCAGCACGTCGCCGCTGCTTTCGTGCTCGATCGCCTTCTCTAGTTGCATCAGCGCCTTTTCCAATTCGCCGATCAGGCCGGTGATCTTGTCCAGTGACTGCTTGTCGGGCTTGACGCCGGCGGCGATGAGCGACGCCACCGTGCCCGCCAGTTCGCCCTGGTAACGGTACGCCGCGGGCAGTATCTGCTGCTTGGCGATCTGGAGGCACAGCCGGCTCTCGGTGTTCACGTCCTTGCAGTAGCGCTCCATGTAGATCTCGTAGCGGCTGTGCACTTCCCGGCTCGAAAGCACGCTGTACTTCTCGAACAGGTCGATGGCTTCCTTGGTCGGCAGCTCGACCAGCGCGTCCACCGTGTTGCGCAGGTTGGGCAGGCCGCGTTTCTCGGCTTCCTTGTGCCATTTCTCCGAATAGTTGTCGCCGTTGAAGATCACCGCCTTGTGTTCCTTATAGATGTCGGCGATGAGCGACTGGCAGGCGTCCTTGAGCTTCCTGGGATCGCCCTTGGTGCGCTTCTCCAATTCATTGCAGCAGTAGTCCAGTGACTCAGAGGCGATGGTGTTGAGCACCACGCACGGCCCGGCGATCGACTGGCTCGAACCCACCGCGCGGAACTCGAACTTGTTGCCTGTGAAGGCAAACGGGCTGGTGCGATTGCGGTCGCCTAAGTCCTTGGGCAGCGGGGGCATGGTGTCCACGCCCACGTGCATCATGGTGCCCTTCTTGCCCTTGACCTTGGCGCCCTTTTCGATCTGCTCGAAAATGTCGGTCAGCACGTCGCCCAGGAAGATGGAGATGATCGCCGGCGGGGCCTCGTTGGCGCCTAAGCGGTGGTCGTTGCCGCTGTGGGCGATGCTCAGGCGCAAGAGCTTGCTGTAGCGGTGCACGGCGCGGATGCAGGCGGCAAAGAACACCAGGAACTGCATGTTCTCATGGGGCGTGTCGCCCGGTTCGAGCAGGTTGCCCACCTTGGCGCCGCCCAGCGACCAGTTGAGGTGCTTGCCCGAGCCGTTGATGCCGGCAAAGGGCTTTTCGTGCAGCAGGCACGCCAGGCCGTACTTCTCCGCCACCTTGCGCAGCGTGATCATGACGATGTGCTGGTGATCGGTGGCGACGTTGGCGTTCTCGTAAATCGGGGCGATTTCGTACTGGGAAGGCGCCACTTCGTTGTGGCGGGTCTTGACCGGCACGCCCAGCTTGTACAGCTCGTGCTCGGTTTCGAGCATGCACGCCAGCACGCGCTCGGGAATGGCGCCGAAGTACTGGTCCTCGAATTCCTGGCCCTTGGGGGGCCTGGCGCCAAAGAGCGTTCGCCCGCAGATCGTCAGGTCAGGCCTGGCAAAGTAGAAGTGGCGGTCAATGAGGAAGTATTCCTGTTCGGGCCCGCCGGTGGCGTAGATGTAGCCCGGGTCATCGATGCCGAAGATCTTGAGCATGCGGGTGGCTTGTTTATTGAGCGCCTGCATGGAGCGGAGCAGCGGGGTCTTCTTATCCAGGGCGTCGCCGGTCCAACTGATGAAGGCGGTGGGGATGCACAGGACGGTGCCGTTGGGGTTCTCCATGATGTAGGCGGGGCTGGTGACGTCCCAGCCGGTGTAGCCGCGGGCCTCGAAGGTGGCGCGCAGGCCGCCCGACGGGAAGGAGGAGGCGTCGGGTTCGCCCTGGATCAACTGCTTGCCGCTGAATTCCGACATAGCGCTGCCGTCGCCGTCGGGCGCCAGGAAGCTGTCGTGTTTCTCAGCGGTGATGCCGGTCAGCGGGTAGAAGACGTGGGCGTAGTGGGTGGCGCCCTTCTCGATGGCCCAGTCCTTCATGGCGGTGGCCACGGCGTCGGCGATGCTGGGGTCGAGCTTGGCGCCGCCCTTGAGCGTCTTGGACATGGCCTTGTAGACGGCCTTGGGCAGGCGCTGCTTCATCACCGCGTCGTTAAAGACATTGCTGCCGAAGACCTGATGGCTGGGCACGTCCTTGTAGTTGAGCAGGGAGGGCGCCATGCGCTCGGTGAGGGCGGCGATGGCGTCGTGACGGGCGTTGTGCAGGTTCATGCGAGTCGATCTCCTGGAAGCTGAGAGTGGGTAACGGAGGGTTCCCGCGGCGGGGCCGAAGGGGAAACTATCGCCTGTGACTGGTAGGGTGTCAATGGGCGGAGCAGGTCAGTAGCAAGGACAATGCCGGGCAATCGGGCTCAGGCGGCGGCAGGAAATCAAGGGCGATAATGTCCCTGTTTTCCGGACAAGTGCAAACAGGGACCGACACGGACCGCAAACGGCGCGGCTGCACAAGGAATAGGCAATGGCGGTTTCGACCGATGCAAGCTGCCTATTTCTTGGTGATTGGCGCTCAAAAGAGGGATGATGGCGTCCTGGTTTGAAAGAGGCTAAACCGCAGGCGGTTGGTCGAAATCACTTGAGGTTGATCGTCGCCAGGGTTTCCTGGAGTGTGGTTGCCGCGATGAGCGCGGCGGCGGTGGGCACGACGCCGGTGCGGTTGTCCCACAGCGCCAGGCGGATGCCGCCCAGGCAGTCATCGTGGCTGCGCACGTAATAGCACGCCGGCTCGTCGAACATGAGCTGGGCGACAAAGCGTGCCGCCAGGCCGCAGTCGATGAGCCAACTGAGGCGGTCGGCGTCGCCGACGACGTCGCGGCGGGTCAGCGCGTCGGCCAGGAAGGTCAGGTGCTGGGCCGTACGCCAGTCGGGGTTGGGCGGCGCATCCGGTGACACGCGGTTGAGGTCGATGCCGCCCACGACGTCGGCGGGGCCCAGTTCCGGGCGGTCCGGTGCGCTCTTGATCTGCTTGTCGCGCAGGGCCTGCGCCAGCACCGCAATCCCCGTGACCCGGCCAGGGGCTGCGGGGGCTGCGGAGGCTCCGCGGGCTCCGGGGGCTCCGGGGGGCGCAGCCTTGTCGTGCTTGTGCATGATTGTTTCCACCGGTCCCAGCCAGACCATGACATCAAGCAGGCCCCGGACGTGGGACGGATCGGTCCAGAGAAAATCGCGCGAGCCGTCGATCATCGCCTTGAGTTGCGGGTCGCGAGTCTGCTCATATACGGCCGCCATCGCCGCCAGATGGATCGCCTGCACGGGCATGCTGGCTTGGCCCGCATCCTTGTCGGCGGCGACGCGGAACGAGCCGTTGTCGTTGCGCAGACCCAGCGTCCGTTTGTGCAGGGCGTCGCGCACCTCCTTCAAGTCACCCAAGTTCGGCGCCGCGGCCAGGGTCATGACCAGCAGTGAGCCGACCGCCGGGTTGTCGCCCTCGTCTCGGCCGCGAAGCACCTGCTGAATGAGCTGACGGGTCACCGCCGAGAGGGTGTCGTTGACCTGGCGTGCCTGCGGATTGCTGGGATTGTATTGCGCCAGGAATCGTGCCCGCCGGGCCAGGGCGTAGACCGCCAGGGCGATGTCGGGCAGGGGGGCGATCTGCGGGTCAAAGCGGTCCTGCGAAGGCAGGTAGGTGCCCGAGAGCAGGTTGTCGCCGCTGCGCCGGCGATGGACGATCTGCCCGGCCAGCCGCTGCGCCATGGCTTCGATGGTCTGGTCGCTCACCGCTTTGGCGGGCAGGACGACGTTGCCGCGGATCAGTTGCGCCACGGGCTGATCGGGACTGCTGCGGGTGAGGTGGAAGACTTCGAATCGCGCCAGGGCCGGGTGCTTGGCGCCCCCGGCGGCGTTGCCGGGGGCGGGGGCGGCTCGGGCGGGGGGAACGGCCGCGTTGCCGCCGCCCGGTCCGCCGTGCCGGCCGATCGTCTGCCAATCCTTGATCGCATAGCCCAAGTCGGTGAGCAACTGCACCAGTTGGCCATGGGGTGAAGTGTTGGCCGCCAGGGCGCTGGCGGGCCAGACCGAGGCGCTGCGATGCTTGCCGTCGGCCTCCACGCGCGTCATCACCAGTCCGTGGTAACCCGGGGCCCACTTGGTGTAGATCGCGTCGGGGGCCGCCTCCCTGGCCATGATAATGGGCGTCGGCGTCCGCGCGATCTGGATGTCCACGGTCAGCGACCGGGCGATGCTGGGCATAGTCAGGGAGAGGCGATTGGCCTTGTCCGCCGGCGGGGGCGGGGTTTTCTTTTCGTCAGCGTCGGGCGCGGGGATTTGGGGGGCGGTGGATTCGCCGCGCAGCACGGCGGCGCGGCGGCGGGCGTCGTTGAGCGTCAAGTCGGCTTCGCGGAGGGCCGTGGCAGTCGCCTGACGCGCCAGCGCCATCAGGTCCGCCGCCTCCGTCACGGGGGGCGCCCCCGGGGGCGCCGCCACGTCCAGCACTTTCTCGCCCGACCCGATCTGGAGCCCCAGCCAGCGGATCGTCACCTTCACCCCCACCGCATCGCTGACTGGCAGCGCCTGGGCCTCTTGCCCCTCCACCTTGCCCGCCTTGATGCACCCCTCGGCAAAGCTCTGCACCTTGAGGGCATGCGACCAGTCCAGCCGCGGCGCGGCAATGGGCGACTCGGCCTTCACCTTGATGGTGATCGACAGCAGTATCAGCAGCGCCATGCCGGCGGCGGATGTTGCGGCGGCGGGTCGCCCAGTGTTGCACGCAGGCAACATCCGGCAGGACCGTACGGCAGGCCAAACGATGCCCATGGCGAATCGCAACACACTGATTTTATTGGCTTTACGCACATCAACTCCTGCGTAGGGTCATCCTTGGCACGCCGGTTGTCATAGTCTGGGTGACGCACCTGGAAAAACGCCCCGGACCCCCCCGGACCCCCGAAGACCTGGAAAAGAGGAACCGAATGCTCGCTGAAATCCTTCACCTTCAACTGACGCCGATCCAACTGGACCATCGCAAGAAGATCCTGCTGCTGACGGCGTTGATTTTCATGGCGCTTTGCTGAAAAAGAGCTAAGGGACGCTGCGCGTCACCCGCTAAACGATTGACTCTCGAATCCTCCACATTCTACAGTGCGGTGCGTCGCCAGCGACGATTGCGTGAACTGGCGCCGCCCCCGCCCAGCAGGCCCAGGTCCACCAGCACCGCCAGCACGAAGATCACCAGGTACGCGCCGTCGAGCCGGCCGTGGCTGTTGATCGCAAACGCATAGGCCAGGGTGGTCAGCGGCAGGAAGATAAAGCCCAGCAGGGGCCAGAGCAGCGTCTGGAAGGCGCCCAGGAAGTAGTTGCCGCCCAGCAGCCAGACCAGAATGATCACCAGTCGCGGGAACGCCAGCGCCAGACAACCCAGGAGGCAAGGCATGGGGAGATCCTTGAAAGTGGAAAGTGTGAAGTAAGAAGCGGTAAGTAAGAGTGAGGAAGCCCGCGATTCTATCAGGGCAATTGCATATTGGCCGCTCTGACCCCCTCTCCCTTCTGAGGGAGAGGGCTGGGGTGAGGGTGATC
>JBBDMX010000083.1:0-16653 GCA_040878035.1 Phycisphaeraceae bacterium | reverse complement strand
TCGGATTTCGGATTTCGGATTTTGGATTTGCGGCGGTACGCCGACGCTGAGGCTTCTACCCTTGCCCCCATGACCACGTTTGTGCGCGCCAAAGCGCGAAAAATCCGTGCTGGCGCGATGTAACCCTTGCTGGGGCAAGGAGAAGAAATATTTAACGTGGGGCGCGACTTTGCCTGATCAGAATGTAATTCTATGCGCGCCTTGGACGGTTTTGTTAGGGTGTGCGCGCCTCCCTGGGACGCTACGGCGCAAGATGGGGCCGGGTGCGCGGGTCGGCTCGCAGCGTGGCCAGGGCCTGGTGCAGGCGCGACTTGACCGTGCCCAGCGGCACGCCCAGGGCGGTGGCGATCTCGTGCAGGGGCAGATCGTCCACGAAGCGCAGGAGCAGGACCTCGCGTTGGCCCGGCGGGAGCTGCGCCAGGACCGCCGCCAGGTCGTCATGTCCATCCGGGTCAGCCCCAGCCGGATCGGCCGGCGTCGCCGCCGCCAGCGCCGCTGCGCCTGGGTCGGCACGCATCCGCCGCGCCTTGTGCTGCGCGGTCACGGCGATGTGCCGAATCACCGGATACAGGAACGTGCGGAACTGGCAGGTGAGCGTGAAGCCGGGGAACTTGCCCAGCACGTAGAGGAACGTGTCCTGGAGGACATCCAGCGAAAGGTCACGGTCGTGCGTGTGCCGCCAGGCCACCGCCAGCACCCAGTCCCGATAGCGGCGATAGAGGATCTCAAAGGCGGCGGCCCCGGCGTCGCCCCCGACGTTGATCGCATCGATCAGTTGCACATCGGTGAGCATGGGAGGAGCAAGAGTGAAAAGTGGAAAGTGGAAAGTGAGGAAGAGACCGTTTAGCGGAAGCAGCGCAGCTGCGAATCACTTTCTACTTTCCAGACCTTCGAAAAATGGATTGAACCACCAAGACACCAAGAACACCAAGAATGCAAAATGAACACGAAGACACGAAGGCACGAAGGGGAATGTCGGATTTCGGATTTCGGATTTTGACTCATCCGTTCTACTTCTTCGTGTCTTCGTGTTTATCCTCTTCTTCTTGGTGTCCTTGGTGTCTTGGTGGTTAATCAAAGGTCTTTGCCACTTGTTACCTTTCACTTTCCCCTTTCCCCGCCCTCACCTGCTGGCACGCCATGTTCCAGGCCGCGTCCACGGTGACCTGGGCGATGAGCGTCTGGTCGTCGCGGTGGTGGCGGTAGCGGGCGCCGGGGATGCGGCAGGTGTCGGGGGGCTGGAGGACGGTGTCGGATCGGCCATAGGGTCCGACCAAGGCCGGGGAGGTGGGTCCGAAGATCGACACGATAGGCCGATTGAATCCCACGCCGATGTGCAAGGGCGCCGAGTCGTTGCATACCAGCAGGGCTGCGCCGTGGATCAGCGCCATCATCTGGCCCACATCGGTCGCCGGCGCCAGCAGGGACGCCTGGCCGGCGAAGGCGTCGAGCAGGGGCTGCACGTAGGCGCGTTCATTGGGCGCCGCCAGCACGATCAGCCGATCGCCCGCCAGGCGCGATTCGAGCAGGCGGCGCGCCAACTGGATGTAGTGGTCGATGGGCCAGCATTTGCAGAGCCACTTGGCGGTCGGCGCCAGCACGGCATAGGGGCGACCCGTCAGGTCATGCTCAAGCGCGAACTGGCGTTGCCAGGCCTGCTGCTGGGGGCCCAGGTACAGCCGCATGTCGCGCACCGGATCCAGGCCGTGGCCCTTGAGCAGCGCCAGCATGCGATCGACGGTGTGCAGACTGGTGCGCACGTGGTAGCGGTGGTTGTAGCCGAACCAGCCCAATTCGCGGGCGTTGGCGAACCCCACACGATGCTCGGCGCCGGTGGCGCGGGCGAACACGCCCGAGCGCGCCAGGCCCTGGAGATCGAAGACCAGGTCATACCGGCGCTGGCGCAACTGACGGCACCAGGTGACGAAGTCGAAGAAGACCGAGGGCCGGCAGTAAAGGCCGCGAAACTGCCGGCGGGGGAAGTCGACCACGTTGTTAAGCGCGGGATGGTGCCGCACCACGTCGCCCAGGCCGTCCTGTACCAGCCAGTCAATGGTGGCGTCGGGCCTGGCGCGGCGCAGGGTGACCAGGCAAGGCACGGTGCGAGCGACATCGCCCAGCGCGCTGGGGCGGATGAGGAGAATGCGCGACATTGGGGTGCATGATACTCTTTGGACTGCGGTGGCTGCGACACCGCTTTAGCTTGCGGCGGAGCCGTCGCTTATTGACAGCGCACCGCTCGCTCCGCGAGGAGCTAAAGCGGTGTCGTTGCCACCGCAGTCCAAAAAGGGCGTCTTACGCCGCTTGCGTTGTGGTTGGCGCCGTCGCCGGCGCCACCATTTCCGGCACCGCCCACTTAAGCGCGCTGAGAATGGCCTGGCGCGTGGCGTGCTGCCACAGGTGCCGGCTGAGCCCGTCGCTGGAGCCGCGCAGCTCGTCGAACGCCTCGATGATCTGCCGCATGCGTCCCGGCGCCGGCGGGGTGGTCCGCCAGAGGCGCACGCTGGGGTGCGGCGTGGGCAGCATCGCTTCGCTGTCGTACGCCAGCTCCTCGAAGAGCTTTTCACCGGGGCGGATACCGGTGATCTTGATCTGGATGTCGCGCCCGGGCTCCAGGCCGTTACGGCGCACGAAGCGTTTCGCCAGGTCGAGGATGCGGATGGGCTGGCCCATGTCGAGCAGAAAGACTTCGCCGCCCGCGCAGCCCCGCTCAAGCGGGGCTGCCCCGGCGAAGGCGGCCGACTGCACCACCAGGCCCGCGGCTTCGGGGATGGTCATGAAGTAACGCTGCATGTCCGGGTGGGTCACGGTGATCGGCCCGCCGTGGGCGAGCTGGTCGGTCCAGATGGGGATGACGCTGCACGCCGAGCCCAGCACGTTGCCAAAGCGGACCATGGAGAAGATGGTGTCGGACCGGCTGTTGAGGTACTGGATATAGAGTTCCGCCAGGCGCTTGCTGGCGCCCATGACCGAGCTGGGCCGCACCGCCTTGTCGGTGGAGATCATGACAAAGCGATCAACGCAACCTGCGGCGGCGGCGGCATCGGCGAGCGAGCGCGTGCCGTAGAAATTGTTCTCCACCGCCTGGGCGGGGTGGTCCTCCATCATGGGCACGTGCTTGTGTGCCGCGGCGTGGAAGATGACCGCCGGCTTCTGGGCGGTGATCACGCCGAGGGTGCGCGGGGCGTCGGTGACATCGTGGAGCACCGCGGCGCGGGGCTGATCCGGAAAGCGTCGGGCGATCTCGCGGTCGATCTCGAACAGGGCGTTTTCGGAGCGTTCGACGAGCACGAGGCGTGAAGGGCCAAAGCGGCAGACGATGCGTGCCAGTTCCGAGCCGATGGACCCGCCGGCGCCGGTGATGAGCACGACGCGGTCGGACACGGTGCGGCAAATGGCGGATTCGTCGAGGGGGTGAGGCGTGCGGCCGAGGAGTTGCACGGGGTCCAGGGCCCAGGGCGCGGAGGCGGGCTTGACGGGGGCGTAGGCCCGTTCGCCAGCCCCACTGAAGTGGGGCTGCCCCAGGTCTTCCCACTGTACGTTCAAGGATTCGAGCGTCGAGCCCAGTTGGCGCCGGAGCTGCGCCAACGACGCCTCGGTGCCGGTCAACAGCACGCGCTGCTCGTGGTCTGAATCGGCGGATTCCGGGGGTAATACGGGCATAGTCACATCCCGACGCTGGCAGGCGTCCTGTGCCGTGTTATCGGCCCGACGGCGGGCGCGGCTGGAAAATGGCGCTGGCAAGCTAAGCCGCAAACGGCGATTCATCGGCAAAACGCGGCGGCGACCTAAACCACCCAGCCCGCAACGTCGATACAAAGCTCACGGGTCCCAAGAGTCCCTTTTCCTGGAGTCGCCCCTCATGTCTGAGCCTGTGGCCCGCATCGCCGAAGCACGCCAAGCGCCCCGTTTGAAGCTGCCTGCGATGTACACCCTCGTTCGCGTGCGCCCCAAGGGTTCGGATCGTTACAAGTGGACCGGATACATCTACGACGTGAGCGCCTCGGGCATGCGTTTCGAGCTGGACTATGCGCTGGAACCGGGCACGGAGGTCGAGGTGCGCGCCATGCTGCCCGGCGCCATGCAGATGACGGTGCACGCCAGCGGCAAGGTGGTGCGCCTGCACGACGATCACGACGAGCGCGGCCCGATGCGCATGGGCATGTCGTTCGACCAGTTTGGCGAACACCGCGACCGCCGGCAATTGATGGACTACCTGGAACACGCAGGCGTGAAGATGGCGGCATGAGGGAAAGTAAGAAGTACGAAGTAAGAAGTACGAAGTGCGAAGTCGATCCTCCTTACTTCGGACTTCGTACGTCGGACTTCGCACTTCGGACTTCGGACTTCGCACTTCGCACTTCATCCTCCTTCCGGCCTAAAATCGACTGATGAGCCTGAGGGTAACCCGCGAGGACGTGTGGGCGGCGAGCATTCCCGATGCGCCGGGGGCATTGGCGGAAAAGCTATCGGTGCTGGCCGAGGCCGGCGCGACGGTGGATTTTGTCATTACCCGCCGCTCGCCCTTTGCCGAGGACCGCTCGGTGGTGTTCATCACACCGGTGCGGGGCAACGGGCAGGAGCGCCTGGCGCGGGAGATCGGCTTTGACCGGACGCGCAATCTGCACGCGGTGCGGGTGGACGCCGCCGCCGAGCCGGGGTTGACGGCACGCATCGCCCGCGAGTTGGCGGCGGCGACGGTCAACCTGCGCGGCTTCTCCGCCGCCGTCATCGCCGACCGCACGGTGGTGCACCTGGCGTTCGACGCTGAGGCCGACGCAAGCAAGGCGGTCGAGGTGCTGGAGCGGCTGGGGTGAGGGCGTGCGGAGTGGAGCGTGGAGAGTGGAAAGCGGAGAACACCCCTCACCAGATTCTCCACCCTCCACTCTCCACTCTCCCCCCTCCACTCACACCTTCACGAAACTCACGTCCAAATCCACGCGCTGACCGCGCATGGCCACACCCTCGGCGCGCAGCATCGCCGTCTTCTTCTTCAGCCCGCCGGCGAAACCCGTGAGCGACCCGTCGCTGCCCACCACGCGATGGCAGGGCACGACCGGAGAGTACGGATTGCGATTCATGGCGTTGCCCACGGCCCGATAGGCACGCGTGCCCAGGGCCCGCGCAATGGCGCCGTAGGTCGTGACCTTGCCCGCCGGCACCCGGGCGCATAAAGCCCAGACTTTCTGGTTGAAGTTCATGTCCGCGCGCAGGCGGCCGCTCCTGATGTCCGCGGGAATGATGTCTGCGGTTTTCATGTGCGGATTCTATCCGCCGGTCGCCGGGCAGACTATCGCGGCGTGACGTAACCTGATTGACATGTCAGAAGCGGTGCCCGATCTAGATGTCGCGTCGCCACACACCATCGGCGAAAGCCACGTCGAGGAGATCTGCAATGACCTGGCGTGCCCGGCGTGCCAGTACAACCTGCGCGGCTTGCGCGGGGCGGTCGTCGCGTGCCCCGAGTGCGGGCATCGCTGCGATGTGGCCAAGCTGGTCGTGCGACGATGGACCAAGCCGTGGTATCGCGCGCCGGGGCTCTACACCATGCAGTGGCCGGTGCTGTGGTTCGTGATGGGCTGGTTCGGTATTCCGATCGGCCTGAGCCTGGCGGACTTGGCGGTGCAGGTTGCCCCGCTGGCACTGCTGGGGGCGTTGCTGGTGTACCTGGCCATCTGGTGCTTGCTCATGTGGCGAACGTGGGTGCTTTTTGGCGGCTTCAGCGGCGTGCTGCTGGCGCTGTTGATGCATGCCGTGCTGGTGGGTTACCTGGTGGGTCTCTTTGGCGGCATCATCGCCGGCATTCGGCTGATCTTGAGCGTGAAGGAGTTGGATTGGATCGACGTGGTGATTCTCGTGCCGTTCACGGCGGCGTTCTTTGGCATCCTGTGGCTGGCGCGGCGCGGGGAGCGATGGGTGGCCCAGCGGTGCATACGGCGATATCTGGCGCGGGAGTGACACGGCGATTCAACGTGAGTTGGCGCGTCAGAGCCGCGCGTCGCATGCCCGCGGAACGGGGGTGCCACGGCGTTCGTTTCCGCGGGCTGACGCCGCGCGGCTCTGATTCAACCCGCAGACAGCGCATCTCTTGCCCGCTATTGTGTTCTTTCCCGGCGCTCTGGTCGATAATCACTGGCACCTTCGGAGACCTTCATGAACGGCAACGGCACGCTCCCTTCCTGTCTGCTGGTCATCTTCGGCGCCTCGGGGGACCTGACCAAGCGCAAGCTGGTGCCGGCGTTGTATCACCTGTTCCTCACCGACCAGTTACCGGCGCAGTTTGCCGTGCTGGGCATCAGCCGATCGAAGATGAGCGACGAGGAGTTCCGCGAGCACCTGGTCGAGTGGGCCAGGAAGAATGAGCACTACAGCGACGAAAAGTGGCAGGACTTTGCCCGCCGGCTGCACTATCACGCCGGCGACTCGACCAAGGGCCAGGACTTTGACGGCATTAAGAGCGCCATCTGCCAGGTGCGGGAGAAACATCAGACCGGCGCCAACGTGCTCTACTATCTTTCGCTGGCGCCGCAGCTTTACGAGTCCACGATCGTGAACTTAGGCGCCCACGACATGGTCACCGAGGGCAAGGCCTGGTGCAGCATCGACCGCACCACGCGCTCCTGGCAACGCATCATCATCGAAAAGCCCTTCGGCTCAGACCCCGAGTCGGCGGCCCACTTGAACCGCGTGCTGGGACGAGTATTCGAGGAGGAGAGCATCTACCGCATCGACCACTACCTGGGCAAGGAGACGGTGCAGAACCTCTTGGTGTTCCGCTTTGCCAACACGATTTTCGATCCGATCTGGAACCGCAATTTCGTGGACCACGTGCAGGTGACGGCCGCCGAGACGATGGGCGTGGAGGGGCGCGGCGGCTACTACGACTCGCCCAGCGGCGGGGCCATGCGCGACATGATCCAGAGTCATCTGCTCCAGTTGATGGCGGTGGTGGCCATGGAGCCGCCGGTGACCATGAGTGCCGCGGGCATCCGCACGGAGAAGCTCAAGGTATTGCAGGCGGTGCGGCCGGTGAACGTTCGCGAGCTGTGGCGCCTGGCGGTGCGCGGCCAGTACGGGCCGGGGTCGGTCGCCGGCAAGGCGGTGCCCGGCTACCGCGAGGAAGAAGGCGTCGGCGCCAACAGCCAGACCGACACCTACGCGGCGCTCGAGTTGTACATCGACTCCTGGCGGTGGGGCGGCGTGCCGTTCTACGTCCGCTCAGGCAAGCGCATGGCGCGCAAGCTCACCGAGATCGTGGTGAGCTTCAAGAAGACGCCGCATCGGCTCTTTGGCACGGACGGGTCATTCGGCGAATCCGGCGGCGGCGGGGCGAATCCGACGGTGCCCAATCAGATCGTCATCAACGTTCAACCGGACGAAGGCATTCGCTTGCGCTTCGAGGGCAAGGTGCCCGGAAATCCGGGGGGCCATCCGGGGGGTCAGATTCCGGGGGGGATGAACATCAAGTCGGTGGTGATGGACTTTGACTACAAGAAGCAGTTCAAGGCCGAGCCGCCCGAGGCCTATGCGACGCTGCTGTTGGATGCGATCCGCGGCGACCAGACGCTGTTCAAGCATCGCGACGAGATCGAGGTGGCGTGGAACATTGTGCAGCCGGTGCTGGACACCTGGAAGGCGTCGCCGACGGAGGACCTGCCGAATTACGCCGCGGGCACGTGGGGTCCGAGCGAAGCGGACGTGATGATGGCGCGGGAAGGGCGGCTTTGGCATAAGTGACCACGCCGGGTCTGAGGCTTTGCGAAGACCCGGGTTTCCGGAAATCCGGACCTTCGCGGACTCAGGTCCGGCGTGCGGCGGATGCTAAGCCGCAAGCGGCTTGGGAACGCCAGCCAGCGGCCTTGGTATCCTTCCGCCATGACCACCCCCGCGATTCAATTGCCCGGTCGTGTGTTCATCAGCGCGGATTGCGATGCCCTCTTCGACGACCTGGCGTCGTCGCTCATGAGCAGCGCCATCAAGGCCGTGCACGACCGCGGCGTGTTTCACCTGGCGTTGTCGGGCGGTTCGACGCCCGAGCCGTTCTACATGCAGCTCATGATCGATCCGCGCTGGCGCATCGTGCCCTGGGAGCG
Organism: Phycisphaeraceae bacterium; assembly: GCA_040878035.1. Lineage (GTDB taxonomy): Bacteria > Planctomycetota > Phycisphaerae > Phycisphaerales > Phycisphaeraceae > JBBDMX01. The sequence goes on along the minus strand of JBBDMX010000083.1, from coordinate 8,560 downwards.
GACGCACCTGTGGATCGTCGATGAGCGGCGGGTGCCCGAGAGCGATCCCAAGAGCAATTTCCGCATGATTCGCGAGACGCTGGCGGACCACGCGCCGATACCGCGCCGGCAGGTGCACCCGATGGCGGCGCTGGCGGATGATGCGGCTGACCTGTACCAGCAGGAGCTGCGCGAGGTGATCGCGGCGCCGGACCAAGAGGGCACGCTGCGGCCGGACCCGTCGTTCACGCCTCGGCTGGATTTCGTGCTGCTGGGCATGGGTGACGATGCCCACACCGCCAGCCTGTTTCCCGGCTCGGATGCGGTGCACGAGAAGGTGGAACTGGTCGTGGTGAATGAGGGGCGCAACGTCACGCCCCCGCCGCGGGTCACGATGACCTTCCCGCTGCTCAACGCGGCGCGGCAGGTGGCGATTCTCGTCACCGACCAGAAGAAGGCGGCGACCTTGCGCAAGGTGAGCGATCACTTGCGAGAGGCGGCGGCGGACCCGGTGCTGTATCCAATTACGGGGATAGCGCCGGTGGAGGGCGGGCTGGCGTGGTATCTGGACGCCGCGGCGGCGGGGGTGGAGTGAGGGGCACATTATAATTTCGGATTTCGGATTTCGGATTTCGGATTTCGGATTTCGGATTCGACGCCGACGCTGAGCCGCTTTGGGCGAAGCGTCTGGTATCCGGCGCCATTTGTAAAAAAGACCTCGGATCAGGAAAACCCTGATACTACTGCCAGCCTGGAACGGGTCTAATTTACATCTGTGAACCCGATTTCCGACGTCCTCAACTGGTTTGCCGGCAACGGGCGGTACATGACCCTCTGGCATTGCATGGGTCACGACACCTTCTGGGTCGCGCTGACCATCGGCCTGGACCTGTCGGTCGCCACCGGCTACGCCCTCATCGCCGTGCACTGGTGGCAGAACCAGAAGCAACTGCCCCCCAGCCCCGCGTCCAAGGCGCTGGGACATATGCGCAATATTTTCGTCTTCTGCGGCATCTGCGGCTACATCTTCATCCCCATCAAAATGTTCTGGCCCGCCTGGCGCCTCTATGACCTATTCCTGGTCCTGCTGGTCTACTACACCTGGCGCTACGCCTGGAACGCCCGCGAGCTCAAGGTGGTCTACCAGGAGCTGGCGCGTTCGACGCACCTGGAAAGTGCCCTGAAGGAATCGCGTGAGGAATCGCGGCGCAAGAGCTTATTCCTCAGTGCCGTCAGCCACGACCTGCGCACGCCGCTCAACGCGTTGATGCTCCAGGCCCAGGTGGCGCAGATGAGCCTACAGAAAGGCAAGACTGACGAGGCGCGCCAGACGCTGTCGGACATGCGCAGCGTCGGTCAGGATGCCGCCAATCTGCTCAACGATTTGCTGGAGCTGGGGCGCATGGAGTGGACGGATGAACCGGGCACGGTGACGGAATTTGCGGTGCGTGACCTGCTGCTGATCGTGGCGCAGCGTTGCCAGGGCGACGCCGACCGCAAGGAGCTGGCGCTGACCGTGGATGCTTCCGCGGCCTTAAGCATCGTCACCGATCGCGGCAAGCTCGAACGCATCCTGATGAACCTGGCGAGCAACGCGGTGAAATACACCGACGCCGGCGGCGTGACACTCAAGGCCCTGGCCGCCGGCGCCCACCTGAATATCCACATCATCGATACGGGTGTGGGCATCTCGGAACACGACATGGAGGACTTGTTCAATGAATTCTTTCAGGTACAAAATCCCGAACGCGACCGCAACAAGGGCTTTGGGCTGGGACTGGCCATCGTCAAGAAACTGGCCAGTCAGATCGAGGCTACCGTCAGCGTGGAGAGCCGACTGGGTCATGGCAGCCGATTCACCCTCACCCTCCCCGTCAACCCCCTGGCGGTCGCAGGGCACGCCGATGTCGACCCAGGCACAGACTCACAACCGGGGGAACCGGGCCCCCAGCCCGCCGTCGTCGGCTGAAGTCCTCATCGTCGAGGACGACACCATCACCCGCAAAGCCTTGAGTCAGCTCATCAGCGGCGACGGCCACGCCGTCACCGCCGTCGGCCGCCTCACCGACGCCATGGACCTGCTGGAGCGCCACTTCGACGCCATGATCGTGGACCTGATGCTGCCCGACGGCAACGGCATCAAGCTCCTCCAGGCCGTCCGCGCCCGCCACCTGCCCACCAGAGTGATCGTGACCACCGGCTTGAGCGATGAATACTGGCTCGACCAGGTCCGCGCCGCGCAACCGGATATGCTCCTCTTCAAGCCCGTGGACATTCCCCGCCTGCTCCAGTCCATCACCGACAGCACGCAGTAGCGGTATACTCAGAACAGTGCGGCGCTCCACGCCGACGCTGAGGCTTGGTGAAGCGTCTGGTATACGAATGCCCGACCCATGGAGATTCGACCATCAGATACCAGACGCTTCGCGGACTCAACGTCGGCGTCGAAGATCCGAAATCCGAAATCCGAAATCCGAAATCGCCCCATGCCTATCACCCTGCAAGACCTCGCCAAAGACCTCGACGCCAAGCTCGTCGGCGACGGCTCGCGCCGTATCGCCCGTTGTGCCGCCCTCGACCAGGCCCAGCCCGAGGACCTGGCGCTCCTGAGCGACTCGGACGACCGTGCCGCCCTCAAGCGCTCCAAGGCCGGCGCCGTCATCGTCTCTCCCGATCATGCCAAGCCGCTCAACGGCCTGGCGCTGCTCGTCTGCGACAACCCGCTCTACGCCTTCCGCCAGGCCCTGGTGAAACTGCACGGCTTCCGCCCGCACCCGGCCCCGGGCATCAGCCCGCAGGCCTATGTCGATCAGACGGCCGTGGTCGGCGAATTGTGTACCATCCGCCCCTTTGTCTACATCGCCCCCCGCGCCAACATCGGCCGGCGCGTCGTCATCTACCCTAACAGCTACATCGGCAAGGACGCGGTCATCGGCGACGACACGGTGATCTACTCCAACGTCACGGTCTACGACCGCACGGAGATCGGCCGGCGCGTGATCATCCACGCCGGCAGCGCCATCGGCCAGGACGCCGGCGACTATGCCGAGCATGACCATGCCTATCACAAGCTGCCCAGTCTCGGTCGGGCGATCGTCGAGGACGACGTGGAACTCGGCGCCAACGCCGCCGTGCAACGCTCGACCCTGGGCGCCACCGTCATCGGCGCGGGCAGCAAACTCGGCGACGGCGTCATCATCACCCGCGACACGCGCATCGCCCCGCACAGCTTCGTCAAGCAAGTGAAAAGTGAAAAGTAAAAAGTGAAATGTGGAAAGCGAAGCACGCACGCCCCACGCCGACGCTGAGGCTTTGCGAAGCGTCTGATACTGCCGTCACTTTCTACTTTCCACTTTTTACTTTACACTTTTGACCCTCCCCGCCCACCCCGTTGAGAAAATCCCCATGCCACGCCGCGTTTCGATGAAATGGTCTCTGCTGATCGCCTGCATCCTCGCCGCCCTCTGCCCCGCGCTGTTGATGCAGGCGCAGGACGCGGCGCCCCCGGCTGCAACGCCCCCGGCCGCAACGCCGACCCCCGCCGCAACTCCCGCTCCCGCCCCCGCGGCGCCCGCGCTGCCCGCCCCGCCCGCACCCAACCTGGCCGACCCCGCCGGACGACGCATCCTGATCATCAGCGTGGACGGCCTGCGCCCCGACCTCATGCTCCGCGGCGACACCCCGCGCATGCGCAGCCTCCTGGATCAAGCCAGCTTCACCTGCTGGGCGCAAACCACCCAGGTCTCCATCACCCTGCCCTCGCACGTGAGCATGCTTACCGGCGTCGAGCCCAAGAAGCACGCCATCACTTGGAACGACGACCGCGAGCTTCCGCCCGACACCTGGCCCCAATATCCCACCATCTTCGAGCTGGCCAAGCAGGCCGGTTACAGCACCGCCATGATCGCCGGCAAGCTCAAGTTCAAGGTCCTGCTCAAACCCGGCACCCTGGACTGGTCCTATGTGCCCACCACCGGCAAGGCCACCGACACGGCTGTCGGCGACGAGGCGGTCAGAGTCCTGCGCGAGCACCAGCCGCAGGTCATGTTCGTGCACTTTGCCGAACCCGACGGCGCCGGGCACAAGTACGGCTGGAGTTCCCCCGAGCAGATGAAGACCATCGCCGGCGCCGATGTGCAGATCGGCCGGCTGCTCGACACCCTGAGCGATCTGAAGCTGCGTGACGCCACCTGGATCATCGTCACCGCTGACCACGGCGGCGCGGGCAAAGGCCACGGCGCCAACGACCCACGCAGCCTGCACATCCCCTGGATCATCACCGGCCCGGGCATCAAGGCCGGCCAGGACCTGACCATCCACAAGGAACTGGTCGTGCACACCGAAGACACCTTCGCCACCGCCTGCTGGCTGCTGACCATCCCCCAGCCGGCGGACATCCAGGGCCGCCCCGTCGTGCAGGTGGCCGCCACAACTCCCTGATCGACAGCCGCCACGCCGACGCCCAGTCCCTCCGGGGGCGAAGCATCTGGTTCGCAACTCGAATGAATGTTCAATCCCAAGCTCCAACGACGAAATGGGAATCACCCTTCGTTATTGGAGCTTGGGATTTGGTCATCATTCGTCAATTCGGATTTTGTCATTCGCCATTTCCCGCGCGCTACCATGCCTCCTATGCCCACCCACACCAACGCCCTGGCGCGCGAATCCAGCCCCTACCTCCTCCAGCACGCGCACAACCCCGTCGACTGGCACGCCTGGGGTCCCCAGGCCTTCGACCTGGCGCGGCAAACCGCCCGGCCCATCTTCCTCTCCATCGGCTACTCCACCTGCTACTGGTGCCACGTCATGGAGCGGCAGAGCTTCGAGAACGAAGAAACCGCTGCGCTGATGAATCGGCTCTTTGTCAACATCAAGGTCGATCGCGAGGAGCGGCCGGATGTCGACGACCTGTACATGACGGTGACGCAGATGCTCACCGGCGGCGGGGGCTGGCCCATGAGCGTGTTTCTCACGCCCCCCGGAAGTGACCCCGGCAGTGACCCCGGCAGCGACCCCGCAGAGGGCGACGACGACGCGGGCCTTAAGCCCTTCTACGCCGGCACCTATTTCCCACCCGAGGCGATGATGGGCCGGCCCAGCTTTGCCCAGGTGCTCCAGGGTGTATCCGAAGCCTGGACCAATCGTCGCGCTGACGTGCTCGAACAGGCCCGGCGAATCACCGACGCCCTGCGCCAGCAGATCGAGCAGCGCGAGCCGCCCGGCAGCGCCACGCCCGATCTCGTCGCCGCCACCACGCAGCAGCTTATGCGCAACTACGACGCCGAGCATGGCGGCTTCGGCCACGCGCCAAAGTTCCCCCAGCCGGCCAATCTCGCCCTGCTCCTCGCCGTGTACAAAGATGAGGCCGAAAGAGCGGATGACAACTGGCACGCCATCGACCACACCCTGGACCGCATGGCGCGCGGCGGCATGAACGACCAGATCGCCGGCGGATTCCACCGCTACTCGACCGATGAAAAGTGGCTCGTGCCCCACTTCGAGAAAATGCTCTACGACAACGCCCAACTCATCAGCGTGTACCTGGCGGCCCAGGCTGTGCGCCCCAACCTGGGCGATCCGACGCTGTTCGAGCGCGTCGTTCGCCGCACCGCCGACTACGTGCTGCGCGAAATGACCGACCCCACCGGCGCGTTCTGGTCGGCGCAGGACGCGGAAGTCGACGGCCTGGAAGGCGGCAACTACATCTGGCGCCAACCCGAATTCCGCGACGCATTGCATGTTAGCCCAAGCACCAACGGTGCGGGCGCATCACTCTACGGACTAGACCTCGGCGCCAACTTCCAGGACCCGCATCACCCCGAAGTCCCACCCGCCAACGTCCTCTATCAGCCGCAACCGCTCAACGAATTCGCCGACGCGCAAGGCATCACGCTCGACGACGCGATCGCACTCAAGGATCGGGTCGACGCTGCATTGCTGGAGGTGCGCATGCAGCGAAAGCAGCCGGGAACCGATGACAAAGTGCTGGTGAATTGGAACGGCCTGATGATCGCCGCGCTGGCGCAGGCCGGGGCCCAACTCGCCCAGCCGTGCTATACGCAGGCGGCGGCCAAAGCGGCGCGATACATCCTCGACTACATGCGCGACGAGCAAGGCGGCCTGTATCACGCCATGCGCCACGGCAAGTCCAAAATCCCCGCATTTCTGGAGGACTACGCCTTTCTCGCCCAGGGTCTGCTTCAACTGCACCGCGCCACGTCCGAGCCGTCATGGCTCGACGCCGCTCGCCGGCTCATGCACACCGCCGCTGAGCGCTTCGGCGACGAGCAAGGCGGCTACTACGACACGCTGGCGGGCCGCGCGGATTTGCTGGTGCGGCAGCGCTCGGTGTACGACGGGGCAGTGCCCAGCGGCAACAGCCAGATGGTGCACAACCTGCTGGACCTGGCGGAAATGACCGGTGAGCAGGCGTACCTGGCCCGCGCCGCGGCCGACCTGCACGCCGCCGCCGCGGCCCTGCGCCGCTTAGGCGCGGGCATGGCGCACATGGAGCACGCACTCCTGCGTGCCGCACGCATGGCGCCGGACCAATTCGCGCCGGAAGGGCGGCCCCGCTTAAGCGGGGCTGCGGCGGCGCATCCGGGCGCGCGTCCGGGGGCGCGCACCCCCGTGCTGGTCAGCGTCGAACCCCAACGCATCGACCTGTCCCAAGGCGACGCCACCCTGCGCATTACGCTCAAGATCGACCCCGAGTACCACCTCAACGCCCACGACTCCGCCCCCGGAGACAAGAACGTGATCGCCACCGAACTCTCGCTGCACGACGCCCCCGGCGTGGAATTGGCGGTCAAGTATCCCCCCGGCACGTCTCGCCAGTTCCCCTTCGCCGACAAGCCCATCGCGGTGTACGAGAAGATCGTGACGCTCGAAGCGACGCTGAAAAAACGGGATCAGGCCCCGTTGTCCGCCAAGCCGGCGCTGGTGTTGCGCTATCAGGTATGCACATCAAGCAGTTGCCTCGAACCGCGCGAAGCGGAGTTGCCTGTGTTGATCAACCTTGCACCATAGAACAGCCCCGCTGAAGCGGGACAGCCCGGTATCATGGCTTGATGATCGACACCCACTGTCACCTCACCTACGACGGCCTGATCGAGCGTGTCGACGCCGTCATCGCCGCCGCCCACGCCGCCGGCGTCGAGCGCATGATCAGCGTGGGCACGTCACCCGACGACGCCCGCCAAGCCGTCGCCCTGGCGGAGCAATATGACAGCATCTTCGCCACCGTCGGCCTGCACCCGCACCACGCCGCCCAATGGGCCGACCTCGCCATCGTGCAAAACGCGATGCGCCAACTAAGCAAGCACCCGCGCGTCGTCGCCCTGGGCGAAATGGGCCTGGACCGCCACTACCCCGACCCGCCGATCCAGACGCAGCGAGCCGCCCTGGCCGCCCAACTGCAAGTCGCCGGTGAATCCGACCTGCCCATCATCATCCACAACCGCCAGGCGACTGTGGACACACTGGCGATCCTGCGTGCATCGCGCCTGCCGCCGCAGCGCTTCGTCTTCCACTGCTTCACCGGCGAAGCGGTCGAACTCGATGCCATTCTCGATTTCGGCGCCATGGTCAGCTTCACCGGCATCACCACGTTCAAGAACGCGCGCCACCTGGCGGACGCCGCGGCGCGCGTGCCGCTGGAGCGGATGATGATCGAAACCGACTCGCCCTATCTGACGCCCGAGCCGCACCGCAAGGTGCGCACCAACGAGCCGCGTTACGTCGCCGACGTCGCCCGCTTTATCGCGCAGCAGCGCAGCATTCCGCTGGAAGAGTTCGTGGCCGCCATGGACGCCAACGCCGTGCGCTTCTTCCGTTTGCCGTAAACCAAGCGTGCCCTATTGCGTGCGGTAGCTGCGGAAAGCAGCGACACCGCTGGGGCTGCCTTTTTCAGGGCCACAGGCCCCGGGCACCATGAGTAGCTCGGAGCGAAAGGCTTTAGACTTTACCCGCGGCTACTCCCTTGCGCCCCCCGGGCCCAGCGGGCCCTTGCGGACCGCGATCGCCAGCACCATGACATCGCTGGGATTGATCCCGGCGAGCCGGCCGGCCTGGCCCAGCGTCGCGGGACGGAATTTCGCCAGCGCCTGCCTGGCTTCGTTGCCCAGGCCCGCCACCGTGGTGAAGTCGAATTCCGCGGGCAGCAGCGTGGTCTCGACGCCATCGAGCCGGCGCACATCGCGCTCCTGACGCTGGATATACCCGGCGTACTTCACCTCGGCGACGACGCACGCGATCTGCCGCGGATCGCGCGCCAGCTCCGGCAAGGGATCGCCATTCAAAGCGGTGCGCACCCATGCCGCATCATGCTCGGGCCGGCGCAGCAGGTCGATGAGCTTCTGCCCGTCGTGCTGATGATTCGCCAGATACGCCAATAGCGCCGCCCTGGCCTTGCGCCGCGCCTCGAAGGTCCGCCAGCGCTCGTCATCCACCAACCCCAACTCGCGTCCCACCGGAGTCAATCGCTCACCCGCATTATCCGCCCGCAACAGCAAGCGCCACTCGGCGCGGCTGGTGAACATGCGGTACGGCTCGCGCGGCGTCTTGGTCACCAGATCGTCCA
>JBBDMX010000082.1:0-16691 GCA_040878035.1 Phycisphaeraceae bacterium | reverse complement strand
AGGCAGGAAGAACATCAACACGAAGACACGAAGGAAGATCCCAATTCATAGCTATTTTCAATTCCTGATTTTGCTTGATCCATCTTCTTCGTGTTCATTTTGCTTTCTTGGTGATCTTGGTGTCTTGGTGGTTCAATCCGGTTTTTCGAAGGTCTTGGAAGTGTCCGGTTTCCCGTTTCACCGGCGGCGGCGAAACAGGATGATCGCGCCTAAGCCCAGCATCGTCAGGCGAAGGGTGACCGGGTGCCGCAGGATCAGGTGGCTGCCGGTTTGGTGATCCTCCTCGAAGCCTGCCCGGTGCAGGGCTTGAACGACTTGTCGCGCCGTGAGGTTGGGGAGCCGACTCATACGAGCACCGGTTCGTCCACGGCCACGGTGGTGATGACGGTGCCCAGAGGGTTGGTCTCCACGGGGATTGGTTCGTGATGCTTCATAAGCGACTGGATGTAGCCGCTGATGGCGTCCTTGGCCATGGCGATGGCTTCCTCGATGGTTTGGCCCTGGGTGAGGCAACCCTGTAGGGCCGGGACTTCCACCCAGTAACCGCCTTCATCAGGCGCACAAGGATGAATGATGACCGTGTAGGTGTATTGCTTCATGCCTCCATCTTATCTTGGCACCTGCGCCGCGGCGACGATGGCGGAGAAGTCTTTGGCGTTGGGGAGGCGCCGCCGGGGGGGGCCGAAAGGGGTCGGAATTGGACCGCCCCTTTCCCGGTTTTCACGGGTGCATGACCGCTCACGCGGGTGGTTTGGTGGCTTTGGAACCCCATCCCTTCTATAGGGAGAGGGGGTAAGAGCATGCCGGGGCTTGCAGGAAGGTTTTTCGAAGACCTCTTGAGATGTTGCCGGGGCAAAAACAATCGCAAAAAAAGTTCTTTCGGGATCTGCGTGGTGGCCCAATCGGGTGACGGCAGGGGCGACGCCTTGGTGCTAGGATTGGGGGCGGCGATGCCGCGTGATAATGGCTGCGAATCTTGTCTTATCCATCGTGCCGATCCATGCCAGCGAAGGCGACTGGGCGCTGTTGTGGTTTTACCTGGCGTTGGCGCTGGGGTTTTCCTTCCTCTGCTCGCTGCTGGAAGCGGCGCTGCTGTCGGTGCCGCGCACGCACGTGGAGGTGCTGGCGTCGCAAGGCCGGCGGAGCGGGCGGATTCTGCGCGACATGAAGGAGGACCCGGATCGGCCCCTGGCGGCCATCCTGACCCTCAACACCGCGGCGCACACCGGCGGGGCGGCGGGCGTGGGCGCGGAAATCCTGGTGATCTTCGGCAGCCAGTGGGTCGCCGTCGGCGGCATCGTCGTCACCCTGCTCATCCTGGTCCTCTCCGAGATCCTCCCCAAAACCATCGGCACCATCCACGCCAAGGCTCTGTCCGGGTTCACCGCGCACACGACGCTGGCGCTGGTGTGGTGCATGCTGCCCATCGTGCTGGCATTGCGGGCGCTGTCGCGCTGCATCGGCCGGCCCCAGCATTCGCACATCACCCGCGAGGAGTTCCGCGCCGCGGCGGACATGAGCGCCGCCAGCGGCGTGCTGGACCCGCAGGAGTCGCGCGTGCTGCGCAACCTGCTGCGGCTGGATGACGTGACCGTGCACGACGTGATGACGCCGCGCTCGGTGGTGTTCATGCTGCCGGCGCAGGCCCAGGTGGATCAGGTCGTGGCTCAGCATGGCGCCGTGCCTTTCACGCGCATCCCGGTCTATGACGGGTCCCCCGACCAGATCATCGGCCAGGTGCATCGCCACGCGATTCTCGAGGCCCGGCAGCAGGAGCGCGGCGGGGTGACCCTGCGCGAACTGGTTCGGCCGATCCACGTCATCCCCGGCGGCGCCAGCGTCGCCGATGCGTTGGATCAGTTCATTGCCCGCGGGGAGCACCTGTTCCAGGTGGTGGACGAGCACGGCGGCACGGCGGGGATCATGACGCTGGAGGATGCGGTCGAGACGCTGCTGGGCGTGGAGATCGTGGACGAGACGGACACGGTGCGCGACATGCGCGAAAAGGCGCGGCTGTGGGGCCAGCGCCGCCGCGAGCAGCGCGGGCCGCGCTCCGTGCTGGCACCGGACACCAAGAAGAGGCAACAGGGATGAACACGGATGAACACGGTTGGAGGGCAGAAGAAACAGGGATGGACATGATGGACAGGATGATGGGAAGGTAGAGCAGCACCGACCACATCATGTCCATCATGTCCATACTTGTTCCCTCATCTCAGCTAATCCGTGTCCATCCGTGTTCATCCCTGTTACTTCTCTCCTTGCCATGTGTTCACGTTGCCGGCGTCGCCAGCAGGTGCATCAGCGAGAGCAACCAGTACGCCAGGGGGGCGACGATCAGGGGCGAGTCGGCGACATCGAGCAGGCCGCCGAAGCCGGGGATGGAGGTGCCCGAGTCCTTGATGCCCGCGTCGCGTTTGAAGAGGCTGGCGATCAGGTCGCCGAACTGCCCCACGGCGCCGATGAGCATGCCGGCGCAGGCGGCGGCCCACAGCGGATAGTGCTCCTCGTGGAAGACGCGCTCGGCCGTGCCCTTGCTGTATGAGCCGTTTTCACCCAGTTGGTTGCCCAGGGCCACAACGCCCACGGCCACGATCATGGACAGCACGATCCCGCCGATGAGCCCCTCCCAGGTCTTGCCGGGGCTGAGCCAGGGGATGAGCTTGTGCTTGCCGATGGCCCGGCCGGTGAAATAGGCGCCGATGTCGCAGGACTTGGTGATGAGGATGATGGCCAGGATGACCCAGGCGCTGTGCCAGCGGCGGATGAGGATGAAAAAGCCGGGGAGGAAGCCCATGTAGATCAGCGAGAGCAGGGTGACGCCGGCGACGGCGATGGCGCCTTGCGTGCGGCCGCGCCAACTGTGCTGCACCAGGGTCGCCAGGAAGAGCACGACGACGAGGGTGGTGAGGATGGCCACCGCCAGTTGCGGGTCCAGGCCCGAGGGCAGGATATACATCGCCAGGCAGCCGGCCATGCCCGAAGCTCCGACCATGAAGGCGTGTGCGGCAATGCCCTTGGCGCGGAAGATGGCGCAGAGCTCGACGGTGCCAAAGGGGATCATGGCCAGGAACAGGCCCAGCATGATCAACCCGGCGGGCAGATAGGCGCGGCCGGCGAAGATCGATTGCCAGACCGTGCCCTGGATGGACAGACGATCGAGCCGGTTGTCGAAGTAGATCACCGCGACCAGAGCAGCGATCATGATCGGGCCGAAGATCAGCCGGTACTTGAGCATGGGGATAAATAGTAGCAGGAGCAGGAGAACCGGAGAGCAGGAGAGCAGAATGAGCGGTTCTTCCTCCTGCTCTCCTGCTCTCCTGCTCTCCTTGTTAAGATGTGCCGCTCGTTTGCCAGATCGAAAGGAAGTTACGAATGTCCAAGGAACGTGCGGCCATCGCCCAGGCGGCGGCGACAGGATTGCGGCAATTCGCCCAAGAGCGCCCGGATTGCCCGGTGCTCGTCGGCTTTGACGGCTTTGTCGATTCCATCATTGCGGTGGTCAACAAGCGTCACGATGCCGAGCACTATGAGCCGGTCAAGACCATTGATCAGTTCGGCAAGAAGATTCAGAACGCCGCGGGCATGAGCTCGAACTACGAGCTGGTGGTGACGCTGGAGAAGCTGGGCGGCAACGGGCCGATCATGGCCAGCGCCCTGGCCAGCGCGGGCCTGCCGGTGACCTACATCGGCGTGCTGGGCCACCCCGCCATCCACAGCGTGTTCCAGGACTTTGCCAAACGCGCCGAAGTGCACTCCATCGGCGAACCGGGCTACACCGACGCCCTGGAGTTCTCCGACGGCAAGCTCCTGCTGGGCAAGTACGAATCGCTCAAGGACCTGACCTGGGCACGCATGCAGGACGTCATCGGCGACGCGCCTCTGCGGGCCATCATCCATCGCTCAGCCCTCATCGGCATGGTCAACTGGACCATGTTGCCCTGCATGTCCGACATCTGGCGTCAACTGGTCAAGGTGCTCGCCGCCGAAGGCGACGGGCAGCGCAAACAGGTGTTCATCGACCTGGCGGACCCGGAAAAGCGCACCAGCGAGGACCTGTCGCGGGCACTGAGCCTGTGCGGCGAGTTTCAGAAACACGTGGACCTGACGCTGGGCATGAACCTCAAGGAATCCAGCCAGGTCGCCGAGGTGCTGGGCATCAAGGTGCCCCCGGATGCGGCGGATGCCGAGGGCGCGATCGAAGCGACCGCCGGGGCGATTCGCGCCAAGCTGTCGCTTTATTGTGTGGTGATCCATCCGCGCAAGGGCGCCGCGGCGTCCCGACAGCGCGACGGCAAGGCCGAGTCGGCGTCGTTCCAGGGGCCGTTCGTGCAGGAGCCCAAGCTCTCGACGGGCGCCGGCGACAACTTCAACGCCGGCTTCTGCCTGGGCAACCTGGCGGGCCTGTCGCTGGCGCAGTCGCTGTGCGCCGGCACCGCCACCAGCGGCTACTACGTCCGCAACGCCGCCAGCCCCACGCTCCAACAGCTCGCCGCCTTCTGCGAGAAACTGCCCGCCCCGCAATAGATCCACCCGCCAACCGGCCGGGAGAGTTGGGGCTAAGCCATGGGGATTTGGAGCCTGAGTGTATGCTCGCGGCGGAGCCGCTTTGGAGTGCGGCGGCCCCGACGCCGCTTTTCCTTGCGGCGGAGCCACGCGGGTTGACTCGCTGTGGCGGGAGCCAAGGACGCTTCGCGTCAAGCCAAAGCGGTGTCATGGCAGGGCAATTGCATATGGCCGCTCTGACCCCCTCTCCCTCCGGGGTCTGAGGGAGAGGGCTGGGGTGAGGGTGATCGGTACTGTTCATGGTTACGAAACGGCGATCTGGGCACGTCATCGCCATTTCAATCACCCTCACCTAACCTCTCCCTCAGAAGGGAGAGGGACCGGAAAAACCATATGCAATTGCCCTGGGCGTCATGGCCACCGCACTCCAAGAGATGCTTCACATCGGGGTCCCAAACTCGGGTTAGCAGGTAACCGACAAAACGCGACATCGGCGGCTTGTGCTGTGCATTTTCCTGCGGGGCGAATCGGTTGCGACACCTTGGGCACATCCCTGGCTCATGCGCCGGCGTGCGCGGCACGCCATTGCTGGTCGAACTGGCCCAGCGTGACAAATCGCGCCTTGCGCTTGAGCCAGAGGATGTAATGCTCCAGCCGGGCGAGCATGGCGGCGCCGCTGTGGCGGCGGATGTAGGCCGGCAGGCTGCGGTAGGCGCTTAGGTCAGTGAACTCCCAGGGATGAAAGTAGAGATTGAGGTAGCCGTCGTGCCCCAGCGTGTGCGCCGACGCGGCCTTGATCAGCGGCCAGGGGAAATTCTTGATCGCCAGCCAGAACAGGGGGATGCGTAATCCCGGCGACGCCGAGACGGGGATGTTGAGCAGGCCGTCGGCCAGGTAGGCTGTGCGGCGCTGGAAGAAGTGGTTGTAGCGTCCGGGCAGCCAGATGGGATTTTCCGATGAGTTGTAGGTGTAGCCGGCGTCGAGGATCGCGCCCCGGCGCGTGGGGGCCAGCCGGGCACGCCGAAAGCCGGTGATCCTCTGGCCGGTCACCTCCTGTAGCGCCAGCCGCGAACGCAGCAGGTCGGCCTCGTCGAACCGGCTGTGCCAATACTGGTGCGAGGCGATTTCATGGCGCGAGGCGATGTCGCGCATCACCGCCGCATGATGAAGGGCGAAGTTCGCCGTCGTGAAGAAGGTCGCGGTGATCCCCAGCCGATCCACCAGTTCGACCACTGCCGCCAGCCCCCGGGCCGACACGTCCAACTGCGTCTGCTGGGGCACGGTTTGCCCGTACTCCTGCGGGATGTCGAATTCCTCGACGTCGAATGACAGCAGGATCCGTTTATCCGGGGGCGCCGCATTAGCCATACAGGCCTCGCAGCGCGTTGAAGCGGATGCGCCACAGGGCGATGAACATCCGCAAAGGATCGCGCAGCATGTTGACGCGCGACACCTTGTAGGAGTGCGTGGCCGAGACGTGCGCCGGCACCTGGCCGATGCGGTAGCCCAGCCGCCGCGCCAGGTACACCAGCTCGACGTCGAAGGAAAAGTCGGTCAAGCGCTGCCTGCTGAAGATGGCGCCGGCAGCGTCGCGGCGGAAGCCCTTGAGCCCCGCCTGCGTGTCCGGGTAGGGCAGGTTGAGGATCAGCCGGGCACAGCGATTAAAGATCCAGCCCATGATCTTGCGGCTGACGCGGATATTCCGCTGCCCTTCGTGGAGCAGGCTGCGCGAGCCGATCACCACCTCATGCGTCTCCAGGGCTTCGACAAGCCGGGGCAGGTGATCCAGCGAATACGCCAGATCGCCGTCGGTGAAGATGATCCGTTGGGCGTGGCAACCGCGCACTGCCGTCCTGATGGCGTGCCCCTTGCCGCCGTTAGGGTGATAGGCGATCAGGCCCAGACGCGGATCGTCGGCGGCCGCCAGACACTGGCGCAGCTGGTCGGCCGTGCCGTCGCTCGAGCCGTCATCCACGAAGATGAAGTGGTAGTCGCGATGCTGTTGCGCGAAGCCGGCGACGTCGGCAAAGACCCGGTCGACCAGATCGACCTCGTTGTAAACCGGCAGGATCACGGCGACGGCGGTCATTGGCGGCGCGGCAGCAGGCGTAACAGCGGGCGCGGCAGTGCGCCGGTCCAAGGCCGGGCGCAACGGCACTCCCGTTGTCGAGCGAAACGCATCCATACCACCCCTCCACGAAAGGTTCCCAAATCCCCATGACAGTAGTCACCCACAGCCACCCATTCTACTGCCAGCACTGGCTATACCACCACCCCGACCAAAATCAAGCAATATCGGTTAGAACGGCGCCCGGAATCACCGGCCCAGCAGCATGCGCCGACCCTGCCGCAGCCACGAGCGAAGCTGCGCCAGACGCAGGCGGAAGCGCAACTGGCGGAAGGACGCGTCCTGCGGGCTCACTTCCAGGGCCTGGCGGAGCCAGAACCACGCCCGGCCAAACCGCCCCAACTCGGCATAGGCCAGCACCAGGTTGTACATGGCCATGGTGTCGCGGGGCGCCAGGCGCAGGGCCGCCCGGCAGTCGGCGATGCCGCGATCCAGCCGGCGCTCCAGAATCCACGCCACGCCCCGATAGCGCAACAGCGTGGCGCGATATTCCTCATGCTGCGGCAGCGCGGCGGCGGCTTGGAGCTGCGCCGCCAGCAGTTGCCTCGCCAAGCGCGGCTTGTGCAACTCGATGAGCATGCGCGCCGCTTCGAGCGACTGGCTCGGCCCAAGGTGGCCGGCCTCGATATCGCCACTCAATAGCTCCAGGGCCTTGGCCAGCCGGCCCCGCTGCTGCGCCACCTGCGCCAGGCGCAGGCGCAAGCCGGGCAAGTCCGCCGCTTGCCGCTGGGCGCGCTCCAATTCGACCTCCGCCGCATCCAGGTGCCCGGCCGCCAGCGCCAGTTCACCCAGGCGCAGGTGCGCCGCCGCCGCTGCCCCGGGGACTCCGGGGGGCGCCAGCTCCAGCGCCCGGCGAAACTTCTCCGTCGCCTCGGCAGGCTGGTCCATTTCCACCAGCAGATCGCCCAGCTCCATCAGCACGCCGATGTCGCCGGGCGATTGCCGCAATTCCTGGAGGTAGTAATCCTTGGCACGCTCCATTTGCCCGCGCTTCCAGTGGCCCCGCGCCAGGTTGGCGTGCACCTGGGGAAACTGCGGATCCAATTGCACCACCTGCTGCCAGCACCAGATCGCCCGCTCCAGTTCCCCGCGCGTCGCCAGCGAATGCGCCAGGTGTTCGTAGCAATGTGGGCACGCCTCCTCCACCTGCCGGGCCAGGTAGAACATCACCTCGGCCTGGTCGTGGTCGCCCATCTGGGCGTAGGCGGCGATGCGATAGCAGTAGCCCGATTCGCAGGCGGGGTCGATCGCGTTGACCTGCTCGAGCAGGGTGACCGCCCGCTGGGGCTCCTGATTGCGGATCAGGTCCACCGCCAGGTGCAGCATGGTTTCGAGGTCGTGGCCGCGCAACCGCAGGGCCGCTTCAAAGCTGGTGATCGCCTCGCGGTAGCGGTGCATGGCATCGAGCGTCAAACCCATGCCAAAGTGCCAGTCGGACTGGTCGGGATTGACATCCAGCGCCGCCTGGAGCTCGAAGAGGGCCTTGTCCCACTGGCCGCTCTGATAGAACTCGCGGGCACGTTCGGCGTGGCTTTCGGCGTCGGACCACTGGCTCATGAAGGCACCACAACGCTGCGAACCGGGCCGCGTCAGCCCGGTTGCGGTCATCCCGCAGGGGTGATAAGCAGGCGACCGCCGCCTACTGTATCGGAAATAATACTCCAATAACTCGAACCGGAGACGATTCTGGGCGATATTATAAGACACATCAGCCGATAATTGAGGAGGGACCGCCCAGGCCCCATGCCTGTAGTGTCGCCAACGCCTTGCCCACGGACTAAGGATGCCGCCCATCGACCGCCCCGATCTTTGTCGCCCAGCCCCGGTCTTGGGGAATCCTCCCCAAGCCCCGGCATGCCCCGGCCAAGCCCCGGCATGCCCCGCTCGGGGGGCTTGCCGGGGATCCGCGACACAGGCGCGCCGGGCACCGTCCCCCCCAACCGCCGCCCACCTCCTCGCCCTCCTGCTCACCGCCCTGACCCTGACCCCCACTGCCCGCGCCGTCGACCCCGCCTCTCCGCAAGTCACCGACACCGCTCCCCAGGTCAGCGCGATCATTTCCGACGCGCCGTCGCCTCTCGATCTGCTGCACGATCCCCAGGCCGCTTTCGCGCAGCGCGTCGCCGCCGCACGCCAACTGCTCACCCAGCCCAGCCAGCCCGAGCAACGCGCCCTGCTGCTGGCCCTGGCCACCTCGCCCGACGCCGGCGTCCAGCGCGCCATCGCCCAAGCCCTGGCGTCGATGCCCAACGGCCCGCCGCAAACCTTCAGCCCCCTGCTGCTGGACCTGCTCTGGACCACGCGCGGCCAAGTGCAGGCCGACGTCATGGTCGCCCTGGCACGCAGCAGTGATCCCGCCACGCAGCAGCGCGTGCGTGCCCTGGCCGGCGACGCCAAGGCCGACCTGACGCTGCGCAAAGCCGCCATCGGCGTGCTGGCGATGCAGCGGTCCCGATCCGTCGCCGCCGTGTTGATGGGCATCGTCAATGAAGATCGTTCGCTGGGGGCACGCGACGCCGCCTTCGCCGGCCTGGGCCGGGTCACCGGCATCACCAATCTGGGCAACGACGCCGTCGCCTGGCGCGCCTGGTGGGAGAAACATCGCAACCTCTCGGATACCGCCTGGACCGACAGCGTCTTCGAGGTGTACGCACGCAACCAATCGCAACTGGCGGGACAGGTGACGCAGCTTCAGGATCGCCTGGTCGAGACGCAGCGCCAGTTCTATCGTGCCACCGCCACCGACAAGCGACCCGCCATGCTCGTGGCCATGCTCGGCGACACGCTCGAACCGATCCGCCTGCTGGGCATGGAACTGGCGGTGCAGTCGGTGGGCGAACAGGGGCCCACGGGCATCGTGGCGGAGGTGCGCCAGGCGGTACTGGCGCGGCTGGAGGACGGTTCGCCGTCGATCCGCCAGCGCTCCGCCTTGCTCTTGCGCGATCTGGCGGACGAGGCGGGCGCCGACAGGGTGGCGACGCTGCTGGCGCGCGGGGATGAGCAGCGGCCGGAGGTGCTGCGGGCCTATCTGCTGATGATGGCGCGCCTGCCGCGCGATGCGGCCGTCGCAGCGGCGCTGAACCTGCTGGGCGATCAGACGCTGCGCGGCGAGGCGGCCGGAACGCTGGCGGCCGCCGCCGAAGCAGGCAAGCTCTCGGCCAGGGATGCCGCCGTCGCCCTCCAGGCCGTCCGCGCGCAACTGTACAACGGCCAGGCCCCGCAGCCTGAAGTCATCACCCTCATGGGACGCATCGGCAAGGACGGCGACTGGCAGCGCATCGGGGCCTGGCTGGACAACAAGGACCCGGCCGTGCGGCAGGCGGCGGCGTGGGCGTGGAACCGCTCGGATCGACCCTTGCTGGAACTGACCAAACGCAGCGAGGAACCGGCCATTCTCGCCATCCTGCTCGATGCCGCCGCACGCCGTGATAACGACCCGATGGTGTTGGGCTACCTCGTCGATCACAAGCCGGACAACGACGGCCTGCTCCAGGCCTGGCGCCGCGCCCTGATCGGCATGGCGGGCCGCGTCGATGCTCACTCAGTGGCACGTATCGACGACACGCTGGCGCAACGCCACGAGCCGATCGATCTGCGCCGGCAGATGCTCTCGGCGGTGATCGACCGGCTGCTGGAGGCCGCCTTGCCCGCCGGCGCCGACCCCGCCGCCGGCACCCCCGATCCCGGCACCCCCGGTACCCCCCAGACGACCGACCCGGCTTCGGTGGTGGACCCCGTCCTGGCCAGGCTGCTGCTGACCCGCGCCGAACTGCGGCTGGCGGACAACGACCCGCGCCTGGCCATGGCGGATGTCGAGCAGCTTGCCGCCATCAAAGTCCAACTTGACGCCGCCCAGGGCACGCGCCTGGATTGGGTGACGCTTCAGGGCAGGCTGGCGCTGCTTCAGCCGGCCAATGTCCTGGAGCTGGCCACACGCCTGGCCGGTTCAGCCGACCATCAGCGCGACGCCGCCGTCACCGAGCGGATCATCGGCCTGTTCCTCACCGCCGCCGAACGCTCCATCGCCACCAACCAACTCGATGTGGCCCGCCAGGTCCTGGGCAGCCTGCACACGTTCTGCGGCCCAGACATCCCCGCCCAATTCACCCAGCGCGTCAGCGACCTCCAATCCCTGGCGGGCCTCCCCGCGCCAGTGCCCACGCCTGTCCCCACCCCCACCCCGGATACGACCCCCGACACCACTCCAACCGTGAGCGCAGTCCAAGGGCCTGCCCGTGCGCCGGCCACGTCTGCCGTCGAGCCCGCCCCAACCGCCCCTGCATCAACCACCGACGCACCACCGGTCGCAGCCAATCCCCCCGCCGAACAGTCCCCGCCGCCATCGACTAACGCCCCCGTGGCTCCCCGCGACGCGGCAACCACCGAATCGCCCACGCCCGCAGAGCCCAAAGTCCAGGAGGAACCCAACCTCCCGGCTCCTGCCGTCACCGACCAAGCCGCGCCCGCCACGCAGCCCGCCGACACCAATGAGCGATGAGTCATGTGCTTCTGGGAAACCGGGTTGAACCACCGGGGGGGCCGAGCCCCGCGAGACATTCATACCGGGACGTGGCGCGCATACAAGCCAATGTCTGGGGCGCTGGGGCGTACAATCGATCAACCGTTGCGTGGGGCGCGGTCACTGGAAAGGCCGGCAGGATGAAGAGATTGCTCACCTTACTGTGTTGCTGCGGCATCGCGGCATCGGCCTGGGCGCAGGCGCCGGCGCCGGCCAATACGCCCGTGGTTGAGTTTGAATCGGCGCTCGATACGTTTTTTCACGAAAGCAACGGGACGCTCCGCCTGGACACCTACGTGGTTGCCTTTCTGCCGCAAGGCCCGGTCAAGGGCGAGGTGGCGGTGATGAACTCGGCGCGGAAAGTGGTCGCGCGGTTCCCGTTTCTTGCCGAGGCCAAGGCCAGGCAGGGCGTGTTCGGTCGTGTCCAGGTCCAGGGGCCTGCCGAAGTGAAGCTGACCGAGCCGGGCCTTTACAACCTGATTTTTGTCGTGGCGGGCAAGCCGGTGACCTCGCTGGCGTTCGTGCTGCATGCGATCCCATCAGCGGATGAGTTCAACCCGCAGACAACCTATCGCTTCGAGGGGTTGTGGAGCCGCTTTGCGCATCTGACGATGCGTACCGCGGGCGAGCAGCAGATTCCGCAGCTCAATCTCTGGGTGGGCCAGGCGGACCTGGGCAAAGGGAAAACCAAGGACCAGTTTCACGCGGAGTTGTTGCGCGACGGCAAGCTGGTGGCCCATAGCAAGCGCTACCACGGCCACATCACTCCAGGCCGCTACCAGCGCACCCAGATCATCCTGCATCACCCGCACGACGACAAGCAGAGCGCCACCGCCAAGGCCTTCGCGTTGACCGACTGGCTGGTCGATGGCCCATACGAACTGCGCCTGACCCGGCAATCGGATGAGCAGGTCATTCGGCGTTTCACCTTCGAGGTTACCCAGGGCAAGTTCAAGCCGCACCCGCGCACCGATGCGAACGTGGAACCGCGTTTTGAACACATCGTGCCGCGCGTGGCGCGTAAGGGAACGAACATTTTCGAGATGACCGAAGCGATCTGGCTGGAGTCCAAATGACCCCAGCGGGGGACGGGCGGCCAGTGCCGTAATTCCGCGGTGTCACGCCGCCTCCGCCTTGGGTCCTGGGCGTTCGGGAGGATACCGCGCTCTGGCGGGTACCTTACGGCTATGGGGAACTTCGCCATGGGGAAACGGGACAACCTGCCGTCGGCCTTTGAGGTCACCAAGCTGGCCGAGCAATTGCGTGACGCCCGCAACAAGCTGCTGGAGCAGCACAAGCTCGCCGGCGGCGGAGATCGGTCGGCGCCGCCGGTGGACGATCGCCGGCCGGGGGACATGGCGCCGGACATTATCGTGCCAAGCAAGCCGCGCAAGGCTTCGCGGCGTGTGGCCAAGTGAGGATGGGGCCTGGGACAGCCCCGGCAATGATCATGGGTAAGCCGCGAACCCTGATGCCGGTTGCCTCCGCGAAGACGGGCCATGCCGGGGCATGATGCGAGATTTTGCCGCGGCCCGGCGGCTACTTGCCGCGGCCGGTCCTGGCCGCGGCGGCGCCCGCGCCGGGCAGCAGGCTGTTGATGTAATCTTCGATGTTCAGGTAGCCGCTGCCGCTGCGCGACAACTGCGTGGCGTCGCGCTTGTCGTTGGCGTTGAGGCCGTGGGCCTGCTCCCACGCGTCGGGCATGCCGTCGCCGTCGGCATCCTTGGGATATTCGCCGGCGGCGTACTTGGGGTAGCCGCCCAGGTCCGCCATGGTGTCGATCTTGTCGCCGGCGCCGTTGCGGGTGTCCTCGGCGGCGCGGCGATCGGCGGCGTCGCGCGGCATGGCGCCGGCGTCCTTCAACACACCCTCGTACGCCTGCGCCGGACCCTGCGCTTTCATCCCCGACGCCACCTGCGCCAGCGGCGCCTCTGCGAAAAACATGGCGAACTCCGGCTTGCCCATGGTGACGATGTCCCGGTCAGGCTGGCTATCGCTGGTGCGGCCGGGGCCGAGATTGTCGTGGACAAAGAACTTGCTGCCGGTCCCGGCGGTCCTGCCCAGGCCGACCGCCGGACGCGCCACTCCCTTGCGGTTAGTCGAACTCTTGCCCGGCTTGAAATAGTTGCCGATGATGTTGGCGAAACTGGGCGGATTCTTCTCCTCCGACCAGATGCCCACACATTCGCTGCCCCAGTTGTAGACGACGTTGTTGATCAACTCGACCTGGGCGTTGTCCTTGATCCAGGGATTTCGCCGCTCGTTGTGGGCAAAGAGATTGTGGTGAACCGAGATTTTTTCGCATAGCCCGTGGCCAAAAAGCATGCCGTAGCCGTGGGCGCCTTTGGCGTGCTTGCTGTTCCACAGGGCCTCGCTGATGACGCACCAGGACACGGTGACGTTGCTGGCGCCGTACCAGAACTCGACAGTCTCATCCATGGACCAACCGAAGGAGCAGTGATCGACAATGATGTCGCCGACGCGTTCGCCCTGGACGCGGCTGATCTGGAGGGAGTCGCGCAAGTCGCCCGGCGGGCCGTCGGCGTCGCCGTTGCGGATGCGCAGGCCGCGCATGATGACGTTGCTGGCGCCGATGCGGATGGGGAAGTTGCGGATGATGATGCCGTCGCCCGGCGCGGTCTGGCCGGCGATGGTGACGTCGCCTTGCTGGATGGAGATGCCCGACTTGAGTTCGATGACGCCGCCGGTTTTGAAGAGGATGATGCGTGGGCCCGACTGCTGGAGTGCGGCGCGGAGCGTGCTCGGGCCGTCGTCGTCCAGGGAGGTGACCAGGAGGACGCGGGTGTCGGGGTTCTGGCCGCCGCCGGTGGCGTCCTTGCCCCAGCCCTCGGCGCCGGGGAAGGCGGGCTGGGCGGCTTGTGCCTGCATAGCCGGGAGATCCAAACCGGCCACGGATGAACACAGATAAACACAGATGCAAACAAGGAGACAAGACGACGGCGCTCTTGCTCCTTTCCTTGTCTCCTTGTCTCCCTGTCTCCTTGTCTGTTTCCTATCTGTGTTCATCTGTGTTCATCTGTGGCTACTTGCTCATGAAGCATCGCGGGTTAAGCCAACTGCGGGACGTGCCAGTCGGGCCAGTTGAGCGTGGTGCCATCGACGCCGCAGGTGATCAGGTGATGCAGGTCCTCGCGGGTTTTCACGCCCCAGGTGCGGATGCGCAGGCCCGCGGCCCGGGCGTCGGCGACCAGTTGCGGCGTCACGGCGCCCACCGGTGGACAGAGCATCGCCATGCCCGCGTCCGCGGCGCGGCGAATCGCTGCCGCGTTCGTGCTGCTGTATGGCACCAGGTGGCCCAGCTTAGCCGCGGGAAGCGCCTGCTGCATCAGCATCAGCAAATCCCACTGGAAGGAACTGAACTCGATCGCCTCCAGCCCGCCGCCGTCGATCCGCCCGTCCGTGGCCTGACGAATGGCCGCCGCCATCGGCGCTATGGCCTCCGCGCACTTGAGTTCCAGGCACAGGCTCACCTGGCCCAGATAGCGCGGCAGGAACTCATCCAGCCGGGGCACGCGCTGCCCGGCGAAGTCCGCCGAAAAACGCGCCCCCGCATCCAGCGCCGCGACCTGCCGCCAGTCCATCTCCGCCACCGCCCCCGTGCCATCGGTCGTGCGATCCACCCGCTCATCATGAATCAGCACCGGCACGCCGTCGCGTGTGCAGCGCACGTCCGTCTCCAGGCACGCTGCCCCCATCCGGCAGGCCAGATCGAACGACGCAAAGGTATTTTCGGGCGCATAACTCGAAGCGCCGCGGTGGGCAAGGATACGCATGGAGAGAAAGTGTAGCCGAATTCGGATTTGGAATTGCGGATTTCGGATATGCCTGCGGCCCGAAATGGAAACATCATCATCCGAGCTCCCCTCCCCAGCGCAAGTCAATCCGGCGCTTTCTGGGCGATGGTCGCTCCGCATTCCGGACAGTTCCCAGTGCTGTGGCGTACGTCATAACCGCAACGTGGACAGACGCCTGCCTGCATTGGGCGTCTGGCGCGTCGCAGCAGCCAGATCGACGGCAGAATCGCAGTGGCAATGATCGGATACCAAATGCTGACCAACAGTGTCCAAAACGTTGCCCCCGCCGGCCATTGAACATGACGGTAATACACACCATATCGATCGCCAAAGCCATGCATGGCAACCGTGCCGGTCAGGTCTATGATGCTGCCTCGGTATGGCCCATACTGGGCGTCGCTGAAGAACGCCAAGCGGAAATCCCAGTCGCGGAAATTACAGACGCCGACGTGAAAGCCCTGACCAAACGAAAGATGCGGATTTTGTGGATGGAACCAGATCAACAGGAGAACACTTAAGAACATCGCCACCAGCAATGCCGTTGATGTGCCTACCGCTGCTGAGTACATCCGGTTGAGCATCGAAGTGACGCTTAATCATAACTCAATTTTACGAAAGAGCATGGCTTGAGTTCGCGCAAGGCACTTTGGATTGGCGGCAACAACGGCCGCATAGTCTCCATGGTGTTTGCGCGGGCAAGCAGGACGATCACGGCCAGTGGTAATTGGGCGAGATTCTGTTCAAACTCCAGACCTCGGTCATTGGTGATCAGCGCGTCGAAGCCCTCCCGTGCCGCCTTGGCAAGAAGTTCACCGTTTTCAATGCCCGACCAGCCCATGTACGCGACAGTGAACACCTCGTGCCCCACGATTTCCGTGCGCAGCGGGTGCGGCAAATTCTCGTCCATGAGCAGCTTCACGCGCCGACCGCCACGGCGGACTGCTCCGCCTGTCGCTTGAGTTGCTCAAGCAGTTCGTACACCTGCTCTCGCTGCACGGTGGGAAACTGATCGAGAAATCCATCCACCGTATAACCGGCTTCGAGATGGTCGAATAGCGACTGCACGGCAACGCGGGTACCTGCGAAGCACGGCGTACCATGCATGACCTTGGCATTGATGGTGACAATCGGGCCCATGGCGTTACTCCGCTATGCACTCCCTCTCACGGTCATCGACTCCCAGTTGCGGCAAAGACTGCCTCGGCCGTTGATTATACGCCATTCAACCGCCACGAGCCGGCGACCATGTGCCCCATTCAAGCCCGCGATGGCCCATCTGCTTCATCCGCAATGGAATCCTCCGGCGGCTATGCTTATGTGGATATGTTCTAAAGCTTGACCGTGACAATGCCGATTCGTATATTGGTAAGAGACTGACTGGCCACGACCCCGCCAGCAACAGTCTTGCGTCCATGACGCCGCCGCTGGCTCTCGACCGGACCCCCGATGAGCCACGGCGTTTTTTTTTTGGCTTTCGCGTCGCACGTTTCGCGTTCAAGCGGGTCGTTGATACAACTTGCAGGATCACACACAGGGACGACTCAACGAGTGTTGGGGGGACGTCCCTGTATCTTTTCCGAAGTAAGCCCTGATTCGGGTTCCGATCAAATCACGCGTCTCTTGGCCGCTTGCGGCTTCGCGCAGCGGTGTGATGTGCGGGCGCCCAAGCTAAGGGCGCGTAAAGAAATGACCGCTACCGCTCACGTGGCCTGATACTGTAATT
>JBBDMX010000081.1:0-16803 GCA_040878035.1 Phycisphaeraceae bacterium | reverse complement strand
GCAAGGCGTAAGCCTGCGGGGGAACGTCCGCGGGCTTACGCCGCGCGGCTCTGATCTACTTCGCGCCCGGCGGGACGAACGTGAAGTCCACGCCCTCGGCCGTTTTGCCCGCCTCCACCGTCACTTCCACGTCATTCTTCACCGCCTTGAACTTGTCAAACTCGTGCCACACGCTCAGCGTGTACTTGCCCGGTGAAAGCCCTTTGATCGTGAAGGAGCCGTCCTCCTGCGTCACGGCATAGAAAGGATGCGCCATCACGAACACATGGGCGTTCATCCACGCGTGCACGTCGCACTTGAACTCCATGGGCATCTCCACCTTGTCGAACTTCTTGACGATCTCCATGCCCTGCACGGGCATGCCCTCGTTGAAGGCGCCGTTGTTCTTACTGTTGAGTTTGACGTTGTGCAGCGTGGCGTCGCTGTTGAGGATCTTGAAATCCTGGCCGACCATCACGCCGCGCAGGTGCGGCGTATACATGCAGCCTTCCTGGTCCATCTCCGCCGCCGCCTTGGGCGCGGCGAAGGTCTTGCCCTCCAGCCCCTTGCTCACATACACAAACACGTTCACCAGGGCGGCATGCGTGTCGTCCTGCGCCTTGCCGAAAATGTAGGTTTCGGGCCGCACCGGCTGATTGTCGTGCAGCCCGGCGCAATACTTGTCGGAATTCATCATGATCCACCGGCTCTTGGGCGGATCCTTGCGGGCGCCCTCGAAGATGACCTTGCCGGTAATGGCGCCGCCATTGGCGTCCTCGGTTCCGCCGACGTTAAGGATGAATTGCTTGCCTTTCTTAGTCGCTGCGTCATCAGCGCGCAGTGCGGGCAAGGTCCACAGCGCCAGCAGCGTGCCCAGCGCCACGGTCGCCAGAGCGATGAAGCGAGCCAGTCGAATCATGGGGACATTCCTTTCATGGATCAACGGACGAACGGACCACTAGACCGACGAGACGCGATGATTGTAGCGGTTCTAAGTAAGCAGTAAAGCGCCAAGCGCTGTCCACAATTAAGCACAAAAAGAGCAATAGAGAGGAACACGGGTTGATGGAGCCGCCAGGCGAGCCGGGCCGTCTCGGCCCCGGCGCGTCCATTCCTGTTCCCCTCTTCCGTAGGCGCGGCGTGACCCGCCGGGGCCGAGACGGCCCGGCTCGCTGTTTTCCGCCTTGCCCAGATTTGCATCACCGACAACTGTTGCTATTATAGCCACAATGCTCCCCGCCCAGCCCAACCAGAGCCTGATCGACGGCCTGACCGTCCTCCAGGCCGTCGTCAGCCGCACCGGCGAGGTCGGCACCCGCGAACTGGCACGTGAGCTGGAGATCGAGCCCACGCGCATCAACCGCCTGCTCAAGACCCTGGCGCATCTGGGCCTGGCGGAGCAGACCGCCGGCCGCAAGTACCGCCCCGGCCCGGCCATTCACGTGCTGGCGGCCCAATCGCTCTTTGGCTCGGGCCTGCTCCGCCGCGCTATTCCGCACCTCGAAGCCCTGCACACCCACGGCCTGGTGGTCGCCCTGGGCGTACTCTGGCGCGACCAGGTCTGCTACCTCTATCACGCAGCGCCGGGCATGAGCGCCGGCGAGGCCCTGGGCCGCGTCGGCCTGTTCCCCGCCACCCGCTCGGGCATCGGCATGGCGCTGCTGGCACAGGGCGCCGACTTGCGCCGTTTCGGACGCGAGCTACAGACACAGTTGCGCCGCGTGCGGGAGCAAGGTTACGCATTGGTCGTGCGCCACGACAAGCCGCGCGGCCGATCGCTGGGTGTGGCCCTGCCCGGCGATGTAAGCGCCGCCATCGCCCTGTCAGGCCCGATCATCGACCGGCGCGTCCCCGAACTGGCCGCCGCCCTGCACGCCGCTGCCCACGCGATCACCGGAGCACGGCATCATGCCTGAGCAGTCCAACCTCCTGATCATCATGGTTGACCAGATGCAGGCGATGCTGCTGGACGACGATTCGCCCATCGCCTTGCCCAGCCTGGCGCGGCTGCGGCAAAGCGCCACGCGCTTCACGCACGCCTTCACCCCCGCACCGATCTGCACTCCCGCGCGGGCCAGCTTCCAGCTCGGCGTACCCGTGCATCGCCATGGCGTCATCGGGAACGATCGCGCCATGCCCGCAGACATGCCCACCCTCGCCGACCGGCTCAACCGTGCCGGCTATCAGACCCGCTATGTCGGCAAATGGCACCTGGATCGCGGCAATCCGCGCGGCTGGGCGCACTTCACCGACGCCCACGAACTGCGCTCCAACGATTGGGGCGCCCAGGTGATGCTCAATGCCGACAGCCCGCACGAAGGCGTCGCGCCCTATGGGATCGACGAGCATATGGACGGGCGAATCGCGGCGTTGGCGAAAGAGCAGTGGGGGGCGCACGCCGCCGGTTCGCAACCGGGGGGATCGCAACCGGGGGGCTCACAACCGGGGGCCGCACAACCGCTGGCGATGATGGTCAGCTTCTTCGGTCCCCACGCGCCGTACTATCTGCCGCGTGACTGGCACGATCGCTTTGATGCCGATGCGTTGCCGTTGCCCGACACGTTCGACGCCCCCTTCGAGGGCAAGCCCGAGATTCAGCGGACCTTTCGCTGCCGTGCCTGGGGCCAGGGCTGGTCGGAGGCCAAGTGGCGGCGAATCCGGGCGGCTTACTTCGGCTACGTCGCCATGCTCGATCACCTCATCGGGCAATTGCTTGATGGCGTCGATCTGCATCGCACGGCCGTGTTCTTCGTCGCCGACCACGGCGAAAGTAACGGCCACCTGCGCATGATCTACAAAGGCCCGATGATGTACGACACGCTCGTGCGCATCCCGGCCCTGCTGCACCTGCCCGGGCAGTCCGCCGCACGCGATGACGATCGCCTGATCGACCTGACTGACTTTACCGCTACGCTGCTGGCGCTGGCGGGCGCCCAGCACGCGGGCGTCGAGGGCCACGACCTGACCGACTCACGCTGGCCCGGCCGCGACGGCATCCTCAGCGAGTTCCACGAGGCCAACTGGGTCAAGCCACCCTGCAAGCAGCGCGTCGCCATGTGGCGCGATCGGCGGTGGAAATACGTCTACAACGAAGGCGACCGCGCCGAACTGTACGACCTGACCGAAGCGCCCCACGAAGTGATCAATCGCATCGATGACCCGGCGTTGGCGCCGATCGTGACCGAAATGCACGCCCATCTGGCGCAGTGCCTGGACTGGGCGCCCCATAACACGGAATCAACAAGGAGCAACTCATGACCGCAACCGTGCAATCCTTCAGCGGCGTCGTACCCTCCCTCGCACAAGTCGGCGACCTCGGCCCGCCCCGCAGCGAGATCGGTGTCGGCTGTCTCATGCCCTGGGCCGGCAAGCTCTACGTCCTCAACTACAACTCCCACAAGGCCAAGAGCGGCGCCGGCGTCAGCCTCCGCCGCATCGAGCCGGACATGACCATGACCGTCGTGCCCGAGACCATCCAAGTCAATGGCACCTACACGAATCGCTTCGTCCACTTCCCCTCCAACCAGATCGTCATCGGCCCGCACGTCATCGACGACCAGCACCGCGTCCGGACCGTGCCCGAGCTGGCGCCCCTGCGCGTCTGCGGCACCACCTGGCACCTGACCGATCCCGACAACCTCGTCTATGTCCTTTGCATGGAGGGTGAGCTATTCGAGCTCAACGTTCGCACGCTTGAATGCAAGCAGGTCTTCGACCTCCAGAAAGTGCTGGAGACCGAAGGCGAATCGAAGGTCCACTTCAAGGACTGTTACTGCTGCTTTGGCCGGCTGGTCGTGTGCTCCAACGAGTATCACGAGGCCGACTGGGCTGGTAAGCGTTCGCAAGGCCGGCTCGCCGAGTACGACGGCACGAAGTGGACCATGCTCTCCACCTCGCCCTTCACCTGCATCTCCGGGCGCGGACAGTTCGGCGGCACCATCTTCGCCACCGGCTGGGATCGCGCCTCAGCACTTATGAAAGTCTTCACCGACGCTGACAAAACCTGGCGAACCTATCGCCTCCCCAAAGCCTCGCATTGCTTTGACCACAAGTGGCAGACCGAATGGCCGCGCATCCGCGAAACCGAGCACGAGCGATTCCTCATGGACCACCACGGCATGTTCTACGAACTGTCGCCCTGGGCCTACGGCAACCGCATCTGGGGCGTGCGGCCCATCTCGACCCATCTGTGGGTCCACGGCGACTTCTGCTCCTGGCGCGGCATGCTTGTCCTGGGCGCTGACAATGCCAGCCCTTCACATGGCCTAAGTCCCACCACCGCCGAGCCGCAGTCGGGACTATGGTTTGGCAAAACGGATGACCTCTGGCAATTCGGCAAGGCCGCCGGCTGGGGCGGACCCTGGTGGAAGGACAACGTCAAGGCCGGCGTGCCCTCCGATCCCTACCTCATGACCGGCTTCGAGCACAAGTGCCTGCACCTGTCGCAGGAGAGCGATCGCCCCATCAAGGTCACCGTCGAAGTCGACTTCCTGGGCTGCGGCGACTGGCACGCCTACACGACGCTGTCCGTCGGCCCACGCGGCTACGCCAATCACACCTTCCCCACCGGCTTTAGCGCCCACTGGGTACGCGTGATCGCCGACACCGACGCGACCGTCACGGCACAGTTGGTTTACACCTGAAACCAGGAAGGATGTTTACCGGCGCCGCCAGAAGATCATCGTGCCGCCCAGCGCCAGAAGCGCCAGGGTCGCCGGTTCGGGAATCAGCGCTGCGGTGACTTCAAAGGAATCGAGACGGAAGGCATTGGGCGAGCCGGAGTTGTTGGAGCGCGTGTAGAAGCCGACCTCCGTTACGTGGCTGATCTTGCCACCCGATAGCAGATTCACCGGCGTGCCGAAGGTCGTCAGGCTCGTCGCTGGGTCGTATGCCAGCCAAGTCAGCGCCGTGAGGTTGGCGCTTTTCAGGCCCGCGCCGTCAAAGGGAGTTTCCTGTGAGATGTAGTAACCGTCGCTGCTCCCGCCTTCCAACCGGATCACCAGGTGGCCGGCGTCGAACTGGATGAGCGTATTGATGTTCATCGACGCCGTGCTGCCGGCGTCGAAGCCGATGTTGCCGCTGTCTAACCCGTTGAGGAAGTCACCCTGCCGCCAGAGAATCAGCGAGCGCAAGTCGGTGTCGTAGCGTTTGATCTCGATGCGATCGGCGGTGGCGTTGACCACCGAAGCGTAGTTGCCGTCCTGTCCGGCGGCGGTCCAGGCGACATGGCCATAGAAGTCGCCGCCGGTGTAGCTGCTGGTCGGGCTGATCAACAGGGGGTCACCGGAAGAAAATCCGCCGCGGTTGGTACCCGAGGCGCCCGAGAACGCCACCGTGGTGCTGACGTAATTGCCACCCCAGTCCACGATCAACGCCGCCGGCGCCGGGCACGCGATTGCCAGTAGAACTGCCACGGCACTTAGCGGTACAAGCCAGCGCAGCATGTCGTTTTTCTCCAGCCGGATCGCAGAGGCTATCCACGCAACCTGAAGACAGGTTAGAAACTGACCTGATCATAACCTCATTTCCACTCCGGGGCAAGAGGAACCGGCCCTCGGCGGGCGACACGGGCGTGCCCATTCTTTTTGGCAAGACCTGCGTTCTGGACATGGAAACGCAGTTTCGGAGGTTAGCACGCGCTCACGGCCAGCATTCGGATGCCCGCGTGTTCAAAATGCCCCGGTGGCGAGGAAAATCATGACCCCTCCGCGGTCCAGGCTGATGGGGGGGTGACGATCCATGGCCCAATCCGCGGTGAGTTGAAAACACCAGATCACTGACATGCCGCCGTATTCGTCAGATCATGGGCGAGCTCCCCTCCCGCCAGCGAATCATCCCCGCCGCCACCATCGCCCCTACCGCGTTGGCCACCAAGTCCCACCCCGTGTTCACATACCCGCCCACATTGGTGTCAGCCACCAGCGTCGTGAAAAACTCGACCACTTCGTTGAGCGCCCCAAAGCCCATCGCCGCCGCAGCGCAAAGCACCAGCACGCCCAGCGTCGGTCGCGCCCCCGGCAGCGCCGCACGCAAGCCCTGCCAGCACACGCATGTTGTCACGCCAAACCCAAACGCATGCACCACGTTGTCATACTTGAGCGCTGCCCCCGGCGCCACCCGCAGCGTCCCCGGCGGTAGCAGCCACCACGAATACAGCACGGCAATGTCCCCATCAATCGACCAACTCGCTGGCACCGGCACCAACCCGCCGGCCATGTGCAGCAACCCCCACACCGACAGCCCCCAGAGCACCCCGCTGGAGAAATGCACCCGCCGATCGACGATCAGCACCACGCCGATCAACAGCAGCATGACCACGATATAGATCAAGAACTCCTGGTTCCCGCTGACCCACGCCCACGGCACGGCCGCCAGCATGTACCCCACGGTGAACAGGCCGACGGGCAACAATGAGCGTTGTGACATTGGACCTTGCCCCTTGGACGTTGGACACTCTTCCCGTTTCATCACGGAAAAATCTTCGGCCCGCGCGGCGCCAGATCCGTGGCGGCATAGTAAATCGCGCCGACCATCACCCAGCTCAGCGCGGCCAGCAGTTCGCCGGCGATGACGCCCACCATCAGCGGCTTGACCTTCTGATAGCTGCGGGCGCCGCCCACTTTCACCACCGACAGCTTGATGAACCAGCCGATGAAAAAGGAAATCGTCACGGCATAGCCGGCCCACGTGCCCCAGATGAGGAACAGAACCGGATGCAGCGGCCACCACGACAGCCTTAGCCGCGCGACCGAGCAACCCGCCACCAGTGCCGCGCCCAGGCCGATCCACCAGAGCGTGCGCGGCTCCGGACTAAACGCCGCCAGCCGCTCCAGGCCGCTGCGCGCCGTCGCGCTGGCCAGTTCATCCCGCGCCGACAACTCGGAGATGACCGACGTCATGCGGGAGAACGTCCCGGCGGGCACCCATTCCACCGCCCAGCGGTCCGTATGATTCACCCCGCGGTTGTACTGTAGCCACATTGTCGCGCTCAGCGCCACCGCCAGTCCCGCCAGCAGCATCACCAGCAGCAGCGGGGCCATGCGCCGCGGCGGCGTCTGGCCCGTCGTGCTGGTCAGGTGCAGACCGTGCACGAAATACGCCATCCACGTCTCGCGCGTGTCGATCGCGAAGAAGATGCCGGCGATCGCCATGACGACGTAGGCCGTTGGCCCGATGCCGCCTACGCCGAACAGCGCCAGCAGCATCGCCGCCGGAGCCCAGCCGGCCTGCACCATCAACGCGCCGGTCTCGGCGTAGATGCGGCTGACCACGAAAAAAATCAGCAGCGCCAGCGCCACCAGCAGCACGCTCAGCAGCCAGTCCAGCCCGCCCAGTTGCGTCAGCAGCACCGCCGCCAGCGCCGCACAGAGCGCCAGCCCGCGCCCGGCCCACATGGCGTACGCCGGCGTCTCGCTGTGCCGCGCGCCGCCCAGCGTGGCACCCGCCACGTTCAGGTAATACCGCCGCCCCACGTACAGCACCGTCGCCGCGCTGGCCATGTACCCGCCGAAAACCATCAGCGTGAACACGCCCGGATTGAGCCCTTCGCTCGCCACCGAAATGCCTTGCCGGATCAACAGCGCTCCCACCGCCAGATACACGAAGCCCATCACGCCCAGACTGAATGACACCTGCGTGCTCAGGAAAAACGCAAAGGCGATCACGCTGGGGAAAATGCGCGGCTGGAATATGTCGGTCGAACCGGGCATCCGCACCGCATTGGGGAAGAGCTGTCCCAGCGGACTAAAGTCGTATTGCAGGGGGATGCTGATGAACCCGGGAAACCAGGCGTGGAGCCCGTTGAGAAGATGCACGATGATCAACAGGCCAAACCCGGCCCAGAACAGCCGCGATTGCGCCACCAGCGGCCAGGGGCCATGCGGCGCCGCTTCGGTGGCCTCATGCAGGAATCGCGCGATGGGGTAGGGCAACAACTCGTGCCTGGACCACTGCGGATGCACCACCAGCGCCATGCACAGCGCCGCGACCGACAACGCCACTGCCACGCCTAGCCACAGCCGCAGACTGGGCCACCACACTCCCCACGGCAACTCCGTCAGGCCCAGCGGCCGACTGCTCCCTTGAATGAGCAGGTCCGTCGCGACCGGGTGCGATTGTCCGCCCGCCAGGAGTACGCCCTCGCCGCGCGGCAGTGGCAGGATCGCGTCACCAAATGCCGCGTCCAGCAACAGACGATTGAGCCGCTCCACCTCGCGCGGCGACTGACTTGTTGGCCGGCGCGCCAGCAGCGTGCGCACTTCACCGGGCAGCGCCACGTCCGTAAACGCCGCCTCCTGGTAGAAATCCGCACGCCGCAGCACCGTATCCAGCGCATCGAGGATCGTCGCCTTGGCCGCCGCGTCGGGCATGCCCGTGGTTACGATCGCCTGCACCTGCGCCTGCCCCCCGGTCGGGAGCAACTCCCACACCCGCCGCGCGGGGCCCGACTCCCCGCCCGCCAGGTGCCGCGCCAGCGCCCCCCAGTCACGCACATGACCGTCGGCCAGCAGCGGCGAACCGCCCGGTACGTACGACATCACTCGCGCCGTCTGCCAGCTCGTCTGCGTCTTGTACAGATGTGCCGGCATCGCCAGGCTGGTCGTCAGGTGACGCAGAAAATTCGACCCTGGCCAGCCGCAAACCGCCAGCGCCAGCGCCACGATCACCGCGATCTCCCCGGCACGCAACACCCACCACTGACCCAACCCGCGCACCGCCGGATTCCAGATCAAGAGCAGCACCACCGCCGTGCCGAACACCGCGCTGGGAAGCTGGTTGCCGATCAGATAGACCTGACGAATGACCGTGCCGTTGAAATAATCAACCGCGGCGATCGTCAGTCCCAACAGCATCCCGATGATGACGGCCCGAATGCTCATGGTTGTGACAGGCTCAGCGTTCCCCTGCTCGCGCGCAGGCGTAGTTCACGGACACAAGTAACCACATTAACCGAAGAGCAAGGAACGCGGAATGAGGAACGGAAAGCGCGTTAGCCCAAGCACCAACGGTGCGGGCGAAACACGCCGCGTCCCAAAACTTGTGCCTGCCAGTCGCAGGAGCGCTGGACATTGGACCTTGGACGTTGGACAATGCTAATCATGCCCCTCAACTCCCAGAACACCACCCCCGGTAGTCCCGCCCCCAGTGACTCCGAGGCCGCCAGTCCATCGTCCACTAATCCCGCCTCTTCCGGGACCCCGGCCCCGCCGGCGCACGACGTCCTCAAGTCGGCGCTCAAGGCCTTCAAGAAGCGCATCAAGCTCACCCGCCTCGATGAGGAATCCAAACTCGGCTACGGCCCCATGACCGGCGGCGGCCGCTCCAACGTCGTGGCCATCACCCCGCCCAACCAATTCCCCCGCGCCGTGTGGGACGAACTGGTCAAGCAAGGCAAACTCAAATCCGCCGGCCAGGGGTTCTACCGGTTGGTCGAGTGACTGGGCATCGGGCCTGAAATGGCAGGTGCCATGGCTTGCCCGGCTTCGGCAAGCCTTGGCGATTTGCGGCGCAGCCGTTCCGCTGACGCGGTGGATATAGCCGGGGCCGGGGATCTTGCGGCCCAGCGAGATGCCGGCGACGCCCGCGCCGTCGCCGCTACGGATGGTGACGTCTTGGATCGCGCCGAAGTTGCTCACGGCATGGTCGATGGCGATCACGCCGGGATTACCGCGGCCGGTGTCGATGGTGAAGTTCCGCTGTCCACATGGTCGCTGATCGCCTGTTGCAGCGCGGCAGTGTCGTCCTTGCCGTCGTCGGGCACCGCAAGGTACGGCGCGGCGGTGACATTGACGATCGCGTCTGGCGGGTACCGTCGCTGCTGGGCGACACCCAGCGTCGCGCTGATCGCCAGCCAGGCGGCAAAGGGGATCAGTGATCGGGTCATGGAGTCCAGTCTCTCGCCGGAACGATGGTCTTCTTCCCCACGAACGGCTGGGCGCTACCCGGCGGCATGATAGCCGCCGGGTAGGAGTCAACCCATAGGTGTGACGCCAGTTCATCTTCGCGCACGTTCATGTAGTGCTTGATGCGCCGCCGTAGCACCTTTCTGAACTGTTTATCGTCTCAATCCACGCGACGGACCGAGTCCCAGAACTTGCCCTTTTCACTGAACCGGATTGCTCGAACGATATAGTCGCGCGAGGCGACGACGGACCAACCTGATGTGGGCGGCATTGCCACGGCAGATATCATCCGTACCATCGGTGCTAAGAGTGGTAAGCCATCGGGGGGTTGGCACACAGGAATCCGGACCTTCGCCCTCCGGAAAGACTCAGGTCCGGCGTGGCGGCTCCGGTTCGCGGAATATTGCGGTTCCTGCGGTTACTGCAATCACTCAAACTGCCCGTGCAGCTCGATGCGGACGTGGTCGACTTTAAAGCCGGTGTCGGCCTCGATGCGGCGGAGCATGTCGGCAGGCAGGCGTTTGATGAACTGACGGCTCAGTTCCTCGGGCACATCGGCGAGTTTGCCCGTCTTCTGACAGCGCAGGTGGAGGTGGTCGGCACAGGTGGCGTCGTAGCGTGCCGAGCCGTCCTGGCCGGCGAGTTTCTGCACCAGACCCGCATCGCACAGGGCTTCGAGCGTGTTGTAGACCGTCGCCAGGCTCAGCGACATGTCCGGCCGCTGCGTGGTGACCTTGCGGAACAGGTCATCGGCGGTGGGGTGGCTCTGCGTGCTGGTCAGCGCCTGGTAGAGGGCACAGCGCTGGCGGGTGCAGCGCAGGCCATGCTCGGCAAAGAGGTCGTGCAGCGCCGGTGCGGAAGGGGTTTCGTCCAATTGGAGTGGTTCTTGGTTCACAGGCTTAGTATACCATCAAAAGTGTAATTTGTCATTTGTTTTTAGAAAAATTATCGTTTGGGAGGGCGGTGGGGGTATCAGAAGCTCGGGAAGCGCCTTCTACGACGGTCCGAAGACTGCTCGTCGCTCGCAGCTTCGCTGCTTCCGCTAAGCGTTGCGTCCGGTCTTGCACACGCTGTTTTCCTCGTTGCATTTTTTCCCTTTTCCGCCCCTTGTCATAGACTAACGCCCCATGACAGCTAACCGCGAAGGCAAATCCCTGACTTACGCCCAATCGGGCGTCGATATTCACGCCGGCGACGACATGGTGGGGCGGATCGAGCATCACGTTCGCCGCACCTACACGCCACGGGTGCTGGGCGATTTCGGCTCATTTGCCGGCTGCTTCCGTCTGGACTTCAACGAGAAGCTTTTCAAGCGCAACTACCGCGATCCGGTGCTGGTCAGCAGCACCGACGGGGTGGGCAGCAAGGTGAAGATCGCCGCGCAGCTCAAGATCTACGACACGGTGGGCCAGGACTGCGTGGCCATGAACGTCAACGATCTGATCTGTCAGGGCGCGGAGCCGCTGTTCTTCCTGGATTACCTGGCGGTGCACAAGCTCGAACCGGCGGTGGCTGAACAACTGGTCAAAGGCGTGGCGGACGGCTGCGTGCTGGCGGGATGCGCCCTGCTGGGCGGGGAGACGGCGGAAATGCCCGATCTCTACGCACCCGGCGATTTCGACCTGGCGGGCTTCACCGTCGGGGTCTGCGAACTCAAACGCATGATCACCGGCGCCCGTGCGGAGATCGGCGATGTGGTGATCGGCATTCCCTCCTCGGGCATCCACTCCAACGGCTACAGCCTGGTGCGGGCGATCGTCAAGCACGCCGGGCTGGACCTGGACAAGAGCTACACGGAGCTGAAAAGCGACGTGCCGCTGGGCCGCGTGCTGCTGGAGCCGACGCGGATTTATGCCAAGCAGATCGTGTCGGTGGTGCGCAAGTACCGGGTGAAGAAGATCGTGGCGGGGATGGCGCACATCACGGGTTCGGGTCTGCCGGGCAATCTGCCGCGGGCGTTTGCCAGCGATCTGAACGCCAAGCTGAATCGCAAGAGTTGGGACGTGCCGCCGGTGTTTGGCTTCCTTCAGTCGCACGGCAACGTGAGCGACGCGGAGATGTTCGACGTGTTCAACATGGGGATCGGCTTTACGCTGATCGTGCGTCCCGCCTTTGCCGATTCCATCGTGGAGCACCTGCGCAAGCAGGGCGAAGCGGCGCGGGTGATCGGCAAGATGGTGCGCGGAACGGGGCAGGTCGTGCTGGCATGAAGACTTAGCCGCGGATGATGGACACGAAGACACGAAGAAGAGGAAGAAAATGA
The DNA here is from genome assembly GCA_040878035.1 of Phycisphaeraceae bacterium. Lineage (GTDB taxonomy): Bacteria > Planctomycetota > Phycisphaerae > Phycisphaerales > Phycisphaeraceae > JBBDMX01. The sequence continues at coordinate 4,659 of JBBDMX010000081.1, read as the reverse complement.
TGAAATTCGACTGACGAATGAAATCACAAGGTTCAAACTCCAATGACGAAACAACGAACGCAGCGTCTGTTCATCGTTGGAATTTGGAATTTCATTCGAGGTTTTTGAAAAACCTTCCTGCAAGCCCCGGCATGCCCCGCTTCCGGGGTGGGGGCTTGCCGGGGATTGCCGCCGGGTTTTTCGAAGGTCCCATTCATCATTCGTCATGCGAATTTGGCGTTCTGCTGTTGGAGCCGTCGTCATTCTTCTCTTCCCTTCGTGTCTTCGTGTTCATCATTCGCGTTCATCCGCGATTGATTCAGGTCCGATAGCCTCTCTAAACGGCATAGCCGATAAAGCCGATCCAAATGGTATCAACGGGCTTGGTAAGTCTTGCTTTGCCCGATCCGGTTTGTGGGAGGCAGTTCATGCCGCGATGGCGTGCGCTTCATTCTGTGGTACTGCGATTGGTGGCCTGTCTGGTCATCGGCGGGCTGGCGCTGTCGGCGGTGCTGTCGATTATCGAGATGAAGCGATCGTCGGCAGCGCTTCAGATGGAAGTGACGCAGCAACTGGCGATCTCGGCGCGAAACTTGCAGGGGCTACTCCAGGCGATGGGTCCGGCGCGGACGCCCAAGGGTGTGCATGACGCGCTGGCGTTGTACGCCGCCGACCCGCGGGTGATGGGCGTGCGTCTGTTGGGTTTGGGCGAGCCGATCGTCGCCGGCCAATGGCCGCAGGACAGGGCTCTCGCCGCGGCGGTGTGGACGCTGCCCGAGCATGGCGTCGGCAGCGGCACAGAGGTGGCGCTGGATCGCCTCACGCGCGTGCAGACGTCCTTGTTAGACGAGGGCAAGGCGCTCCAGTTGGAACTGCTGGTGGACGGTCCGGCCGCCGGCCGGCAGGTACAGGCACGCACCGTCAACTCGCTGGCGATGCAATGGCTGTTGCTGGCGATCATGTCGCTGCTGGGCCTGCTGCTGATGCGGCGCTGGTTCACCGGGCCGTTGCTCCAGATCGTCGCCCTGGTCAGTTCGCACCCCGCGCCCGAGCCGTTCTATGAAATCGCCCGGCAGAAGCACGACGAATTTGGGCGACTGGCCGAGGCGATCGGCGGCATGCTCACGCGCCTCTACGCCACCGCCGAGCAGTTGCGCCAGCGCGAGCAGGCGTTAGAGAGTCTCTATCAGTTCGCCCCGGCGGCGATGGTGAGCCTGGACGCCGCCGGCTGCATCATTGAGGCCAATCGCCGCGCCGCCGAGCTGATGGGCATCTGTGACGAGAAGCAACTGACCGGGCGTTCGGTGCTGGATTTCGTCAGGCCGGAAGACCGGGCGCTGTTGCGCCAGACGGTGGATCGGCTGGATCTGGATCCCTTCACGCGCTGCGAGCTGCGCATCGCCTCGGGGCCGCGACTCGTCGATGTGCTGGTCGAATGCGCCGGCGTGCGCGATGATGACCGCAAGCTTCAATCGGTGCGGCTGTCGCTGCTGGACGTCACGCGCTCCAAGCAGTTGCAGCGCAAACTCAGCGACCAGGGCCGGCTGCTCAATCTCATCATCGATCACATTTGCGATGGCATCCTGTTGGTAAATGACGAAGGGCGGATCGCCGCGATCAACCGTAAGCTAGCGTCGCTGCTGCGTCGTCGGCCGCAGGAGCTGGTAGGCCAGCTTTACGAGCCCGAGCATTTCTGGGACGGCCTGGGCCTGCTGGATTCGGAAACGTTTGCCGGACGCATGCGCCAGATCGACGCCTACCGCGAGCGTTCGGCACAGGAGCGCTTCGAGACGCGCCTAGGCACGCTCATGTTCGAGGGTATCACGGTCCACGACGCCGACGGACTGGTCGTCGGGCGCATGTGGGTGGTGCGGGAGATGTCGCACCAGGAGCAGAACCAGCGCTTGCTGGATCAGCAGACCTGGCAGCTCCAGGCGATGCGGCGCATGGCGCAGCAACTGGCGGATGTTCATAGCGTGGACGAGCTGCTTCAGCAGACGGCGCAGGGGTTGCGTGAAGTGTTCGAGGTGGAAATGGTGGGTCTGGCGATTCGCCGCAGCCACGCCACCTCGCGGAGTCTCCAGGTGCTGCACAGCGGGGCCACGGCCATGCTGGTGGCTCCGCATGCCGCCATGGTGGACGCGGTCGAGAAGCACCTGATGCCGCAGATTTTGCTCAATCAGGACGTGATGTACTGGCCCGACCCGCCGGCGAATCTGCCTTGGGCCAAGGCCTTCAGCGTCGCCGGGCTTACCGGTGTCGCCGCGGGTCCGCTCCTGGGTAGCGACGATGCCCAGGGCATCGTCTGGATCGCCCGCCGCGGCGGCGAACGCATCGAGCGTCACCATATTCACCTGCTCGAGTCGCTGGCGCCCGTCATCGCCGCGCGCTTTGAGGTCACGCTGCACCACGAACGCCTGGCGACGATCCAGATGACCGATGCGATCACCGATCTGCCCAATCGGCACCAGTTCGATCAGATGATCCAGCGGCAAGGCATTGCCTCAAGGGGACCATGGTCCATCGTGCTGTTGCGCGTCGAACAGCTTCGCAAGGTGAACGAACTGGCGGGTCACGCGGCGGCGGACCGGCTGCTGCGCCGCACCGCCACCAATCTATTGCGCACCGTGCGCCGCTCGTGCACGGTGGCGCGGCTGGGGGCGTCAACGTTCGGCATCATCGCCCCGCATACTGATCAAGCGCAGGCCGTGCGCATGGCGCACCGCCTGCACGAGGTGGTTTCCATCGGGCACACGCCCTTGCCGGACAACTCCTCGCTGCCCATCACCGCCAGTGTCGCCGTTGCCAGCGCTCCCGAGGATGACCGCGACGCCATCGGCCTGTTGCGCATCGCGCATCATCGCTTGGACCTGGCGCGGACGCTGGGCGGCAACCAGGTGGTGGAATCGACCCCGCCACAACGCCAGGCGGTGTGATGCGGGCTTGGCTTGTGGATATCGCGCTCGCGCCCTACGATCCCCCGATGGCCGCGGATGTGTCACAACTGACCATTGTCCATTACCCCGCGCCGGTGCTCCGCGCCAAGGCCAAACCGATCGGGAGAATCACGGAAAAAGTACGCTCGCTGGCCGAGCGAATGCTCCAGTTGATGCACGAGGCGCCCGGCGTGGGGCTGGCGGCGCCGCAGGTGGGTGTCTCCTGGCGAATGTTCGTCGCCAATCCAACGGGTGATCCGGCCGACGATCAGGTATTCATTAACCCCGTACTCACCGAGCCGAGCCGGGAAATGCACGATCGCGACGAGGGCTGCCTCTCCCTGCCCGACATCACGGCCCAGATCCGCCGGCCCAAAGCCATCACCATCACCGCCACCGGCCTGGATGGCCGGGAGTTCTCGCTCTCGTCCGACGAACTGGCCGCCCGCATCTGGCAGCACGAAATCGACCACCTCGACGGTGTGCTGATCATCGACCGCATGACGCCCATGGACCGCCTGGCCAATGCACGCAAGCTCAAGGAGCTGGAGAAGGGGATGACAAGGTGAGGGGGTGACACGGTGACAAGGTGAGAGACCTCGTTCATTTGTTCACTTTGTCACCCCCTCACCTTGTCATCCTCTCACCCGATACCGGAACACGTCATGCGTCTACTCTTCTTCGGGTCCGGTGAGTTCGGCCTGCCGACGCTGGGGCATCTGGCGCAGCATCACGAGGTGGTGGGGGTGGTGACCCAGCCGGATCGGCCCGCCGGCCGGCATCGCCAGCCCACCGCCACGCCCGTCGGCCAGTTCGCGCTTGACCACGGTCTGAGCGTGCTCAAGGCCCAGGACGCCAACGCCCCGCAGATCGTCGCGGCCCTCGCCGATCTGGCCGCCGACGCCGCGGTGGTCATTGCCTTTGGTCAGAAGCTTGGACCCCAGCTCATCGAGGCCAGCGGCCGGCTGGCGGTCAATTTGCACGCTTCGCTCCTGCCCCAGTATCGCGGGGCTGCGCCCATCAACTGGGCCATCATCCATGGCGAAAGCGAAACCGGCGTCAGTGTGATCTCATTGGCGCAGCGCATGGATGCCGGCCTGATCTACGCGCAGAAGCCCCTGGCCATCGCGCCGATGGAAACCGCCGGCGAACTGCACGATCGCCTGGCGCTGCTGGGTCCGCAGGTCATCATGCAGGTGCTCGACGACTTTGCTCGCGGCGACCTGCGCGGCCAGGTGCAGAACGAATCCCAGGCCTCGCGGGCGCCCAAGCTCTCGCGTGCGGATGGCTGGGTCGATTTTGACGCCGATGCGGACAAGGTGGCGGCACGCATCCATGGCTTGACGCCGTGGCCCGGCGTGCGCGTCGGCTGGCATCGGCAGGGGGACGAGGTGCCGCGCGAACTGATCCTCCGCCGCGTCGCCCCGCAACCCGATCTGTCCTGCTTCATCAGCATGCGCCCAGGCGCCCGGCCCGCGCCGGGGCTGGTGCAGGAAAAGCAGCGCGTCGCCGTGCGCGACGGCTGGGTGCAGTTGCGCCAAGTGCAATTGCCCGGCGGCAAGGTCATGCCCATCGACGAGTTCATCCGCGGCCACCCCATCGAGCCGGGTGATCAACTGCTACCGGCCTCGTCTCCCCGAGAGTGAGGGGCCGGGTCAATCCTCGCCTTTCATCTGCTGCCTTGCCCGTCGTTTGGCGTCGAGCAGGCGGCTGGTGGTGGCGGGTTGGTCGGTTGTTGACTGTG
>JBBDMX010000080.1:0-3120 GCA_040878035.1 Phycisphaeraceae bacterium | reverse complement strand
CAACGCGCCCGTGCGGCCTTGGATAATGTGCGAACAGCGTGACTCACTACACTAGGTTGAGTCCGACCCCCTCTCCCTTTGGGAGAGGGCTGGGGTGAGGGCATCTGCGAGCGCCCCACGCCTGTGGCATGCAGATACCGTGGGCGTTGCAGCATCTACACCGCGCAACTCGCCGGCGGCCCTCACCCAGCTCGTAAAGCCTCGCCACCCTCTCCCAAGAGGAGAGGGATCGGAGATTCGCCATGACACAGATACCGCCGCAAGAACCGTTTCCACTGGCAGCGCCACTGTCCGTGGGCAACCAGCCCGGTGCGGTCACGCCGCCCAAGTCCGGCTGGCCGACGTGGAAGATCGTGACGCTGGTCGTCAGCATCGCGGTGCTGGTGATTGTGCTTGGCCTCGCGCTGATGATGGCCATGCTTGTGCCGGCCTTGGGCCAGGCGCGCAAGGCCGCACGCAACGTGCAGGACCAGGCCAGCCTCCGGCAAGTGGCGATTGCGATGCACAGCTATGCCGCCGATAACCAGGAAGCATTGCCGATCCACGTGACCGATCTGGGGCCACACGGGGGGCAACATGGATTGCCGGCGCATCTGCTCATCAGCAGCTTTCATCCCGGCCAGGCCAACACCCATGCCGTACTGACCCAACCCGAGCCGGCGTACCGCTATGGCGACTACGTTTTCCTCCTGGCTGGGCGAAAGTTGAGCGACTTCAAGCACCCGTCCAAGCTCTGGCTGGCCTATCGCGCGGCCATCCCGCAGGCTCGGGCGCGCGTGGTCTTGTTTGCCGATGGCCATGTCGAGCAGATCGCCGAAGCGGATTTTCAAGCCGCCATGTTGCAGCAGAATCAGTTGCGACAGAATGAGCTGAACTTGCCGCCGATCGATGCTACCCAGTTTGATTCGCCGTGAGCTTGCTGACCCATGACGCGCAGCGAGGACACCGCGGCTACGAAAGACGTGGCAACGCGACACCGATCGCCGCCAAAACTCGTTATCCTGTCCGCCATGTTCAAAGCCGTCGTTTCCGTCATTGGTCGTGATCAAAAGGGCGTGGTCGCGCGCTTCGCCACCCATCTGGCCGAGCGCGGCATCAACATCCTCGACATCCAGCAGCAGGTCGTGCATGGCCAGTTCATCATGGACATGCTCGTCGATCTGGCGGACATGACCGTCAGCCTTGATGAGCTGATCCCGGGCCTGGTCGAGTTGGGCAAGTCCATCAGCATGGACGTGCGCGTCGCGCTGCACAGCCGGCGGCGCCGCAAGCTGGCGATCCTCGTCAGCAAAGAGACGCATTGCCTGGAGCACCTGATCCAAGAACAGAAGGCCGGCACGCTCAACTGCGAGATCGACTGCGTGCTGGGCAATCATCCGGACCTGGAGCCCATCGCCAAGCAGGCGAATCTGCCCTTCGAGTGGAAGGCCACCACCGGCGACACCGGCAAGCAGGCGCACTTTGACTGGCTCTTCGACAAGCTCAAGCATCACAGTATCGATCTGGTCGTGCTGGCGCGGTACATGCAGATCCTTCCCGCGGCGATCGTCCAGGCGTTTCCCTATCGCATCATCAACATACACCCCTCGCTCTTGCCCTATTTCCCCGGCGCCAATCCCTATGACCAGGCGCACAAGGCGGGCGTTCGCGTGTCGGGCTGCACGGCTCACTACGTGACCGAGTCGCTCGATGAAGGTCCGATCATCTTGCAGGACGTGTTCCACATCGAAGTGGGTACGGACACTGCGGTGGACGTGCGGCGCAAGGGCCAGGCGCTGGAGGCCAGGACGCTGGGCCAGGCCGTGCAGATGCACCTTGACGAGAAGCTGGTGGTGATCGACGATAAGGTCGTGTTCCGTCCGGGCATCAGCCGGTTCCTGGATCACGAGAACAGCGTGGGCGCCTAACAGCCGTCTGGCCGAGCCGTTTGCGGCGGAATCTTCATGCCGCGCCGCAGGCGCGCATGGCCGGATCATAGATGCGATAGCAGCCCGGGCCCGACGATTTGGCGTGATACATCGCCACGTCGGCGTCGCGGAGAATCTGCTCGGCCCGTGCGTGCTCCGGACCCGCCATCGCCACGCCGATGCTGGCGCTGATCACCAGCGATTTTCCCTGAATGGCAAACGGCTCGGCCAGTCGCGCCTGCAACCGCTCCACGATCGTCAGCACGGCGGGCACCTGGCTCACGCGCTCCAGCAGGATGATGAACTCATCGCCTCCCAGCCGCGCCGCCACGTTATCCGTGTCCGTCAGCGAGCAGACCAGGTCATCCTGCCGCAGCGTGCTGCGCAGACGCTGGCCCACCTCGACGAGCACCTCGTCCCCGGCTTCATGGCCCAGCGTGTCGTTGACAGCTTTGAAGCGGTCGAAATCGACAAACAGCACGGCAAAACTTCTGTCTGGATCGGCGTGCAAACGCCCAAGAGCGGTGGTGATGCGGCGATGTATGCTGGCGCGGTTGCGCAGGCCCGTAAGTGAATCGGTCTCCGCCGCCGCACGCAGCATCTCCTGCACCAACTGGTGCTGGCGAAAGTCCAGAACCTGGCAAATGAAGTAGCGCGGCGTGCCGTCGGCCTGACGCAGCAGCGAGACACTCAACAACGCGGGAATGCTCTGGCCATCGCGGTGCACGTAGCGCTTCTCAATCTGGTACCGGCTAATCTTGCCTTGGAGCATGGCGCGCGCCTGTGCCTGGTCCGACTCCAGATCCCCCAGATGCGTGATGGTCTGGACGTTGGTCGCCAGCAGTTCCTCCTGCGTGTAGCCCAACAGTTCGCACAAGGCGCGGTTGACGCGGAGGAACCCGCCGCCCGGCGCCACCAGCGCCACGCCGATCGGCGCGTGGTCCAGCGACAGACGGAACTGCTCCTCGCTTTGCCGAAGCGACTGGATCATGGTCGCCGCCAGGGCGACGGCCCGGGTGCGCGTGGATGAAAGCGACCAGGTGATGGCGGTGAGCAGGGCAGACAGCGCCAGGCCGGCGACAAGGGTCAGGTAAGGCAGGTAGAAGGCGATGTCGGGCGCCCCGGCGTGTGCGGCAGCGGCTGATTGGCCAGGAGGTTCTAGTGCATTGTCACGCGACCAATTTAGGATAACGTAGAGCGGCGGGGAAGGTCG
>JBBDMX010000079.1:0-17458 GCA_040878035.1 Phycisphaeraceae bacterium | reverse complement strand
GCCGCCATCGCCGACAGATCGCCGGTCACCACCGTGGGCAGGATCGCGCGCACCCACCTGCCTGTAATCGCGCCACCACATGCTGCATCTGCTCGTCGGTGAGCGGTTCTCGATTGAAGGTGACACCCGCGTAGCCGTTGACCTGGATATCGACGAAGCTCATGGCTAATCCCTTGATGTATTGGACCGGCACTGTTCTTACCATACAGGGTCGATCTGTCGATGCTCCGGCTTACGAACGCCGAGGATCGGGGTCGGGGGCAGACCATGTGGTTAAGCGCCTGATCCATTAGAGGACAATGTTTCCAGATGTTATTATATAAGTATTTGCAATTATCATATTTACGACATCGAACTACAATTGGTTCACATTGTTGACTTATTGAACCATTCATGGTAAAGTCAAGCTCGACATGGATGTGCGGCTGGCGGCTGGGACGCTGTGGGGTACGGCATGCCGCGTGCCACGACGCTTTGAGCCGGTGTGCACTTGATTTCCAGATGACAGGGCTTCTTCTGGCAGCAGGAGGTCGATGCGATGCGGCGATCACAAGTGCCCACGCCCACATGCGGCCAACGCTCTGTACGAGTTAAGGCGTTTACCCTGATTGAACTGCTGGTGGTGATCTCCATCGTCGCGCTGCTGGTTGCGATGCTGCTGCCGGCGCTGGGGGCGGCGCGGCGGACGGCGCAACTCGTGGGGTGCCTGAGTAATCAGCGCCAGTTGGGCATCATGATGCAGAATTACGCCACGGATTATCGCCAGTACGCGCCGGTGTTGTATCACGATCCGCTCACTTTGCCACCATTTGCGCGTCACTCGTGGGATGCACGATTGCTCAAGCATCACGATGGATCTCCCGAAGCCTTCAGCGGCGGTTTCACCAATGATTCTGTCTTTGCCTGTCCGGCGGATGATGTGCCACGCGGGATTCACGGTGCAACGGGGCTGGAGTTCCGCTGGCGCAGCTATGCGATGAACGGCGTAGACAACACCCAGACCTATCGCCGCTTCAGCGCCCGCAATATCTCAGGTCGCATCGACCTGGTGACCCATCCGTCCAAGGGGTTGTTGATCACCGAACGGCTATACGCTGACAACAACTCGCCGAACATCATGAACAACAGCGGGGCATGTAACGTCGGGACCAAGAATCCCAACGTCTTTGGCGACGATGACGCCTTCAGGATCGACACGCCGCACGACGCGGTGGTGAACATCCTCTACTTCGACGGCCATGCCGCGACGACGCCCTTCGATGTGAACGACCCGGTGGGTTCCGTACCCAGTGATCTGTTCATCGTGTACGCCAACCCCTACCCGTGAAACCTCGCGTACTCCACGGCGGTCACGTTCACCGCCGCGGCGCCGGAGGTGCTGCGCCACCCTGCGCGCCACGAGCCACGCCAGTCTCCAAGACAAGGAATGGATTTCAATGTGCAAACGCGACCTGCTCTGGATGTGCATCGCATTCCTGCCCGCCTGTAGCGGCGCTGCGACACCTCCGACATCCCAAACGCCGCAAACTTCTGAGATGACCCCAATGTCCCAGTCGTCCCAGAGTCCCCCAACCTCGGAGGCGGCCCAAGCGTCCCACTGGCTCGTGCGCGACGGCAAGGCCACGGCCGTGCTCGTGCTGGACCAGCCCGATGACGCTAATGTGCAGTTCGCCGCCGAGGAATTGCAGAAGCACCTGGAACTGGCCAGCGGCGTACGTCTGCCGTTGGTCAACCACGAACAAGCCCAGGCGTTGGGCGACGACACCGCGTGCTTAGTGATCGGCAACGGGCCGCTGGCGCAGAAGCTGGGCGTCCGGGCCGATCAACTCGAAGTTGAGCAATACCGCGTCCGCACGGTGGGCCGTTACCTGGTCTTTGTCGGCCACGACGTCGGCGAGCCGACGGTAGTGGACGACGCCAGAGTGCGTAATTCCCCGGCGACAGCCTGGGCGGTGCATCATTACCTGGACCGCGAGTTGGGCGTTCGCTGGCTATGGCCGGGAGATGTCGGCACGTACGTGCCGCGTCATGCCTCGATTCGGCTGCCGACCCTCGACGTGACGCACCGGCCGAAGCTGGCGCAGCGGAAGCTGCGTGCCCGCATCCTGCCCAAGGATCCGCGCAGTGACATCCCCCAGGTCGTCAGCGACGAAGTGGCCCAGCAGATGATCGCCCAAGTCCACTACTGGAAGAACCGCAACCAGTTGGGCGACCGCGCCAACTACCAGTTCGGCCACGCGTTCACGCACTGGTGGCGCAAGTACAGCAAGAGCCAGCCGGACCTGTTTGCCAAATCGCCTTCGGGGGGGCCAGGCAAGCTGGACGTCGACCGCTACAAGCTGTGCCTGTCAAACCCGGCGGTGATCGACACCATCGTCGCCGAATGGAAGAAGGCCGGGGCGCCTGACCGCTGGAACGTGACCCCCAACGACGGCAGTGGATTCTGCACCTGCGAGAACTGTCGCGCCATGGACGTGCCGGCGAACCAGGACCCGGCCGTGATCTGGTCCGCCAAAGGCCAACTTACGGCGCGGTACGTCAAGTTCTGGAATCGGCTGTTGGACGCCATGCGCCAGACGAATCCCAACGCCTCGCTAAACGTCTACGCTTATAGTTGCTACCGCGATCCGCCGCCGCCGGGTGTCCGTTTGCCGTCGGGCGTCGCACTGATGATCACCGACAGCTATTACGCCTTTGATAACTGGACAGCCTGGACCGAGCAGGGCGCGACGGTGATTCTGCGGCCTAACTGGTGGAACACCGGCGGGCCCGCGCCGCATCTGCCCTTGCAGGAGATCGGCAAGTTCGTCCTCTTCGCCATGGACCACGGCATGGTCGGGTTCGATTTCGACTCGATCATGGGCAACTGGGGAACGCAGGGCGTCAACTATTACCTGGTTGCCCGCCTCGCCGCCCGGCCGGAATTGGGCGTTGATGGCGTGCTCGATGAATTCGCCAGCGCCTTCGGCGCCGCCGCCCCGACCATCCGCCAGTACCTGACCTACTGGAACGACTTTGCGAAAAAGGCGGCGTATCCGATTCCCGCCGGTGGCGTGATCTCGGTCGATCCCGACGGCTTGTACGAAAGGGCCGTACGCGAACATGGCGTCTCGATTTCCACGCTCACCGGCAGCTATCAGATCATTCCTTATCTCTACACCGACGAAGTACTCAAGCCCGCAAGCGAGCTGCTGGACCGAGCCGCCAAGGACGCCGGCGAAGATTCGCGGGTGCAGCAGCGCATAGCGTTCCTGCGCGACGGGCTGCGCCACCTGGAACTGGAGCGCGAGGTGCTGCGTATCGGCTACGCGGGCAGCCGGCCCCAGGGCGCCACGCAGGAGCAATACGACAAGCTGGCGGCGCAACTGCTGGAGATGCGCCGCGCCATGACGCCGCGGCACATCATCTGGGGCCCAGGCCTCTACCACAACGAGCATAGCCGCCGCGCCCCCACCCTCAAACCTCAGAAGATGGACGTGCAGGAAAGCATGGACGGACTTTAATGGATCCAAAGGCAGTCAGATATCAGATGGTTGAGCACAGCATCCCGGCGATGCTGATGATGTTGCTGTCGGCCTGGTGCACCGTCGCTTGGGCGCAGGACGCCACGCACTGGCTCGTACACGACGGCCATGCGCGAGCGGTGCTCGTGCTGGATCAGCCCGATGATCTCAACGTGCAATTCGCCGCCGAGGAGTTGCAGAAACACCTGGAGCTGGCGTCCGGGGTGCGGCTACCGATCGTAAATCAGGAACAAGCCGACGCCCTGGCGGAGGACAGAGCCTGCGTGGTGATTGGCAACGGCCCGCTGGCAAAGAAGCTCAACCTGCAGGCGGACAAGCTTGGATCCGAGCAATATCGCGTCCGCACAGTGGGACGCTACCTGGTCTTTGTCGGGAATGACCTGGGTCAGGCGAGGGTCGTGCCAAGCGTCAAGGTGCGCAATTCTCCGGCGACCGCATGGGCGGTGCACTACTTCCTGGACCATGAGCTGGGCGTGCGCTGGCTCTGGCCCGGCGAGGTCGGCACGTACGTGCCGCGGCACACCTCCATCCCGCTGCCGAAGATCAACGTGACCGCCCGGCCGCCGCTGGGGCAGCGCAAGCTGCGCGCTCACGTCTCGTCCCAGTCAGGTGAGCAGGTTCCGCCCATCATCAGCGAGGAGGTGGCCGCGCGGATGATGACCGAAGTCTACCACTGGAAGAACCGCCACCAGATGGGCGACCGCGCCCGATACCAGTTCGGTCACGCCTTTACGGACTGGTGGAGCAAATATGGCAAGGAGCATCCGGACCTCTTTGCCAAGGCGCCGCCCGGTGGCCAAAGGATCGCCAGCGATCGTCGCAAGCTGTGTCTGTCCAATCCGAGGGTGATCGACACGATCATCGCTGAATGGACCAGTAACGGGACCCGGGCGCCCAGCCGGTGGAACGTGACGCCCAACGATGGCGCCGGGTTTTGTACCTGCGCCAACTGCCGGGCCATGGACGAGCCGGCCAATCAGGATCCCGACGCCATCTGGCGGGCCCAGGGCAAGCTCACCGCGCGTTATGTCAAGTTCTGGAATCGCCTGCTGGACCGCATGCGCGAGATCAACCCGAACGTCACGCTTCAGGTCTACGCGTACAGTTGCTACCGCGATCCGCCGCCCCAGGGACTTCGGCTCAAGCCGGGCATCGCTCTCCAAATCACCGACAGCTACCACGCGTTTGATAACTGGACGGCTTGGACCGAACAGGGCGCCAAGGTGTTCCTGCGTCCCAACTGGTGGAATACCGGCGGCCCGGCGCCACATCTGCCGCTCAACGACGCCGGCAACTTCCTCCTCTTTGCCATGGGCCACGGCATGGAGGGATACGACTTCGACTCGATCATGGGCAACTGGGGCGTGCAGGGCCCGTACTACTACCTGATCGCGCGGCTCGGCGCTCGGCCGGACTTGGGCGTCGACGGCGTCATCGACGAGTACGCCAGCGCCTTTGGCCCGGCGCGTAAGACCATCCACGAATACCTGCAATACTGGATCGACTTTACCCGAAAGGCTGCGTATCCGGTTCCCGCCGGCGGTGTCGTCTCGATCGATCGCAATGGCCTCTTCGAGCAGATCGTGCGCGAGCATGGCGTGTCGATCTCCCCGCTGACCGGCAGCTACCAGGTCATTCCTTACCTCTACACCGACGAGGTGCTCCAGCCTGCGAATGCGCTGTTGGATCGAGCGGACAAGGAAGGCCAGGACGACGCCCTGGTGCGGCAACGCATCGCTTTCCTCCGCGATGGCCTGCGTCATCTGGAACTGGAGCGCGAGGTCCTGCGGTTGGGTTATGCTCGCACACGGCCGGTAGGAACGACGCAGGAGCAATACCACAAGCTGTCGGCCCAACTGCTGGAAATGCGCCGCCAGATGACGCCGCGGCACGTCATCTGGGGCCCCAGCCTCTACCACAATGAACACCGTCGTCGAGCGCCGACGCTCGCGCCGGAGAAGACGCCAGAGGAACTGGAAATGGACGGCCTGTGAACAGTTAGCATGATCGAGGAATAACATGATGCTCAGTCGACCTTGCACGAGTTTGCTGATGTTCGCCATTGTCGCGGCGCTGCCTGTCGCGACACGGGCCGAGGACAACCTGCTCAAGCACACCGAGTTCAAGATGAAAGGCGAGGAGGTGGTGGGCTGGGACGATCGCAGCATGACGAAGCAGAAGGTGTCGGTGGACAGCGAGGCTGGTCACGCCGCCGCCAGGACTGCTTTGCGCGTTGACATCGACAAGGACGGCAGCACGCACCACGGCGCGATCCTTCAGAACGTTCGCGTCAAGCCGGAGACCACCTATCGCATCAGTGGGGATATCAAGGCCGGCAGTAAACGCATGGCTTATATCCAGATCAAGCAATGGACCGGCCGGAAGCAGGAGGAACGCATCACGACCGGCAACAACGAAAAGGAGGGCCAGTGGGAATCGTTATCCGAGCAATTCACCACGGGCAAGGAAACCACACTCCTCCAGGTGCACTGCCGCTTTCGCATGAGCCAGGAGCACATCGGCAAGGCCGCGTGGTTCGCCAACCTGTCGCTGGTGGAAGTGACCGGTGATGCGCAGAAGCCTGACGCGGCGCCCGACGCCGACAAGCCGGCGGCAGACGGCACGGATGAGCCGGCCGCGCCCGCAGTTGCCCAATCCTCACAAGGCTTGGGTCACCAAGGGCAGCAAACCAGATGAATATCCTGCTCATCACCGCGGACCAGCTTCGTGCCGATGCACTGGGATGCTATGGGAATCCGGTCTGTCGCACGCCCGCGCTGGATGCGTTGGCGGCCTCAGGCACGGTCTTCGACCAGGCCTTCACGCCCTGTCCCATCAGCGTGCCAGCGCGCGCTTCCTTGACCACCGGCAACTATCCCCATCGCGCCACCGGAATGAAGGAGAACGGCGGGAGCATCCGCGACGGCCAATACAAGGTCGCCGAATACTTCGACCTACACGGCTATAGGACGTACGCCTGCGGCAAGCTGCATTACGCACCCTATGCTCCGCCCGGTCAGCCGCGCGTGGTCCATGGCTTTGACCACTGGGATTCGGCGGAGTCCGGCCGGATCATCAGCAAGTTCGACCCCACCGCACAGCTGCGGGGCCTGGAGGACTACAGCGACTACCTTGCCGATGTGGGCTGGAGAGGCTACAGCCGCGCCCACGGCATCGGCAACAACGATGTGCGGCCGTGCCCCTCCCCGCTGCCCGCCGAGCATCATGTGGATCACTGGGTGGCCGACCGCACCATCCAGCGCCTGCGTCAGCACACCGCCGAGCACCACGACCAGCCGTTCCTCATCTGGTGCAGCTTCCCCAAGCCTCATGCGCCGTTGGATCCACCGATGCCCTGGGCGCACATGTATGACCCGCGCCAGGTGCCGCCGCCGGTCGGCGATGAGTCCATGCTGGCCACGCGCAATCCTCACCTGGAATTCATCCGCGCCAACTGCGCGCTGGGGTCGCTCAGCCCCGAGGCACGCCGCGTGGCCAAGGCCTACTACTACGGGCTGGTCAGCTTCCAGGACGCCCAGGTCGCGCGCATTCTCGCCACGCTCGATGAACTGGGCGTCACCGACGATACGATCATCCTCTACACGGCGGACCACGGCGATCTCATGGGTGACTTCGGCGTGTTCTTCAAAAGCGATTTTCGTCGCGGTTCGGTCAGCGTGCCGTTCATCATGGCGGGCCCCGGCGTGCCGTGCGGCCAGCGCCTTCAGACCCTGGTGGGACTCCAGGACATCCTGCCGACGCTGGCAGCCATGACTGGGCATCCATTGGCTCACGCGGTGGACGGCCTGGACATGAGACCCGTCCTGCGCGACCCAGCCGCAGCTGTGCGCCAACTCTATTACGCCCAGTGCTACGACTCGCCCAGGCAATTGGCGATGGTCACCGATGGTCGGTGGAAATACTGCTACAGCCAGATGGGCGCCGTCGAGGAACTCTACAACCTTCAGGATGATCCGCACGAGCTGGTAAACCTCGCTGCCGAGGGCGGCGATCATCGTCAGTTATCCTGCTGGCGCCAAGCCTTGACTGGTGAGGCACAACGTCTGGGCGACGTTGCCCTGATCGATGCCGTATCACCGACCGGCCTGGTGCAATCGCCTCTGGATCGCTGGCAACTGCGCAATCACCCCGCCAATGGCATGGGGTGGCGCTGGTACTAGACCAACCCCGACCCAAGGAAAACCGATTATGAAACGTTACGCCGTCGTCGGCATGAGCAATCGCGCCATCGCAGCCTTCATCAAGCCCCTGGTGGAACGCTATGGCAGCCAGACGCGGATTGTCGCCATGCTCGACCGTGATCCGTTGCGTTTCAAAGTCGCGCACCAGCGCGTGCCTGCACTGCCGGATGTACCCACCTTCGATCCCGAGCAGTTTGACCAGATGGTGGACCAGACGCGCCCTGATGTGGTCCTGGTCACGACTACCGATGATGCGCACGAGCGTTACACCGTCGCGGCGTTGAAACGTGATCTGGACGTGGTCGTCGAGAAGCCGATGACGATCAACTGCCGACAGGCGCAGGCCGTGCTCGACGCCCAGGCCGCCAGTCGCGGCACCGTGACCGTGACGCACAACATGCGTTACCGGCCTCATCACCAGCAACTCAAGCGGATGCTGATGGAGGGCCGCGTCGGCCGTATCACCAATGTGGATTTCAACTACTACTGCGACAGCTATCACGGCGCCAGCTATTTCAAGCGCTGGAACCGCCAGCGCAGCCGCTCGGGCGGGCTGACCATCCACAAGAGCACCCACCATTTCGACTTCATCAACTGGCTCATTGACCAGGACCCGCAGCAGGTCTTCGCCTACTCGGCGCTGAACTACTACGGCCCCGACGGGGAGATGAATCCCATCCGTAAGGATGGCCGGCACTGCCAGTCCTGCGATGAGCGTAAACGTTGCGCCTACGAGATGCGCTGGCCGCCCCTGTACACTAACGACGCCGCGGCCGTGCCCGCCGTCGAAGAGCACTTGCTGCCCATCCGCGTCGGCACCTATTCCGACTACCGCCCGGACCAGTGTATCTTCGATTCCCAGATCGATATTGAAGATACCTACGTCGCCACCGTGCGCTATTCGGGCGGCGCGATGATGTCCTACTCGGTCAACTTTTCCGTGCCCTATGAAGGCTACCGCCTGGCGATCAACGGCACGCGCGGAAGGCTCGAAACCAGCAGCATTGAACCGCGCGGCACATTCACCAAGCCGCCGCAGGATATCGCCTACTACCCGCTGTTTGGCGGGGGGCGCGAGATCATCGAACCCCTGCAAAACGCCGGTGGCCACGGCGGCAGCGATCCGCTGCTGCTCGAGGAACTCATCCTCGGTCCCGATCCGCAACAGCCCTACAGTTGCGTCGGCACCGCCCGCGCCGGCGCCATGGCCGTCGCCGTGGGTGAAGCCATCTGGCGCTCGGCGAAGGACAACCGACCCTACAACATCGCCGATCTGCTGACCGTCGATGTCCCAGTTAGCGCTCGTCCGGCCGTGGCGACTGTCTAGTGCAGTGTCCGCCAAATAAGTCTATATAACCAGGTGGTGTGATCCTCAGACCGTGCTGGCCGATCTCCTTCGTTATGAGACAGCACAAGGGCGTAACCCCATCGTGTTCCTGCCCCAGGAACTGGACGGCGAGGCATTCGTCGCTCGATCGCTCGCGACTACGCCGCCTCCGCATGTCGTGCGCCGCTGTGACCCGCCCGTGCTGGTCCACTCGACCAGCTTAGAGGCCCGACAGGCAATAATACGGGATCGGGCCACCAAATCCTGGGCATGTCTGTCGTGCGAAGGGCGAACGCCTGCGTGGCATCGCATGCGTTCTAGTGATCTGGGCGAACCAAAGGACTACGCTAACCTCATCCAGTTTGACCTGTTCGATAGTGTGGGCTGCGAAACCGTCGTGGCCGCTCACCAAGTCGGGCGGTACGTATCCGAGGACGAGTTTTATGAGCCGGGTATCCGCTTCTACGTCGATGCCCACCGGATCATCAAAGCGGGCCTGGCTACCCGATTTGGAGGCGGGATGGTCGTGCGGGGGCAACTCCCGTTGGAGCCCTACCTGTTGGCTGCGGTGAGTGCTCTCGACTTGGCGCCGGCGGCGCAGGCCGCGGCACGTACTCTAAGGACTTTCACTGCCGCCGCCAATGAGTTGTTCGCTTGCGCAGTTAAGGAATACACATGACGACGACAAGCGCGTCCCTCGGCTCAACAACATACCCTGCTGCGTCTTAATCGAAGCGCCGCCGTCAAGGTGTCGCCCCCGGCTTTGTGGGTTCGTCCAGGACGTTTACGACCCGATTGGACTCTTCGCTGATCGGGTTCAATCCCGATGGGTCATTGAGTTGCGGAAGCGACGACCAGAAGTCGCGCATCTGCACAACTGTGTCGCGGGACGGCGGATAGGACTGCTCAGCCAGAACGCGCAGGCTAGTGGACACCAGAACAAAGCGCTGGCGCAATTTCCGTCGCTCTTCGGCCGGGTCTTCGCAAAGGGCCGAAGTCAAGTAACAGACCTTCTGTAATTTCGTCTGCTGCTTGTTTTGCCTGCTGCGGGCCGAGGCTTTCCTGTCCGTGAGCGGCAAGCGGCTGCGCGATACCAGTCGATTAGACCCATTCGAGCTGGGTTAACGCGCTCAATCAGGAGACCGATATATCTGATGATCGTGGCTTAGGAGGCGCCGTTGAGACCTACAGTCGTTATTGCTCTTGCCGTGGCTATCGTCATCAACGGGGCGGCGCGCAGCGCTGATGCCGATCCATCACTCATCGCTTTGTCCCCGTCGGCGGGCCCCGGTCCTTCCGCCGCGACACATGTTTTCGACACCAGCGTGGCCGCCGGGCCGCTGGAGTGGGAGCAGTTGACCGGCGACTGGTGGGGGGCACGCACGTCGCTGGCGGAGGTGGGGATCACCTTTGCGCCGTTTGTCATTGTGGACTGGTCGAAGAATGTGCGGGGGGGTCTGGACACTGAAGGCTCGGCGACGCGAGAGCTTTTCTCTTTCAACGCGACCATCGATCTGACGAAGCTGTTGGGCCTGCCCTCGGGCAAGTTCTACGTGGATCTCCACCACCAGGCGGGCCAGAACGGTTCGGACGAGGTGGGCGACTACCAGTTCGTGGGCAACTGGGACGCTGACGGGCTGACGCAGATCAGCGAGTTGTGGTTCGAGTACGAGTTTTTCGATGGCCTGGTGCGGACCAAGATCGGCAAGGTCGATGCCAACTGGGAGTTTGCCTGCACGGAACTGGGCTGGGAGTTTGTGCATGGCTCGGCGAGCTACCCGGCGACCAACCTGGTGATGCCGACCTATCCCGATCCGGCGGCAAGCATGAATGTTTTCGTGTATCCGACGGACTGGCTGTCGCTGGGCTTTGGTCTGTATGACGGGGCGCTGGCGGAGGGGGTACGCACCGGTGCGCGTGGGCCGGGTACGTTTTTCGGGGATCCGGCGGATTGGTACCTGATCGGTGAAGTCGGGTTTCAATGGGCCGTGGGTGAGGCGGGTCTCCCTGGCCGGGCCGCAGTGGGCGGGTGGCATCACACCGGGACTTTCGACCGATTTGCGGGCGGGCAGGCCAAGGGCACCAGCGGATTCCACCTGGTCGTGGACCAGATGCTCTGGTTGGCGCAGCCGAGCACGGACGAGGAGCCTGCGGGGTTGGACAATCCGGGTATCGGGGTGTTCGTGCAGTACGACTGTGCCGACCCGGCGGTGATGTCCGCCGACCACCACATCAACGCCGGGGTCACCTGGCGCGGGCCCCTGCCCGGGCGTCAGCGGGACCTGGCGGGCGTGGCGGTTTCGTGGATCCACTTTACCGACGAGCCCGCCGCCGGCTTGGGCGACAGCTACGAGTTGGCTGCGGAGGTTATGTACAAGGCGTATGTGATTCCGTCCGTGGCGGTGCAGCCTTATGTGCAATATATCGTCAACCCCGGCGGCGTTGGATTGCGCGATGCGGTCAACCTGGGTGTGCGGGTGACGGTGAACTTCTGACGCCGAAATCCGGCCCGCCCTAAGACCCCGTGAAGCGGGGCAGCCCAATTCGCAAAGGGAACCATACTGTGCGACTGCGACCCAAGATATTTCTCGTGCTGACGGCGGTGCTGGCGGCGGCGCTGGTGGCGATCCTGGCCATTCAGAACCTGGTGGTGTACCCCAGCTTCGTCGAGTTGGAACGGGAGGAGGCCCTGAAGGACTGGGAGCGCTGCCGGCAGGCCATCGAGCGCGAAGTCGAGCACCTGTCGGCGCTTGGCCTGGACTGGGGCTCGTGGGACGACACCTACAAGTTCGTCCAAGGCCAGATGCCCACCTATTACGAGGCCAACATCGCCAAGGACCAGTGGTTCGCCGATCAGCGGATCGACGTTTTTTACGCCTGCCGGCCTGACGGCACTGTGTATTGGGGCCGAGCGCTGGATCTGGATGCGCTTACGCCGGTGAACTTTGCCTGGCTGCCGCCGGATCGCCTGCCCGCCGAGCACCCCCTGCTGGCGGTGCAGGACGACAAGGAGAGCCATGTGAGCGGCCTGGTGATGACCGAGCGGGGTCTGATGATGATCGTTTCGCGTCCGATTCTGACCAGTCAGTGGGAGGGGCCGCGCGCCGGCGTGCTGATTTTCGGCCGGCTGCTGTCGGAAGAGTACCTGGCGGAGATCCGTGCGCAGACGCGCGTGGACTTCACCGTCATCGCCGCCAATGACCCGGCGATTCCCGCCGAGGCTCAAGCAGCCATGGCGCAGGTGCTGGCGGGTGACGAGCCGGTGCTCGAGGCCTACTCGCGGCAACAGCAGATGGTGCGCGGCGTGCTCAAGGACGTTGCCGGCAAGCCCATCGCCGTAATCCAGGCCGACGTCCCCAGGCACATCACCGCCAAGGGCAACCGCGCCACCCTGTTCGCGTCGATTTCGTTAGTCGTCGCCGGACTGGTGGCGCTGCTGGTCCTGATCGTCAGCCTGCGCCGGATCGTCATTAACCCACTGGTCAGGTTGACCCGGCACGCGACGCAGATCGCCGGCAGTGGGGACATGCACCGGCGAATCCAGATCGACCGCGGCGATGAGTTGGGGGTCCTGGCCCACGAGTTCAACCAGATGCTGGTCAAGCTGGAGGACTACCGCACCCAGGCGCTGGCGATGTCCCGTCAGGCGGGCATGGCGGAAGTGACTACCGGGGTGCTGCACAACGTGGGCAACGCGGTGACCAACGCCAACGTCCTGGCGGAAACCCTGGTCGAGCGGCTGGCGCAGACCAAGGTGCCCACCTTGTCCAGGGCCGTCGCCGTCATGCACGAGCATCAGGCGGACCTGCCCCAGTTCCTCAGCGAAGACCGCAAGGGCAAGCAGTTGCCCGCCTTCCTGGAGCAGTTGGCGGCGCATCTCAACCAGGAAATGGCCCAGACCCACGACGACCTCCAGGCCCTGCGCCAGGGGCTGGCCCACGTCAAGGAGATCGTGGCCGCCCAGCAGCAGTTCGCCAAATGCACCAACGTGAATGAACCCGTTGACCTGACCGACGTGGTCACCAGGGCCGTGGCCCTGATCCAGGGCTCGCTCAAGAGGCATCGGATCGACGTTCGCATGGAGCTGGAGGAGGGCCTCAGAGCGACCTGCGACCGGTCCAAGCTCCAGCAGTCGCTGGTGAACCTGTTGACCAACGCCAAGGACGCGATCCGTGACGGCAACTCTTCGACCAGGGAGATTCACATTCGCACGGCCCACCAGGACGAGGGACACGTGGTCCTTTGGGTCCGTGACACCGGCGGGGGGATCAAACCGGAGAACCTCCGTCGCCTCTTTGCCAATGGGTTCACCACCAAGTCCGACGGCCACGGCTTCGGCCTGCACTACAGCGCCCTGGCGCTGCGCCAGATGGGGGGCACGCTCAGCGCCAGCAGTGACGGGCCGGGCCACGGCGCGACCTTTACGATGGTATTGCCCCTCGAGACTCCAACACCCGCGGAGATCACTCTATGAGTATCGCGACCCAACCCCAGCGCGTGCTGGTCATTGACGACGATCAGACCCTTCATGAGGCTTTTCGCAACGTCCTGACGCCGCTGCGGATCGATAGCGGGTCGCTGGACGCGATGGCGGCTGACTTCTTCGACGAGGTGGACAGCGCCAAGTCCGCCCCGGCCGACCTGACGACCTTTGAGCTTGACTTGGCTTCACAGGGTCAAGAAGGTTGGGAGCTGGTCAAGGCCGCCGTGGCCCAGGGCCGGCCCTACGGTATGGCCTTTGTCGACATGCGCATGCCCCCGGGCTGGGACGGCCTGGAAACCATCGAGCACCTCTGGGAGGCAGACCCCGACCTGGAGGTCGTCATCTGCACCGCTTTCTCGGATCATTCCTGGGACCAGATTGTCGGCCGGCTGGGGCGAACCCACCACCTGCTGCTGCTGCGCAAGCCCTTCGACAAGGCGGAGGTGTGGCAACTGGCCAGCGCCCAGACGCGCAAGCGCCAGGCCGAGCACGCTGCTCAATTGCGCCAGGGCGAGCTTGAGGCGATCAACCAGCGACTGGCCGAAGAGATTGCCGCCCGCACCGTCGCCGAAGATCGCCTCAAGCACGACGCCCTGCACGACGGCCTGACCGACCTGCCCAATCGGCTGCTGCTGACCGAACGGCTGGCACGCTGCATGGAGAGGGCTCGCCGTCATCCCGACTATCTCTATGCCGTGCTCTTCCTGGACCTGGATGACTTCAAGCTGGTCAACGACTCGCTGGGGCACACCATCGGCGATCACCTGTTGATCGAAGTGGCCCAGCGCCTTGCCGGAGCACTTCGTACGCTGGATACGGCGTCGCGCATGGACGATCAGACGCCGGCCCGGATGGGGGGCGATGAGTTCGTGGTGCTGCTGGACGGTCTCAACACGGCGGGCGATGCCCAGCGGGTGGCGCAGCGCATCCACGATGCCGTGGCGCAGCCGTTGACCATCGCCGGCTACGAGATCACCGTGAGCATCAGCGTGGGGATGGCCCTGGGCCGGCCGGAATACAGCGTCCCGGACGAGATCCTCCGCGACGCCGATGCCGCCTTGTATCACAGCAAAGCCATCGGCAAGTCACGGGTCCATCTCTTTGATGACACCATCCGCCAGCAGGTGCTCGACCGCGTCCGGATCAGCAGCGATCTACGCAAGGCGATCCCCCAGCACCAACTGCGACTGCTCTACCAGCCCATCGTGTCCCTTTCGACCAATCGCATCGAGAGCTTCGAGGCCCTGGTTCGCTGGGAACACCCCGAGTTGGGCACGATCAGTCCGGCACAGTTCATTCCCGTGGCCGAAGACACGGGAGTGATCCACGAATTGGGTAAGTGGGTCTTGCGCGAGGCCTGCCAGCAACTGCGCATTTGGCACGATGCGTTTCCCGCCGCGGGGCATGTGTCGGTCAGTGTCAATGTCTCGACCAAGCAGCTTGCCTGGGCCGAATTCCCCACGTTCATTCAACAGACGCTCAAGGACACGGGTCTGGCCGGCAGAGACCTGAACATCGAAGTGACCGAGAGCGCCTTGATCGAAAACAGCGAACTGGTCAGGCAGATGCTCCAATCGCTGCGCAGCCTCGGCGTGGGCGTGCATCTGGACGACTTTGGCACGGGGTATTCCTCGCTGAGCTACCTGCACCAGTTGCCTTTTGATGCCATCAAGATCGACCGCGCTTTCGTCAGGGACATGAAACTCGACGGGGAACACGCCAATATCATCCAGGCGATCCAGGTCATGGCCTCCAATCGCCACATGGCAGTGATCGCCGAAGGCATCGAGAAGATCGAGCAACTGGTCCAGCTTCAGGCCCTGGACTGCAACAGCGGGCAGGGCTACTACCTGTCGCGCCCGGTCGATGGCAAGGCGGCCCACGCCATGCTCGCTGGCGACCGACCGCTGGCGCTCAGCGCGTAGGCGTAGAAGCGGTGCTTCCGGGGCTTGGCGGTGAATCTCTGCTTCTCCGATGAGTTTACGGCGGTCGCAGGCGTGTTCAACAGTCACTATACCACTACCGGATCAGAAGTCAAGCCTCATACACCACGAATATCGCCAGTTCCGTCGCCGATGCCGCCCTGCGCGACACTGCGAACCGTTCCCGACTCCAATCCTGCGTAATCAGTGATGGCCACTTTGCCGACCCCCCCCGAAACTCGCCAACTGACGCCCCGACATCGCTACGGCTTGCCTGCATCAGGCCATCTCACCCCCGGAATTCGCAATAGCACCGTCGGGAATAGCGACTGCGCACGGGGCATTAGCAACTTCCACTCTCCACTGGGCCTTCGTCCCGCCCGCCCCGGTATCAATGCCGCCCCCCAGAAGCCGCCACCGGGGCCAAATTACGCGCCGAGGGCACCTATATTATGTCTCCCGACCCAATTCTGTTCGGCACGGGGATTGTACTGGCGTTTGTTGGCTGGCGGGACGGGGCGGCGGCGGGATCGGCGCAGGCGCAAGCGCCACGAGTCGCGGCACTGGAAGCGCCGACGTGGTCAGGCTTGCGGCTGGAGTCGGGCTATGTGCGCCGGCGGTTCCTCCTGGTCGGCCAGGCCGGTGAAGTAGTAACAGACCATCTCGTAGGTGCGCAGCGTGGGCTTGCGGCCGGTGTGCAAGGCGATGAGCATGCAGGCCAGGATGGCGCAGTAGACCTGGATCTGGATGCCGCGCGGGCTGTCGCTCAAGAGGTGCCGACAGCCCAGCACGTGCTTATGGAAGCGGAAGAACACCTCGCGATGGTGAAGCGGTACTGGTAGAGCAGGGCGATGATGTGCGCCGGCACATCCAGCAGGTTGGTGGCGATGATGCGCGGTCGGATCGTCGCAGGGTCGCTCGGGACGATTGCCGGCGGCTCTCTGAGCTGTAGGGGCACCGGTACCCAGAAATAGCAGCCTCATTGCGCCATATAGGTTGATGCCCCTTACCTCTGGCCGGGCCCGATTCTGTAGCCCGCGGCTACTGCCGGCGACAGCCCACTTTCGGTCTGCTGATGTCCCGCCCTGAGCTTGTCCTCGGGGCGGTCGTGTTTCTTACCACGACCGTCCCGACTCCCCCTTCCGGGGGGACGGGGACGGTCCTTACCCAAGGAGTGTCCCCATGAGGCTGACCACCCACCCGATCGTCGATCCGGTTCACGCACACTTCCTAGCCCTACTACCCGGTCTGCATCGCTATGCCCATGCGACCTGCCGGTATCGTGATCCGAATCAGCGTGACGACTACATCGCCGAAGCCGTCGCGGCCGGCTACGTCAACTGCCGGAGCCTGGTCCACCGGGGTAGGGTCGAACAGGCGCACACCCCGGGCTTTATTGCTCACGCCGTCCATGCGGTGAAGAACGGCCGCCATGTGGGCACCGCCATGGCCAGCCGTGATGTCATGACCGAGCGGGGTCGCTTCCGGCATGGCCGGCGGGTGTACAGCTTTTGCGGCATGTGCGAAGAGCAGGTATCCCCGAGCAACAGGTTCCCCCTCTCCTTCGAACAGATCCTGGCCGACCCCCGGACCCCGGTGCCCGACCAGGCCGCGTTTCGCATTGACTTTGGCGGCTGGTTGAGCCGGTTGAGCCCGCGCGATCAACTCATGATCGAACGTCTGGCCGCCGGTGATCGACCCGGCGAGGTTGCCCGCCAGATGCAGGTGTCGCCCGTGGTAGTGAGCCAGCGCCGTGCCAAGTGGTGTCGTAGCTGGCGACGACTGATGGGCGAGGGGGCGACGAGCTGATCCAATACGAAGGGCCCGGCACGTAAATTCCCTTCGACCCCGGCTCAAACCCAGGCAGTCAAACGGGCGTAGGGGCGCGAGCTTTCACTACCGCGCCGGTTATCGCGTTCTGGTGCCGTCCGAGTATTCGCGGGCTCGCTAGTGCATTGTCACGCGACCAATTTAGGATAACGTAGAGCGGCGGGGAAGGT
>JBBDMX010000078.1:0-80205 GCA_040878035.1 Phycisphaeraceae bacterium | reverse complement strand
TCGCAAGTCGGGGGGCCGGGGCGGGCATGACTCAAGGCAGGGAGAGTCAGCCCGCGCCCGGCTTTCCAGCGATTGCAAGTCGCCGGCCCAACAGTTCAGATTGTAACCGGCCCGCCGCGCCGTCAAGCGCTCGGGCCGGGGGTCATTCGCGGGTCAGCGTCAGCATCGCCGCCCGCTTGCCGGGCGATAGCTTCGCCAGGGCCGCAACGTGGGCCACTACCGCCGCCCGGTCGGCCTCGGGCAGCGCCGCCAGGGCGTCGGCCAGGGCGTCGGCCAGGGCCATCGCCAGGGGGTCGGGTTGCTGCGCGTTGCTGCGCCGGTTGCTGCGCGGTACGCTGGAATCGCTTGTTTCGTGGGGTGGGCAACGGTTTGCTAAACCGTCGTATGGGGTATATCCCTGTACCGCGGGTTCGAATCCCGCCCTCTCCGTTTTTCTGTCCGCGGCGCCGGTCCCGCATCGGCGCCGCACTCGGGGTACAAGCCGTGACCACTTCGCCCAGCACTTTTTTGACCTCCACATCCAACGATCAAGCGATGAGCCGGCGGCAGGTCGTCATCGCGGCGCTGCGGGGCCAGCCGGTGCCGTATACGCCCTGGTCGTTTGGTTTCACCCAGGAAGCGGCACAGAAGCTGCATCAGCACTTTGGCACGCAGGATCTGCTGACGGCCTCGGGCAGTCACATCGTCGGGCTGGGCAGCGGCATAGGCTTTTTCGAGCCGATCGATGAGGGCCGCGTCCGCGACGCCTTCGGCGTGACGTGGGACCGCAGCGTGGAGAAGGACATCGGCATGGTGGTGGGCCCGGTGCTGCCCGAGCCGACGCTCAAAGACTATCGCTTTCCCGATCCGGCCCAGCCGCGCTTCTTTGAATCGATCCCCGACAGGATCGCCGCCCATCCCGACTGCTTCCGCATGTTCAGCATCGGCTTCTCCCTCTACGAGCGGGCGTGGACCATGCGCGGCATGGAAGCCCTGATGATGGATTTCATCGAGCAGCCCGACTTCGTCCACGAGTTGCTCGACGCCATCGCCGACTACAACATCGCCCAGGTGCGCCAAGCGGTGAAGTATGACATCGACGCGGTCTACTTCGGCGACGACTGGGGACAGCAACATGGGCTGATCATGGGTTATCCGGCGTGGAAGGAATTCATCTACCCGCGCCTTTGCCGCATGTACGCCGCAGTCAAGCAGGCCGGCAAGTTCCAGGTCATCCACTCCTGCGGCGACGTGGACGAGTTGTTTGACGACCTGATCGGTATCGGCCTGAATTGCTTTAACCCGTTCCAACCTGAGGTGATGGACACGACGGCGTTGCACAGCGCTTACCTGGGGCGGCTGGCGTTCTGGGGCGGGTTGTCCACGCAGCGGACGCTGCCGCGCGGCACAGTGGCGGAGGTGCGTGCCGAGTCACGGCGGCTGCTGCAAATGGGCCGCGCCGGCGGGTATGTGTTCTCCCCGGCCCATGCCGTCGAAGGCGATGTGCCGCTGGAGAATATGCTGGCCTTTATCGAGGAAGCCAAGTCGCAGCCCGGAGCCCCGGATTAACATCGCGGGGCTTTGATCCAGTCAAGTCAAGCAATCACACCCGTCAGACCAATCCCGGACTTGCGGCTTTCCCGACAAAACCAAAGCGCGGGGCGCGAAAGCTATTGACTCGGCCGCCTTCGATGCCGACAATGGAAGTGACGCAACAACGAGAGACGAAAGGAGGCGTCCCACCAAGTGTAAAAATCTGAACGTCGGAACACAGCCGAGCGAGCGTCGAGCCCAATCACCTGATATTGTATTTTTCATTTATTGGACGATCGCCCGGCTTTTTTGTGCGCCGGTGGAAACGACGGGTTGAGGGGCAGCCAT
This sequence comes from Phycisphaeraceae bacterium, assembly GCA_040878035.1. Classification (GTDB taxonomy): domain Bacteria; phylum Planctomycetota; class Phycisphaerae; order Phycisphaerales; family Phycisphaeraceae; genus JBBDMX01. Next base: position 78,345 of record JBBDMX010000078.1, on the reverse strand, counting down.
GGCCAAGCGAAGCGACGGTAAGTCCAGAGTGGGCGCTACGGCCAATGGCCGCGTGCATGTGATCGACCATCCACTTGTCGCGCACATGCTCACCGAAGCGCGGGACCGCAAGACCCGGCCGGATCGCTTTCGGCGATTGCTGGCGCAGATCGGCGCGCTCTTGGCGTATGAAGTGACGCGCGATGTGCAGCTTGACTTGGTGGCCATCGACACGCCGATGGAGAAGTTGCGCGCCTGCCGGTTGCGCTTGCCCATCACGGTGGTGCCGATCCTGCGTGCCGGGCTGGGCATGGCCGAGGGCATTCTCGACCTGATTCCCGAAGCGCATGCCGGTCACATCGGCATGTTCCGCGATGAAAAGCGACTTCAGCCGGTGAGCTACTACGAGAAGCTGCCGCTCTCGATCGCCAAGGGGCCGGTGATCCTGGTGGACCCCATGCTGGCGACCGGCGGCAGCGCCCTGGCGGCAGTGCAATTGCTCAAGACGCGCGGCTGCACCGACATCCGCTACCTCTGCCTCATCGCCTCACCCGAAGGCGTCGCCAAACTCACCGGCGAGTTCCCCACCTTGCCGATCTATACGGCCGCCATCGACCGCGAGTTGGATGAGCGCGGGTACATCCTGCCAGGCTTGGGCGATGCGGGCGATCGGCTCTACGGCACGACGGATTGAGCGGGACGTTAGGCCGAATCACCCAAGGTGCGCGCGACGAAGCGGGTGCCAATGAACGATCAACACTCAGCCGCTCGCGCGTCCGTGATGAGCATCCTGCACCAAGCCATGCTCATCACCAGCCTGCTCGTCGTCTCCTGGCTGCTGATGATGCTCGTTCATGAATTGGGTCACATATTGGGCGCGCTGGCGACGGGCGGGCGCGTCCATCGGCTGATCTGGCATCCGCTCGTATTTTCGCAGACGGATGTCATGCCGAATCCCTCGCCGCTGGTCGTCGCATGGATGGGGCCGATCGTGGGCATCGTGTTGCCCGTGCTACCGGCGGGCGTCGCCTCGTGGCGCCGATGGTCGATGAGCTATGCGGTCGTCTTCTTCGCCGGGTTCTGTTTGCTGGTCAACGGCGCCTATATTGGCCTGGGCCACTTTCAAGACATCGGCGACACGGCCGTGATGGCGTGGCTGGGCACGCCGACCTGGGTCATGATCGCGTTTGGTTTGCTGACCGCCCCGCCGGGCCTCTGGCTGCTGCATCGCGCCAGTTCCCATCTGGGTTTCGGCCGGCCGCGCCGCCCGGTCAATCCCGCCCATGCCTACGGCATGCTGGCGATCGCGATATTGACCGTCGCGCTCGGTTTCCTCGTCGGCGATATGGGTTAGCCCCCTCTCCCCGAGGCAGAGGGAAAGGCTGCAATCCTTGCACCCGTCACGGCGCCGACACTGCATCTCTATAATTGACGTATCAACCCAATGGAGCCTGATCATGCCTCGCACACTCCGCGTGTTGCTCGTCGCACTGCTGACCGCGGTTTTCACCGTGCCCGCGCTGGCGATCGATGACGCTCATGCCGCCAAAGCGCGCCAGGCCATCGACAAGGGCATTGCTTATCTCAAGACCACGCAGGGCGAGGACGGGAGTTGGACGCCCAAGATTGGCCCGGGCGTCACCGCCCTGGTGTTGAGCGTCATGCTCGATCAGCCCAACGTCAAGGCCGACGATCCCGCGGTGCAGAAGGCGGTCAAGTTCGTGATGGGCTTCGTCAAGGACGACGGCGGCATCCACGCTGGCTTTCTGGAAAACTACAACACCTCGATCTGCCTCTCGGCGCTGTCACGCTTGAGCAATCAGCCCGACATGCCGCCGGTCATCAAGAACGCGCAGGATTACCTACTCAAGCTTCAGTGGACCGACCAGAAGGACGCCACAGGCAAGGCCGTCGATGAGAATCACCGCTGGTACGGCGGCGCGGGCTACGGCGATCACGGCCGGCCGGATATGTCCAACCTGCAAATGATGCTCCAGGCCCTCTACGACTCGGGCTTCGACTGCACCAGCGAGGAATACAAGCGAGCCCTGGTCTTTGTCACCCGCTGCCAGGGGACCAGCGCCAACAAGGAACTGGGCGACAAGATCGTGCAGGACGGCGGTTTCATTTACGCCACCAGCACTTCGAAAGAGCAGTTCGACGAGCCTGAGTCCAAGGGCGGCATGGAGCCGGGCACCAATCGCCTGGCGACCTATGGCTCGATGACCTACGCGGGTTTCAAGAGCTACCTCTACGCCAAACTCGAACGCGATGATGTCCGCGTGCAGGACGCCGTCAAGTGGATCAAGCACAACTTCGTGCTCGACCGAAACCCCGGCATGCCCGAGCAGCACAAGCTCCAAGGCCTGTATTATTACTACATGACCATGGCCCGCGCTCTGCGCGCCTGGGGCGAGACGACCATCACCACCGCCGACGGCAAGAAGCACGATTGGCAGAACGAACTGATCGACCAGGTGGTGTCGCTCCAGCGCGAGGATGGCTCGTGGGTCAACGAAGCCGACCGCTGGATGGAAGGCGATCCGAGCATTGTCACGGCCTACTCGCTCATCGCGTTGACCGAGGCGGCGAAGTAGCTGCGGCCACCGTTAGATTCCGATGAATCCCTCGCGCCGCTCAAAGTTTGCGCTCCCACTGCGCCGATAGAGTTATCAGACTCGTCGACGTGGGGACCACCATGAGTAAGGGCTACATCGCGCGAACCGAGCGGGCCAGTCGTCGATCGTTCAAGGCCACCGTGTCCACCGCGGTGATGGATCGCCACCACCTGCTGCTGGTGCGCCAGGGGATTGGCACCAATCGCTCACGTTGGAATCTGCCCGGCGGCAAGGTGCGCGCGGGCGAAAGCCTCGTCTATGCCGCGGTGCGCGAGACGCGGGAGGAGACCGGCTACGACGTCAGGGTCACCAGCGTGGCGGGCTTATACAGCTATGACAGCCGCTCCGGAGGCCACCGCATGCGCTTTGTCTTCTTTGGCCAGATCGAGGGCGGCCAATCGGACTGCGACGGCCGGGAAATCATTGATGTCCGCTGGTTCACCCTGCGCCAGGTCGCGGCCATGGACGACGGCAATCTATGCCGGCCCGCCATGCTGCGGCGCATCTTCGACGATCTGCGCAATCCCGTGCGCGCTCCCCTGCGCATGCTCTGCGACCTGGCGGCCCAACTCGTCGCCGCCTGAGGAATTTGCCGCCGATGAACAGTGGGAGGCCGCGGCTCTCCCTCGTAGCCGCACCGTCTGCGGTGCGCGTCCCCGATATCTCATCCTGTCCATGATGTCCGTCGCTGTTTCCTCCTCTCCCATTTCTCATCCGGGTTCGTCCACGGTTACAACTCCGTCCCGATCTCGTGCAGGACGCCGACGATTCGGTCGATAATCTTCTAGCCGCGGCAACGTCGGTCCGCTGTGGCGTGGAGGACGAATCCCTGTCATTGGCCGGGGCATGGAATTTCCTGCCGCATGAAGTCCATACGCATCCAAGGTCTGGTCGGCGTGGCCAATCGCGTTCGCCGTGAGTTGTCGGGGCCACTGTCGCCCGATCGCCTGGTGGAACTGCGCCGCGACGTGGCCGCAACCCTGGGCGTCGTCGATCGCGTGCTCCAGGACAACCATGGCAGCGCTCGTCACCTGCCCACGCCCTCCCGGCGCGCGTATCATTTCCTCTCGCAACTGGACTTGGATCAACCGCCTGTGGATGACCCAGCACGATCCGCCCCCGGATGTCCCCCCGGATGTCCCCCCGGATATCCCACCGGATATCCCACCGGACACACCCCTGCGGCGCCCAGCTACCGATTCCCCGGCCTCTTTCGCCGCGTGGATGTTTTCCTCCATGCTTTGGCCGAGGCGCGGCCCCTGCAAGCTGGCGCCATGTCCGAGCAGATCGCCCACATCAGTAAGCAGGTTGAGCAGGGCATCCGCAAGCAGCGCATTGAGCCGGAGCAGTTGAGCGGGGAAACGCGGGCCGCACGCGCCTGGCTGGCGTTTTTCGCCGACGAGGGCAACGCCGCCGACTATCTGGCGGCGGTGCACCGCGGTAGCGCCAGCTTCACCGCCGCCTTACGCGGCAACCGCCGCTTCCGCGCGCCACCACGCCTGCACTTTCGACCCATGAAAGGTATCTATCGCATGCGCGGCCTGGCCACGGGTGTCCTGGTCTCCCTGCCCACCGCCATGATCACCTTCGACCGCCTGCGCTTCGATGCCCTGGCGCAACTGGCGATTCGGCGCCGGCCGCAGCGGCAGATTATCGTTGACGCCATGCTCGACGAGCCGTACCAGGACATGCTGGCGGAACTCGAATCGCTCGGCGGCGTGGTCGAGCAGGCTGCCGGGTCGCATCACGACCTGGCGGCGTCGTTCAATCGCGTCAACATCGCCTACTTCGCGCGCCAGATGCCACGCCCGCGCCTGACCTGGAACGCCATCCTCACTCGCCGCAAATTCGGCCACTACGACCTGGTCCACGACACGGTCATGCTCTCGCGCAGCCTCGACCAGCCCGCCGTGCCGCAGTACGTCATCGACTTTGTCATGTATCACGAGCTACTGCACAAGAAGCACGGCTCGACCTGGCGCAACAACCGCGCCATGGCGCATACGAGCGCCTTTCGGCGTGAAGAACAGCTCTTCCCGCGTCTCAAGGATGCCGAGGCGGTGCTACAAAACCTGGCGCGGCAGCGGTGACTTGCCTTGCCGCGTGCGGCTTGGCGCCGATGCACGATTGTCCACGCCGCCCGATTATCCGACCGCTGCGCAAAGCCGCAAGCGGCTAAGATTCCAGGCTTTCACGCAGCTTGGCGATCAAGCTCCGGAACACCGTCTCAGCGCCGTGCGTCGCGTCCACCACGATGTAGTGCTCGGGGTCGCGACGGGCCTGGTCGAGGTAGCCCTGGCGCACACGGCTGTGGAACGCGCGGCCTTTGGCTTCCATCCGGTCCAGCAGCGGGTTGAGGCGCGTGGCGGCGGTGGCCTCATCCACGTCGAACACCACCACCAGGTCCGGCCAGTGCTCGCCCAGGGCGATCTGGCCGACGCGCATGATGTCGTCCAGCGGCATGCCGCCGGCGGCGCCTTGATAAGCCAGCGTCGAGCTGATGAAGCGGTCGGCCAGCACGAGTTCGCCACGCGCCAGCGCCGGGGCGATGCGCTGGGCCACGAGCTGCGCCCGGCTGGCCATGAACAGGAGCATTTCGCAGTGGATGTCCACTTCTTCCTTGTTTTCGGGATCGAGCAGCACGTGGCGGATCTGCTCGCCGATGTGCGTGCCGCCGGGCTCGCGCACTTCGCAGACGGTGACGCCGCCGGCTTCGACGAAGTGGATGAACTTGCGGAACTGCGTGCTCTTGCCGCTGCCGTCGGGTCCGTCAAAGACGACGAACTTGCCGCGGAGTTGATCGACCCATGTTGGAGCTAACTCAGCCATCGGGGGCAAAGCATAACCGATGGAAGAGGCAACAGGGATGAACACGAATGAACACGGACAGAAGGCAGAAGAAGGAACAGGGATAGACACATGATGAACATGATTTTGGAGTTCAGATTTCAGATTTCATCATGTTCATCATGTCTATCCCTGTTCCCTTCCCTTTTTCCCCATCCGTGTTCATCCCTGTTACTTCTTCACGCGGCGCCGACTGCCGCCTCGATGTTGCGGATGCCGTCGAGGACGTCCCGGGCACTGCGGAAGTCGGGGTGATCGGGATTGCGTGGGCGCAGGACGTGGCGGGTCAATCGCGCCAGGCTGGTCGCCTGTGGCGTGCCCTGGTCAAGGCGCACCAGGCCCTTCAAGTCGGGGTTACCGTGCGGGTTGCACAGTTGGAGCGTCAGGTAGAACAGGTCCACCGCCTTGTCGATTTTCTGATAGGCGTCGATGAACAGACTGGAGGTGACGCGGCCCTTTTCCTGAAGCTGGCGCAGGTCGCGCTGAATCTGCGAAGTCGAGAGCATCTCGGAAAAGAGCGTTGTCAGCATGGGGCTTTGCGAGAAGTCCTCGCCGACGCGCGCCGCCGAGCCGAAATCGACGAAGCCCACACCGTTTTCGGTGATGACGATATTGTCCAGGCGCAGGTCCATGTGAATGATGCCGGCGGTCTCGTGCAGGAGGTGGAGCAGCTCCGTGCTCTGGTGGGCGAAGTCCAGGAGCGACAGCGGCTCGCCGCCGAGGCGGAGCCAGTTCAAGTACATCTTCTGCACCAGGCCGCGGTGGTCGTGCTCGAGCTGAAGCACGGTGGGCACGCGATTGCGGTACTTCTCGGGCAGGTCGCGCTGAAGGATCTTGAGGAACGCCGCCTCGCGCGTGAGGAAAAGCGGGAAGACCTTATCGACGAGCTTGCGGGCGCCCTGCTCGGCCCGCGCCTGGCCGATCTCGGGGAAGCGGCGGATGAGCCGGCGGGCGACCGTTTCGTAACTGGGCACCTGCTTGAGCACCACACAGCCATGCGCCGCTCCGGCACGCGGCACCAGTTGCACGTGGTACGAGTGACGATCGGTGACCACGTCGGCCCAGTCCAAGTGGACCTTGCGCACGGTGCAGAAGTAGATCGTGCGCTTGAGCCAGGCCATGTTCAGTCTGAAGCGCGGCGTCGAAATCGTCTGCGGCGAACCTTCGACGATGAACTCCTCGCGGGTACGAAACTGCGCCAGCACCGACTGCATGCGCCGCAGGTTGTGCGTGATGATCACCAGTTGCCCGCCCCAGCGCAGCTTGTCGAAGACCTGCGCCGGCTGGGCGTCGCGGCCACCGATGGAAAAAAGATAGTCCGCCATGCCGCTGTCGGCGTACTGGGCGTTGCTGCGCAGGAAGCGCTGGTAGCCCTCGTCGCTGAAGAGGCGCTGGCCGACGATGTGGATATCGCCGCGGCTGGGTCCGCGTCGTCGAGTGGGCAGCAATCGTTGGAGCAGTCGAGGCAGGGTCATGGCGGGGGTTCGACACTACGGTCGCGGGTTGTCAGGCGGGCTTCCAAGCCGGACCCCGGACCTGAGGCTTTCCGGGCGGCGAAGGTCCGGATTTCTCCTCCTTACGTCGGCTCATTCGTGGCGTTCATTCACGGGCGGGTGGTCGCGGGCGGTAGCCGCTGAGCTGGTCCCACGCCAGCGGGCTGGGTTTGTTGCCTTCCTGTTGTTCTCCTGCGTCGGAGGCCGGCTGCTTCGTAGATTCGTCGCCCGGCACATCCCGTGCAACCGGCTTACTCGCTTCATCCGTTTCATCACCTGCAAACAGTCCCGCCGGCGTTTCGGACGAGGTTTCGCGAACCATGCCGAATACCGAAGAGACGTCGATGTCCTCCATCTCGGTTTGCGGCTCCGTGGCGGATGGGGCCCTGCCGGCAGGCCGGGAATAGGCATCCACCGCCGCCGCCAGCAGGCCCGATCCAGTGCCGCGGCTCATGCGAATGCGCCGGGCGGCCAGGTCCGCCGCGCTGGTCTTGCCTGTCTTCCTGGCGCGCTTGCCGCCGGCGCCCGCCGGCACGTGGAGCGTCATGTCGGCACGATCCGCCCGGTTAAACACCGTCCCCGCCAGCGTCGCCCCCACCATTTTCAAGTACGACACCGCGCGGTTGAAGTTCGTCTGCGTTTCGCCGCGCGACACCACCAGCACCACCGCATCGACCTCGCCGGCGACATACAGCGCCTCGACGCTGCCGGGGATCGGCCCGGTGTCGAACAGGATCATGTCGTACTGGAGCTTGGCCTGTTCGATGAGCCGGCTGATGAAGCGGTTGGACAATCGCCCGATGTCGCTGCCCTGCATCGCCAGCGCCGGCAGGATCGACAAGCCCGGCACACTCGTCTCGACCACGCAATGATCCAGCGGCTGACCATCGAGCAGGCCGCGCAGCCCCACCTCGGTGTCGTGCGGCGCCATGAACAACTCGGTGTTGTGCTGGCTGAGGTAACCCATCTCGACCATGACCGAGTCGAGCCGCTGCTCGCCGGGCCTTTGCGTGCGCGATTGCGGCGAAGGTTCGCCGGTGATCGGCACCGTGGGGGCCTGCACACTCGAAGCCGCGGCCGGGGCCCCCGCCCCCATGACCCGGTTGACCAGGTCGCAATCCACCAGCAGCGTTCGCGTGCCGGACATGGCCAGCGAGGACGCCAGCCCGGCGGTGAGGCTGGTCTTGCCCGAGCCCTTGCCGGGACTGGTGATGGCAAACGCCTGGGCGCCGTGCCGGCTGGCGCGGGCCTGGAGCAGGGCGCGGATTTCGTGGATCGCCAAGGCTGTCAGGTTCGATTCATCCTGCGAGGGATCCGTCATTTCGACTTTGGGCACGGCTCCCAGGAGCGGCACGGCCCCCGACCATTGCGTGGCATCGGACCGAAGCATGCGGTCATCTAACAGGACAAACGCCAGCGCCAGGCTCAGCCCCAGCGCCAGGCCCAGCGCCCCGCCAATCGTTGCGTTGCTCCCGCGGGCATCGCGGGCAGGCGACATGGGCACGGCCGCCGGCTCGGCGATCGCTGCCTGGCGCTGCGCCGAACTCTGCACCGCCAGTTCATCGACGCGCGCCTGGGCCTGATCCCGGCGCTGGAGCCACGAGGCCGCCTGGGCCGCCAGCTCGCGCTCCTGCCCCAGCGTGGCGGCCAGTTCAGTCAGGCGCGCTTGCGCCTGGCCGTGCAGGCGTTGAAGCTTGTCCAGACGGGCACGCAGGTCGTCGAATGTCACCGGCTGCGGCGAACCGTCGCCGATGGGCGACAGCGGCGGCATATTCAGCGGCACCAGCGACGAAGAGAGCGTGTAGCCGCCGACCTGCCGGTCGGTCCAATCCAGTTCATCGCGCAGCGACTGCACCGCCGGGGCGTTGGGGCCCATGCGTGACTGAAGCCCCCACAACATGCGCTCCAGGTCAGCCTTGCGCGACAGCAGTTGTTCGAGCTGCGGATCACTCCGCGCCGGGGGCAAGAGCGGGCTCGTACCCGCCTGGGTAATGATCAACGCCTGCGCCGTCGCCATGGCGCCGCGGGTTTCCTCCAGCAGCGCCGCCAATTTCGTGACCTGCGCGGCTTTGGCGTCGTAGACCTGTTGCACCGCAAACGGCGCGACCGATTGGCCGATGCCGCGGGCCTTGGCCGTTGCCTGGTCAAGCTGCTGTTGGTGGACGGCGAGCTGCTGCTGGGCCGCCTCGCGTTGCTGCTGCTCGTGGGCGCGCAGGCGGTCGCGCGTGATCTGGACATAGGCGTTCATCACGGCCTGCACGACCTGCGCCGCGGACGAGGCATCCGCTGCGGTGTAGGCGACTTCGACCAAGCCCGGTCCCTGGTCGGATGGCGCTACCTCCAGGCGGTGCTGAATCTGTCGCTGCGCCTCCTGCGGCGAGAGCCAACCCATGGCGGCGATGTCCAGCGACGCGACAGCGTGGGTGAGCACGTCCTGGCCACCGATCGCCGCACCGCCCGACTCGGTTGCCCCGGCAGTCGTGACACCATCGCTCACCGGGCGAAGCAGCCCGGCACTGCGGTACACCGGCATGCCCGAGTAATACCCCACCCCTGCCCCCAGCGATAGCCCGGCAAGGCCCAGCGCCACGACCAATCCGTAACGATGGCGCAGCCGCTGACGCAGGCGCGTCGGCCAGCCTGCCTGCTGGACGGGGGCGCCCGCGTCCGACTCCCTCGGACGAAGAATGAGTGCTTGCGAGGGATTAGCCGTCGGATGACCTCCGCTGATGGATCGCATCACCCCTTATCTTATGCCCGCCTAGCCCCTGCACCAACGGGGTGGGCGATATCGAGAAACTTCCGATGATTGGCGAAAGCCGCGAAAGCCGCATCAGCCCATCGCCTCACTCCACGATCTGAATCTGACTCCCGTCGTACACGCGAATCTGCGCCCTGCCCTTGTGCTCGAAAACCTTGCCTTTGACCCGGATCGTCTGATTCAGAAAATGCTTCTCCGGCGACTGGGGCCAACTGCCCATGGCTTCGCGGAAAATGATCGTGTAGAACGCGGTGCTGCCCCGGTTGTACTTCTCGAAGTTCAGGAAGCACACCTGATCGCGCGGGATTAGAGAAGTGTCCACAATTCTGCCTTCGACCGTGACCTCCTGGCCCACATATTTGCCAGCCTCGGTGTACGGTATCACTCCGGGCACGGCCGGCTTCTCAGGCTCGGCGACCGCCTTACCGACGGATGAACCGTTCGAGGCCGGATTGCTCTTGGGCGCCAGCACTTCCGCCGGCAGGGGCTTGCTCAGGTCCTCACCCGCCTGCGCCAGGGGGCTGCGACCAGCGGGAACGCGGGTCGGCGTGCCCACGGGATCGAGCGACAGCGGAGCCTTGGGTGACACCGCGGCTGTGGAAGCACCCATGGCGGCGGGGGCCGGCGACGATCCGGCCGGCCGCCCGAGCAACGCCGTCACCGCCCAAAGCAATAGCCCCACCAGTATCACGCCTACGACCGCCGCACCGCCGATCATCGATGCCGGCATGCTCGATCTGGATGATGATTGCCGTGACTGATTCATGATACGACTCCTTGCGCGGGGGTTGCGTGCCATATTACCGATAACGCTTGTCGTGCGGCGGGGCCGCTACTGTTAAACCGGGGTATATCCGCCGGGACCGAGACGGCCCGGTTCGCCGCTCGCGCCTCCGCACCGTCCTGCTAACATGAAGCGCCATGAAAGACGTCCTGGGCCAGAGCCGCGCCATCGATATCCTCCAGGCCGCGCTGCGCCATGATCGCCTGCATCACGCCTACATCTTCCATGGCCCGGCCGGCGTGGGAAAATTCACCACGGCGATGGCGTTCGCCCAGGTGCTGCTGTGCCACGATCGCCGCACCGACGCTGCCGGCGACGTCGTCGCCTGCGGGCAGTGCCCCTCGTGCAAGCTATTGACTGAATCGCCAAAGCCCGCGGGCAATGACGACGACGCCCCCCCCGCCGCGGCACATCCCGACCTGCACGTCATCGCCAAGGAACTGGCACGCTATAGCCAGGACAAGAACATCCGCGACCGCAAGCTCACGACGATCCCTTTCGACGTGCTGCGCGACACGCTGGTCCAGCGCGTGTACCACACGACGCAGCTTCGCCACGGCAAGGTGTTCATCGTGGACGAGGCGGAGTTGATCACGCCGCAGGGACAGAACATTCTGCTCAAGGCACTTGAGGAGCCTCCCAGCCAGACGTACCTCATCCTGGTGACGGGCAACGAGGACCGGCTGCTGGCGACGATTCGCAGCCGGTGCCAGCGAGTTGCCTTCGCCCCGCTGCCCGACCGGGCGGTGGGCAATTGGATCGCCTCGCGGGGCCACCTTGCGGCCGGTCAAGGACAATGGCTGGTGAGTTATGCCCAGGGCAGTCTCGGCCGGGCGCTGCTGGCGATCGAATATGGCTTAAGCGAATGGGCCGGCGCGCTGCTGCCGGGCATTGATGATGCGGTGCGGGGCCAGCCGCCGTCGGACCTGGGCAAGCAGATCGCCGAGCGCATCAACGGCTTTGCCACGGCATGGGTGGAGGCGCACGCGAACGCCTCGAAAGAGGCCGCCAACCGTCAGGGCGCCGCTCTCATGTGGTCGCTCATCGCCCAGCACGCCCGGCAACGCATCAACGAGATCGCCGCGCAGACCGGCACGCTCACGCCCGGCGAGATCGAGGAACGCATGGAACCCTGGCTGGGAGTGATCGCGGCGCTGCAGAAGGCCGAAGCAGAATTGTGGGCGAACCTGAACATGGGCCTGACTTGCGATCACTTAGTCGCGATGATGGCCGGGGAGGCATGCTCACTTTCGTGAGCATGGAGGCATCCAAAGGAACGGGCATGTCCTGGTGGATGATCTGGACACTGTCGGAATGGGCCATTCGGCTCTTGATGATTCCCATCATCCTGCGCCGCCGAATGACACCAGTCACTTCGCTGGCGTGGCTGGCGGTGGTGTTTCTTTCGCCTGAGTTGGGCGTGGTGCTGTATCTGCTGCTGGGCAGCAACCACCTGGGCCGGCGGCGCCGCCGCCGGCACCGACGGGTCGTCGCCACCATGCGTTCGGAAGCACGCCTGGCGATCCAACTGGCGCACGCGGCCCGCCCCACCATCGAGATCATGCACCAGCCCATCGTCATTCAGTCCGAGGCCATCGGCGGATTCAACATCCTGGGCGGCAACAACGTCGAGTTTCTCGATGATCAGGAAGGCACCATCAACAGGCTGGTACAGGACATCGACGCCGCCCGCCACCACGTTCACATCCTCGTTTATATTTTCGCCTGCGACCAGACGGGCCGACGGATCGTTGAGGCTTTGTGTCGGGCCTCGGCCAGGGGCGTGACCTGCCGCGTGCTGGTCGACGCCGCCGGTTCATGGGGCTTCTTCGGCCGCAACGGTCTGGCGCACCAACTGGCGGCCGCCAACGTCCGCTGCCTGCCCGTCCTGCCCGCCGCGCCGCTGCGGCGAAAGCTGGCACGCCTGGACCTGCGCAATCACCGCAAGCTCGTCGTCATCGACGCCAAGGTCGCCTACTCAGGCAGCCAGAACATTTGCGATGCCGAGTACGGCACGCGGCACCTGCGCTGGGTGGACCTGATGGGCCGGTTCACCGGGCCGATCGTCACTCAGCTCCAGATGGTCTTTCTCGAGGACTGGGCCTTTGAGACCGGCGAGGAGCTCGACGGCGAGGAACTCCTGGCGCCGCCGATGCCCACCGGCCAGGTCTCCGCCCAGGCCGTGCCCACCGGCCCCAACTATGAGTCGCAGACCCTGCCGCGGGTCATCCTCACCGCCCTCAACGTCGCCCAGCGCAAAGTCATCATGACCACGCCTTACCTTGTGCCTGACGAGCCGACCACGCTGGCGCTGGCCATGGCGCTGGACCGCGGCGTGGAGGTAAGCCTCGTCGTGCCGCGTAAGGGCGACCACTGGCTCGTCGCCGCCGCCGGACGAGCCTACTACGAAGAGCTGCTCGAACTGGGCGTGCAGATTTACGAGTTCGACCGCGGCCTGCTGCACGCCAAGACCATGACCGTCGATGACTCCTTCGCCTTGTTGGGGTCGTCCAACCTCGACATCCGCAGCTTCTATCTCAACTTCGAGCTGAATGTGCTGCTTTACGGCCCGGAGATCACCGCCAAGATGCGTTTTGCCCAGATGCGTTACATCGCCGAGTCCACGCTACTCGATCGCGACACTTGGGCCAAGCGTCCCATGGCCCAACGCGCCTTCGAACGCGTGGCCGCCCTGGGCTCGCCACTCCTTTAACCGCTTGCGGTTTGGCATCCCACCATGCCCATCATCGACTGCAACCCAACTCACACCGACGCCATCCTGGCGATCCTCAACGACGCCATCGTCAACACCACCGCGCTCTACGACTACCGCCCGCGCACACGCGAAATGATGGCCGACTGGTTCGCCGCCAAACAACGTGGCCACTATCCGATCCTCGGCGCCGTGGATGACACCGGCCAACTCATGGGCTTCGCCACCTACGGACCCTTCCGGGGGTTCCCCGCCTACAAATACACCGTCGAACACTCTCTCTACATCGCCGCCCCCCACCGCCGCAACGGTCTGGGCCGACAACTCCTGATCCAACTCATCGCCCGCGCCCGCCAGCAGGACTATCACGTCCTGATCGGCGGCATCGACTCGAGCAACACCGCCAGCATCGGATTGCACCAGAGCTTGGGCTTCCAGCACGTGGCGACCATACCGCAAGTCGGCTACAAATTCAGCCGCTGGCTGGACCTGTGCTTCTACCAGCTTGTGCTCGACACGCCGGCGTTGCCGTGTGATGGGTAGTGGACCCTGCGCGAAGAGAAGTCAACCACTATCCGCGATGCCTGGCTCCCACATTCTCACCAGGCAGCATCGCAAAGGTGCACCGAAGTCCAAGCACCGAGGCGATTCTCGCCAGAGTCCTGAGCGAATGGCCATCGTAGTCAGCGTCTTCAACTCGCGCGATCGCTGACTGAGTGGTGCCCACCAGCTTGGCCAACTGCGCTTGGCTCAGGCCTGCTCGTGAACGAGCTTCGTAGACTTCCTCCGCCGCTTGAGCGCAGAGATCGTCCAGAACATCCAGGCCGGCAATCGCATCACGGTCGCGGATCAAATCACTAGCGATCTTAGATGCTGGCTTACCCATGAATTCTTTCTCGAGAAGCCGGTTTGACCACCAAGCACACTAAGAACACCAAGAAAGCAAAATGAACACGAAGACACGAAGGCACGAAGAAGATGGGATCAAGCAAAATCAGGAATTGCAAATAGTTATGAATTAGGATCTTCCTTCGTGTCTTCGTGTTGATGTTCTTCCTCCCTCTTCTTGGTGTCTTGGTGGTTAAATCAGAATTCCCCTATCCTACTGCTCATTCTTGGCGCCATCTCCCCTTTCTGCGTTCCGCTCCGGCATAACGCCCTTTTCCCGCAGGAACTTCACCGTTTCCTGCCACCATGGGGCATTGTCGTCCCAGGTCAGCGGCTGGCCGTCGGCGTCCTTGCCGCCCAGCCAGATCACCAGGCCGTCGGCGTGGCGGTAGCAGGTTTCCAGTTGCATGCGCCAGTAGTCGCCGGGGAGGAACTGGCCGCCGATTTCCTTGTTCGAGTCGTGGTACTGCGGCCAGAGGAACGGGTACGTGAGTCTGTGGTACTGGCGCGCTTCCTTGAGGTTGGCTTGGGCGTATTTCTGCCAGCCGGCCTGGTCTTCGTAGAAGGTGTAGAGACTGGGGAAGAGCACATCGGCGTGGCGGGCGATTTCTACCAGCCGGCGGTTGTCCGCCTGCCAGAGCTGGTAGCCTTCGTCGTCTTCGCCTTTGATGGCGTTCCAGTAGTCACGGATGGGCGGCACGCCGTAGTAGCCGATGCGCAGGCCCGGCTCCTGGTCGTGCATCCAGTCGAGGATCGCGGTGTACTTGGCGACGGTTTGGGCAACCTGCTGGTCGTTGCCGCGTGTGGGCCAGTGCTCGATGTCGAGGCAGACCAGGCGAGTCTGTCGGCGGGCGATGGCGCGGGCCAGGGTACGGATGTGGGTTTCGTGGGGCTGGGCGCGTTGGTTTTCGGTCGTTCCGCCACCGGGGTACAGGTCGCCGCCGACCAGGGTCAGGCGGCTCATCCAGTAGCGGCGCATGTCGGGCATGCCGCGGATGGAGAAGGCGTAGAGGACGGTGAAGGTCTTGCGGGCAGCATCGGCGACGTCGGCAGGGACTTTGCTCATCTGGTCTGCTGGATCCGCCTGGGGCATCCGGGGCATCCGGGGCATCTGGGCGGGCAAGCGCGACGCTGCCCACGCCGAGGCCAGCAGCACCAGCACCGCCAACGCCAGGCCCATTGGTTTCTTCATTGCAGGTTCTCCGTGCTTGATCCTCGCCACGTGCGCTGCGGCTGCGGCCCCGAACCGTCTCCCGGACCGACCCTATGGTAGACCCGGAGGATTCCGCTGCTCGGGAAATCCTTGAGTCGTCTGGCGGTG
This sequence comes from Phycisphaeraceae bacterium, assembly GCA_040878035.1. GTDB lineage: Bacteria > Planctomycetota > Phycisphaerae > Phycisphaerales > Phycisphaeraceae > JBBDMX01. Next base: position 62,941 of record JBBDMX010000078.1, on the reverse strand, counting down.
CTTTCCCACCCGCGGGAGCGGGTGGGCTTTCGGGGGGTGGGTTTTTCCGTGCGCGACTTTGAGCCATTGCAGGATTTGGCGCATCGAGTTTTCCACGGTCTTGCATCGAGACAAGATTGTCCGTATAGTGAGGACTTGGTTCGACAGGTGCCCGGATCTGACGCTGGATGCAGCGTGGAGCCGGGTGAAAAGGGAAGTGAGGTACGCTCCCCCCGGAAGTTCAAGGCCGCTGGTCTTGGGCCTTTGGGAAAAGGAGCCAATCCTCCGCGGACGCGCCGCCGTAAAGGGTGTGTCCCGCCAGTAGTCGCCACTGTCTGGCCCGCAATGGGCCGGATGGGAAGGCGGGCGGGAGACTAAGCCCTGTAGCCGGAAGACCTGCCTGTCGAGTGCCGAGTGTGTCCTCGCGAAAGGGACGCCGCGGGCTCGACTGATCCTCCCCTGGTCAGCACATCGACCCCCCGACGCCACCAAGCCCATTCGCAGGACGTGTTTTCAACCTTAAGGGGTTGTTCCGCGCGAATCGGGACAAGGAGTCAACGATGGTTCGTTCCGTTCAATTGTGTCTTGCCTTGGTTGTGAGCCTAGTGCTGGCCGCTTCCTCGCACGCTGCCGTGCAGGACTTCAACGGTCAGTGGGTCGACGTTGAGTATTGGGCCGGTAGCGGCAGCAATGCCGCGGTGCTGGTGGTGGATTTCGGCTCGGGCAACAACTACGCCTTCGGCTATCGCTGGGACGACGAAGACACATTCACGCGCGTCAGCTCTCCCACGACCACCCCGCAGGGCCAAAATTGGCTCGACACCCCCGGCAACGGCACCGGTGCCGCCAACCTCTCGGAGGCCATGGTTCTGGCCATGGCCAACTACGGCGGCGGCGAAGCGCTATCGTTGACCTACCGCTACACCCAGTTCGGGCTCGGTGTCGAGAGCCTCAGCTACCAAGGCCACACGATGCTCAATGACTTCGTGAACACTTGGCCAAACATCGACTCCAATATCGCCCTCTGGCTCAGCGGTTATCCAGCCTACACGGACTGGTTTGGCGACCCGCATGATGCGAGCCCCGCTGACGGGCAAACCTGGATCAGCTCGCCCGAAGGTGCCAGCACCCGCATGCTGAGCGATGGCTATTACGACGGCTGGAGTTGGGCTTCGGGCAGCGCTTTCCCCGACGCACCCGTGACGCCCATTCCCGAACCGGTGTCACTGGCGATGTTGGGGATGGGTGCCACCTTGCTAATGTTCCGTCGCCGCAAGTCAGCCTGAACCTCGTCATCGCGATGGCACAATCGTGCCCATGGCGTCCGACGCCATGGGCCTTTCCCCATAGGTGATCCATGCGACTGCGAACCAAAGCAATCAACGCCTTTACGTTGATAGAGTTGCTGGTGGTGATCAGCATCATCGCCCTGCTGGTGTCGATTGTGCTGCCGGCGCTGGGTGCGGCACGGGAGTCGTCTCAGAGCGTTAAGTGCCTGGCGAATCTGCACAGCCTGGGACTGGCCACGCAGATGTACCAGCAGGACAATCGCCAATACTACTTCGACTACTCGCGCGGCAACTGGCCGACGGCAGGTACCAACTCCTACTTCTGGGGTTCCAACACCGATCCGGTGCAGCCGTCGGCCAGTTGGTTGCTGGCCTATTGCAGCGAGCAGTTGGCGGCGCTGTGGTGCCCGTCGCTGGCATGGGGAACCTATGTACCGCAGGGGGCGGTCAATGAACCGACGACGACCTACGCCTACAACGCCTGGTGCCTGGACCCAGGGCTTTGGGGCCGGAGCGATGCGGCCGGCCAGCCCCTGCCACGAAAGAGGGGCCGCGACATTCGCCAGCCCAGGGATCTGTTCGTGCTGGTGGATTCGGCGCTGTTCTGGGCGCCGGCGGGCGTGCCCATCGTGCAGAACAGCACCTCGCTGGACCCGGTGACGTTCGATTCGGGGGCGCAGAATTTCACGCCCACAACCCATTTCCGCCACGGCCAGGCCACCAACGCTCTCTGCGCCGACGGGCATGCCGCGCCGTACGGCCGAGAGGGCGGAAAGATGAACGCCGCCACCCGCATCGGCTTTGTGGGGACTACCAATGCACCGCATTATGACCAATGATGGCCTGTTGGGCATGCCGCTGTGGGCGCTGCTGGTCTGCATGATAGCGCTGGCCGGCTGCGGCAGTCGGTACGACCATCAGGCCCTGGGACCGGATTCGCCCCAGGGACAGCAAATCGCGGGCATGATCCAGGTGCTGCGCCAGGCCAAGGGCGATCGCAGTCTTGGTGAGTTGCTCCAGATCCAGTCGGCGGATGAGCTTACCGCCGATCAGCAGCGCAGTCTGCACGCGGTGCTCCAACGCATTGCCTCGGCACCGCGGGCCAAGCTTGTCAGTCTGGACATGTTTGGCCCGCAAGTGCTTCGCGCCGGGGTGCGGTTAGCCGACGCCAGCGGCACAACTACGACCGTGTACGTCCTGTTGGTGGTCCAGCAGGACACCGCGCGATGGGCCGGTCCCAACTGATCCCCCGGCCGCAGCCTTGCCAGCCATGTCCGTCGTCGCTGGCTGGGTAATCTGGGCAAGGCATCAAAATTGGAAACCCTCCACGTATCACTGGCCTGACGCCAACGCCGTGATAGGTTTCGGGCGTTGCCTCGACCGTGAGCGAGGTTCGCAAGCCTGATTCGTGATCCAAGCGGTCACTGGGAGAGGAGTTTCGATGGATCGCTCGATTCAAGGGAAGTTGTCCGGGGGATATTCCAGGGGATTTTCCGGGGGGTTGTCCGCGCTGGCCGTGGGGGCTGTACTCGTCGGCTCGGCTGGTTCGGCCTCGGCGCTGACCATGACCGGGGGAACCGTCACCGACTGGGGCCTGACGCCCTTCTCCCAGCCCAACGGCACAAGCAACGTCGGCGGCGTCACGTCCATCATCGGAAATAATTACTCACCCATCGACTACCCCAACGGCATCCACCACCAGCCCAGCCCCGGCGGCAGCACCGGCGAGCTCTACGACCTGGAGGAAATGCACATCCGTAACAGCGGCGGCCAGGTGCAGGTGCTGCTGGTCCTCAGCTCGCCGATGGTGCAAGGCAACCTGAAACTGGGTGACCTGCTGATCAAGACCAATGGCAACCCGCTGTTCGACCATGCCCTGGTGACGCAGGCGCACAACGGCTTTCTGGCGGGGAGCTATTACCAGGACATCACGACCGCCGGGCTCCAGAACGTCAGCGGCTCGTACCTGGGCAACAGCGGCGTCGAGCAGCAGATCAGCAACGGCGCGGGCCAACTGGCCGCGACGTTCCTGGCCGGCGGCGCCGCCACGGGCAGCACCTACGCCATCGCGTCGGAGGTCCACAGCTACGGCACGATCGCCGGCGCCAACGAGAACAACACCTGGCTCCACGAGTTCACGTTCGATGTGGCCGGTGATGTCAACAGCATCGACCTCCAGATGGTCTGGGGCTGCGGCAATGACGTGATCGCCGGGAGCCACACGCTCACCTGGCCCACGCCAGCGCCGCCCACGGGCGCGGCCCCGGAGATGACCACCGCCATCCTGTCGGCAATGGGCCTGGGTTCGCTGCTGATCGGCCGGCGACGCCAGCGCGCAAGCTCAATCGTCTGACGCGAGCCCGATAACTTGCTGAACCTCAAAATGCCGATATTTTCATGAAAATTACAGAAAATGGCTGGACAAGACTTGCTAAAAGCAGGGCAGGTTTTATGATGTGCATGGATGAACAAGCAGGGAGAAAGGCGCCATGTTGTCGCGACGCCACATCTCCTTTTGAACGAACCTACCGACATTGTGCGTGAGAAAGACCGCAACGCTCGGTAACGACGTGAGTTATGTGTCACAATTTTCGGGTCGGAAAGCGCCGGCATGACGGTTGCTGCCTGGAATCGATACGAGAAGGGGAAGTTTCCATGATCAGACATTCGATCAAGTCCATGCTCCTTTTGGCGACGCTGTTCGCCCTGTCGGGCTGCGGCGGCGGGGGCGATGGTGACGACCAGTCCAATGCATCATTCGAGCAGACCATGTTGACGTCCGGTAGCGGTGGTAGTGGCGGCGGCGGCGGCGATGCGCCCGCGGATGATCCGGCCGAGGATGAGACGCCGACCGCGGGCGGCCACGAAACCACCAGCGGACCCGACACGATTGTCGATCCCGAGGAAGAGGCGGAAGTTTTCACCTTCGAGGAAGTCGATGATGTCGAGGACCCGGAAGATGAAGACCCCACGCAGATCGTGGACGTCGTTCCGCCGCAGGACGAGGAAGATCCTGGCATTCCCGGTGTGGCGACTGGCCCGACCCCGTCCGGCACGGTGGCGAGTAATCCTGAGCCCGTGACCAGTGTGCTGACACTGATGGGCGTCTCGGCGCTGGGCATGCACCTAACGCGACGGCGCCGGCGGGACTGATCCGGCCTCGCGCCACGCCGACTATCAAGCAAGTGTTGAGCCCTGGAACGTTGACGTTCCAGGGCTTTTCTACAGGTCGGCGGCGGGCAAAATGAACCTGCTACAATCCCCCCGCCATGAGTCAGCAACCGAACGACAACATCGAACGCGTCACGATCATCGGTTCGGGCCCCGCGGGCTGGACCGCCGCCATCTATGCCGCCCGCGCCAACCTCAACCCCATCGTTTACGAGGGGACGCCCAAGACCACGCCGGCCCTGGAACTGCCCGGCGGGCAACTCATGCTCACCACCGAGGTGGAGAACTATCCGGGCTTCGCCGATGGCGTCACCGGCCCCAAAATGATGGAAGAGTTCAAGAAGCAGGCGCAACGCTTTGGCACCCGCGTGGTCACCGCCGACATCGCCAGGTGCGATTTCACCAGCCGGCCGTTTGTACTGCACACCAGCGAGGACCAGGTGATTCGCAGTCACGCGGTGATCATCTCCACCGGCGCCAGCGCCAACTGGCTGGGGCTGGAGAACGAACAGCGGCTGGCGCGCAGCGGCGGCGGCGTGTCGGCCTGCGCCGTATGCGACGGCGCTTTGCCCGCGTTCCGTAACCAGCCCCTGGCCGTCGTCGGCGGCGGCGATACCGCCATGGAAGAAGCCAGCTACCTCCTCAAGTTCGCCTCCAAGGTTTACGTCATCCACCGCCGTGACGAATTCCGCGCCAGCAAGACCATGCAGGAACGCGTGGTGGGTCACCCCAAAGCTCAGATCGTGTGGGACACCGTGGTCACCGATGTCATGGGCGACCCGACCATTCAGGGCTTGCGGCTCACGAATCTCAAGACGCAGGCCGAATCGACGCTGGACGTCAAGGGTCTGTTCATCGCCATCGGGCACACACCCAACACGCGATTCCTCAAGGACACCGGTCTGGAGTTTGACAGCAAGGGCTATATCAAGCTGCGCGACGGGTTCCGCACGTTCACGAATATTGATGGCGTGTTCGCCGCGGGCGATGTGACCGACTCGATCTATCGCCAGGCGGTGACGGCGGCGGGCATGGGCTGCAAAGCCGCACTCGACGCCGAACGCTGGCTGGCGGACCAGGGCGTGCACTAAAGCGACCCCCTCATTGCGGGCGACCACTTGATGGTGCCGGTGTCTTGTCAGCGTCGCGGGTCGCGTTTTGTCTGGAGTCCAGATCCACCTTGCGGCGAATCGCCTCCACATCGAGATTCCGCACATATTCGACCAGATTGCCCCACACCGCATGAAAGCCGTGACCGCCGGTGGTCATCTCCGCGATCGCGTCGTCCTTGCTCCAGCCCTGCACCACGATGCGATAGGCCGCGATCATGATGCCCGTGCGGTCGGCACCGTGCTGGCAATGGACGAACACCGGGCCGTTGGCCGGATCCGTCGCCGCCTTGAGGAACGCCACCACGTCCTCATCCTCGGCATTCCACGCCTTGGAGTAGATATGCACGTAGCCCAGTTCATTGGCCCGGCAATTGGCGCGGTCGGAATGAAACGAGCGGAGATTGATGACGGTCTTGACGCCCATCTTTCGCAGGCGGGCAAAACCCTGGTCTTCGGGCTGGGCGCCGCGATAGAGCGTGTCATGGATCTTGTGGAAGTTGGACAGGCCGGGCTGGTCGGTGATCGCCTGGCCCCAGTTTCTGGGCCGCCCGTCGGCCGGTTGCGTGGCGACCTCCGGCACCTCGGCAGGTTGCGTGGCCCCCGGCGCATCCATGTGCTCCATCCCTGGTTGTGTCGCGAGTGAAGTGTCCACTGCGGCCGCCGGCGGCGCCCCGCCCGATGCGAGGGTGAACACGACCGCAGCCACACACAGACCCAGCGCCAAAACCGCCGACATGATGATCAATCGATTCATGACGCACCATCGGTCACAACCGCTCCCATTCCGACTTGCTGATACCGGCCTGGCGCAGGATGCGCGACAGCAGATCGCGGCTAACGTCGCCTTGATGTGGATTGGGGACGTGGATCGTCACTCCACCCCGGCGCATGATCGGATGCTTGCCACTTGCATTGGGCCCCGCAAAGCCCGCGCGCTGTAGCGCGGCAATCAAGTTCCGACGCCGAATTGGCCCGAACGGCGGCATCAGGCGACCTTCTTGGAGCCGGACTTGGATTTCAGGATGCTGGGGATTCGTAAGCGAAGGCCCTCGACCGATGGCACCTTCAATCCCTCGGCGATACGAAACACCAGCCACTCCTCCAGCACCTCCGCCAGTTCCTCGCGGCATGCCTCCAGGGACGGCGCGTTGGCCCAGACGCCCTGAAATCCGGGGATTTCGCCATAGTACGACCCGTCGTCCTGCAAGATCTCATACTTGGCCTTGCGCATCGCGGCGTGAAGGTATTTGGTAAGCATGATGCCAATATTACGGCAAAAAGGCCGATGAGGGAATGGCGTAGCCTCGAAACTGGTGGTATTCCGCGACCGGTACAAGTGACAGATCAAGAGGCACTTTACTGCGGGTGTCGGCCAGCGCAAGTGATCACTGCTTGGCGTCCCATCCGCCCAGCAGTTCCTCGAGCATCGCCGACATCTGCTGGTCCATGTTCCTTTCTGTCGCGTTGGCTTCCCGCTGATTCTTCATGCCGATGCGGAGGTTTCCCGCGATCAGTTTCACCGCCGCTTCCGCCAGAGCGCGGATATAGGGAACGCGCTCCCACGCCAACACATCCTCTTTCAGCACCAGATAAGTCTGGGCAGCGGTCTGATTGATCGGCTGTGTGGCACGCCCCGCCAGCGATTCGACCTCCAGGTTCGCCGCCATTCGCGCCAACAGTTGTTGCCGTTCCAACGGGATCACCGCCTGGAGGAAGCGTTTCATCTGCGGCTTTTTCAGGCGGCGGGCTCGGGTTCCCATGTTCGCCTTCACAAATTCATAGGCCGCGTCGGAGCTGAACCACAGGCCGCCATACGGCCCATACTCCACCAGCTCCGCGCTGTCCCGCACCTGCGCTTCGGAAGGCACCATCAGTTCCAGCATATACGCGCCCAGGTTGGGCGTCCGCCGTCTGGGCTCGATCGGCGCCTCACCCAGGAGCGCGCGCAAGGCCGTGAATCGGCCGGGAAACGCCTTGCCCGCCGGCGCCTGGATGGCCCATGCGTCGCCCACCAGTTCGCGCGCCAACGCCACCGTGCACGGCGCGTAGGACATGTCCCCCATGCCCCCGTGGATCGCCTTCTCCAAGGCCGCGCTGTCCTCAAACGCGCACCAGGCGTCCTTCATCCCCACCACGTCATTGAGGATCAGCACCACACCATCCATCCCGCCTTCAGGCGTGCGGAAAAACAAGGTCACGCTCCGCGACCCGACGCCATCGACCATGCTCAGGTAACCTTGCGAGAATTCCCGCAACAGCGGGGCGCGCGGCGTGATGCCCTGGGCCTTCATACGCTGGGCCAACTCCTTCGCTTTGGCGCCGGCGGCGCCCAGGCCGGGCAACCGCCCCAACTCCGCCAGGTACCAGGCCGCCCGCTCATGGGGATGAGCCGCCAGTGACTCCATCGCCTGGGCCAGATCGTCCAACGGCAAACCCAGCTCGGCCGCCCGCGCCGCCACGGTGCACGCCAGCGCCGCCGAGGCCGCCGCGTCCTTCTGGCCGAACGCCACCATCATCTGCATCACCCGTTCCATGTCCTGCAACGTCGGCGGCTCATCGTCCTCCTGACCCAGCACCCTCAACTCCAGCAGCGTCTGCTCCACATCCGCCGGATCGTCCGACAGATGGTCCGTCGCCTTGTTTATGAGCAGCTTCATGGCCGCGTCGAAATCCTTGAAGTATCCCCGGTACTCGTCGTACGGAATCTCCACCCCGATGGCTATCAGCGCGCTGCCCAGGACGAGTTTCTCCTCATCGTCCACCTGCGGGTCCCGCACCGCTTGCGTGAGGACCGGCGTGGCCTCCTGCGCCAACCCCTGGCGCACTTCCTCCGGGACCTCCGACGACTGTAGCCCCATCATCAACAGCAGCCGCGCATGCTCGCGCATGCGCTCATCCGCGTCATACGTCCCCAGCCACGCCAGAACCCCTCCCGGTTGAGGAACCTCCTCCAGCACTTCCTGCAAGGCGTCGACCATGTCCAGATCGTCACCCTCGTCCGACTCCTGCAATTGCTCGGCCAACAGCCGCCGCAGGCTGGACTGTTCGTCGAGCTTCCGCTGTGGTTTCTTCTTTTTATCCATGGCGCAACTGTAACGGTTTTGGAGTCTCGGAAAAACCCCCCATCAAGCCCCGGCCTACCACGTCTGAGGGTCCGGGGTCCGGGGTCCGGGCTTGTCGGCGATCATCGCCGGCATCACACATCCAGATTCTTCACTTCCAACGCATGGTCCTCGATGTACTGGCGGCGCGGCTCGACCTGCTCGCCCATGAGCACCGAGAACAATTGCTCGGCCTGACTCGCCGTGTCCCACGCCACCTTCAACAGCACGCGGTTGGCGGGGTTCATCGTCGTGTCCCACAGTTGCTCGGCATCCATCTCGCCCAGACCCTTGAACCGCTTGATCTCCATGCCGTGCTTGCCCTGATCCAGGATCGTCGCCACGATGCGCTGAAGATTGGGGATCGCCACGGTCGTGGCCACGCCCTTGGCGTCCTGAATTTCCAAGGCAAAGCGCGTGGGCAGCCGCTCCCCTGCCGCCGACTCCTCCTGCACCAGGTGATAGTCGTCGATCGACAGGCCCAACTCGCCAAGGCGGGCAAAGAGGCGCTCCATGTCCTTGACCTCGTGCAGTTCCTTGCGCAGGGCGCGGTTGCGGGTGGCCGCGTCGCGCTCACCGTTGTCCTTGACCTGGCCGCTGGTGTCCTCGCGGATCACTTCGTCCAGTTCCGGGTCCACGTCGCGCAGGTGATGCTGGGCGCGGAACGCTGCCTCCTGGGCTTCGCTCCAGAAGTAGTTTTCCGCGTCGGGGTGCCCTTCGCGCCCGGGGACCATCATGCGGATGCGGGGCAGGCGCCCCTTTCCCTCGGGGTCCTGGGCTCTCAGGGAGAGAAACTCGCGGAAGTCGATGCCGCGCCGCTGCACGGTCACCACCGCGTCGTGAAGCTGATCCAGCAGATCAAAAGCCAGCGCCAGCCGCTCGCCGCTGAGCCGGCCGGCCTCCTGATGCTCGTCGTCGAAGATCACCAACGTGGCGCCTTCCATGCCCAGTTGCCGCAGCACCTGCTGCATGCGCTTCTCGTTGAGCACAAACTCACTCTTCTTGCCGCGCGTCACCTGGTAAAGCGGGGGCTGGGCGATGAAGATGCGGCCCTGGCGGACCAACTCGGACATCTGGCGAAAGAAGAAGGTGAGCAGCAGCGTGCGGATGTGCGAGCCGTCCACATCCGCGTCGGTCATGATGATGATCTTGCCGTAGCGCAGCTTGCTGATGTCAAAGTCATCGGTGCCGATGCCGCAGGACAACGCCTGGATGATGGTGCGGATTTCCTCGAAGCCCAGGATCTTGTCCAGGCGTGCCTTTTCGACGTTGAGGATTTTGCCGCGCAGGGGGAGGATGGCCTGCGTGCGGGAGTCGCGGCCGCCCTTGGCCGAACCACCGGCCGAGTCACCCTCGACCAGGTACAGTTCGGACTCCTCGATGTTCTTGCTGGTGCAGTCGTAGAGTTTGCCGGGCAGGCCTCCGCTGTCGAAGGCGCCCTTGCGACGGGTCAACTCGCGTGCCTTGCGTGCCGCCTCACGCGCCTGGGCGGCATTGATGCCGCGCAGGCAGATCCGCTTGGCGTCCTGCGGATGCTCCTCCAGCCAGCTTCCCAGCTTGCTCGACACCGCCGAACTGACAAAGCCCTCCACTTCGCTGTTGCCCAGTTTGGTCTTGGTCTGGCCCTCGAACTGCGGCTCGGAGACCTTCACCGACACCAGGGCCGTCAGCCCTTCGCGCAGGTCCTCGCCCGTCGGCGCCGGGTCGCTGTCCTTGAGCACCTTGGCGGCGCGGGCGTAGTTGTTCATCGTGCGCGTCAATGCCGTCTTGAAGCCCGACAGATGCGTGCCGCCTTCGATCGTATTGATATTGTTGGCAAACGAGAGGATCGTCTCGTTGTATGAGTCGTTGTATTGCATGGCGATCTCGATCACCAGGCCATACAGGGAGTCGCCCTTGGGCGCATCGGACTCGAAGTGGAAGAAAATCGGCGGATCGACCAGCGTCTGTTTGCCCTCGTTGAGGTGGCGGACAAAGGCGATCAGGCCCTCAGGGAAGTGCAGCACCTGCGCCTTGGCAGGCTCGGTGCGATCATCTTCGATCTTGATGGTCAGGCCGGGGTTGAGATACGCCAGTTCGCGCATGCGCGACGCCAGGGCTTCAAAGCGGAACTCCGTGTCGGGAAAGATCTGCGGATCGGGCTTGAAGGTGACCTTGGTGCCGGTCTTCTGCCGCTCGCCGATGACGTGCAGCGGCTCGCTGACGGCGCCGCGCTCGAAGCTGATGGTGTGCAGCTTGCCGTTGCGGGCGATTTCGATTTCGCACCATTCGGACAGGGCGTTGACGACGCTGGCGCCCACCCCATGCAGCCCGCCGGAGGTCTTGTAGGCGTCGTGATCGAACTTGCCGCCAGCGTGCAGCACGGTCATGACGATCTCGACCGTCGGCCGGCCCGCCAGCGCGGGGTTGCTGTGCCTGTAAGGCCCCACGGGAATGCCCGAGCCGTCATCGATGACCGACAGTGAGCCTTCCTTGTTGATCTTGATGGAGATGTTGTCGCAGCGTCCGGCCATGTGCTCGTCGATGGCGTTGTCGACGATTTCGTAGACCAGGTGATGCAGGCCGCGGGTGGTGGTGTCGCCGATGTACATGCCCGGCCGTTTGCGCACCGCTTCCAGGCCCTCCAGGACCTTGATGCTCTGCTCGTCGTAGGTGCTGCCCAGGACAACTTCGGGCGGCCGAGCCATAGCGCCCCCGGCAGTCCCGCCGGTGGTGTTTGTCGAATCCGTATCAATCCCGGTCGTGGATCGAGCGTTTGAAAGACCTTCCATGCGCATGCAACCTTCCGTGAAAGGGGGCGGTCCGCAGCCCCTCAAAATTGGATCGTATAGCCCACGATGGGCGACTTCGGATCGCTGGCTCTAAGGGACCGAACCAAGACGATTATTTTAGCCGATCAGCAGGCGATTCACCACTTGGCGGGACGAAAAAATGACGGTAAATCCCGTAAAAAATCGCCAATTGCACGGTTAGGCCGCGCGGATGGTGCCCGCCAACGTCAGCACGCTTCTGCCGCTCCCCTGTTGGGCGCAGTTGACGCATACGGCGGCGCTGCTACGCTCGAACATCATGGCAGAGCAAGCACCCCTTGAGATGCCCTTTTCGCGCAGATGCTCGGCCAAGGTCAAGGCGGACCATCCCGTCTACGAACTGGACTTGTGGCTGGACGGCTCAGACCCGCCGGTGTGGCGCTCGCTGGGCGGAGGTGGAGAACTGACCGCGATCGACCGTTATAATGATTGGTGATGGCCACGCTGCACATTCCCATTTCGTCCGAAGCGCAGGGCCGACTGGCGCGTCGTGCGGCGGCGAGCGGTGAGGATCTGCCGGCATACGTCGCCAGGCTGGTGCGCCACTTTGCCGATCCGCCCACGCCCGTGGAGGAACTCAGCGGACCGATCTACCAGGCGTTCCTGGACAGCGGCATGAGCGATGACGAGCTGGGCGAGCTTCTTGAAAAAGCCAAGCACGAGATGCGTGCTCAGCGCCGGGCGAATCGACCATGACACCGACCGTGCCGATTCCGGCGGTGTTCGACTGCACGGTGTTCGCGCAGGCGTTGATCAATCCCAAAGGCCCGGCGGGCGCCTGCGTGTCGGCGGCCCAGACTGGGCAGGTTCGGCTGTTCGTCAGCGACTACTGCCTTGGGGAAATCCGTGAGCTTTCGATCAAGCTGCCAGCCAAGCTAAAAGTATCCGCTACACGGGTGGAACGGTTTATTCTCGACTTGGCCAGGTACAGTGAGCCGGTTGACGATATTCCCGCCGAGTTCGTACACACCCGCGACCCGGATGATGCGCCATATGTTGACTTGGCCCGGGTGACTGGGGCACGCTTTCTGGTGACTCGCGACCGCGACCTGCTGGACTTGATGAACACGTCCGACTTCACCGACCGTTTTCCGGAGCTTCAGGTGGTCAATCCTCCCGGGTTCCTCCAGGCAATCGACACCATCAGCCGCGACACGTCAGTCTGACCATGGGAGCGCAGCGACCTTGCTGGGTCGTTGGTCAGGCGTGAGGTGCGATCACTCTGCCGGTGCGTTGGACTTCGCTGAGGAAGTGGGCCAGGTCGTGCTTACGTTCGAGCAGGAGGGGTTCGATGCGGACGTCGATGTCGCGGCGTAAGTGGGCCAGCGGGCCTTCATGGACCACAGGTCGACAATCTACGGTTGGGCCGCCGACGTTGGCGCGGCGGGCGCCAGGGGCGGCTCTTGACCCTTGTTCACTGCCTCGATCCGCGCCTTGAGCCCCGGACGTAGATGGGCCACTTCGGGGTCGTTCGCGGCCTGCTCGTCGCCGGCAAACTCGTTGGCGACCCGCCAATATTGGAGTGCTTCGTCGTGCCGACCCAGGCGGTAGAGGGCATCGCCCAGGTGCGCCAGGATGACCGGGTGGTCGCCGCCGGGTTGTAGCCGCGCCAGCGCCAACTGCCCCACCGCCCCGTCCCATCGGCCGCGCTTGTAGTCGATCCAACCCATGGTATCCAGGTACGCCGGGTTCCTGGGTTCAGCCGCCAAGGCGATCTGCGCCTTTTTCTGGGCCTCGTCCAGGTTCAGCCCCCGGTCGGCCCAGGTGTACGCCAAAGCATTGTTGGCCTGCGGGTGATTGGCGTCTTTCAGGAGCGCCTGCTCCAGCAGGGCCTCGGCACGTTGGGTTTGATCCAGCTGGCTGTAGGCCATGGCCCATTCGTAATAGAGGGCCGCACCATGATCCTGGTAGCGCTGCACCGCGGCCTCAAAATGGCGGTCAAGCTCCGCAACCTTCCCGGTGGCGATCAGTGCCCGGCCGAGCATTCCCATCACCTGCGCGGGCTCCGCAAGGTCGGTCCCCACCAGGGGCACAAGCTGCGCCAGCGCCTTGTCGGGCTGCTTGGTCTCCAGATACACCGCCGCCAGCGTCATGGCGCGGCGCGGCCCGGGCGGCTCGGTCATCGCCAGCCGCTCGGTGACGCGATAGAACGCCGGCATATCGCCGATCGAACGATAGAACGCCTGCGCCACCGCCAGCAGTTGGCGATCCACGGTCGCCGTCTCCAGCGCGGCTTCGAGCATGACCCGCGCCTCGTCGGCCTTGTTGTCGTGGATCAGCGCCACCAGCATGAGGCCCAGGGCATCGATATCGCCGGGGTTTTCCTTGAGGAGTGCCTGGAGGTCGTGTTGCGCCTGGGGCAACTCGCCGCCGCGAATGCGTTCCTGCGCCAATTGGAGTCGGGTGATGCGGGCGCCGGGGATCGACTGCATCGCCTGCCGCAACAGCGTCAGGCGTCGCCGTTCGCTCTCGGGTGTGGCCGCGTTGTGATAGATGGCAAAGAGGATTTCGTACAGCGGCTCGCTGTGGGGCTGGGCCGTCACGGCCTCGCGCAAGAGTCGCTCGGCCTCGGCGGCATCACCGGGCTGACCCGTGGCCAGAAGCAACTCGGCCTTGAGACGCAGGAGTTCCACATTGCCGGGCTGCCGAGTCAACTGCTGATCCAGCAGCGCCAGGGCCTGGTCGCCGTGGCCCCTGGCGCGCAGCAGTTCGATGCGCATGGCGACGGCCTTGTCACCATCGTCCAGCGGTTGTAGGACATGGACAGCCTGATCGTACTGCCGGGTGTCGAGCAAGTGCCGCGCCATCGCCAGCCGGGCGGCGTCGAGCAAGGGGTCGGCGTGAATCGCCGCGGCATAGGCCTGCGCCGCCTCGTCAAAACGCCCCGCTGCTGCCCACGTGCGCCCCTTGAGATACAGTACCTGCCCGGCGGCTTGCTCCTGCTTGCCAAGATGCCCGATCGTCGTGAGAACCGCATCGGGGCCCGGCGCGCTTGCGATGAGGATGGCGGCATAATCGTCGGTGGCTGCGGGCACTGCTTTGATCAGCTCCACCGCGACACGAATGCTCTGGGCCGCTTGACCGAGCGTCCCGGCAAAGGCCTGCTTGACCAGGTGCTCGAACACCGCGCGATCGGCGGGATGCTTGCGCAGATGGGCATGCAATTGCTCGAGCGCGGCGGCGGGATCGGACAAGCCGGCGATCCGGATCACCAAGTCCGCCGGCTCGCCGACTTCGTGGTAGATCGGTTGGAGCTGGCCCGCCAGTTGCCGCGCCGCGCCCAGCTTCGCCAGGTAGTCCACCAGTTTCAGACTCGCCGCGGAAGCTACATTCTGTCGCACATCCTGGATCACGATCTCGCGCGCCATGTCATAGCGGTCGAGTTTGAGCAGCGTGTAGACCAGGCGGGGCGACAGATCGTCGCGGGTGTCGCGTTCCTGCGCCGTGGCCAGCGATTGCCGGTACGCCAGCAGGGCCAGGGCCGCTTGGCCCAGGCGGTTGTGCGCATCGCCGACGCTCTGCCACGTCTGCGACTGCTGCCGGTGGATCAGAACGAGTTCGCGGATGTATCGCGTCCGGTGGCCGAAAGAGCCCAGCTCCGGCAAGTAGCTTTCGTACTGCGCGACGGCGGCGGCATCATAGTCACGGCCTTCCAACGCGCTGGCCAGATAGTGCCGCATCACCATCGTCAAAGCGGCATCTGCATCGGCGCCGGCGCGCGACAGTGCATCGGCGAAAACCACGATCGCCTTGTCCAGATCGCCTTGCTCGAATTCGCCGCGGCCCAGCATGGCCAGGCTGTCGATATCGTCCGGGTTCTGCGCCAGCGCCTGCTGGAGGTAGAGCGCGCCGCGAACGCGGTTGCCCGAGGCGATGTAGATGTCGCCGAGCAAGCGGAGAATTTGCGGTGAATTGGGCGCCTGTGCCAGGGCGATATTGAGCTGGCGGATGGCTTCGAGGTTCTGGCGGTCGCGCCAGGCCTGGCGTCCAGCGACGTAGGCGTGCTGCGCCGCCAGGGGGATGTCGTCGAGGCCCGGATCAGCCGGCGGTGCTGACGAAGGTGATGACGGCGATGTTGCGGGCGCGGTGGCCGGCTGGGTCGTCAGCGCGGGCGTCGTTGCGGCGGGCAGGTAGGCCGGGCGCGGCAGGCCCGCCAGGATTTCCTCCAGCGGCAACTGGGCGCGGCGCCAGTCATCGTCGGTGCGCGGCTCGATAAATTCGGCGGCCACCCCCGGCGGCGGCTGCACCTGCGCAGGATCGACCGACAGGGTCGGACCACGCGACGAGGGATCATCCTTCGGCGCCGACTGGCATGCGGTCAACGCCGCCGCCATGGCACCGATGACCAGCCAACGCCATGATGATTGACTCGCCCTCATTGATTGGTTGACTCGCAGCACCCGCCCGTACGGTCCGGCTCGCTTACGGCACGACCTTATTCAAAGCATAGCTGATGATGCCCGTAGCGCCGGCCCGGACCAGGCGCGGCACCAGCTCGCGCTCCACGCGGTCCTCGACGATGACCTCGATGGCGACCCACTGCGGATCCGCCAGCGGGTTGACCGTCGGCGACTTTTCCGCCGGCAGTACCGCCAGGATTTCCTCGAGCTTGGCCCTGGGCACGTTCATTTTCAAGCCCACCTTCTCGCGCGCGGCAATGGCGCCCCTGAGCAGCAGCGCCAGGTCCTCAATCTTACGCCGGCGAGCTTCGTCCGCCCATGCCAGGCGATTGGCGATCATGCGCGTCGTGGAGGTAAGGATGGTGTCGATCACGCGCAGCTTGTTGGCCTTGAGCGACGAACCGGTCTCGGTGATATCCACGATGGCGTCGATGAGTCGGGCCTTGACCTCGGTGGCGCCCCAACTGAACTCAACCTTCTTGACGGCGATGCCGCGGGTCTGGAAATAGCGCCGCGTGGTGCCGACGAGTTCGGTGGCGATGATGCCGCCGACCAGGTCCTCGGGCTTGTGCACGCGGGATTCATCGGGCACCGCCAGCACCCAGCGTGCCGGATTGCGCGTGGCCTTGGAATATTGGAGCTCGCAGACTTCGTGTACATCCGAGCCGTTTTCGATGACCCAGTCGTGGCCGCAGATGCCCACGTCCACGACGCCGTCCTCAACATACCGGCTCATTTCCTGCGAACGGAACATAATGGGCTGGAAGGTCGCATCGTCAATGGTGGGAAAGTAGGAACGATCGGTGACCTGAAGGTCGTAGCCGGCGCGGATGAACAGGTCCACCGTCGAGTTCTGAAGGCTTCCCTTGGGGATGCCGATGCGCAACGTCGTAGCGGCGGGATCGGCGGGCGGGTCGGATGAGGAGATTGGCATGGTGACGAGTAGTGTAACACCCACGCGCGCAATTGGATCAGCGGGAACTTGATCGGATAATTTCGTCCGTTTAGGATGGCGCGAAGGAGGTACCTCCTGATGACCGCCAAGCAACTCCTGCTCAAGCAGACCGCAGAGGCCTTCGGCGACAACGATGAGATGTCGCTCAAGGCATCGCTTTGGAAGATCACGGCGACGGAGGCTTCGTGGCGGCCGGATGAAAAGGTGCGGACGGCCGAGCAGATCGTGCGGCACGTGGCGTGGTGCAAGTCGTGGTATTGCGAGCAAGGGTTCGGCACGCCGATGCTCGCGATCGATGAGCGGGCCAGCAACCTGGAGCAGGCGATGACGCTCCTTGAAGAGTCACAGCGCGTGCTGGTGCAGTGCCTGGAGTCGTGCCCGGAAGAGAAGCTCGCCCAGCCGATCCCGACGAAGTTCCACGGC
The DNA here is from genome assembly GCA_040878035.1 of Phycisphaeraceae bacterium. Classification (GTDB taxonomy): domain Bacteria; phylum Planctomycetota; class Phycisphaerae; order Phycisphaerales; family Phycisphaeraceae; genus JBBDMX01. The sequence goes on along the minus strand of JBBDMX010000078.1, from coordinate 45,701 downwards.
GAATTGGCGGCGTACTTCTTCTGGATCATGTTGATGCACGACCTCTATCACGCCGGCCAGATCCGCACGCGGCGAACGATGTTCCGGCACAGCGGCGGGCCCGGCGATGCCGGGTAAGGTGGCGAGCTTCCAGTCGAGCAAGTACACGATGCACAACGACTCGCCCTGCGAACTCCTGACTGCCGTTGAACTCGCGCAGCTGGAGCTGACATCGGAGGCAATCACGTCCGTCGAGGTCATCGGTCGTCGGCGGGTGAACACGATCTATCGCATCCACTGTGACGGGCGATGGCACGTGCTCAAGCGGGTTGAGCGGCCGGAGATATCCAATGAGCTGCTGGCAACGGCGCTCTATGGCGGTCTTGTTGCGGGCGAAGTCCAGCATCGCAGCGTCAAGGTCGATGTGCCGGGTGTCTAGTAGGGCGCAGTCTTTCGCGCCTAGTCCGCAATTGATGCCCTGTAGGATCATTGCCCCAAGCTGCCCGTCGGCCACGTCGATCAGGCGGCGGATTTCCGCGGCGGTAAACATCCGCGGAGGCTTGGCTTGGCGGGCCAGCCGCAGCACACGCCTCGCCGGTCGCTTGAACATACTGTCGAACTTGATCGCTTTTCGATCAGGTCGTTACCCCATGCGAACTTGAACACGCAGCGTGCCCTTTGGATTTCATTAGACAGGCGCGTCGGGCCGTAGCGGTCGGCCAGCTTGGCGCGTGGGGCGACAAAGTCATCCGCGCGAAGATCAGCCACTAGCCGGTGAGCGCCGAACGTGCCCACGAGCCGGTCCGTGGTGGTTCGATAATCGGCGTAGGTCCGCTGGTTAAGCTCGTGGGCATCGACGGCGGCTTGCTTGGCGGTCAGGAAGCGATTGCACAGCACGCCCAGCCGGATGCCTTGGGCATCGATGCTGCGGCGTGTGCGGCCCGCGTACAGGTCTTCACGCTGTTGCTGATAGGTGTCTATTGCCGACTGCCAGTCGGCCAACTTGCCGAAGTAGACGCGCCTTCCCTTGATGACCTTGTACCATCGCCCCGTCGGAACATGGGGCGACAGCGGGAAGTCAGGGTACGGCAGCAGGTGGGTGTGCTTTGTCTTGCGCCGGTTGCCGCGCTTGGTCGGGCGGGCTACCTTGGTGGGTGCCATGATGCGATCCTTTGCAGGTGTCAGATCAGGTGTCGAGCCGGTTGCAGACCGGTCAGCGAGTAGGCGCATACAGGCTTTCAAGTGTCAAAATAAGTGTCAATGGCGAAATTGTGGAAAACGTCGTATGCATGACTTTGCCTTGTTTTAAGGTATTTGCGCCCGTAGCTCAGTAGGATAGAGCGGCGGTTTCCTAAACCGCAGGTCGCAGGTTCGAATCCTGCCGGGCGCATTGGAAGGGCCGAAAGAGGCAGGCGGCAGGAGACGTGGGCAACCGTTTAGCTTAACGGTGACGCGCGGCGTTCCATGCTTACCCCGGTTCGACGCGCCTGCGCTGCTCCTTGGCCTGGCCGCGCTGCTTCTTGCTTTCCAGGCGGCGCAGGCGCGAGCCGCGGGTGGGCTTGGTCTTGCGGCGCGGCTTGGGCGGCACCGCGGCGCGGGCGATCAATTCCACCAGTCGCGCGATGGCATCATCACGATTGGCGGTCTGCGAGCGGCTGCGGCGGGCGTCGATCACCAGCTCGCCGGCCTGCGTCATCCGGCTGCCCGCCAGGGCGATGAGGCGGCGCTTGACCGACGCTGACAGGGACGGCGATTGCACAACGTCAAAGCGAAGCTGGGCCGCGGTGGACAGCTTGTTCACGTTCTGCCCGCCGGGCCCACTGCTGCGCACGAAGTCGATCCGCACTTCGTCATCATTCAGACTGATCGTCGGCGTCACGCGAATCATGGCCATACTGTACGCTCCGGCGCTTAGTCGTGACGGCGTGGTCATTACAACTGACGACAGCTTCACCAGCGGCACGCCAGACTCGGCTGATGAGTGAAGCACCGATTTTCCAAGCTCCCATGAGCGACAGCCCGCCAAAGTCGGCACAAAAAGAAACCCCGCGTGATGCGGGGTTATCTTAGTGCCCGGGAGAGGATTCGAACCTCCAAGGGATTTTACTCCCGCCAGCACCTCAAGCTGGTGCGTCTGCCAATTCCGCCACCCGGGCGTGGGGCAAGCGTGACAGTATATTCGGCATCGGCGCAATGTCGAATGCTCATCGACGGATGGGAAAGCCCAGATCCCCAGCCCGATGGTTCCAAGCCCCGAATTTCCTCTCCGGTTGGCGCTCCAGAGCCAAGCGCGTACTATCGACTTGGTGGCGTATTCGCCTGCGACCATCTGGAGCATCCCATGCCCGCATCCCACCCTGTCGATTCCGACTGCATCTTCTGCAAGATCGTGGCCGGGGCGATTCCCTGTCACAAGCTGCACGAGGATGCCCACACGCTGGCGTTCCTGGACATCGGGCCGATCGCCCCCGGGCACGTGCTGGTGATTCCCAAGGCCCACTACGTGACGCTGGACCAGGTTCCCGCCGAGGTCGCCGCGGCCTGCGCCGCCGTGCTGCCGCGCTTGAGCAAGGCCGTCGTGCAGGCGGTGGGCGCCACGGCCTGGAACGTGCTTCAGAACAACGGCCGCGAAGCGCATCAGGCGGTGATGCACGTCCACTTCCACATCATTCCCGTCGCCGGCGGCCGGGCGCTGGACTTCAAGTGGCAGCCGGGCAAACTCGCCGGCGACGATGCCGCGCGCTTGCGCCAAAGTATCGTGGCCCGGCTGGGCAACTCGGAACTCGAGGCGTAATGTCGCCATGCGCGTGATCCTGGGCATACTCGCCGGCGGACGCAGCAGCCGCTTCGGCTCATCCAAGCTCCAGGCGACGGTCAACGGCAGGCCCATCCTGACCTGGCTGACCGATCGCCTGTCGGCGGTGTCGCCCCGCCAGCGCTGGCTCAATCTCGCGCCCGGGCAGGCGATGCCTCCGGGGCCGGGGGCGGGGGCGGGCGCCGGGGCGTTCGATCGCATCATCTACGACCCGATGCGCCACGCCGGGCCGTTGGCGGGCATCGCCGCCATGCTCGCCGCCGTTCCCGCCGATGCGCTGCTGATCGTCGTTCCCGCGGACATGCCGCTGATCGACCCTAACTACGTGCGGCAAATGCTCACCACGTTGGTCGGCCATCCGCAGCACATCGTCGCCATGGGTCGATGGACGACCGGCCCGCGCTGCGGGCGCGTCGAACCCTTGCCCTCGGTCTGGCGCGGCCGACGCGCCCTGGCACTGGTGCGCCAGGCTCGCCAAGTCAACATCACCGGCCCGCAGCAGCTATCCCATCGTGCCGGCGTCACCTGCCTGCCCCTGGCCTGGCCCACGCAACGCAACAGCTTCATGAACATCAACCGCCGCGAAGACCTGGCCGACCTCGCCCACGCCTCGGGCCTAAACATCCAGGCGCCGCCGCAGCCGGCAAAATGACCCGGCCACGCCAGAAAATGGCGCGGAGGGGAGGGTGGAGGGGGCGAAGTCGGTGCAGAGTGGAAGGTGGAGAGTGGAGGATGCAGACAGAGCTTGCCACCCTCCCCTCTCCACTCTCCACTCTCCACTCTCCCCTCTCCACTCTCCACTTTCGCCCTCCACTTCCCCGCCAATTCCGGATATCTGGATACATGTCAGCCCCCCTCCCCTCCCCCCCGGTGTCATCTTTTGATTTCTCCTTATTCTTCCGGGGGTTAGCGAATGTCAGTCCCCATGTCAGTGGCGTGTCAGTCTGACATTCCGGACAATCCGCTCCAACAGGTGTAATCCGTTCCCTGAACATAGCTTGCACGCCATTTAGCAAGTTAATGAAAATGTCAGGGGCTGACATGATTATTCGGACCAGAATCTGGAGCAGATTCACCGCCGAGGGGGCCCAGGACGCGGAGGGATAGCCGAGGAAATGCGTGCCGCATGTCGTGCTGATCTTCATGTCTCCTGTCTCCTGTGTTCCTGTGTTCCTGTGTTCAACAGTCACTATACCACCACCGGATAAGAAGTCAACCCCCATGCACCCCGGACACCACGGATATCGCCCGGTTCCGTCGCCGATGCCGCCGCGCGACACTGCGAACAGTTCGCGACGCCAAGCCTGCGTAATCCGTGATGGTCCCTTGCCGGCCCTCGCCAGAACTTATGACCAACAGAACTTTTTGCTGCTTCTTGCCGACTACGCCGGCCCGCTAAAGCCACCGGGACTACCTCAGGAATGCCGCCGCGCGGCTGGCAAGGTCCTCAACCTCCGCTGCCTTGAGCCCACGCCGCCCCGCACTGCGCTGAAGGTACGGCAACAGTTGGTCGGGCGTCAGCGCATCACATCGGCCCAACTGCTCGGGGCCAATGTTGACCGTGCAGCCGACAAACACAAAGGCTTCTTGAAAGTATGGATCGGGACCACCCGGCTGCACGACCATATCCCGCAAGGCCATCGTGATGCGCCGCATATTCCCCACGTGGTCCTTGTAGTTCTTCCCGTTCCAAAGCAGCGCGCCATTGGCAGCCGTCGCCACCCCCGTCCACTTCTTGGTGTTGAGGAGGAATACCCCCGTGGGGCCGATCACCAGATGATCCACATCGCCGCTTGGCGTCTCAAGACCGTGAATCACCTCAAACGTGTTGGGCAATTTCGCCAACTCCTCGCCAATGCGTTCCTCTCCCGCAGCGCCATCGACGTAATTCCATAGCTGCTTCTCATGGCGATTGAACCAAACCAGAACATACGAAGCCATGATGATCATCACGAGCACGATGCCGTTGATGAGTAGCAGCCCCCACGCGCCCATGCTCGGGAAACGCAGATAATTCGTGCCAACGAGGATACCCAGCGCGAAACCCAGAAACGCTTCGACGCCCAAGGCAACGCCCATCGCAATGCGCACCATGCGCCGGCGCTGGCCCGCCGGATAATTGCCCCGCTGACCGTGTTCACGTGCCATAAACGCTACTTGCCGCCCTTAGTTTGGCCGCTGCCACCCTTGGGCGGCGGTGGCGGCGCGGCCGATCCATCGCCCGGCGGTTTGGGCGTATAGCCGGCGCTTGTTTTTTCAGGCGGGAGCGCTGTTGCCGGTGCTTGCGGAGGGCGCGGCGTGTAGCCCTTTTGTACTTCCGCCCAACCCGATTGCCCCTTGCTCTGGTCTGACTCGGCCATCGTGCTGCTCCTTGGACTGGTCTATGGTTGTGTCTGTGGGGATATCAAATAACTCGATAAACTGATACTGGTCCCGTCGAATCAGCATCCCCGCACTATTCTCGACATACGGACCGAACTCGTGCGTATTATCGCACAGTCTCACCACTTTCTCAATGTAAATGTCACCGTCATTCGGAAACGATCCGGCATAGGACGATGGCCCAAAATAACCGCCAATCTTCGTTCCGCTGTTCAGGTGGATCAGAACGAAGACAGAACGGCGCCGATCAAAGAAACCATCCCAAGCGGTGGGATAGGGAATTTGCAGCCTATGGCGAAACCACTTCGATCGCACAACAGCAGTCCAGATACCCGGCCAAATGAGCGGCGCAATAGCGAGCACAAAAATCCATCCCATCGCCTGCATAACAGGATGTCCACCGGCCCTCTCGCCAACATGGAGCATAGCCAGCAACGGCAGACAGAGAGCAAAGTTGACCGTGCTGTAGAACAGACTCTCGACTAGACTTTCCTGCCAGTCCATAACTCGAGCCGGCATCAAGACACGGTAAAACCGCATCGATATAAGTCCGGGAAATAGCATCACCACGAAAACCGGGTAGAATTTCGGATCGAGCAATTGGTCCATTGCGCCCCCTTCTGTTTGCTGGGAAAACTGTATCGGCTCGGAGTGAACTCGACTTCCATCTATCGATTGGCCGTTGATCCTCACATATCAGTATTGTACCTAGAACCTGTAGCCGTTGGCGCAACGAACGAGCCCTCAGAACAGCCCGTCCTGCCCCTTGCCCGCGCCCTTGGCCTTGGGCGCTTTCTTGAACGTGCGGTGGTCATACGTCGAGGGGATGCCCAGGCGGTCATTGCCCTTGAGCAGTCCTTCCACCGTCAGAACCTGCACGCGGGCGTGCTTGGTGCCCCAGGGCGAGTCGTAGAACCCCGCCGACGCCGCTTCGCCGCGCATCGGCCCGGTGACCGGCTCCAGCGTGATCAGCGCCCCGATCACCGCCCCGGCGCCCTTCTCGCGCTCCAGCACGCCCACCAGGTCGCGCACATCCTTGACGCTGGTGTGCCCGCCCTTGACGCTCAGCACCACCTGCTTGACCGATGCGGCCTTGCTGTCGGGCTCATCGTGGAAGTACAGACGGCCATCAATACCATGGTCCGCGCCCTTGCGTGCCGATCCGGCCACGCGGGCCTTGACCAGCCCCAGCGCCCAGGCCTGGAACTGGAACTTGTCCTCGGCCGCAAGCTGTCGCGCCCCGGCCAAGTCCTCCGGCTCGCCCACCACCCGATACGCCGGCGGATCGCTGGCGTTGCTGATGTTGAACGAATCCCACAGCCGGTGCTTGATCAGACCGATCGCCAGATGCGTCACGTCAATGCCGATCCACTTACGGTTGAGCTTCTGCGCCACGGCCACAGCCGTACCGCAACCGCAGAACGGATCGAGTACCACGTCGCCTTCGTTGGATGATGCCTTGATGATGCGATCTAGTAGGGCTTCGGGCTTTTGCGTGGGATAGCCCAGGCGCTCCGCGGCGGCCGCATTGATCGGTTCGATGTCGATCCAGATGTCGCGCACGGAAACGCCTGGTAGTTGCTTGATGTAGGTCTTGAGGCGGGGCTTGCCGGTCTTGGAGAAGACGATGCGCCCATCGCGAATCAGGGCGTCGATCCCCTCCTGGTCGAACTGCCAGTGGCGGCCCGCCGGCGGAGAAATAGTACGGTCATCAAAGCGACGCGCCGGCCCCCCGCCCGGAGCACTCAGGTCAGATACACGGAACACCCCCAGCCCATTCTCCATCAGATCATGCCCTCGGGCCGACGTTTCGGTTTGCCGAATCATCGGAGGATTCCAGGCGGCGTTCCTGCTTGCAGTGTAGAAGAGGATAATGTCGTGAACGCGCCCAAACTGATTCACGGCTTTTCGTCCCGTCGTACGCTCCCAGACAATTTCGTTACGGAAGTTTTGGGGGCCGAAAATCGCGTCCAAGAGCAGCTTGAGATAATGACTCGCCGTCGGATCGCAGTGCAGGTAGATCGATCCGGTGGGCTTGAGCACGCGGTGCAACTCGATCAGGCGCGGGGCCATCATCGACAGGTAGGCCAGCATGTCGCTGCCGCCTAAGAGCGTCTGGAACGCAGCCATGGCCTGGGGCACGCGGCCGTGGCCCGACTGGATCGCCTCATTGAACGCCGCGGCCGCCGCTTCGTCCCACTTCCAGGTGTCCTCGAACGCCCTGATCTGCGCCGCCGACTCGGTCTTATCCCGCTCGGCAAACAGCACGTTGTAATCGGCGTTGGAATTGAACGGCGGATCGAGATACACCAGATCGACGCTGGCATCGGCCACGTGGCGGCGCAGCACATCCAGGTTATCGCCGTAGAAGAGCGTGTTGGTGAACCGGGGATCGGCCGAGCCGGAATGCGTCATGCTGGCATTGTCATCGCCCGGCGGGGAATTGCAACCACGCCTTGCCGCCCCGGCCCCTTGGCCGGCCCGATCCGCCCAAGACAGGCAGCGTGCCCGGAGAAAAGGCGTCCGGTTGATTTATCCAGTTCCTTGCGCGGGCGGCCGCGCGGGCGCAGCGTGGAGTGTGTGCCAAATCAGAAATCAGAGCGTGCCCTTGGTGCTGGGGATGGCGTCGCCGGTGATGGCGACGGCTTGGCGCAGGGCGCGGCCCAGGGCCTTGAAGATGGCCTCGGCGATGTGGTGATAGTTGTCGCCGGTGGGCACTTCGACGTGACAGTTGAACCGGCCGTTCTGCGATAAGGCGGTGAGGAACTCGCGGACGAGCTGGGTGTCGAAGCCGCCGATTTTGGCCGGCATCTGCACAAACTCCGGCGGCTGCACCGCCATCACCAGCGCTGCCCGGCCCGACAAGTCCAGGCTCACCCGCGCCAGGGCCTCATCCATCGGCACCGAGGCAAAGCCGTAACGCTCGATGCCCTTCTTGTCGCCCAGCGCCTTGTCGATGGCCTGACCCAGCACGATGCCCACATCCTCGACGGTGTGGTGATCGTCGATGTGCCGATCGCCCTTGGCGGTGATGGTCAGGCCCAGTCGGCCGTGCCGGGCGACGTGGTCGAGCATGTGATCGAAGAAGCCGACGCCGGTCTCGTGGCGGTAGGACCCGCCGTCGAGGTTCAGCTCGACGGTGATGTCGGTTTCGTTGGTCTTGCGATGAATGGTGGCGGTGCGGGGCATAGTGATTGTCAGCTTCTGATTTCGGATTGCGGATTTCGGATTTCGGATTTTGGCGACGACGCCATTGCATCGAGTGCGGTTAACAATTCGTCATTCTGTTGCGGCGTGCCGATGGTGATGCGGAGCTTGTCGCGGAGTCGGTCCTGATCAAAGTATCGCACGAAAATGCCTTGGGCCTTGAGGGATTCGTAGATTGATCGGGCGGCGGGGGCTGCGGATCCCGGTGCGGGGGCGGGTGGGCTTGAGCTCCCACCCGCAGGCGCGGGTGGGCTTTCAGGCGTGGCCAGCAGGAAGTTGCTCTGGCTGTCGGGCACGACGTAACCGCGTTGGCGAAGGGCATCGGTGAGGCGGTGGCGCTGGGCGATGACCTTGCGCCAAGTGAGCTTCGCCGCGTCGCGATGCTCCAGCGCCGCCGTCGCCGCGCTTTGGGCCAGGATGTCCACGTTGTAGCTGTCGCGCACCTTGTGCAGCGTGGCGATCAGGTCGGCATGGCCCAGCCCGTAGCCAAAGCGCAGGCCCGCCAGCGAGTAGCCCTTGGAAAGCGTGCGCAAGAGCAGCACGTTATCCAGGCTGCGGCCGCCCCCGGATTGCAGCAGCGGCAAGGCGTCGCCATCGGCAAAGTCCACGTAAGCCTCGTCGATCAGCAGCACGCACCGGCCCTGGCGCAGCTGCGCCGCGATCCGCGCCAGTTTATCGATCGACTCGCGCCGGCCCGACGGCGCGTGGGGATTGACCAACAGCGCCAGCCGGCAATCCGCGTCGATGACCTTGTCGGCAAAATCTTCCGGCACGCCATAATCATCATCGAGCGGCACGCGCGTCACCGGCGTGTCATGGATGGCCGCCAGCACCGGGTAGAGCGAATAGCTGGGCTCGCCCATGGCGATGCCGCCGCGGGCCTCGTCGCCGTCTCGACTGACTGATGGTTCACAGAACACGGTCACCGCCATGCGCAGCAGTTCGTCGCCGCCGTTGGTGGCGATGACCTGCTGGGGTGTCAGGCCGTGCACCCGTGCCGCCGTTTCCCGAAAGCCCGTGGCCGAGGGCGGCGGGTAGCGACGCAGCATTTCCCCGCTCACCCCCGCGATGGCGTCCAGCACCGCCTGGGCCGGCGGATACGGGTTTTCATTGGTGTTGAGCTTCACCACCCGCCCCCGCTGCGGCTGCTCGCCGGGGGTGTAAGGGGTCAAGCGGCTGATGTTGTCGCGTTCGTAAGGCATGGGTGAGAGAAGAGGCTAAACCGCAAGCGGCATTTCCCGATTCGGCGAACAGATCATACACTGTGGGGATGCGTAGATCAGGGTGGCGATGGCTTGGGACACTGGTCGTGGTGATGGCGGTCTGCACGTGCCTGGCACGGGCGGACGACGGCGATACCGCGCAGTCGGCGATCTTCCTGCTTAAGGACGCAACGCAGCCGCAGCGTGACGGTCGGCACAGCCGGGCCATGCGCGCCCTGCGGCAGCTGCGCGATCCCGAGTTGCACCCGTTCTTCGTGCACCTCATGGCCGGCAAGGACAACATCCTGCGGATTCACGCCTTCCTGGGCGCCGCCGAATCGGATCCGAAGAAGGGGCTGGACCTGGCGCGGCTGGCGTCGGTCAAGGACGAACAGCTTCAGGCCGAGATGCTCAGTGCCGCCCTGGACAGCGAGCTGCTGACGCTGGAGCAGGCGCGCCAGGCCGTCAACTGGCCCGGGCTGGACATCACCGTGCGGCTGCTGGTGGCGATCCAGTTGACCCATGCGGGTGAATTCAAGGACATCGCCCTGCTACAGGAGGCGGGCAAGTCCGACAACCTGGCCCGGCAGGCGCTGGCGGGCCTGACGCTGGTGCAACTGGGCCAGGCCCAGGGCAAGACGATCCTGGACCGCGTCGACGCCTCCAAAGACCTGCGGCGGGACGAGGCACGCGAGCTGGCGCTGCAGACGATGCTGCGCTTTGACTTTGACAAGGCGGCGGGCTGGGCGATGAAGATATCCATCGAGCCGGACGTGTCGTCCCGGCTCAACCTTCTGGGCTTGCGCGGAGCGCTGCGCTTTGGTGCCCCGGGCGCCGTCGATGCCTGGCGCCAGTCGTACGAGTCCACCAACGATCTGGCACAGCGCACGCGGCTGGCGTTCCTGGCGTTGAATATCGCGCAGCACCTGCCGGCGAGTTTTTTCGATCCGCTCAACGCCAGCAATGACGCCTCGCTGCGCCAGATCGGCCGCGCCGGCGCCGCCATCGCCGGCAAGCAGGATGTAGCGCCGGCGGTGATCGAGCTGATCAAGAGCGGCCACCCTGTTGCCACCGCCTGGGCGTTGGCTTTTGTCACCAAGCAAGCCGCGCCGGCCGACGCGCGGGCCATCGAGTTGGCGATCATCCAGCAATATCCCGGGCCGGCGCGGAATCAGGCGCAGCGCTTTGACGACGCGGTGACGGCGACGCAGTTGCTCTTTGAGCAGAGCCCGCAGGAGGCCCAGGCCATGCTTCGGCCCATCGTCGCAGCCGATCAGCCCGACGAGATGTATCGCCAGGCGGTGCTGTTGGGATTGATTCGCTCCAAGGGCCAGCCGCACCTGGTGATTCAGGGCCTGCTGCCGTACACCAACGCCAGCACCAATGGCCTGGCGCTGTTGCTGCTGGCGAAAAACGGCCAGACGCTCACCCCGGCGCAGATGGCGGAACTGGCGACCGTGGTCCGCGGCGGCGGCAGCATTCCCGAATCGCTGCGCCTCCAGGCGGCATGGATCTGGCTCAAACGCAACAAGATGACCCCGCAGGCGCTGGAGGCGTTGACGGCTTTACGATGAAGCGAATACCTCGATGGCCGCAGCCCGCACCGTTGGTGCTTGGGCTAACAACTGACATGACACCATGCACGAACTTCACCATTCCCCGGAACTACCGATGAGCGTGATTCCGTTGAGTCTGCCGGACATCACCGACATCGAGATCCAAGCCGTCGTGGCCACGCTGCGCTCGGGGCGCTTGAGCATCGGTCCGCGGCAATCGCGCTTCGAGGAGATGATCGCCGAGCGTGCCGGTCGCCGCCACGCCGTGGCCGTCAGCTCGGGCACGGCCGGGCTGCACCTGGCGATGCTGGCGCTGGACATCGGCCCCGGCGACGAGGTCATCACCACGCCCTTCTCCTTCGTCGCCTCGGCCAACTGCATTCTCTATGTCGGCGCCACGCCGGTCTTCGTGGATATCGACCCATGCAGCCTGAACATGGACCCGGCCAAGGTCGAGGCCGCCATGACTCGCCGCACCAAGGCCATCCTCGCCGTCGAGACCTTCGGCAACCCCGCCCACCTGGACAAGCTGGCGCAGATCGCTAACGCCCATGAAATTCCGCTGATCGAGGACTGCTGCGAGGCCCTGGGCGGCCGGCACAACGGACGCAACTGCGGCTCCTTCGGCCGCGTCGGCGTGTTCGCCTTCTATCCCAACAAGCAGATCACCACCGGCGAAGGCGGCGTCATTGTCACCGACGACGACCGGCTGGCGGACCTGTGCCGCAGCATGCGCAACCAGGGCCGGCCCGTCGAACGCGATGATAAGGAGCTGGGCAACACCAACCGCAGCGGCAGTTGGCTCACGCACGAACGCCTGGGCTACAACTACCGCCTCTCGGAAGTCGCCGCCGCCCTGGGCATCGCGCAGATGGAGCGCCTGGACGAAATGCTCAAGGCCCGCCGCCGCGTCGCCGGTTATTACATGAAGCGGCTGATGGACTGGGAAGACCTGGTGCTGCCCACCGTCGATTCGCCCGACGACATGAGCTGGTTCGTCTTTGTCATTCGCCTGGTGGACACCTATGGCGTGGTCGAGCGCGACCGCGTGATCCACGGCCTGCGGCGGCACGACATCGGCGCCGCCAACTATTTCCCCTGCATCCACCTTCAGCCTTATATGAAGGAACGCTTCGGCTTCGACCGCGGCCTGTGCCCCATCGCCGAATCGGTCAGCCAGCGCACCATCGCCCTGCCCTTCTACAACCGCATGGACGAAACCCAGGTCGAACTGGTGACGCTGACGCTCAAGGTGATGTTGGATCGGGAAAAGCTGTTGAAGCGCTAGCCGCTTGCGGCTTGGCGCAATGGTGTTTAGCACGGAAGATTTCGGTTAGCCGCGAGCTGGCGCGAAGCCGCAAGCGGTTCTTACCGCCCGACCTTCCCCGTCCCCACCGACCACTCCAACCCCTCCCAGCGATGCGCCCGCACCGCTTCGGTGACGCGCAGCGCCGCGTCCACCGCCGCGTAACCCGCCTGGGCGTCTACCTCCGGCGGCCCGCCGGTGCGCGCCGCCCTTAAGAAGCTCCGCAACTCGGCGGTGAGTGGATCGTCCTCGCCCGGCGGCAGGTCCATCTTGAGCTGATCCACCATCACCAGCTCCGAATAGTCCAGGTCCGACAGGTCGGCCCCTTGCGCTACTTTGGCGCGAACTTCCTCCAGCGCCCGGGCGTTGTCAGATTTGCGGATGATCACGCCGTCGCGGTGATGGTAGTCCAGGCTGACGTAGGCGGTTTCGTTGAACAGGCGCATCTTGCGCTCGGTCTTGAGCGCCAGTCGGCTGGCGGTGAGATTGGCCACGCAACCCGAGGCGAAGGTGAGCCGGGCGTTGGCGATGTCCTCGTGTTCGCTGAGCACCGCCACCCCCGCTGCTTCGACGCGCACCAACTCCGAGCGCGCCAGCATCAGCACGATGTCCAGGTCATGGATCATCACGTCCATGACCACGCCAACGTCCAGCGAGCGGAAGGTCATGGGGCTGACGCGGTGGACCTCGATAAAGCGCGGCACGATGTCCATGCCGGCCACGGCACGTACGGCCGGATTGAACCGCTCGGTGTGCCCGACTTGTAATAGCGCCCCACAGCGGCGGGAAATGTCCACCAGAGCCTGAGCCTGGTCGAGAGTCGGCGCCAGCGGCTTTTCCACCAGACAGGCGATGCGGCGCTCCAGGAGGGGCTTGGCGGCCTCGACGTGCGCGGCCGTCGGCACCGCCACGCTCACCGCGCTCACCTCGGGATGCCGCGCCAGCAGGTCATCGACCGATCCGATCGCTTCGCAGCCGTATTCGTCCGCCACCTCCTCGGCGCGGGCGAGATTGGCATCGACCACGGCCACCAATCGGGCCTCCGTCAGCCGATGATACGTGCGGGCGTGGTGCTTACCCATCCTGCCCACGCCCACCACCGCGACATTCATCGCCGCCTGATCCTGATCCATGGCGCCATTCTAGCGAAGCGATCTGATTCAGCGAGCCGGGCCGTACCGGAGGCGGCCCCGGCGAGGATTATGCTTGTGCTTGCGGGCGCCATACTCACCAAAGTGAGCGCGCCTCGCGCGGGCTCCTTCTGCGCGCCCAAGTTTCGCCCGGCGCTCACCCTCCCTACGATGGAGTCATGCCCGAGCCGACGGCCCAACCCAAGCCCGCGTCCCCGCCAGCCCCCGGTGCGCCGCCACCGCACCGCCCGGTCATCGGCGTCACCCTGGGCGACCCGGCGGGCATCGGACCCGAGGTCATCATCAAGGCGCTGGCGGACCCCGACATACGCAAGCTCGCCCGCTTCATCATCTATGGCATGAACGAGATGCTGGCCTACGCCGCCGACCTGGCGGAGATCGAGCCGTTCTGGTGGCGGCTCCTGCACGACTCGCCCCGTGCCGAGTATGACTTGGTCCACGACGTGGTGGTGCTCGACTACGACGAGTTTTCCATCCTCGGCCAGGCGTGGCACCGCCCCACCAAGCAAGGCGGCCACGCCAGCCTGCGCTTCCTCGATGACGCCGTCGCCGCGGCGCTCAAGCCTCCAGGCGAGGCCGGCCGCATCGACGCCCTGGTCACCGCGCCCATCTGCAAGGAATCCTGGCTCCTGGCCGGGTGCAAGTTCCCCGGCCACACCGAGTTCCTCCAGCATCGCACCCGCGCCAAGCACGTCACCATGATGTTCAACGCGCCCAAGCTCAACGTCGCGCTGGCGACGATTCACCTGCCGCTAATGGAGATCCGCAACGTGCTGACCATCGGCGCGGTGTACGAGCCGATCGTGCAGGGCCATGAGGCATGCCTGATGCTGGGCGTGCGCAAGCCGCGCATTGCCGTGTGCGGCCTGAACCCGCACGCCTCGGAGCACGGCCAGTTCGGCGACGAGGAAGAGCGCATCATCACCCCCGCCATCGAAGCCGCCAAGTCGCATGGCATCGACGTGCATGGCCCGTTCCCCGGCGACACCATCTTCCTTGACGCCATACATGGCAAGTACGACCTGGTCGTCGCCATGTACCACGACCAGGGGCTGATCCCCGTGAAACTGCTGGCGTTTGACCAAGCGGTGAACATGACGCTGGGCTTGCCCATCATCCGCACCAGCCCCGACCACGGCACGGCCTTCGACATCGTTGGTAAGAACAAAGCCAACCCGGGCAGCATGAAAGCGGCGATCCGCTTGGCGGCGCGGTTGTGCCAGCCGAAGCAGAACGAAGGCTCGTAATCCCTCTGCCGCGGCAATATACTGTTGCCATGCTCAGCGACACGTCCCCAGAGGTCGAGAAGGTCTGGATCGAGATGTGGCGGGAAAAGTCGCCGACCTATCGCGTCCAAAAGGCGCTGCGACTCACCGCACAGATGCGCAATCTGTCCTATGCGGGCCTCAAGCGGGCAAGGCCGGACATGACCCCCGCCCAGATCAATGCGTGGTTCCTCGAGTTGCTCTACGGCCGCGAACTGTTGGAAAAAGTCCGCGACCGTCTGCCCAAGGAATGACGCACATACTCGCGCCGAAACGATGCTCTAGACGCTTGCGGCTTAGCCTCCGCAACGCACGCCGCCTAAACAGTCGCCCCCAGGTTCACCACCGGCGCCGCGCGCATGCCGACTTCCTCGATCTCGAAATACTCGGCCTCACGGAAGTTGAACAGGCCCGCCACGATGTTGGACGGGAACTGGGCGATGCGGGTGTTTAAGTCGCGCACGTTGGCGTTGTAAAAGCGCCGGGCGGCGCTGATGCGGTCCTCCGTGTTGGCCAGCTCCTTCTGTAGCGCCAGGAAATGGGCGCTGGCTTTGAGATCGGGATAGGCTTCGGACACAGCGAACAACTGGCGCAGCGATCCGACCAGCGCGTTTTCATCGCGTGCCTGCGCCGCCGGCGAACCCGTCGAGTTCACCGCCTGCTGCCGGGCCGCGATCACCTCTTCGAGCACCCGGCGCTCGTGTGCCGCGTAGCCCTTGACCGTCTCGACCAGATTCGGGATCAGGTCGTAGCGGCGTTTAAGCTCCGTATCAATCCCCGCCCAGCTTTCGCGCAGGTGCTGCCGCAGCCGTACCAGCCCGTTATAGGTGCCGATGAGCCACAGCAAAGGCACGCCGAAGATCAGCAACATCACCGCCAGGGACACCAGTTCACAAGGCATCAGCCGACTCCTTCTTGCTGCTGAATCACATACGGCGGCAAACCGTCGAGGATGCCTTCGATCACGCCCAGGGCCGCGGTGAATTCCTGGGCCTTCCACCGACTGCCCGCCCACGCCATCACGTAATGCGCATCAAATTGCACGCTGTAGCGCGGCTGGCGCAGCAGGAATTCCATCGTCTGCGGATGCAGCACATCGTACGCCCACTTGCGGTCCGGGCTGGCAACGTGAAACGCACGGCTGAACTCGGCGGACTCGAAGTTGATGTCCTCGAAACCGAAGAACCCCGCTATCTTGTCGAAAAAATGCTCCGGACGAAGCACCAGCGGCTTAAGCGGCAGCCCCGCCGTGAGTAGCACGCCGGAAAAGTAATGGTTGGTCGTGCTCGTATGGCCTTTGGAATCGGTGCTGGTGGTCTGGTAGCGGTATTCGAACGCGACGAGGTCCCGACCGTTCCATTGCCCGGTCATCTTGTTGAAGGCATACCTGCCTTTTTCACCCTGGCACAGACACTTGAAGGCAACATAGCGATCCTTGAACCCAGGGTCCTCATGTGGCGAAAGGCTCAGGTGATGCGCCGCTGCCCACGCCTCCAGCTCCGCGCGCCGCTGCCGCTCTTGCCGCGCACTGTAAATCACACCGACGATAATCAACACGACGAAACCGACAAAGAGCAGCGGAATCACACCGGACAGGAGCGCAAAAGGCATCAGGCTGAACATCGGTTATCCCACAAGCACAAGCCCTGGTGCAGGGCCGCGGCCAAGCCACGAGCCCACGGCCCACCGCCCACCGGGCTCCACAGCTTATCCGTAAAGCCAAGGAGCGCAGCGTGGCGCATCGTGATCCGCTACGTTGATAATAAGACCAACTTATCCTAACTTAGCGGCGATCCGCTCGCTCGGTGTGTGGCGCCGATTCCGGCGGCCGCACCTGACGCCCCGCCAACTCAAGGGAACTTCGCCATGGCCAACCTCCGCCATGGGAGCAACCAGATGGCGAAATAGGGCAAAAGGACGAAGTGCGAAGTGCGAAGTGCGAAGTATGGGCATTCGGACTTCGTACTACGAACCTCGCCCTTCGGACTTCTGCCCGACTCGTTATAATCGCGGCCCGATTTCGCACTGCACCGTCCTTTTACCCCTTCCGGGGAGCTGGAGCCCGCCTGCGATGAGCCTCACGATCAAATCCGCTGCCGCTACCCGTTTCGACCTGGTTTCCCTGGGCGAGTGCATGATCCGCCTCTCGCCCCCCGGCCACGCTCGCATCGAGTTTGCCAACATGCTCGAAGTGTGGGTCGGCGGCGGGGAGTACAACGTCTCCTACGCCCTGTCGCGCCTGGGCCTGCGCACCGGTTGGATTGGCGGCTTGAATGATTCGCCCATGGGCGCCATCGTCGCCAACCATGCCCGTGCGGTGGGCATCGACATCAGCCACGCGGTGGTGCGCAAGTACGACGGCGTGGGCAAGAAGGACCGCATCGGCTTGAACTTCACCGAGGTGGGCACCGGCCGGCGCGGCGCGGTGACGCTTTATGACCGCGGCCACTCGGCGACCGCCGGCATCGCCCCGGGCAATGTCGACTGGAACAAGCTCTTCAATGAGCAGGGCGTGCGCTGGTTCCACACCGGCGGGATCCTGGCGGCCCTGTCAGAATCGACCCGCAAGGTGGTGACCGAAGCGGTGCAGGCCGCCCACGCCGCCGGGACCATCGTGTCCTATGACCTCAACTTCCGCAGCAAGCTCTGGTCAAGTGAAGAGGCGATCAAAACCACCAAGCCGCTGGTGCCTTACATCGACTGCCTGATCGGCAACGAGGAGGACTTCCAGCAGGTGCTGGGTTACGAGGTCCAAGGCGTGGACGTGCACAAGGGCACGCTGGACACCACGGCCTTCAAGCGCATGGTGGAGAAGGTGGTCAAGGACTATCCCAACATCAAGGTGGTGGGCACGACCCTACGTGGCGTCAAGACGGCACTGGTCAACGACTGGTCCGCCATCATGTGGCACGACGGCCAGTTCTATGATGGCCTGTCGTTCCCCGACCTGGAGATCGAAGACCGCGTGGGCGGGGGCGACGGCTTTGCCTCGGGCTTCACCTACGGCTTCCTCACCGGCAAGGCGCCCCAGCAGTGCGTCGACCTGGGCGTCGCCCACGGCGCCATGCTCATGTCCACCCGCGGCGACAGCAGCCAGATCACCCTCAAGGAGCTCGAGCACGTCGCCAAGGGCGGGTCGGCACGGATCATCCGGTAAATGCGGCGGTTACCTACTGCCCCAGTTCCGCGGAGAGCTGTCTTCAGTTAATTCAGCGTGGTGTACACAAGCCACGCACCGGCCAGGGGCGAGCACAAATACTTGTGTTTTTAATATTAATCCCAAGATCACTTGACAAAAGTATCTGATTGTCGTAAGGTGGGTTTCTGTTGGAGATTTGCCGACACCACGAGATCGCAAAGCGTGGGTTTCCATCGGGGCTGCTGGGGGTTGTATACCAGTTGCCTTTCTCTGTAGCGGTGTCGCTGTCCGTTGCTGGCAGTGCGCTGTTAGTTCGCCTGCGTCGAGGTCAAACCAGCTCGGGATGGTCTGAAGGAGAATGCCATGAAGTGCGCAATTCTAGCAGGGGCTGCACTCGTAGGCCTCTTGATGTCTGTGCCGCTGTCGGCGTCGGAAGTGACCCTGGAGATGACGGTTAACGATAGTACCGATCCAGTGATGGTGACCGTGGGGCAGACGGTCAACGTGAAGATCTACGGCACCGTAACGGACAACCTCTACAACGGCACGACGTCCCTGGGCCTGGCTGGATATGCGCTTAACGTTCTGAGCACGTCAGCGGCCCTGGTGCCCGAGCCGCACCTGCATCCCATCACGTTGGTCCCCGATGGCCAGTGGAAGGTGACTTTTGCAGTGCCTCAACTCACCATTCAGGCACGCGGCAATATTGGCAGTGCGGGACAGGAGCAGAACGTCTATGGCCACGGCGCCGGACTGTCAGATTTCAACAACTTCGACATCGCGGTGACGCGCACTTTGCTGGCCCAAGGCTCGTTTCTGGCCATCGCTCCGGGCAGCCTTACGCTGGGGCTGGGAAACGATAGTGGCCTGGCCGCCAACGTCATCGCGTTTAACGGCTCGGTTTTTAGCGCCGTGCCCGCCACCACGATCATCCTGGGAGGCGGCGCATCCATCACCGTAACTCCCGTGCCTGAACCAGCCGCCGCCGGGCTCGTGGGGGCCGGGCTGCTGGGATTACTCTTACGCCGTCGAAAGATGGAGCCACGCCACTAGCGATGGGGACCCGGTTGGGTCCACCATCCGCAGTGACCTTCTTACGGGGATCGTTCCATGCCGGTTCCGAGATCGAAAAATCTATTTGGCTGTCTGGGGATGCTCGTGGTCTTGACCAGTGGGGCTAGCGTCCGGGCCGGCACCTGGTACGTGCCCATGGGCCAGCAGGTGACCGGCGGCTTCGATCAGATCCAACTGAGCTTTCCCACCCCCTACCAGTTTGATGTGCTGGCGATGACCGCCTTCGTCGGACCCACCCCCGTGGCCGAGCTGTGGGCGCAGACGTTCATCAACGACGATCGCACTCTGGCTATCGCCAACGGTCCCGACCCCGGCGGCGACCCCATCTTTTTCGCTGTGTATGTCTCCGGCGACCGCCAGGTCGATCAACCGGCATTCCATTTCCAGACGTTCCTGGGCACCCAACTGGTTGACAACGCGGACGTAATCTGCACCGGGCCCGGCGAACTGGACTGGGTCGTGCAGAACGGAACCTGGACCAACACCGATCGCCTGAACCCCTATTTCCGTCCCGGGGATGCCAACTACAACGGCGCCGTCGATATCTACGACATCATCAACGCCTGGCAGCTCAACTACACCGGCGTGGGCGGCACCGGCAAGACCTGGGGGCAAGGCAACTGGAACGGCGACGGATCCGTCGACATCTACGACGCCCTGCTCTGGCAGCTCAATTACACCGGCCCGATCCCGCTTCCGTCCGTGGCACACGCGCCCGACTTTGCCGCATACTTCACCACCACGGTGCCCGAGCCGGCGACGGTGGCCGTCATCCTGACGTTTGGCGGCCTGTTGGCGCTGCGTCGCCGCGGAACAGGCCGTGGCTGTCTGATCAAGGAGCAACCATGACAGCCACACGGCAATCTTGTCGCCTCGCGGCGGTGGCCATCGCGGCGATCCTGAGTTTGGGAGTCACTGCACAGCGTGCCTGCGCCCTGCCGGTCATTGAACGCTACGTGCAGGTCACCGCAACACCCGAGACGCTGGATCTGGGCACGGCTCCGGGGCAGGGCGACTTTGACTCGCCCAGTGAACTCACCGTGAAGGTAGCGGCCAACTGCGCCACCGGCGGCGTCGTCGCCTCCGTGTCGGCCCTGCAAATGACCGGCGGCGGCAGCATCGGACCCGAACGCGTGTTCGTCAAGCTGCCCCTGACCGGAAACTACGTGGCCATGACCAACCCGGTGGTGGTGACACCGCCGACCAATCCGGGAACCTTCAATATCGTGCTCAAGTTCCGGGTACAGACCACCATCGCCGATGCGCCGGGCCAGTATGTCGGCACTGTAACCATCACCGTGGCCCCCCCCACCTAAGGACAGAGTCTTGAGGCAACGGCTCACCAATCTGATCTCCTTGGGGGTAGCGCTCGCTATGGCCAGCGCTGCGGTCGCCACCGGCGAGGACAGGACCACCGCCACCGTGGCGGTCACCATCACGGTGCTTCCCTATGCCGACGTGCAACTCGATGTGGACCATGTCGAGGTGACGCTTCCACCAGGCCCCGGTGACGCCCCTGCGGTCTACGTGGGCGGGACCATTCGTACCAACGTCCCGGCGCACGTGTCCGCGCAGATCACCAAGCCGCTGAACGCTCCGGGGGACTGGACGGCCGAACCGCAGAGTTCCGAACTTGCGAACTCGGGTGTATATCGCTTCGACACGCTTTTGAAAATCATGGTTACCAACCTGCCCGAGTCGTTCACCGGGGCGACCTATACCGTCGCCCTGGAGGGCCGCACCGGGGAGGTTCAAACGCCGGGCGCGGGTGTCGCCACGGTAACCATTGCGCCCTATTAGCCGTTACTGACAGGCACTGTGGCCATGAGTCTGTTTTGCATAGAAAGGAGGTTCAAGTCGAAGAACGCGAAGTGGAATGCCGCCGGGGAAGTTGGCGAACTCTTCCGGTCAAGAATGTTGTAATCGCTCCGGCTCATGCGCGATGTGGAACGGGCGGATCGCCCGAGCCGGTGAAAAGGTGGGTTGCCCGTTGCGGCCGGTTGTTACACCGGCCGGAGTTTCGGGGTCGGGCACGTGTGTGCCGGGCCATTCAAAGGTTTGTCCCAATCGCCTTCGGGCGCTGCGGGACAAAAAACACAAGGGAACGTATCATGAGGAAGCTACTTGGTATTATGGCTGTTGTCGCACTGTTGGCTGCCCCGGCGTTGGCGGCACCGATGTCGCCCCCGACGGATGTGGCCATTCCAGTAACCATTACTGTCGAGAATTATGTTGCCATCACGATCCCGCTGAATGGCTTGAACATGATTGTCAACGACAACGAAACGCACGGCGGTCCGCTCGTCGGGAGCAGCGGCGCCAATCAGATTGAGGGCAGTTTCACGACTGAGGGAAACACGGATTACACCGTTACAATCACGGCGCAATACACCAGCCCCAGTTCCAGCTACCCCCGTGCCTATGTTGGCTCCCCTAATGGCGAATCGTCGCCTTCCAATACCGGTGGTTACGGTACCGGTCCCTACGGCACCAACGGCATCGGCTTCGGTGTGACGCTGTTCCGCGATACCCCCACTGCCAATGCTGCCAATGCCGGCTGGCAATATCAGCAAGCCAATGGGATCTCGGTAACGCAGCCCGCCGGCGTGAACCCGGGCCATATCCGGCTCAATTCCTACGTCGACTCCGGCAGCAACGTCGGCAACCTCGCGGCTCCCGGCGAATACACCTGCAACCTGTACATGACCTTGTCGGTTAATTAACTCACAGGCAACCAGTTGTCTAAGTCGGCGATTTTGTCGGCAATTAACTGATAAAATCCGCAGTTCTCGTGGAATTGGGGAGGGGGTTCTCTAGACCCCCTCCCTCTTTTCACGTTTTCCCGCGGTACCCTGCGCCGCCCGACACTCTGGTCGTATCCCGGTCTGCAAACTAGGCCCCAACGGTCGCTGGACACGCCTACGCGTGGCGACCAGAGCTGAGGAACCCGCAACATGACGACGCGACGTTACCTGTTTGCCCTTTTTGCCTTGTGCTTCCTCGGTGCTCTCGCCTCCGCTCCTGCCCACAGCTTCGCCCAGGGTTTCATGGTTAAACCCATGAAAATGGAGTTCACCCCCAAGCCCGGCACGATCGTCGAAATGCCTCTGTCCCTTCGCAACACCGGGGTCGATCAATCCAGGATCCTCGATCTCACACTTGTCGAACTCACACAGACCTCGGCCGGCAGTTGGCAGATCATCATCCCCGACGACAAGACGGATACCTCCAAACTCACCTCGTGTTTCAATTGGGCCACCTTGAGCGCCAAGTCGGTCGAAATCAAACCTACCGACGAATCCAAGGTCAACCTCTTGCTCAAAGTGCCCCCTCGAGCCCGCGGCGTCTACACCGCCGGCATCATCGCCCAGACCCGCACCGACCCCAACGCCAAAGGCATCTCGGTCGTTATTCGCTTCCTCATCCCCATTATCGTGGAAATCCAAGGGCGCCCCGAGCAGCAGAAGATTGAACTCAAAGACCTGGGCATGACCTTTCGGCCCGCCGGGGAGAAGGAAGCCTCCACGATCCTCACGATGTCCGTCGACAATGACGGACGAACTTATCCCCGTATCAAGGGGAACGTCAAAATTGCGCGGCAGGTGGAAGGACGATGGCGTCCGGTTTCCAGCGTGGACGTAAACGAGATCGGCGTTCTGCCCGGGGTAAGCCTCCAACTTCCGTCCGACATGAAGCGCCGTTTGCCCTCCGGGAGATACAAGCTCTTCGGCACCCTCTACGTCGATGGTCGCCGCGTGAAACCGCTGGAAAAAGAAATCGATTTCACCGGTGATCCCACCCTCACCAAGTTGGCCGTCGATACCGCGCTTACTCTTGATCCGCAACAGACTTTCATCAGCGGCGTTCCGGGCTCGTTGCGCACTGCGGTATTGAAGATTGAGAATAGTTCGGAAGATGCCGTGGACATCGACGCCATCTCCGCCATTCCCCAGACGCTTCGCGGCGTTGCCCTCGGCCCGCTTAAGGGGGATGATCTCTCCTGCGCGGAATGGCTGCAAATCTCCCCAGCCAAATTCACTCTCCGCGCCGGCGGGAAGCAGAACGTTCGCGTGATAGTCAAGATGCCCGCGTCTGATCAGATGCATGCCAACTACTATGGCCAGATCGTTCTGCGCGCGACCTACCCCGATGGCCAGAGTGCCGGCGAGACGACATCCTTAGTGTGCGTTGACTACAAGCAAGTCCAAGCCAAGCCCGAGGCTCAGGGTATGCGCGTGACGCTGTCGCTCGATCAGGCCACCCGCTACGTCGTGCAGAGCCGCTTTGCGAACATTGGCAACGTTCATTTCACCCCCACAGTGAATGCGACCGTGAACTCCGCCCGGGGCGAACCGGTCATCCGGAGCGCTTTGGCCGGGGATGAAGGCGACATGCTTCCGCTGGGAGTGCGAGACTTCTCCGGCATCATCGACTTCGCCAACGTCGAATCCGGAACCTACATGATTAGAGTCGTTTTGGACTATGGCAACGGGCAGGCTGCCGCCGACGCCGTTCCGATCCGAGTTTCCGTGGAAGAGGGGCAGAAAGTCGTTACCTTGATTGAGCCGGACGCGTCGCAGACTCAGCCGGACACCACCCAGCCCTCCCCCACCCAACCGAGCGGCAGCAAGTGATGCACATACCCGCTCGCCACCCCGTCCGCAGTCTTTCATCCCCCCATTTCACGGCGGCAGCTGTTGCGGCTCTCTTATGTGCCATGGTTTCCGCGCCATCACGGGCTCTGGCTGCCGGTCCCGCCACCGCACCCTTGGCCGCCGAGCCCGCCCGCCCTGTAGCCGTCCAGCCTGTTCCCAATGGCTACGTCACCAACGTCTTTGTGGACACCGACCTCCGCCAGGCGCTGCAGGACATCGCCTCCCAGGCTGGCGTCACCATCATTCCCGAACAGACCGTCTCCGGCATCGTGAGCGCCGACCTCAAGAACGTCTCGGTTGATAAGGCCCTCGATATCCTCCTGGCCGGGACGGGGTACGCTGTAGTGAAGACCCCCGACTATTACCTAGTCTATTCTGTCGATATCAGAAGTCCGGTGTTCCACCAAGTCAGCGACACTCGTGTGGTAAAATTGGGCAACCTCACCCCCGACTCCGTGAGCCGGCTGATCTCCCCCGCATTCCGCGACTTTGTGCAGATGGACGGACTCAGCAACACCGTCTCCATCACCGCGCCGGGCCCGCTGGCCGAGCGCATCCTGGCGGACATCAAACGCCTGGATCAGCCTCCGCGCCATGTGCTGCTCGAAGCCCGCGTGGTGGTACTGGAACGTGACGAAATCAGCCGACTGGGCGTGAAGTGGGATTTCCCTACCATCCAGTACGGCGCGTTCACCAACAACATCGTGGGCTCGGGCTGGCCCTGGGGCTTGCGCCTCGGCTACACGCCCAACCAGGAATTCACCAACTCCCTGATGCTGACCATTAACCTCATGGCGCAGAACGAGCAGGCCACCATTGTCGCCAATCCACAAGTCATGAGCCAGGACGGCAAGGCGGCCGAGATCAAGGTGACTACCGAGGAATACTTCCAGATCGTCACCGCAGGCACCGTGTTCGTGCAATCCCAGTTGGAGAAGATCGAAACGGGCACGCTGGTGAAGGTGACCCCGCGACTGACCGAGGATGGGCAGATCACCCTGGTCATGGAAGTGGAAGTGAGCGACGTGGCTGCCCGGGGCACCAACAATCTGCCGGTGGTCAACCGCCGCACCGCGTCGAGCACCGTCCGCGTGCAGAACGGCGGGACCGCGGCCATTGCGGGATTGATGGACAGCCGCCGGCAGAGCACGCAGCGGCGCGTGCCCGGCGCCGGGGATGTGCCGGGTTTTGGCGAACTGTTCCGCGATCGTTCCGACAGTCGCTCGTCCAAGCAGGTGGCCGTCTTTGTCACCGCCACGCTGGTGGGTGATGACCACGGCGTGCAGGAGCGCCGCCTGCCCAAGGCCCGCATGATCCCCCATGTGGACGACGCGACATTCAAACAGGCCTTGGCGCAGAGCCTGGCACGCATAGCCAAGGAAGGGCAGGACCGATGAAGTCTGGTTTTTGCCGCCTGGCGGGTGTGTTGGCACTGTGGATCGGTTCATGCCTGGTCGGCTGCGCCGCCACGCAGCAGGAACAGGTGCTGGAGATGCCCAGCAAGGAGGTGGCCGAGCTGACCGCCGATGACGTGGTGCGCGTCATGCTGTTCGCCGGCTTCAGTCACGAGCAGATCCTGGAACTGGGCACGGCGGTGCGCAACGCGCTAGCCGCGACGGGCGGGGCCAGCATCCACGTGGATGGCCGCACCGAAGCCCTGCTGAGCGTTGACAGCCGGCGCCTCTACGTCAGCAGCCGCCGCCGCGGCAGCTTCATCTACCCACTTGACGATCCGACCCCGCCCGATCCGCCGCCCGCGCCGACGACTCAGCCGGCGCCTGAGTGACGCCTGATATGACCACCTCGACCTGACGGCGACAGGGGTCTGGGCCGTGCCCGAGCCGAGCACGGGTGGGCTGTTGCTGCTGGTGACGGGATGCCTGCTGTGCCGGCGCACGAGGAACCTCACGGCGCAGCGTCGAGGGTGAGGACCTTGTTGAGAATAGCGGGGCCGGCGGATTCGCGCAGGCCGGCGCGGACCTCGTGCTGCGCCACCGCCGCCGCGCCGCCGGGGAAACGGAAGCGGCGCACCACCGATTCGCCCGGTGAAAGCCGCGGGATCAGCCGCTCCTGACGGGGGTAGCCCACCAGCGCCGCAAAAGCGTAGAGCGACACGTCCTTGTCGCTGCGGTTGGTGATCACCTGCGTGACCACGGCGTCGTCCTTGCCCGTGGCCGGATCGCGCTCGACCGCCAAAGAGGCGTCGCAACGCACGTTGCGCAAGCCCATTTCCACGTACGCCTCCAGATCGATGTCGTAGGGCTGGTCGGCGGTGAACTCGAAGCGTGCCACGATCTTCTTCAGGCCGGCGACCTCGGAGACCGGCAGGTGCACGTTGAGGGGGATGTCCAGACTCTGACCCGAGGCGACGGTGAAGCTGCTGCGCCGCGGGCCGATCTGCCAGTGCGTCGGGTCGCCGATGGTCACCGTGCCGGAGATGGTGCGCGACCAGGGATTGGTGATGGTGAGCTTGCACACGTGCGGGGTCTGCACCGATTCGATGAAGGCCGGTGCAAAGGCAAAGCCGGCGCGGAAGCGCGCCAGGTCGGCGTCGATGCCTTCGATGAAGATCGGCGAGGCCGCGAGGTCCACCTGATGCCGACCATCCACCAGCGGCACGCTCCGGCGGTTGCCCCAGATATCGACAGCCACGGGCTTGCCGCCCAGCAGCATGTCGATGCGCGCCCGCGCAGGCGTGGCGGACTCGGCCCACGCCACCAGCAGACCGGTTGGTTCACCTGGCCTTGAACGGCTGCGATCGATCTTGTCGAAAATGATGCACTGGAGCCCGTCGCCCAGGGGCAACCGCCCCACCGCGCGCCGGCCCGCTAAGCGCTGCGTCACGGCGCTAAACACCCCCAGCGCCGCCTCGGGCTGGACCTCGGGCCGGCGGCTGTCGCCGGTCGTCCAGGGCCCCGGCAGCGCCAGGCCCGCCGCCCCTGACTCCCAGCCATGCACCATGCGCAACGCCAGATCGATGGCACGATTCGACGTCGAATAGACGCGCGGATCCAGCGTGCGCAGGTGCAAAACATAGCGTGCCGGCGGCGGGTCGGACCATTCGGTGGTGTGCGCGGCGATGTGCCGGGGCGGCACGTTGGGCGGCACCTGGATGGCGAAGGTGGGCTGATCCTGGCCCGGAAGCCGCCGGGCCTGATCCACCCGCCAGGGCACCACCAGGTTCGGATCCGGCGCCAGGCCCCGGAAGTCCACGCGGATCGTGTCGAGCAGCCCCTTCAAGTCGGACAGCGCAAACGCGCCTTCGATATCGGTTGAACCCAGTTGCCAATCGCGGACCTGCTGACCCGTGCGCATCAGCAGCGGCACCAGGTACGGGCGCCAGAGCTGCGGCGCCGACACCAGGAGCGGCATCGGACCGTGGCCCGGGTCATCCTGTGCTTTCACCAGTTCCCCAGGCAGCGGCGCCAGGCTGAGGGTCACCTTCCCGCCGCGCGACAGCAGCGGCTCGATCAACTCCTCCAGCAGCTCCTGCCGCTGCCCCATGTCGTTCCGCCCCGTGGCGGGCTCCCAGCAACTAAGGATCGCGGCATCGAGATTGGCGGCCTGGAGCAGCACCGGCAGCAAGCGCAGGTGCGCCGCGTCCATGCCGGTGGCGTCGATGGCGAAGGGCGCGCGCTGGGCGTGCGACACATCCAGCTCGCGCGGCAGCCAGAGCAGCTTGACCAGCGCCTGCCCCACCACCATCGTCGAGGCCTGGCGGATGCGGTCGCCGGTGAACACATCGTGCAGGGTCAGCTTTACGGTGAACCACCCATAGCGGGGCAGTTCGGGTTGCCAGGCATCGTTGATCGGCTTGGTGCTGTCCACGCGCCGCTGCGTGCGTGCCACAAGCTGGTCGCGATCGTCGAACACGGCCAGATCGGCAAAAAGCTCGTGGCCCGAGACGTCGCGCACGTTCCAGCGCAGCTCGGGGCGCTCCGGGGCACGCACGACATTGAACTTGCTTTGCGAGCCCAGGGAAACGCGCGGCACCTGCCAGACAGCCACGTCATCGAACCACGCACTCCCGCGGATGTCCTTGTACAGCACCCGATGCTTGCCCAAGGCGTCCGCCGGCGCCAGCTCCGGCTGGTTGACTTCCAGTTGCATGCCGATCCACGCCGCCTTGTCGTAATCGCCCATCAGGTGCACGCTGACGGTCTGCCACTGGTCGTCGGTCTGCACCGGCTTGCTGGCGGCGAGGCTGGCGTCGATGCGGTGGCCGTCGGCATCGATGAGGTACGCCACCAGCCGCGCCCGCGCGTGCGTCAAGCGGGTCGTGCGCAGCAGGGTGGTGATCTGGTAATCGCTGCCGGGGACGGCGCGGACGGCGCCGACCTCGATGAACACGCCGGTGTCGCCGCCGTTGAGTCCCAGGTGCAGGCTGTACTCGCCGCCGTGCGGTTGGCGCGTGTCAAAACCGATGCTGGCGTAGTTGGGAAACCCGTCGCGATGGGTCAGCACGTCATGCAGGTTCTTCTTGAGGAAGCTGGCATCGCTGGTGCGTGCCTCGCGACCGATGGCGAACCAGTGCCTGGGCATGTCCTCGAAGTTGCCGCCCTTGCGCTCCTCGAAGTCAAAGCGACGGATGAGGCGGCGCAGCTCGACGGGTTGGTCGGCGGCGACGGCTGGCGGCACGGTTTGGGCGCCAGTCGCAGAGGCAAAAATGCCCAGGACCAAGCCGAGGCACATGGCTATAAGCGCGCACCATAAGCAGGCTGGGGAATGACGATCCATACCCTGGTTATCGGGTCAGCGGGGTGGGAGACTGCATTTGTCGCGGGGGCCCCAGGCGCCATTGGCATGACCAATTGGACCACCAAGACACCAAGGACACCAAGAAGAAGGAAGAAGAAGCGGATGAATGAACACGAAGGCACGAAAACACGAAGGAGGAAAAGGCAGAAAATCCGAAAAACAGAAAAAGCAGAAAATCGGAGTGGAGCAGCCGGGGTCTTCCTATTTTCTGTGTTATCTGCTTTTTCTGCTTTTCTACTTCGCGCCTTCGTGCCTTCGTGTTCAACCCTGCTTCTTGGTGTCCTTGGTGTCTTGGTGGTTGATTATCCGGATCACAGCGCCGCCAGGCGTTGGGCGCGATCTTGCGCGATCAGGGCCGCCACGATCGGGTCCAACTCGCCCTGGAGCACCGAGGCGAGGTTGAACGACATCTGCTCCAGGCGGTGATCGACGACGATGCTTTCCTTGTAGCGATAGGTGCGGATGCGTTCGGAGCGGTCGCCCGAGCCGATCATCCGCGAGCGGTTCTGGGCGCGCTGGGCGTCCTTCTGCCGCTGGTAGTGGTCGTAGACGCGCGCCCGCAAGAGCGCCCAGGCCTTGACGCGATTCTGCTGCTGGCTCTTGGATTCCTGCATGCGCACTTCGATGCCGGTGGGCACGTGCACCATTTTGACGGCCGTGGCCACCTTGTTGACGTTCTGCCCGCCGGGGCCTTGCGCGGTGGTGATGTCCATCTTCACATCCGAGTCGGGAATGACGATCTGCACCTTCTCCGGCTCAGGCAGCACGGCGACGGTGGCGGTGGAGGTGTGCACGCGGCCCTGGGCTTCGGTGGCGGGCACGCGCTTGACGCAGTGCACGCCGCCTTCATAGCCCAGGCCCTGCCAGACGCCATTGCCCTTGACGTTGGCCACCGCCTGGCGAATGCCGCCCATGTCGCCTTCGGACAGGTCCAGCATTTCGTACGACCAGCCGCGGCGCACCGCGAAGCGCTGATACATGCCCAGCAGGTCGCCGGCCCACAGCCCCGCCTCGGCGCCGCCCGCGCCGGCACGTAACTCCAGCATCACCGAGCCCACCGAGCGATCGTCGGCCGTCACCATGTCGCTGGCGATGGCGTCCATGAGTTGGCCGGCCTGCTGGCGAAGATCGGGCAGCTCCTCTCGCGCCAGGGCGGCAAGTTCAGCGTCACCGCCCTCGGCGATGATCTGCTCGTGCTCGGCGATCTGCCGCCGCAGGCTCTGCCACTGGCGAAAGTGCCGCACCAGGTCGTCAATGGCGGCACGCTTGACCGACAGCTCACGCACGCGCTCGTGATCGACGACCACCTCGGGGTCGACGAGCTGCCGCTCGATCTCGTCAAATTGACGAGCGGTGGTTTCGAGCCGGCCTACGAGTTTGTCCGTGATGTCGGCCATGATTGAAGACTAGATTAACCACCAAGACACCAAGGACACCAAGAAGAGCAGAGAAAGAGGAATGAACACGAAGGCACGAAGACACGAAGAAAAGCATAAGAAACAGGAAACACGGAAACTGTAGAAAATAGGAGGACTCCGGCTGGCTCAGTTCGATTTTCTGCCTTTTCTGTTTTTCTGATTTTCTGCCTTTTCTTCTTCGTGTCTTCGTGTCTTCGTGTTCAACCCTTCTTCTTGGTGTCCTTGGTGTCTTGGTGGTTCAATTCTGGTCTGGCGGCGGCGCACAAAAAACCGCAGCGCGGCGTCCGCGCTGCGGTCGGTGTATGACTTTCGCGTCGCTAAGCCTTGGCCGGGACAGCCGGCTTGCCCGCCTTGAAGTACGAGCCGCTGAATTTCTTCTGGAACTTCTCCACCCGGCCGGCGGTGTCCACGAACTTCTGCTTGCCGGTGAAGAACGGATGGCACGCCGAGCAGATGTCCACGTGCAGCGTGGGCCGGGTGCTGCGCGTGTCAAAATGGTTGCCGCAGGCGCAGGTAACCTTGCAGTTGATGTAGTCGGGATGAATCGAGGCTTTCATTGGAGCACCTTCCTGCTGGGCCGGTACACGGCCTGGGGGTCGGGGGGAGGTCGAGGGGCCGGGGGTCCGGGGTTAATTGCGCCCCATATTATAATGCCCCGGCTATCACAGGCAACTGTCACCCCCTTACTCAGGCGCCCCTTTCGCATGGATGTGTTCCTTAACGGCAAGATGGTGCCCTTCGATCAAGCGACAATCAGCGTCCACGATGCGGGCTTTCAGCATGCCCTGGGGCTTTTCGAGACCATGGCGGTGCATCACGGACAGGTGTTTCGCCTGGATGAGCACCTGGCGCGACTGGCCCATAGTGCCGCGACCCTGGGCCTGGCGCGCGAGCTGCACATCGCGCCGCTGGCGCAGGCGGTGCGGCAAACGGTGACGCACAACCAGCTCCAGCTAGCGCGTGTTCGGCTGACGCTGACCGCCGGCGACGTGTCGCTGCTCAAACCCGCGGCCGGCGCCGCCCCGCCGCCCCAGCCGACCTTGCTGATCGTCGCCACCCCGCCGACCGAGTATGACCCTGGCTATTTCGAGCAAGGCATCACAGTGCTCATCGCCCCGGCCGGCGCCAATCCGTTCGACGCCCTGGCGGGCCACAAGACCCTGTCGTACTGGGCGCGCCTGCGCACGCTGCGCCAAGCGGCCGCCGCCGGTGCCGGCGAAGCGATCTGGCTCAACGTCACCAACCACCTGGCCAGCGGCGCGGTGAGCAACGTGTTCCTGGTCAGGGATGGCACCCTGCTGACGCCCATCGCCCGCGGCCAAGAAGCGGCCGGCGCGCTGCCCGCACCCGTGCTCCCCGGCGTCACGCGAGCCGCGATCATCGAGTTGGCCGCGGCGCTCGGATTGCCGGTGGAGAAGCGCATGCTCAGCATCGACGATCTGCTCGATGCCGATGAGGTTTTTCTGACGAACTCGAGCTGGAACGTGCTGCCGGTGACGCGCGTGGAAAAGAAGGCGATCGGTGATGGCGCGGTGGGACCGGTGACGCGCCGCCTGCGCGAAGCCCTGCTGGAACTCATCAAGCGCGAGACGTCGGGTGAAAGAAAAGTAGAAAATAGAATGTAGAAAGCAGGGACCTTCGAAAAACCCGGCGGCAATCCCCGGCAAGCCCCCAAAGCGGGGCATGCAGGGGCTTGCAGGATGGCTTTTCAAGGACCTCATCACTTCTTACTTTGCACTTTGCACTTTTCACTTTTTACTTTTCACTTCCCCTCCCGCCTCATACTTGAACACCAAGTCATACACCTCCCACCCCATCGTGTGAGCCACGCCCCAGTCCTTGATCATCGCCACCTTGATCACGTCGCAGGTGAACTTCGCCTGCCAGTTGCTCTCCACCGCCCGGCCCATGCCCTCGATGACCACCAGATCCACCGCGTTGGCCTTCACGTCGTTGGCCAGGTCAAAACTGATGCGCGTCAGGTCTATGAGCGGCGCCGCGTTGCCGCTGGACACCAGCGCCAGCCGGCCGTCGTGAAACGCATCGGCCATCGGCCTGTCCCACCCGGCAATGCGGCGAACCAGGCCCGACAACTCATCGATCGTCACGTCATTGAGCGCCGGTGAAGCGTTGGCGGTCAGCAGCACCGACGTGCCGCGCAGCAGCAGCTCACGCGCCAAGGGCATCATGCCCAGCAGCACATCCGGCCCGGCGTTATCGACAAACAGTAGCGCCCGCTTGTACGCCGGCCCACCGATGAAGCGCGCGACAAAGGCGTCCAGATCGTCATGGGCCCAGGGGCGCTCTTTGAGCTTGCCCAGCGTGTCGCGGAAGTCCACCTTGCCGCCCGCCTTGAACAACTCGTTGGTGCGCGTGGCGCCCATGTCGAAGATGTTGCCCGCGAAGATGCCGCGAACCAGCCGGTCGGTGCGCTGGTCGGCCGCCATGGCGTCCAGCTCGCGCAAGAGCGAGGGCAACACCTCCAGCGCCGCTTCGTTCTGCGTGTGCTTGGCCAGGCGATAGGGATCGTCGATCTCGGCGGCACGCAGGGCGTCTTCGCGCGCCAGACAGATCGTCAGAATGTCCAGCCGCGCACCCGCCGATTCGGGATCGCGCTCGATCTTATCCAGGTACGCCATGAACTGATGCTCGGCCCGCTCGCACTTGCCGCGCGTCTGTGCCACCGGTTCGCCGCGGTCGGCGGCCTCGAGTTCAGCTTCGGTCAACAGCGACCCGAAATGCGAACGAAACAGCCCCAGCCAATACGCCCGCAGTTGCGGCTCGGGACGCAGGTCCCACTGGCACGCCACGTAGTTCTGCGGATCGGCCAGTAACGGAAACACGGTCATGGTGTCACTCATGCCCAAGAGTGTATCGCGCGGCAAGTCTCTACAATCAGGACTTATGCATCAGAGCCGCGCGACGTAAGCCCGCGGTTGCCGGTTCGTGGCTTGTGCATCTGAGCCGCCCGGCGTAAGCCCGCGGTTCCTGGTTCGTGGCTTGTGCATCTGAGCCGCGCGGCTCTGATGAGGCGCTCGAGCAATCCATGCCGCATCAACTCATCATTGGCCTGGACATCGGCACCACCGGCTGCAAAGCCGTGGCAACCGATCCCTCGGGCCGTGTCGTTGCTTCCGGGGGCGGGGGCGCCGCAGGCGGGCATTACCCGCTGCACACGCCCAGGCCCGGATGGGTCGAACAGCACATCGACGAGATCTGGTCGGCGGTGCAACAGTCACTGCGCGATGTAACCGGGCAACTGGCCGCGGCTGACATTGCCGGCCTATGTCTCAGCGGTGCCATGCACAGCATGATGGACGTTGACCACGACGGTTCGCCGCGTTCACCGGTAATCATCTGGGCTGACCAGCGGGCGCAGGACACCGCCGCGCTGCTGCGGCAACGCCCCGATGCCGCCGACCTGTATCGCCGCACCGGCTGCCCCATTCAGCCGACGTACCACCTGCCGCGCTTGCGCCGCTGGATGGATACCAACGCCACCTTCGCCAGTGGCGACAGCTTGATTGTGGCCGTCAAGGACTGGGTGACGCACCGACTCACCGGGCAATGGGCCACCGACTGGAGCCTGGCGTCGAGCACCGGCCTGTTCAATCTCGCGTCGCTGACATGGGACGAGCAGGCACTGGCGGCCGCGGGGATCACCGCGTCACGCCTGCCCCCGCTGGTCGACCCGCGGGCGACCGTGGGCACGGTCACCGCCGACGCCGCGGTGCAGACCGGCCTGCCTCACGGCCTTCGCGTCATCGCTGGCGCCAGCGACGGCGGCCTGGCCAACCTCGGCTCCGGTGCCGTTCTGCCGGGCGACACCGTCGTCACCGCCGGCACCAGCGGCGCCATCCGCGTCATCACCGACGCTCCCAAGCTCGACGATCATCAGCGCACCTGGTGTTACGTGCTCACGGGCGCGCGCTACTTCGCCGGCGGCGCGATCAACAACGCCGGGTTGGCGCTGCGCTGGGTGCGCGACACCTTCTACAGCGATCTGACCGATGGCGACGTCTTCCGGGGGTTCGACCGCCTCTTTGCCGACGCCGCGGCCATCGCCCCCGGCGCCGACGGCCTGCTCGCCCTGCCTTACCTCACCGGTGATCGCAGCCCGCACTGGATCAGCGAACCCGCCGCGGCGCTGCACGGCCTGACGCTCCACCACACCCGCGCCCACGTCGCCCGCGCCATGATCGAAGGCGTCGCCTTCTGCCTGGCGGATGTGTGGCAGGCGCTGGATGAATGTGACGCGATGGGCCAGCGACGCGAACCGGTACGACTCACCGGCGGCGTGGCCCGCGCGCCCTTGTGGCGGCAGATCATCATCGACGTGCTGGGCGTCCCCATGGCCCCCAGCGAAGCCGCCGACGCCTCAGCCCTGGGCGCCGCCATGCTCGGACACTGGGCCATGGGCCACGTCGATTCGCTCGAGACCATCGCCGGCCGCGTCAGCGACACGACAACGGTGGTGCAGCCCGACGCCGAGGCACACGCGATCTATCGCAAGCTGCACGAGCGGTACGTCAGAGCCGCAAGACGTTAGCCTGCGGTCGAGCGTCCGCGGGCTTACGCCGCGCGGCTCTGACCGCTGCGCGTCAAGCCAAAGCGGCGTCGTTGCCGCCGCACTCCATATCCATCCAACCCCCCTGCTATCATCCCTGCCATGAAGCTCTACACCAAGCGCGGCGACGACGGCGGCACCGACTTGTTCGGCGGCCAACGCGTCAGCAAGGACGACCTGCGCGTCGATGCCTACGGCACGGTGGACGAACTCAACAGCATCCTGGGCCTGGCCGCATCCACCTGCCGGCAGGAGGAGCTGCGCGCGGTCCTTGCCGGTCTTCAGAGCCGGCTCTTTGAACTCGGCGCCGATCTGGCCACGCCGCACGCCGAGGGATGCGACAAAGCCGCCATCGCCCGCATCGGCGCCGAGCAGATCGCCGACCTGGAAAAGCACATCGACGCGACCTGCGCCCCCCTGCCGGCGATGCAGCACTTCATTCTTCCCGGCGGCACGGAAACCGCCGCCCGCCTGCACGTGGCGCGCACCGTCTGCCGCCGCGCCGAACGCCTCTGCGTCCGCCTGTCGCAAAGCCAAACCATCGGCCAGGACCTGATCATCTACTTGAATCGCCTGAGCGACCTGCTCTTCGCCTTGGCACGACGGGCAAATCAATTGGAGGGGATCGCAGACGTGGAATGGCGGCCGCGAGGGTGATGCCGCAACGCTGATCGGCCGCGGTGTCAGATTTCGTGTCAGGCGTGCCCGCGCCGCCGCGACAACATCAACGCCCCCATTGCCAGCAGCACCGCCACCGACCCCGGTTCAGGCACGGGCTGCGTCAGGTCGAAATACATGCGACCCGGCTGTGTCGAGTAGTTGCGATAGTCGAAATGCACCGCCAGGAAATTCCCATCATCCACCGGCCCCTCGACCAGCTCGGGGAACAGGCTGGCCAACAGCACATCACTCCAACCGGACGTGAACAGGTCGCTCCCAAAGATCGCGGGTATCGTCTCGTGAATATCCAAGACCAGCAGGTATGCGGTCCACTCCAGCGTCACGCCCTGGTCGGTCAGCAGCCGCAGCGAATCGACTTTCATCGTCGGGGCATCGACGCTTCCGCTGACGCCGCTGACCGTAAGAATCTGCTCGTTTGGATCGAGTGCGTTCAGATCGAGTTCGTCGACGACCAGATCGCCGTTGCGGTCCAGGCCCAAGGCGATCGCCAACGCGCTGTTGATGATGGAAATCTGTGCGCCGGTATCGATGAGCATGTCGGTAAAGACCAGTCCGGAGTCGCCATTCTCGAGCGTGGCGTCGACAAAGGAAAGCGGCGCTGCTGTCGGTTCTGAGAAAGTCTCGGCAGTGCCGGCGATATCGGCTGGATCATACTCATAGGTCTTGTAATGCAGGGGGACCGACAGACGCTGGGACGGATGACCCACCGCCGGCAGGCTGCTGCCGATGGTGACGCCGATGCTCGTGCTGTCTGCATAGCTGCTGCCCGGATCAGGCCCGCCACCCAAGATGGAATCGAGCCAATCGTCGAGGTTGTCGAGGTTGATCTCCCCCGGTGCGCTAATCGACAGACCCCCGGACCAACCGGACATGTCCAGCGTGGTCACTTTGTTCACCATCGCGGGCATGCCCACGATCCCGGCAAACTCGCCGAAATCGGCATCAGGATTGACTAGCAACTTAACCCCCGATAGCGAGTTCTGGACCGCGCCGCCATAGGACACGTTGACGCTGTATGGATTCGAAACCTTGACGACCTCGACCCCGCCAACTCCCAGCTCACCCACCGCCCCGGCATAGGTCAGGCCACTGTTGGTCAACTCCGTCGCGGCATTGGTCAGCAAACCACTTGCATCGCCGCCATCGAGTACATCGAGCAACTCGAAAAGGTCCAGACTTCCGAAGTTATAGAATGTCCCCCCCGCCGCGAAAACGCCGGTGGCGCCCGTATCAAGCAGCCAGGGTTGCGAAACGACCGGCCCCAGCGGAGTGGCGCCGTTGAACACCTCGACCGCCACCACCGGCTGGCCCAGCGCCAAGTCATTGAACCCCAAGTTGAGCGTCAACCCGTCGCGGGCCGGATCAAGCGGCGACGGCGTGTCCGCCTGAAGACGGGGCGCAGCGACCCCGATACAGATCGCGCAGGCAGCCAGCAAAAGGCGCTGATGATCTCGCATACCACACGCCGTTCGATACATGGGAGCCTCCGTCACAAACGGCAGATGCACCCGCAAAGGCGAATGCGACCCACCAGAGTTCCAGTGTAAACGGTCCTAGCGACAACGCAAGGAAAATCCGCCCAAAAGTGTTTCCATTAACCACGTTATGGGATCTTGTTCCAGGGGGCTTGGGTGCCGCGAACGTGGCTTGGTGACTGAGGGTTGCGCGACTCGACCGGTTTGAAGGCGTTTTCCGCTCCCTCCGCCGCCGTGCCCCATGTCTGTCACGCCGGGCATCGGACGACCCTGACCGCCGCTCATGCCACTACCCCCGCATGACCGACGTACCAATAGACGCCAGTTCGTTATCGGGCATCGTGGCCAACTGGCCCCGATTTTGCATGTTAATTACTGCATGTGACTCAACGAACCAGCCCGCCGAACGCCGAGAGTCAAAATGACAATTCCGGGACACAATTGCACGGATATAGTTCGAGTGGGAGAAACACAAGCTTTCGGGGAGGCCTTGCGGGGCGGGTTTACAGCGAAGGAGTTGATATGAGCCAGATCATCGACGACAACGTGACCTTGGGCGAAGGCCGGTTCGTTTCACTTCGGCCGGTGGTTCGTTACGTGGACCAGGAACAGGCAGTGGTGGATTTCGTGCTGGCTTTGCAGGCGAACTTACCGGACGCCCCGCGCGTGCTGCCGCGCGTGGAGTTGCTTCTGGAGGTTCGCGGCCCGGACGATTTCCAGGATGAGGAGCGTGTGCCGGTGACGTTCGAGGGCGGGCTTGGCCGGGCGCGCCTGCAAATTGTGCAGCCGCAGCGCTGGTGGCCGGCGGGCATGGGCGAGCAGTCCATGTATGAGCTGGAAGCCTCGCTGCTGATCGATGGCAACCTGACGGACGTGCGCAAAGTGACGGTGGGCCTGACTTCGGTTCGCTCGGCGCGCAAGGAGTCGTCGGCGCGTCATCCGGGGGCGGGGGCGGGCGCCGGGGCCGGGGCGGGCGCGCGGGCTGGTGCGGGTTCGAGTTCGTGGGCCAGTCACGGGGGCCGGCGAGCGCAGCTGCCGCGACTGTTGGTCAATGGCCAGGTCTGCGCGATCGATTCGGTGGTGGCGGTGGATCGGATCGATGAGCGCAGCCTGTTGCCGGTAACGGGCAACTCGCTGCTCTTGGTGCGTGATCATTACGGGCCGGATGTGCTCTACGACGCCGCCGACCGTGCGGGCATCCTGCTGGTGCAGTGCGTGCCGATTCATCCCCAAGGCATGCCCGAGGTGGACGTCGATGCCCAGGTGTCGCGTCTGTCGGCGCATCCGAGCCTGGCGGGCTGGTTCGTCGGTCACCTGGGCCACATCGCCGATGCCCTGGCGGATGGCATCCGCGCGATGGATCCGTCGCACATTGTGTTCCGCTCGCTGCCGGGGGCTTGAAGGAAACGCGGCCAAACCCCGGCATGCCCCGTCCCCGCAAGCCCCGGCATGCCCCGTCCCCGCAAGCCCCGGCATGCCCGTCTCCGGGGCGCGGGGCTTGCCGGGGATAAGCGCCGTACAATCCGTGCATGATCACGCTCTTCCTGGGTCTGACCGCCGCCAACCTGCTGTTGCTGAGCGGGGTGTTCGTGCTGGGTTGGACCACGGCGGGTGCTGGATCAGGCGGCGATCTGTATGCGTATCACGTGGGCCTGGGCGTCGGCGCCGGGCTGATGGTGGCTTTGGTGCACGTGACGGTTTACACCTATTTCATGGCGACGAGCAAGTGGCTGGCCGCCGCCGCCGAGAAGGCAAATCTCGACCCGCAACAATTCGTGGCGCCCGCCCGCCGGCGCAAGAGCCGGGCTTTCCCCCTCATGCTGGCGCCAGTGGTGCTGACCATGCTGGCGATGTTCGCCGGCGCCGGCGCCGACCCGATGTTCCGGCCGCTCTGGCCCATCCAGACGCACCTGGTGATGGTGCTGGCGGCCATGCTCGCCAACGCCGTCGCCGCGATCCTGGAGTACCGTCTGATCCGCGCGCAGAGCCAGTGCATCGACCAAACGCTGGCGATCTTGAACCAAACCCGAACTATGAACACGTGAACACGAAGGCACGAAAACACGAAGAAAGAAAGAGAAGAAGAAGGGATGAACACGGGCCTCTAA
Organism: Phycisphaeraceae bacterium; assembly: GCA_040878035.1. GTDB lineage: Bacteria > Planctomycetota > Phycisphaerae > Phycisphaerales > Phycisphaeraceae > JBBDMX01. The sequence goes on along the minus strand of JBBDMX010000078.1, from coordinate 6,963 downwards.
GACCACAAATGCCGTTTGCGGCTTAGCCTCCGGCGTTGACCTTATCTATCCTTCCTTAATAATCGGTCATGCGCATTCATCCCAGTTCCCGCCTCCTCTGCTTCGTGTCTTCGTGCCTTCGTGTTCAATCCAAAAGGATTCTGCCATGACGCGCTGGTGTGAAATGTGGATGCCTCTGCTCGTCACCCTGGTGCTCGGCACCGTGCCTGCGCGGGGCGACGATGCTGCGGATGCTGCCGCGCCTGCCGAAGCGGCCGAGGCGCCGGCTGCCACGCAAGCCGCGCCCGATCCGGCCGCCGTCGCGTTGCTCCAGCGCATCGAAGCCAAGGCTGACGACATCAAGTCACTCCAGGCCACGCTGCGTTACGACCGCATTCAGGGGCTGGTCGGCGATGAGCAGCGGCGCTTGGGCAAGCTGTATTACCTGGCGGGGCCGCCGGCACGCTTTGCCGCGCAATTCGACTGGCTGGTGTACGACCGCCGGCGTGTTCCGCAGGACCGCTCGTACATTTTCGACGGCGTCTGGCTAGTAGAGAAAATCGCCGACGAGAAGCCTAAGAAGTTCATCAAGCGCCAGGTCGTGCCGCCCGATGCCGATCCGGCCAAGGTCAATCCGCTGGCGCTGGGCGCCGGGCCGTTCGCCATTCCCGTGAACATGAAGAAGGACCGCGTGCTGGAGCGTTTCCAGGCCACGATCGCCCAGCCGCATGAGAAGGACCCGGCCAACAGCGTGCACCTGCACCTGGTGCCGCGCCGCCCGCTGCGCTCGGGCGTCACCGAAGTGGACCTGTGGTACGACCAGGATTCGCTGCTGCCCCTGCGTGTGCGCACCTTCGAGGAGGAATCGGAGAACGAGTCGATCATCACGCTGGGCGAACACAAAGTGAACGAAGAAATCGACGCCAAGATGATCGACACGAGCGAGCCGAAGGGCGACGGCTGGGACGTGCAGGTCACGCCGTGGGAAGACGAGAAGAAACCGCAGTAAACGCAGTAACCACAGTCACCGGAAATACCAAGCCGGGGCAGAGGCTTGAGACTCACCTTCATGCTTTTCGTTGGTTACCGCGGCCTCATCACGATCCCGAAGTGATACGGCGGAAGATCGACGACCTCCGCCCCCGGATGCGCCTCCGCCCCCGGATGCGCCTCTGCCCCCGCCAGAACAAACCCCGCCTGCTCGGCCCATTGCCGGCACTGCTGCGGCCGCGGCCGAATCGCCAGCTCCGGGCCGCGCGGCGTCGCCGCATCGTGATTCCAGTGCATGATGCCCAGTCGCCCCCCTGCCCCCAGCACACGCCGCGCTTCCCGCAACAGCGGCACAGGCTCCTCGCAGTGCAGCAGGTTGAACAGCATCACATAGTCTACGCGGGCATCAGGCAGGCCGGTGCCATCGCTCACGAAATCGCACTGCCGGGCCGCGACGTTACTCAGGCCCGCCGCTTGTGCCTTGGCCATCGTGGTCGCGATCATCGCCGGGTCGATATCCAGCGCATGCACGATTCCGCGCACGATCCGCGCCGCCGCAATGGTGAACGTCCCGTAGCCGCAGCCCAGGTCCACCACGTCGCGACACTCACGGGTCAACCCCAGCTTCGCCAGCACCACATCAGGCGCGAAGAAGGACGACCACATGGTCTCATCAGGCATGCCGCTGTCGCGTGTCTTCATCTTGGTCTCAGAATGTCAGCACCCGCTCGCTGTCGCGCACCCACTGGGACAGCTCGGCCATGGTGGATTTCTGCGCGCCGGCGTAATACGGGTCGCCCTTGCGGATGCCGCAGCGCGCCTGGCACGTGCCGCACACCTTCACGCTCACGCCCGCGGCGATCAGCTCCTTGGTCAGCGCCACCAGGTCGAAGAACCCTTCGGGCACGGGCACGCCGTCTCGCGCCAGGTCCACCGCGTCATTCATGAGGAACAGGCGGACCTCGGCCCCGTCCTTGCGGAGCTGGCCCGCCAGCCGTAACGCATTCCAGGTCAGATCGGTGCCGTCATAGGGATTGTGGTTCAGAACCAGCAAGATCGCCATCGCGTGGGTGCCTTTCCCGATTCAGGGACATGCGGCCCATCATACCTTGGGCGTGAACTGCGCCAACTCGTAGAGGCCCAGGGCCTTCTCGATGCTCGCCACGCGGTCCACCATCCGGTCGAAGCCTTCCTCACCGAAAAGCTGATGCTCCTTCTCCTCGAACTCCTCGCCCAGGGCATCGTACTCGTTGGACGTGACGATCTTGCGCAGGGCGGGAAAGAGCACGGTGTCCTCGCGGGCCTCGTGCGGACTGTACATGCGGATGAACTGCGTCAGCGCGTCCGCCAGCGCCCGGCGGTCGTCGGGGCGGCGCAGCGCCCGGGGCGTCGCCAGATGCAGCGTGCGCTCGGTGAGCCGCCGGCCGGCCTGGTGCTGCGCCAGCAGCACGTCCACCAACTCGACGTGCACGTGGGCGCGACGGAAACGCGGGAACAGGTAATCCTCCTCCAGCTTCTCGTGATAGTCCTCGATGAACTCTCGGATGATCCGCGCCGCATCCGCCAGCGGCTGGGGCGGCAGGTCCTCTTCGCCATCGAGCCGGCGGACGCACTCGCCGTAGACCAGCAGCACGCGCTTGAGCACGCCATGCTCGCGCATCAGGTCTTCCGCGGGTGACACTTCCTGCTCATGCTCTGCGTCTTGCGGCCCTTCTCCCGGCCCGTGTTGTCCAGACGTACAGCCCGCCAGCCATAGCCCTCCACCCATTGCCACCGTCGTCTGCATGAACCCGCGGCGTGTCGTGTCCTGCTGCATGGTGATGCCTCCCGAAGTGCCAGGGGCGCAGTTTGTCTGCGGCAAGCCCTCTATGGATCACATCGAACACGCTACGACGCTAAGGCGCGAGCCATGCGATGGGTCAATACCCACGCCGGACTTTCCGAAAGGTCAGAGCCGCATGGCGTAAGCCTGCGGCGGATCGCCCGCGGGCTTACGCCGCGCGGCTCTGACTTGCAGGCTCAGCCCCCCCCATAAAACGTGGGGCCTACGGCAGGGCTTCGATGAGCCGCTCGATCTGCCCCGCCGTGTTGTAGAAGTGCGGGCTAGCGCGCAGCCGGCCCTCGCGCATGACGATGATGATGCCCTGCTGCTCCAGGTCGGCGACGATCTGTGTTGGATCGGGGATGCGGCCAGTGTCGCGCGATTCAGGCGGATCGAAGATCACGATGCCGCTGCGTTCGCCTTCGCCGCGCGGGCTGAAAATGCGATAGCCCTTTTCGCGCAGGCCCTCGCACAGCCGGGCCGTCAGTGCTTCGAGGCGTCGCCAGATTTCGTCGGCGCCGATTTCCAATAGCAGTTCCAGCGTGGCGCCCAGGGCAAGCACGCCGGGAATGTTGTAGCTGCCCGGCTCAAACCGCCGCGCATCGGGCTGAAACTCGAAGCGATAGTCGCCGTAGTTCTGGGCATCAAGCATGTTCATCCAGCCCACGACGTTGGGGTGCAGCCGCGTGGCCAACTCGCCCCGGCAGTAGAACAGCCCGGCGCCCTCGGGCGACAGCAGCCACTTGTGCCCATCCGCCGCCAGAAAGTCGATGCCCAGCGCCGCCACATCCACCGGCATGGCGCCCAGACTCTGAATCGCATCCACGCACAGGTAGCCGCCCACGCGGTGCACCATGTCGCTGATCGGCCGCAGGTCGATGCGATAGCCCGAGGCGTACTGCACGTGCGAGATCGCCACCACGCGGGTGCGATTGGTCACCGCATCCAGCACGCGATCCAGATCGACGCGCCCGTCGCGCTCCTGGGGCGCCTCGATCACCTCGACGCCAAAGCGCTCCAGATCGATCCACGGATAGCGGTTGGCGGGATATTCGACGTTGGTGATGATGACGTTGTCGCCGCGTTGCCAGTCCAGGCCCTTGGCGACGAGGCTGATGCCCGAGGAGGTGTTGGCGACAAAGGCGATCTCGTCGGGGCCGGCGGCGTTGATCAGCCGGGCCGCCATGTGCTTGACCTTGTGCGCCCGCGCGTACCAGCCTGACTTCACGTAGGCCCGCGCCGCCGCCTGCTCGGCATATTCACGCAGCGCTGCCTCAGCCCGCGCGCTGATCGGCGCCACACCCGCGTGATTGAAGAACGCCAGCTCGCGCAGGATCGGAAACTCATCCGCCCAGTTGCGTTCGCCTTGGTCGGTCATAAGCGACGATCCTAGAGCATCGCCATCGTGGCGACCAATGCCCTTTGGAGTGCGGCGGCATGGACGCCGCTTTGGCTTGCGGCGTAGCCGGATTCGCTCCGCGAAAAGCCAAAGCGGCGTCGATGCCGCCGCACTCCAAATTCAAAACAGCGACGGCTCATCGCCGCCGTGTGATGTTCTGGTCATGCGCTTCGCCAGACGCCCCGGACCCCCCGGACGCCCCGGACCCCCCGGACCCGCCGGCGGCGCGGCGCCGGCCCCCTCCACCCGGCTGGCGATACGCCCGTCGGCCAGCACCGTGGTGATGCGCTGCCCCCCCGCCACCGCTGCCGCCGAACGCAGCACCCGGCCATCGTCGGTCAAGGTGTACGAGTAACCGCGCTGGAGCACCTTGCTGGGACTGATCGACGCCAGATGCTTCTCCAGCGCGGCCAGTCGCTCGCCATCACCCTTGACCAAACGCGGCAGACTCGTCGTCAAGCGCGGCGCCAGCAGATCGAGCCGATGACGCGACTGCGCCAGCGACGCCGGCAGCGCCAGGCGCAAGCGACTCGCCAGCTCATCCAGCCGTTGCGCGACCGCGGCCAGTGCATGGCGTGGCCGGCGAAACACCGGGTGTCGCGCCAGTGCCTCCAGGTGCTGGCGGCTATGCGTAAATTGCCGCCGCGCCAGCAGCGTCAGACGCTGGCTCATCTGCTCCACCTGATGCCCCAGCGCCGCGCCGTCGGGCAGTAGCATCATGGCAGCCTGCGTCGGCGTGCTGGCGCGGCGATCCGCCACCAGTTCGGCGATGGTCGTGTCCGTCTCATGCCCGATCGCCGCCACCACCGGCAGCGGGCAGCGATACAGCGCCTCGGCGACGATGCGCTCGTTGAAGGCCCACAGGTCCTCGATCGAGCCGCCGCCGCGCGTGAGGATGATCGCCTCGATGCCCATGGCCGGCCCGTGCCGCGACAGCGCCCGCAGCGCCGCGGCGATTTGCGGCGCCGCCGCGGCACCCTGCACGCGCACATCCACCAGGTGCAATCGGCAACCCGGCCAGCGCCGCCCCGCTGTGTTGATCACGTCGTGCAGGGCCGCGCCCGAGCGCGACGTCACCACCGCCACGTTGCACGGCAGCACGGGCAACGGCTTCTTGCGTTGGTCGTCGAAATAGCCCAGCCCGCGCAGCTCCTCCATCAACTGCCGCAAACGCAACTCCAGCGCTCCCTGGCCCACCGGCTCGATGCGATCCACATACAACTGGAGATTGCCTTGCGCGGCAAAGAAATCCAGCCGGCCCGTGGCGATCACCTGCATGCCATCAGCCAGCTTGAAGCCCAGGCGGCGAAGGTTGGTGGCAAAGCACACGCAGCGCACCGTCGCGCCCGCATCCTTGAGTGAAAAGAAGCAGTGCGTGCGCAGCGAGCAGTTGGATACCTCGCCGACGACGCGCACCGCGGCGGGCACGCTGTCCGCCAGCACGTTCTTGATCAGCGACGACAGTTCGCTGACGGTCAGGGCCTGCGCGGCGGGTGGGAGCGGTGTTGCCGTCGGCTGCGCCAACTCCAATGGATTGTCGAACGGTAGTCGGGCCATGCGACTATGGTAGTCGCTCTTCAAAGGCCCGGAGGCCATTTGGAGTGCGGCGGCCGCGACGCCGCTTTGGCTTTTCGCGCAGCGAATGCGGCTCCGCCGCAAGCGAAAGCGGCGTCGTTGCCGCCGCACTCCAAAGCTCTACATGCGTATGCTGGTACTGCCCATGCCCGAACTACCCGACATTCTGGTATACCTCGACGCCCTGGCACCGCGCGTGCTGCATCAGCCGCTGGAGCGTGTGCGCATTGTCAGCCCATTTCTCGTGCGCAGCGTGGACCCGCCGGTTTCGGAGATCGAAGGCAAACGCATCGTGGCGCTGCGGCGTCTGGGCAAACGCATCGTCTGGGACTTCGAGGGCGACCTGGCGATGATCCTGCACCTGATGATCGCCGGGCGCTTGCGCTGGAGCGATAAACGAGATTTCAAGGTCGCCGGCAAAGGTAATCTCGCAAGTTTCACCTTCCCTACCGGCACACTCACGCTCACCGAGGCCGGCACCAAACGGCGAGCATCGCTGCACATCGTCCAAGGTGCAGCCGCGATGGCCGACCACGCGCGCGGCGACCTCGACGTGCTCGCCGCCGACCTCTCCGCCTTCGCCGCCACGCTCACCCGTGAGAACCACACGCTCAAGCGCGCCCTAACCGACCCGCGCCTCTTCGACGGCATCGGCAACGCCTACTCGGATGAAATCCTCCACGCCGCGCGCCTCTCGCCCGTCATGCTCACCAGCCGGCTCACTGCCGTCGAGATCACCGGCCTGCACACCGCCACGTGCGACACGCTCAATCACTGGATCGCCCGCCTGCGCGAGCAATTCCGCGCCCGTTTTCCAGGGCCGGGCGACATCACCGCCTTCCGCCCCGACTTCGCCGTGCACGGCAAGTTCGGCCAACCCTGCCCCATCTGCGGCACCAAGGTGCAGCGCATCCGCTACGCCGAGAACGAAACCAACTACTGCCCGCGCTGCCAGACACAGGGCAAACTGCTCGCCGACCGGTCGCTGTCGCGATTGCTGCACGACGACTGGCCGAAGACGATTGATGAGTGGGAGCGGGCTTGACTGCGCTTGCTGTGAGCGGTGGGTCGCCCAAATGCTGCAGGGCAACAGCCATAGGCAGTTGCCCTGAGAACGCAATAGACCGCCGCTGCATTCCTGTATATCTGGTTATGCACTTTACTCTAGTTGCGGACCGGGCTATCTTGACTTGGCATG
>JBBDMX010000077.1:0-17818 GCA_040878035.1 Phycisphaeraceae bacterium | reverse complement strand
AAACTATCGGCAATTCGAGGAGAAAATGCGGAGTAGAATCTGCACGGCTCCTAAGGCTCTGGCTGAACTGGTTTTCGGCGACGAGGACCGCCTGCGCGTCTTCGACATGACCGAATACCGCAGTGAAGAGTCGGGCAATCGCCTGACGGGCGCTCCGCCCAGTTACGTCGGTTATGGAGAAGGTGGCCAATTGACCAATCATGTTCTGGCCGAACCGTTCTCCATCATTCTCTTTGATGAGATTGAAAAGGCGCATCAGAGCGTCAATGAGAAATTCATGGGCATCCTTGAAGAGGGCCGGTTGACCGATGGCCAGGGGAAGACGGCGTACTTTGACCAGTGCATGCTGGTGTTCACATCCAACATGGGTGCCGACCGGCTCGTCGCTCGACTTGAGGCCCAGCCCGACCAGCAGCCGTCCTATGACGAATTGCGCGCCATCTTCATGGAAGCGGTGGATGAGCATTTTACGAAAAAGTGGGGCCGGCCCGAATTGCGGGCGCGCTATGGCGACAACATCATCGTGTTCGACATGCTTCGGCCCGAACTGGTTGGCCATATTTGCTGCAAGTTCCTTGACCAACTGTGTGACAACGCCCAGCGGCGGCGCCAACTGGAACTGCGAATCGATCGTGATTCAATTATCACCTATTTCACCCGCCGCATGCGCGAACCCAGGAACCAGGCCGAAGGCGGCCGCCGGGTGCGTGAGTTGATCAAGACTGCCGTGGTGCGCCCGCTTAACGACTACCTCTTTGCCCAGAAACCGGCCCTGGGTTCACGGCTGCATTTGTCCATTCCCGGCGGCGACGAGCGTATATCGATCAGGAGGAGCGATTAGAGTCCCTAGATTCGGGAAAGCGAGATTCATGTTGACCGCAACTGGAGACATTCCGAGCACCTTGAGGGGACGGTTCGAGTCCCTGCGGCTTCTGCATCGCGGCGCTTGTGGCGAATGGCGTGAGACGGCACCGGTCAGCGCTACCGGCCAGCACTCATGGCCCACCGAATTCTCGGCGATCACCTCCAGCACTCGGCTCCGTACGCTCGTGACCCGCGAGCCCCTGCCTGGTGAGACCATTGGCGCCGATGCGGCGGGAATCACGCATCGTCACCTGATCGACGTCACCGAAACTCGGTGGATGACCGACACTGATGGTCGGCGTCTTTTTGTTCAGGTCCCGTCTAGCGCACCCCAAAACGCCGCCAGCCTGATGACACCTGACGGGATTGCGCAGCATTGGCGCCAGATCGTTTTCGCGGTGGCTTCTGCCCTTGCACATTTCCACGCCATGGGCTTGGCACATGGAGCTGTGCGCCTGGACAACGTGTTTCTGCAAAACGGCGCGTGGCGGTTAGGTCCCTCTCTGTGTAATCTTCGCCTAACGCCAGCCGAAGATCTGCGAGCCTTGGCGACATTGATAGGCAGGGAGCTTATCAGCAAGGTTGCCGACCCCATGGTTTGGTCGGTACTCGCCGGGCTCAGCGAACGATGCATGGCCAAGAGCGTCGGCGCAGCCCATATCGCCGTGTGGGCCGAGCAGAGCGCCCTTACCCAGCCCGTGGTCTCGTGCAGCCGCGTGCCAGCCGTGCCCAAAGTCCAGCGCCTCTCCACAGGGTTTCGCCTGTCAACGACGTGGGACACCGCCGCAGTGTTCGTCACCTGCGCACCCCAGTGTTCGCCTCAGCCAGGCTCGCAAGTGCCGGTGTCTCAACTCGACCAATTGGGTTGTGTCCTCGGGATTTCCTCACTGGGGCACGCGGACATGCCGATTCCCCGTCAGACCACCGCCGCATTCTGCGCCGATATCGGTCATAGCGTCGCCACTGTTGGGCTCCATACATTGGTTGATCCCCCCCGCGGATGGGGCGACCTTGATGCAAGTATCAGCCCCCAAGGCCTCATTCTGCAATGGCACTGGCCCCAGGACCTGCCCTGCCGCACGATGCGCATCCAGATCCGCCCAGATCGGTATCCGCGCCCAAGCGATGCTGACGAGAAGGAGTGCCATCGCTCCGCGTATGAGGCTGCTGGTCGATGCGCAGTTTCTGTTCCCCCACAGTGGAACCGCGCGTTTGTGCGCGTAGCTCGTACCGACTTGGGGGAGGCAAATGTCCACGATGCGGTGTACGGGAAAGCCGAGCGCAATCCACCAGGCAAAGGCTCGGCTTCGTGGGCTGGCATCAAAGCCCGATTTGTCCGACCGATGGCTGTTGGTGCGTAATTCCCGTGGGAGGTCTGCTCATGCTCAACTGCTTGATTTGTTCATCGGAGTTCACGCTTGCCGAAGCGCTGCTGGCACCGGTCAATACGCCGGCAGAACCACAAGCCAAAATTGCGGCTTCTGCGCCGAGCATCGGAATTCATCGGCTCCCCTGGGATCACAATCGGGTATGTCCCAACTGCAAATGGCCGTTGACATATGCCCAAGCGACCGGCCAACTCTCATTGCACCCCATTGCCATCACCGGCGGGCCGGGGGTCTCCAAGAGCCATTATATCCCAGTACTTGTTGATCAGGCCAAACGGCGACTGCGCCAGACCATTCCCGGCTTCGATATGCGAGCCCAAGAGACGCGTGAGCCCGGGGCGGCATACTCCGTCTGCTCTGATCAACTGTTGGCGACGCGGTATGGCCGGCTGTTCTGCGACGACCAGGCGGGCATGGTCATCGCCAAGACGCCCCGTGCCGACGGAGATTCACGCCAGCGCACGCCGCTGATCTACCGTTTTACCTTCCCGTCGGCATGGAAGCTTTTTACCACCCGTCGCAAATGCGTTGAGTTTGCGTTCCGTGACTGTGCGGGTGAGGAGTTCACCGAACCGGGGGCGATGCAAGAATTCCACCGCTACATCACGCAATCTGCTGGCATCCTCCTGCTCATAGATCCAACGACGGTACCCGGGCTTCGTGAACGGCTTCCCCGCTTTACTGGAGCGGGCCGTGGTGCCGCTCGCCCGTTCGAGTTCGACCAGATAGTCTCACGCCTTGTCGGATTGTTCGAGCGAACGCAGAACGTCGCCGTGGGCACGCGCATCCGCACACCATTGGCGATTGTTCTGACCAAGGCTGATATGCTGCGCGAGTTGCCGGGCGATGCGGGTGCAATCTTCCGCCAACGCGATCTGCTGCACTGCGCGGGCTTTAATCGGCAAGGGGTGCAGACCCAACAGGAGTGGCTTCGCCGGCTCTTGGTCGACTGCGGACAAGGCAGCATCCTTTCTTCGGTAGAGGCCAATTTTCAGACGTTCGGATTGTTTGCTGTATCTGCGCTTGGCCATAGCCCGACTCTGAAACTCGGCGCGGACGGCCAAGCTGAGCAGCAGGTGGGTCACCTCCAACCTTGGCGCGTCCTGGACCCGCTGGTTTGGCTATTGCATCACTATGGGTATGTCAAAGCCAGCAAGGAGACGGCAGTATGCTCCAGTTGACTTACACCAGTTGTAGGCCAGGCATGAGTGTTAGTGGTTCTGGCGGCTACACCGTGCGCGCCGCGTCCGCGAAGCTGGATCGAGCCTGGCTCACCAGCGCGCCGCAATTGGCACGCTATGACGTAACCACATCGCCATCTTGCACCGCTGGGGCACGATTGGCCTTCCAACGTCGGGACAGCGCTACGCTCATCACCCACTCAGTGCGTGTTCAAGACTACGAAGCCAGATCTGCATCCTTTACGCACGCGATTATCGACCCGTCTGGGACGCTGGGGCCGGCCGACGCCGTAGCCCTGTGGGGATCACTCTTCTGGAAGCGCGCCGATGAGAACGGCCCTATGGACTTGCCGATCCTCCAGACGCTGCCCTCCGACGGGCTGCTAATTGCGGCCAATGTCCAGCGCCACCTCCAGGATGAACGTTCGTACGCCATGGCTAGATTCACGCTCACTGCTTGGCTGCGCCGTATTGGCCAACCCATCATCTTGCTGGCTGATGCCGAGCAAGTTGCCACTGTAGTCTGGCTCCTCACGCGGTGCCTGCCTCCTTGCGCTCTGCATGAGCTATCTTTCGCCACCCAGGATCACGACCCACTGACTGCGGGTGTGGCCATCGTTGGCTGTAGCCGAATCAATGGATGCCTGCCTCCCGCCGCGCGCGCAGGCCGGTCATGGTTCGATTGGGCCAGCGGCCAGAGCAGCGGCCAGCAAACCGCCCCCTGTGTGGAATTCATATGCCACAATGCTCGTGCTGGAAACTGGCAGGAAGTCGGGGCATTCGCTTCTCTTTGCAGCGATCTGCAGATCGATGGCCTTGACGAAATTGACCTTGTGCATCGAGTGTTGCACGAATCGCACATTTGTACGCGCGAGCAGTTCCTCGAAGCGCAACGTAGGCCGGCCTTGGTTCGCTGGCTCCTGGAAGACGCGCGTCATGTGGAGGTCGCCGTGGCGGCGGCAACCTCCTGTGCTCCGGCCGATCAGACAACCTTGGATCTCTCGCGGCGATTGCTGGAATTGGCTGCCGATCCGACTCCTGTAGCTTGCACGATTGCCGCTCATCAGCCGCACACAGTTTTCAGTCTGCTACTGACCGATGGTACCGCCGCAAGAAGGCTGGATATTGACGCGATCCTGGACCGCCTGCTCAGCACAGGTGCGATGCAGACCCAACATCTTGCCGTGCCGGACATGGCACCGTACTGGGGCATGCTTCTGCGCGGCCGCCACGCCGATATGGTGGCTGCTGAAATCCTACGGCTTTCGGTGATGGAGCACACCCTGCCGCAGGTGCTCGACGGCTTGCGCGCTGCGGTCCGCGTGGCTTCTCTATCGGTTGCTATGGCGGGGGCGCTACGCCGACGCATCGGGCTCTTGGAAGCCTTGAGCGATGCTTCGACGACATGGGCTGATCCCGCGGAAATCATGGCCGCCATCGCTCAAGTTCCGCAAGCGGACCGGCGCCCAACTGTCCAGCGGTTGCTGCCAGCTCTGGCAGAGATCATCGCCGCGCAGCCGCCAGCAATGGCCTGTCATAATCTAGCGATGCTTCTGGAATTGGTGGCAACCGAGCTGCCCTGCAGCGCCGCGATCGCTCTGCGCGCGTTTTCCCGTGCTGCCCTGGCCAACAACCGATTACTGAGCGATACCAACTTGGCGACCACAGCTCTGGCCCTTGCCTTCGGCGCTGTCGGGCCCCACCTTCCAAGCGATGTGGCGCGCGATCAGATGGTTGACCTTGGCGTAGAACTGGTCCACTTGTATGCCCGCGCCGGCGGACCATCACTCAATGGCTGGCTCGAGCAGCAGGCGATGCATTGGCCTGAACCGGCGCGCACGGTGTTTCGCTTGGAACGACGCCGGCAGCACATCAACGGGCCTCTTCGTGCAAGACTCGTACGTGCGCGCGCGAGCTTGCCGCAAACCAAGCCATGATCGACCGCTCCAAATTCCTCCTGCCGCTTCGACGACGCACGCTGCTTACCGCAATCGGTGGCTCGGCTGTAGCATGGGTTGCCTGTCCGCTCATCGCCGCGGTGATATATGTTGCTGCGTGCATCATAGTTGCGGTGCTCGCAGCGCTGTCTCTGGCGCTGTGGATCAGCGCTATCGCTGCCATAGGCGGAGGCATCGTGGTGGCGGTGGTCGGATTCATCTGTGGCGAAGAAGGGGTGGCGTATGGGGTGGGCGGAGTGAGCGCGATAGTCGCCGGGTTCGCTGCTGCGACGGTGGCACCGACCCTCCTCGTCAGCGAAGAGGGATTTCGGGCCATGATCGGGCCGTCCCAACTCATGATGCAATGGTTTATCGCGCATAACTGGGGGCTGGCAGCCTGGCTGCCCGCCGCATTCGTGGTGACATTGGCCACTTTGACGTCGTGCATCATCTTCCTATGGCGGTACCTCCCTGACCTGTACCATCGCCTCTGGCGGCACTTCCACGATTGCCCGGCGTGCCATCATCGCGGCCGACCCGCTTATGCGTGCCCAAAATGCCGATCAGTCGAGCTGGATCTACGTCCGTCGGCATATGGCATCTTCTCTGTTCAATGCAAGACATGCGGCACGCGGATTCCCACCCTCGATTCGCTGGGTCGATCCGATTTGAACCGCCGCTGCGGCCATTGTGATGCGGCGTGGGATCATCCCAGCCTGGGGCGGTTGCCGGTATGGCATGTCGTGGTAGCACACTGCGACCGCGATGTCGCGCCCCGCACGTCGCTGAGTGTCGTCGCTGGCAGACTCGTATTCATCCACGAGTCAAGTGCCAAGCACCTGGCATCTACAGGTTCGGCTTCGTCACTTGGTTACCTGGAGCTTCTTGATCAAGTTCTTGTCGTCGGTGACGAACTGTCGCTGCACGAAGCACGGCCTTTGATTCCCGGTATGCTGGGTGTGCTAGAGCGCAGCACCAAGGTGAATGTGCGCCGCCGTATTGGGGTGCCGGCGGCAATCCTCACGCACAGCACCAAGTCGTCGGCACGTCCGCCTCGCGGAAATGCCGCGAACGATTGGCGATTAGCCATGCAGACTCTGTTCGCGGAGGTGCCAGTAAAGTGGGGCGGGGAGGACGACAAAACGCTGGCTTCGCTGATCTGATCGAATGTTTGCAGCGATAGGTTGTCACGTGTGGATGGGGCACACTTCTACCTGAGGTCGAGGGGGACATGTCTGCCAGAGTCGCACGTCAATGCATTGTGCTTGACAGAGATGGAGGTGGGTGCCACACTACTCTGGGTAGGCTCGGTGGACTCGTGGCCTCTAGCATATTTGCGAAACGGGCGGCTGGATGGATGATTCAGGTGGATCGCTAATCAAGGCCAGATAATGACAGCGTGCCACAGAAGGTAGATGCGCTATGATTGAAGTAAACCATGACCTCAAGATCAGCGTGTTCTGTCCAAGGTGTGGGAAATACGAGTCAACAATCAGAGAGCTCCCGCGAGTGTTCGGGCAGAATCAACAGGACATTCTGCGCAGGGAACTTCGAGATAAAGATCCTGAAACAACCATTGTGTTTGTCAGGTTCCTTGGCACAACGGGCTGTGGTCGCTGTCGTCCTTTCGGAGATCCCAGTTTCGAATTGGGGGCAAGGTTCCGAAAACCAACGAAGCCTTCCCTGGATTGAAGTTCCAGAACGATGCCCAGCATAGGCCCCCAGGCCGTGACTGACGATGAGACCCCACCGGTGCCAACAGTAGTTCGGTTTAAATAGAAGTGGAAGTTGCTGCGCAACACAACGGCCCGGAGCACAGACGCGTGACTGAAACGAGGTAGCCTTGACTTCGGGCGGATTCCTCAATCCCTTCAGCGGACATGGGTCTCCAACGGCGGGTGTGGCCGGGCTGGCGGACCAACCAGCATTTGGTCTGGGCGGCAAGGCCCAGCGAGATGGCGACGATGAACAATCTGCAGCATTCAAGCCTTTAGGCCAAGTTGTATATTTCTGCCAGCTTGTCGATAGCAGCATCGAGCATTGCTCGATTTAGCCGTTCGGGGCGCTGATCGAGATAGAATCTCGCCATTCGCGGATCACTGTGGCCCAGGAACTGGCTGACTAGCTCCGGATTGCTCGTCCTGTCGCCATTGGCGACATTTTCCACGTAATGCGCACTTGTGTCGCGGAGTTGGGACCACGTCGCTCGGACGTCAGCCCTCTTGCAGACCTTGTCGAACAGCCGACCAACCCCATCATACTTGCCCCCTCCACCAGCTTTCTCCTCAACCAATGGGAATGTGCCCTTGGGCTTCTTTCGCACCCACACCAGCCCGATCTCGTCATCACGAGTCTTCCTGATCAGCTCGAGGGTAATCGGCCACAGTTTGTGCTTCATTGGGACAGTCGTCTTGTGACGGTACCGTGCGATACACCCGTCTGCCGTCAGGTGCTCAGGCTTAAGCGTTGCGAGGTCCATGGCGTAGGCCCCGCAGTTGAGTCCTACCGCGATCCAGGCACGCATTCGGTCGTCGCCGGCCGCGGCGGCCCAGAGCTTGCGGATGACCTCCACGGACAGCGGTTGGGCTGTGCCGATTTTGGCATACTTGCGGGTGATCGCGGCCAGGTTGCGGGGTTGCTCCGCGACCAGCCGGTTCGACCACGCCCACCGGAAGAATGGCCCCACCGCCTTGGTGTAGGCGTTGACTGTCTGGCCCTTCAGTTTGCCTTTGCCTACCGCATCATCGAGTGACTTCCGAAAGCTGGCCAGTGCCTGCTCAGTCTGGTCACCGAACTCAGTCAGCCTAGCTTTGTGGAAGTGCTTGCGCATTTGCTCAATCGAGGTGATGACGCAACGCAGCGCCGATCCGCCCAGCCGCTGCTTGGGTGGGATCGCGTCAGGGTTCTGGATCGTCAGTTCGGTGCGGCGCTTCTGCTCTGCCACGAACTGATCGAGTAAGCGGTCGACCTCACTCGTCTTAGTCGTCCTTGCCGGCTCATCAGCGGGCTGGTCATCAGTCTGCCGCGGTGGTACTGATGTCAGCAGTTGCACCGGCACGCCGTACTTCCAGGCGACCTCTGGGTCATACGGAACATCAATGCCCGCGATCAGCGCTGTCGGATTCATAGCCCGCGTCATCTGCACCATGGCGGTGTAGACGGCGCTGAGACTTTCCAGTGTGACAGGCGTTGCTGACATGACCGGCCGAGCCGTGATCCCGTGTCGCAGATGATCCATCGCGGCTTCGCGGTCATCGCGGAACTTGCGGTACTTCTCCAGCGCCGCGCGGTAGCTCGTGCGATCACTGACACCGTTGCCGCCACCGAACCAGTGGTCGCGCCCTTCGATCCGTTTGCGCCATCGTTTGCTTGGGCGATGCCAGGTCAGTTCCAGTCCGCGCTCGTTTTGCCTGCCCATGAGTGGCCTCCGATGGCAGGTAATCTATCGCATCAGCCCCACCAAGTCAAACCCCTATTTAGGGGTGACAATAGGGGTCAAATTTTACGTTGGGGTCATATTAAAATGACGTTAATCACTTGTAACTACAAGCATATATGCGCCATATGACAAAAAAAGGGTCTCGACCGGGGAGGCTTGCCGGTTCGAGACCCAATCCAGGGTCGAGGAGATTGTCGGCGTGGGTCGGGGTCGTGCTCTGGCCGGCGTGCCGTATCCGCTTGCCGCCGTGTCGCGATTGTCCGTCCCTCGCCATGGCAAGTAAACGATTCGGCGGCGGAGCAGGCCAGTATTGGGCGACCGATTTCCGCGCTGCTGCCGCCGCAGGCCGTTCTGCGCCGGTTATGACGCCTGCGCCGGCGGGCACGGCGACTGCTATACTCGGCTGGCATGACCGCACGCGACAAAATCGGCTTGTTTCCCGGCACGTTCGACCCCATTACCAACGGCCACCTGGATGTCATCCACCGCGGCCGCCGACTCTTTGACACGCTGATCATCGCCATCGGGCACAATCCCGCCAAGGTGCAGCTTTTCTCCATGGACGAGCGGCTCCAAATCATCCGCGGCCTGGTCAAGGACTGCCCCAATGTCACAGTCTCGACTTACGAAGGCCTGACGGTGGACTACGCCCGGCAGATCGGCGCCACCGCCATCCTGCGCGGCATCCGCAACGTCACCGACTTGAACTTCGAGTTCCAACTTGCCTTGACCAACCGCGCCATCGCCGACATCGAAACCGTCTTCATCATGACCGGCGAGACCTATGCCTTCACCAGTTCCACGCTGATCAAGCAGATCGCCTCGGGCGGCGACATCGACCGCCTGAACCGGCTGCTGCCGCCGGTGATCATTCAGCGCATGAAGGAGAAGAAAGCCGACCACGGCGGGCAGATCCCGTGGATGCACCGAGACGCGTTTAAGGAATGAGAGGAGGAAGTGAAACGTGTAAAGTAAAAAGTGTAAAGTGAAGAAACAGAAGCAGGACTCGTACCTTCTACTTTTCACTTTTCACTTTATACTTTTTACTTTCCCATGGACTTTCGCATCATCAGCATCGGCACGCTGTCGCACCACGAGCTATGGGGTGAGAAGGCGCCCGTGCGCACGGCCCACGCGACCACCACACTGGTGCGCAGCGGCGGGCGGAACATCCTGGTGGATCCGGGGCTGCCCGGGCAAGCGGTCGTCGCGCACCTGATGGAGCGCAGCGGCCTGGCGCCCGCGGCCATTACGGACGTATTCCTCACCAATTTCCGCCCGGCGCATCGCTGGGGGCTGCCCGCCTTCGAGCACGCCACCTGGCACATCAGTGAAGCCGAGCGCGAGGCCGTGGGCAGCGCGCTGATCGAGCAGTACAAGGCTGCGCAGGACGCGGAGGTGCGGGCGATGATCGAGCAGGAGATTGCGATCCTCAAGCGCTGCCAGCCGGCGCCCGACCAGCTCGCCAGGCAGGTGGACCTGTTTCCCCTGCCGGGCTTCACACCGGGGACCTGCGGCCTGCTGCTGCTGGACGCCACGAGCACCACGCTGATCGCCGGCGACGCAGTTCCCACTTCCGAGCATCTGGCCAGCGGCCAGATTCTGGCCAGTTCCTATGACCTGGCGCAAGCCCGCGAAAGCTTTGCCGAAGCCATTGAGATCGCCGACGCCATCATCCCGGGGCACGACAACATCGTGCTCAATCCCGCACGGGGAAAGATGTGACATTAGCGCGCAGCATCTCCTGTGCCGCGTCGGAGTCGGGCATGGGCGAGTCGTTGTAGATGGTGTCGAGCCCGAAGCGCGCCAGCGTCTTGACCGCCTGCTGATTCTGGCGCGGCTCAAGTTCGCGCCGCCAGCCATCGGTCAGGTCGGTGCCGGTCGTGATGGCGCTATGCGAGCGGGACAGCGCCGAGGGACGGTTGATCTTTCTGAGCACGGCCGGATTGAACGGCCTGCCCAGGAATCGCGCCAAACGGCGGAGTTCCACTTCCGGATTCTGGCACAGCTCCTCGTAACACATCAGGTGCACCTGACCCGGTCCAAACTGCCGCAGCGGCACCACGTTCTCAATACACCAGCGCACGACGCCGCCCTCGATCGGATCACGAGCCTGACGGAACATGTCCACATAGGGTCCCAGGAAGTCGCACACCAGTTCCTCCTGCGCCAGGAACTCCGAGAACACGTCGATCTTCCAGCCCAGCTTGGCGTGGGACAGTGCCGAGGCGCAGGGATGGCGAAGGATCAGGATGATGGGCACTTGGGGAAATTGCGTGTGCAGCCACTTAAGGAGCAGATTGCCGCGGATCATCTTCACCAGGCGGCGGGAGTAGAACGGGCGCGGGTTGGTGAATTGGTCCGTCCAGGAGTTGCGAATGCGCCCCAGCAGCAGCCTGTTGACCGGATCGACAAAGCGAGCGTCGGTGGTTTGCGGCCGAAGGTATTGCACCGGGTGGAAATGCCGCACCAGGGGGACCTGCTCGCGATTGAGCGGCTCAAAGATGAAACGATGAGTGCGGCGGAAGTTGATCAACTCCGCCAGCCAGGTTGTGCCGCTGCGCCCGCTTCCCGCCACGACCAGCGTGCGCGACAGGTCCCGGCCCAGGTCCACGAACAGGCCATGACTGAGCCGGCAATGCCAGTATCGGCGGATCGGATCGGTCAGCCCGCGTGGCAGAAGCACCTGCAATGGTCGCAATGCCGACATGCCGCCCTCACGCCAGGCGCCTTTCGCTGCTTTCGCGGGCGCTGGTCCGTCACCACCGGATGCCCGCGACGTCTTGCCGGCGTGCACAACCCGTGCGCCCGCCCAGACAACGTCCGGACATCACCGCCCCAGGTCGCGCAGCAGCCTCCGGCTGCACGCCATCCGGCGTGGTAACCCATCTCACCCACCTATGCCCGCAACGTGCGCGGCACCGAGGTTAATGGTAACGTCCGCATGCCCTGGCGGTCAAAGGAAATGTGTGGCCAAGGCGTTCGCGGGGCATGACCACATCGATCGCGATGTGTCCCAAGCCGGACCTGACTTCTTCCGAAGGTCCGATATCCGCAAACGCCGGGGGCTCGCCTCCCGGGTAGACTCCGCCCAGCCTGGCAGCCATCAGAGGCTACGCCGCAAGCGGCTGGCTCATCGCCGGCAGCGCACGATCACCAGCGTCGTGTCGTCCATGCGGGGGTTTAGGCCGGCGAAGCGACGCATTTCCCAGAGAATGTGATTGACCGCTTCGTGCGCCGTCTTGTCGCCGACCTCGGCCATGGCTTTCATGATGCGTTGCCGGCCGAACTTCTCCTGGTTGAACGACAGGGCATCGGTCAGGCCGTCGGTATAGAGCAGCAGCATGTCGCCGCTCTGGAAGTCCCAGATGCCCTTCTCGTAGCGCTGCAGCGGATCGACGCCGACGACCATGCCCCCGACGTCCAGCGGGTGGAACTGGCCCTTGCGCAGGAGCAACGGCGGCTCGTGTCCGGCGGTGCAGTAAGTCAGGCGGCGCGACAGGGGATCGAGCACGCTGTAGAAGAGCGTGGCGAATTCGCTCATCAGCGTGTCCCGGCACAGGGCGATGTTGACCCGCGAGACGATCTCCGACAGGTCGTATACATCCTGGGCATGAGCGCGCAGGCTCGAGCGCACCGACGCCATCAACAGGCTGGCGGCGATGCCCTTGCCGCTGACGTCGGCGATGGTCAGGCCCACGTTGCCCGACAAGTCGATCACGTCGTAGAAGTCGCCGCCCACCTCGAAGGAGGGCACATAGCGTGCAGCGATGTCGAAGTTGCGCAGCTTGGGCAGCGACTGAGGGAGCATGCGTTTCTGCACGTCGGCCGCCATGCGCAATTGCCGCTCGACGCGCTGGTTTTCCAGTTGCTTGGCGGTGAGGCGGGCGTTGTGGATCGCCGCCGACAGAAGCTGCGCCATGGCGCGGAGCAAATCGGTTTCGTAGCGTGAGAAGGAGCGTTGCTCGCCGGTGAAAACCTGGATCACGCCGATCGGCTCACCGCGATAGCTCATGCCGGCGCAGAGCATCGACGCCAGCCCCTCGCGCTGCGCATCCTCGGGGTAGATCAAGCGCTTGTCGCTGCGCATGTCCGCGACGTAGGCGATACCGTCACCCAGCGCCTCCTGAAAGATCGAACTCAATGCCAGGATGATCGGCCCCTTGGTCAGGTACGCATCGGACAGGTCGTATCCCGAGCGCGTGACCATTTCGGTCATGGTGTCATCCAGCAGGCGGATGCCCGCGGCCTTGGCGCCCAGGGCCTGGGTGACGCTGCGTGCCGCGGTATCCATGACCTCCTGAACCTCGCGCTGTTGGGAGAGCTGGGTGGAGAGCGAATAGAGCGTGGTCAACTCGTCGATGCGGCGGCGAAGCTGGTATTCCTGGTAGCAGAGGCGGGCAATGGCGTTGGCCATGAGGTAGAGGAACTGCACGCCCGCGGCGCGGTTGGGGCCGCAGGCGAGCTGGGCGCCGTCGATCAGCGAATGGATCTGGTTTTCCGGCACGCCCAGTCGTGAGGCGACCTGATGCAGTTGCTCGCGACTGTTGGCCATCAGGGCGGCATCGGGCTCGGTGTTGATGGCGATCGAGCCGAGCTTCTGGCCCTCGACGATGATCGGCGCCGCCAGTCCCGATTCGAGGGGATCATGTCCCCGGCGCATCTCGTCGTGCATCAGCCAGTCCAGCACGCGATTGCTCTCGTCGCGCGCCTGAGCGTCGGTCGGCGAGGTCAGTTGCCGGCCCTGGGCGTCAGTGATGGTGGTGGTCAGCCGGGTCAGCGCGGTGAAGCTGTCCTGCAATTCCTGGAGGGTGCGGACATCAACGAAATCAGTCAGAGACAGGCGCGGCCCCGGAGCCCCCGGAGTCCCCGGAGTGCCCGGCGTCCCCGGAGTCCCCGGAGATCCTGGAAGCGCCGGCGCAGCATGCGCCGCGCTGACGCCGGCTTGCGCGCCTTCGCTGCTGTAGGCCGAGGCAGGTATGGAACTCTGAGCGTTGGATCGCGTCACTTGACGGGCTCGACGGCAGGCGAGGGGTTGGGGGCTTGCGGAGTTTGCGGGGCTACTGGGGCTTCCGGGGCCGGGGCATCCGGGGTCGGGGTGGATGGTGGCTTAGTCGCATCCTGTGCCGGATGCACCGGCAACTGATAGATCCACACGCGACGCAAGAGTGGGATTAATGGATCGTTGGGCCAGCGTGCTTCCGCCAGGTCCAGACCATATGGCACCAGCTTGGCCTGCTGGTACTGATAGCCCAGGTACGCCAGCAGCAACGCCGGCTCCTGGCGCTTTTCGCTGAGCTTGATCATCTCGTCAAGCTGTTGGCGGATCCATTGCACGCGCTTTTCCGAGGGCAGCAGCTTGGCGTCGTAACGCACTGCGATCATCTCGGGATGGTCCTCGAAGAGGCGGCGCAAGTTGGCGCCCGCCGAGCGGATCATGCCCGCGCCCAGTTGCGCGTGGATCACGCCCACGCGCGCCAGCGGATAGCCGGGGGAAATCGTCAGAACCTGCTGATACTTGCTCTCAGCGTCGAAGTATTTGCCCGCCGCCAAGTCCGTTTCGGCGTCGCGCAATAACTGGTTCATGCGCGTCTCGCGCTGACCCGCCAGCGTCTTAAGGGCCGCATCGTGGTAGCGGAGAGACTCGACCAAATCCCGCACGGACTGATCGCTGAGCGCCGGATCCTGGCCCGGGTCCGGCGTGGCCGCGCCTGGCTCGCCGACCCCGCCTTGAAGCCCTGCTTCACCATTCGGCTCAGCGGGCAGACCCTGCGCCAACCGCGCGGCACGACGGCGAGCCTCCTCGGCGGCGGACTGCTCCTGCTCATTGGGCGGCGCCAATGGACTGGCAGCCAAATCCTCGCCGGGCGCTGCCTGCGCCCCAGCGGGTTGCGGGGGCGTGGTCGTGGTCGACGGCGCCTGGCCCCGCGCCGCTCGGGCCTGTTCACGCATCCGCGCCAGCACGTCCATGTACACGTCTTCGCCGGGTTTGGCCTGCGTGCTGCCCAAGGGCGAGAACATCGCCGCTTCGATCCGCGCGATGCGCTGGTCGAGCGTTTCTTGACTCGCATCCACGCGCTGCGGCTGCTGCATGGCGCGGATCTGCGCTCCTAGGGCCAACGACAGGCCGCGCGGCTGCTGAGTGTAAACCTCGGGCTTCACCGTCGCCGGCTGGTCAACCCGGTTGGCTGGGCTGATGCCGCCATCAGGCTCAGGACTGGCCGGGTCCGTTGCCGGCGCTTCCAGGCCTTGTGGAACAGGAAGGGGCGGTACGATGCTTCCCGGCGGCGCGGGCGCTGCCGTCGATGCCGGTGCTGCCGTGGGCCGCGCTGCCGCAGGATTGGCCCCCTGAAGCTGGCGAACTCCTAGAAGCGGCGAAAGCTCGAGTGTTCGGCCTGTCTGATCGCCGGCACCGCTCAGCGTGTCGCCGGCCCAGGTGCGGGCGCCGGATGCCGTGGTTGAAAAGGCATTGAGGCTCGAATCGCCGCGGAACATAAGACCGCTGCTGCTGGGCGCCTGATATACCGTTGCGACGGTGCCCGGACGGACATCGGTCACGGTGGTGGGCGCAAAATCGCGGTAAACGCCGACCGACGGCCCGGCGTAGGGCGGGACGCCGGCACCGGGCGTGTAGCGCCCGGGGCTGTAGGGCGCGTAACCCGTGTTACCCAGGCTCTGGGCGCGGAAGCGGAAGAGCGAGTCGCCGGAGAGTCGGCCGGAAAACTCATCGGTCGCCCCGTAGCCGACGTTGCCGTGGAAATACCCCAGGCCGGTGACGTTGCCGGTGATCAGGTTGTTGCGTGCCTGGAAATCAGGTTGGGGCTGCTGGGCGTTGTAGCCGCCGGCGCCCTGTTGGAGGTTGTTGTCCAGCGCGCGGCCGTCGCCGGGGCCGGCCTGGCCCAGGGTGGTCGCCGCGCCAAGGGACAGCAGCGCCGCCAGTGTCATTGCGGCACCGGTCCTCATCACGTTGTGCTTGCTTAATGTGCGCATGACTCGACCCCCACAATCGCCACGTTACATCATAGGCGATTCGGAGCGCTCGCGATGTTCATTCGTGCCATTCATGCCCACTGAAGTGGGGATAACTGGAAGTGGGCATGCCTCCACCTGCCTCTAGCGGATTTCCAACACCTCAAAGCGCTTGGTGCCGCGCGGCAGGTCCACGCGGATCGTCTCGCCCACGCGGGTCTTCATCAGCGCCTCACCCATCGGGCTGCCCGTGGTCACTTCGATCTCGTCACTGTCGAAGCTGCCCGAGGCCTCGCCCACGAGCTTGTACAGATCTTCGCTGTCGTCGGAAAGATCGCGCAACTTGACCACCGAGCCCAAAAACGCCACGTCCGCCGGCGCCGCGTCGGCATGGGCGACCTGGGCCTTCTTCACCCGCTCTTCGAGCCGGCGAATCTCCGCCTCATTCATGCCCTGATCCTCGCGGGCGGCATGATATTCGGCGTTCTCCTTAAGGTCGCCCATGGCGCGCGCCTCGGCGATGCGCTTGCTCAGCTCCGGCCGGCGGGCCTTGAGATGCTCGACCTTGGCCTCGAGCTGCGACTTTTCCTCGGCGGTAATGATTTCCATTAAACAAAACTCCTTCGCTGCCCGACGCAATCAAGCGGACAGTCCAATTCCGGCAACGAATTGTGGCGTGCTCGGCAGTCCCTCCGACGATCTCTATACATTAGCGAGTGATCGGCGGCGGGCAAGAGGCGATCGCGCCCCGAAAGCAGCCGCAAGAGTTGACACCGCCACACGACCGGCTAATCTTACGGGTCTGACCCAAAAAACAGGGTCGGCTGGGTAGCTCAGTTGGTAGAGCGTGGCACTGAAAATGCCGAGGTCACCGGTTCGAGCCCGGTCCCAGCCATTTGCATCGCATTCACGTCACGGCGCTCTGTCGGCCTGGCTGAACGGCTTCACCCTGGCCTTGATTTCATGCCCGGATTTCGTCCTCCGCTCGATCCAGATCATAATGGGCCTGCAAGCCCATCCATACCTGCGCTGAAGTGCCGAAGAAGCGTGCCAAGCGCAGAGCGACGTCGGCGGTGAGACCGCGTGCCCTTGACGATCCGCCCGAGGTGCTGCGCGGAGATGCCTGTCTCTTTGGACAAACGATTGCTGGTAATGCCCATCGGCTCCATGAAGTCGTGCCTGAGGATTTCCCCGGGTATACGGGTTGGAGCTTGCGGCCGGGCATGGTTAGAGCCTCCCTCAGTGATGGTCCGCCATGGTCACCTCATGCGCGTGTCCGTCGCGCCAGGTGAACACGATGCCCCATTGATCATTAATGTAAACAGCGCGTTGGGCCACCCAGCGACCCTTGAGCACTTCCGAGCCGATTGGCCGGCGGCAGGCGCAAGTCCTGCAACGACACGGCATGGTTCAAATCTGAGTTCGGGATAAGCCCATCGAGACGGCTGATTTTTTTGGAGTGCGGCGGCTGTGACGCCGCTTTGGCTCGACGCGGAGCGTCTTTGGGCGTTGCCCAAACGGCTCCGCCGCAAGCTAAAGCGGTGTCGCGGCCACCGCAGTCCAAAGCGGCTGGCGCCGCTACAGGATACGGCTGCCTATGCCGAACTCAGGTTTCAAGTATCGCAGCGTTCGCAATGCCGGCGCCTGTATAGGCGGGCCAATTCGTTTGACCCGCTCGCGCCGGTGAACGAAAACCAGGCTGGTTTCTATCGTCCACGCGCACGAAAAAACCCGGGCGATTATCGCTCGGGTTTGATCGTTGTTGTGTTGTCAGGCTGATCCCTGACAAGCGAACAGTTGGGTTACCTTGGCGGCACGTTACCGTGACGCTATCCCGTGTCGCCGCGGTTAGGCGGCAACAATGGGGCGAGGTGGTGGCTGACGTATCACGCTGCGGATCGCTCCGCGTACTCCCGCATCGATGGACGGTTGGCCGGGCTGTGAAGACCGGCCGGTTGCCAGGGATGATGGTGGGAGGGACGTGATCTAAGGAAATCCCTTAGAAAGGAGGTGATCCAGCCGCAGGTTCCCCTACGGCTA
>JBBDMX010000076.1:14740-18090 GCA_040878035.1 Phycisphaeraceae bacterium | reverse complement strand
CCTTAGCCGTTTCCCGCGCCGCCCCCAATGCCGGCAGCAGAATGCCGATCAGCAGGGCAATGATCGCGATCACCACCAGCAGTTCCACCAGGGTGAACCCGGCGCGGGTGGGGCGGCGACGGGCCGGCGGCCTGCGGGCTGACGAACGTGCGGTTGGATTGCGGATCATGAATACCCCTAAAGGTGATTGCCTGATTTTACCCGTATGGACCGGCTCTGCCTATGCCTTCACCCGAAACTAACACAAGGCCGGTGATGCAAAGGCTGTTCCAAGGGCGCATGCGCCGGGGTTGACGCATGCGCCGGTCAGTCATGTGAATGCGGCAAGTGCGGTCACCGCCGCCGGCGCGAGGTCAGCATCAGCCCGCCCACCGCCAGCAGCACCAGCGACGCAGGCTCGGGCACGATGATGATCCCGCCGAGCCAGACTTCATCGAGTTCCACCGCAGCGGTCGAACTGCTGGCCGTGCGGCCGTAGCCGATGATGCGGAACGTGAGCGTGCCCGAGTAGAGGGTCGAACTGGCGTCGTCGTAATCGAAGACGCCCCATGCCGTGCCGCTGAGCGTGAGCGTCTGGCCGAGCTGCGACGAGGTGGCAAAGCCGTCGGTGCTCACGTAGAGGTCAACCTTGGTGATGGCGCCGCTGGTGGCGGCCTGAATGGAAAACCCGACGTCGGTCAGGTCCAGTTGCTTGCCCGGCGCGATGTCGATGCTGAACTGGATGGCCTGGTTGACAGCAACGTCGGGCGTCACTGCGGTAGAGAACCCGCCGTTGATGCGCATGTCCAGGTCGTTCATGCCGCTGTCACCAGCGGCAACGATCGTGCCAGTCAGGTTCGCGGTGCTCATCGCGGAAAAATCCAAGCCCGTCGGCGCGAGGGATGGATTGAGTGTGTAGGGGCCGCCGGTGACGCCGAAGCTGTAGCCGCCGAAGACCTTGCTCGCCGCCGGGGCGCTGGCGGCGTCGGTGACGGTCAGGCTGGCAGGCGGGGAGATGAGCGAAGCATCGTTGATGGTCCAGCTCGAGACATTGATCGCGGCGCGCAATTCGGCGGCCGTTCCGGAAGTGATCGCGCCGATATAGGCAGCGTTGTCGCCTGGCAGGGACAATTCAAGGGCGTTGGCGCCCAGAGTCAGACTAGCAGGCAGAAAGGAGTTCGCTAAGGAGATGCTGTTAGCGTTGCTGACAAATGGGTCGTTGGAGTCCCAGCCGATGGCGGCGATGAAAGCAGGATCATAGATGGTTCCTGTGAACGCCAGAAGGGTGTCGCCGCTGCTGCGAAGGCCAAGGCCGTGAGCGGCTTGCCCGATGCTGACCACCGTGCCTGCCGAGATATCGGTCTGAGCGACCCAGGCGTACGCGCCTTCGCCGAACGATCCGGTGCCGTTGGCGCCACTGCGCCGCCAGGAGGCAAAACCTGTAGGCTGAGCATCCACGCGAGGTTCGTTGGCAAACCAGAGCAACGTGCCGGCCTTGATGTGGACCAACGGACTGAAGGCAAATGTCTCAGGCGAATCGCCCGACGCCTGAAGAAACACAATATCGCCTGCCCCCAGTTGCGACTGCTCGGCCAGCGCCACCGTTGGCCCCGCCCAGCCGAGCATCAGTGACGCCACGACCGCCTGAACTCCCCACCAAGTCAAGGCATGCCCCGCCTTAGGGGCTTGCCGGGGATAGGCGCTGCCGGTTTTATGCCACTTGTCCATCCTGGTCTTGCTCCCGCCCCTGGAAGGGGACGATAGGATTGCCTGTGAGGCACTTGAATGTCGGCCCCCAACAGGAAGCCGCCCGGCAGCCGCACTCCGTCCGCCCCCGGCCCCCCGGCTTCCCCCGGATTCCCCCGATTCCCGGATTCCCGGCCCTCGTCCCCGGGCCCCAGACGAAATTACCAGAGGCCGCGCAAAACTTGCGGGGGAAATTGTGCCGCAACCAGCCCGAAACTTCAAGGGCTCGTGAGCCATAGAATCGAAAATTCTTGAGATAGTGCTTCGGCACGGCCCAAAACTAGAATGATTTAAACACTTTCATTCCGCACGTCCGGTGGTATCATGGAACCGGAAAAAGCTGCGGCCAGACGCTCACCGGTCAGCGGAACCCCACGCTGGAGGAGCCACTTCGATCCACCTGTCTAGAAAGAAACCGCGCCGAACATGACAAGGTTGGCAGATAACTCCGGTCCGACAGCCGCGCCCGCTGCCCGCCCCAGCCATGGTGCCGCCGCGCCCGGGGCCGGCGCTTTTACGATTGTGGAACTCCTGGTGGTCATCTCCATCATCGCCCTGCTGATCGCGGTCATGCTGCCGGCGTTGGTGAATGCGCGCCAGGCCGCTCTTGCCACCGTCTGCCAAACCAAGCTGCGCCAGATTCACATGGCCAGTTGCTCGTACGGTGCGGATCTGCGCCTCATACCTGCCGGCCTGAGCTTTCGCAACGAGTTCGTTGCTGGACCTGGCCATGCCAAGTCCTGGTATTTCAGTGTGAGTCGGGAGTGGACTACATCCGGTAGCTACGCGGCGGACAACATGAAGGCCGGCTATCTGCCGTTTGACAAGATGCTGGCTTGGTGCCCTTCCAAGGATCGCCAGGAGGTCGAGAACCCCGGATTCTGGACACTCGACATCACCGATCACCTTTGGAATCAGTACGCAGTCTACGGCGTCAACGGCCTCTGCTTCAACAGCACTCCTTCCATTGGCAGACCGTTTCCGCAGTACTACAGCAACGGCTTTATTCCCCTGGCTAAATGGGAAATGTTCAATAAGCCGTTTTATATGACGGAGACTTCCGAATTCAGCCGCGCCACCACGAAAAGCGACTTAGATCCGCCGCGCGATGCGATAGGAAACCTCCTGCGTCCGGCGCGTCATCAAGGAAGTCTCAACGTCTCCTACGTTGATGGACACGTGAATCTAATGCCATACGAAGAACTCGGAACACGGTTCGACTCGGGTGACCCCTCGTTTCTGTGGGGTGACTAATTCGGCCCAAAGGGCGACCCACTCGCTGTATCTCAATCCCGCGATGTAAAGGAGCATGACCATGCCCGCACCCGCAACCTGCCCCGGCAACCAGCCCGAAGCCCTGACCGTGACCCAGAACAACGAGAGTTGGGTGGTCAACGGCGGCGGCGACGACTGCTATTGGACCGACGATGAGGGGAACGTTGAGCTGTACCTGGACGAGGAGGGGAGAAAGTGGTTCGTTTCAATCTCCAGTCAGTCTTCCGAGGGTACGCTTGATACAACTGCGGTAACCGGCACGTACACCAACGGCGCCGTGGTGGCGACGCCGTGAAAACAGAGCCGCGGGGGGGGGGGGGGGGGGGGGGGGGGGGGGGGGGGGGGGGGGG
>JBBDMX010000076.1:0-14730 GCA_040878035.1 Phycisphaeraceae bacterium | reverse complement strand
TAAGCCCGCGGGGGAGCGTCCGAGGGCTTACGCCGCGCGGCTCTGATTAAGACTAGCGATGAACGCCGGTCCATGATGCGCGTGGCATGTTTCGCTTCTGGTCGTTGGTTCTAGGGAGCCGCCTTGTCCGCAAGGCGGCTCTGCCTGACGTGCTCGCGCGCACGACCCACCGTGGGGGCACGGCGGCTTTGCATTCGTCACGCTGACTCGTCAGGAATCGGCACAAACTCGCTGATCGACAGGCCGAAGCCTTCCAGGGCGGTGGGGTGGAAGGGGTGGTTGGTGAGCAGGCGCATGCGGCGGATGCCCAGGTCGCGGAGGATTTGCGAGCCGATGCCGTAGTCGCGCTTGTCCGTCGGCGGGGTGATGCCGGGGATCGCTTCCCAGCCGCCTAAGCGTAGCCGCTCGGTGTCGTCCAGCCCCGCTTCCAGCGCATGCTGCTGGCCGGTCTGGAGCATTTTGAGTAGGCCGGTGCCCATGCCTTCGTGACGCAGGTATACCACGGCGCCGCGGCCGTGCTGGCGAATCATCTTCATCGCCGCGTGCAGCACGCGACCCGACGGTTGATGCAGGTCGCCGAAGACGTCCCCCAGCAGATTCTGGCTGTGCATGCGCACCAGCACGGGCTCGTCGGTCTCGACGGGATGGCCCATCGAGTCAAGTTGGCCGATGCCGCCGCACACCAGCGCGACGTGCGGCAGGGTATCGACGACGCTGCGGTAGGCGATCATGTCAAACACGCCCGCATCGGTTTCGACCGGCGCTTCGCCGATGCGTTGGATGAGTTTCTGCCGAGCCAGGCGTGTGTGGATGATGTCGGCGACGGAGCAGATTTTGATGCTGTGCCGGGCGCAGAAGGCCTGCAGATCGGGCAGGCGCGCCATGGTGCCGTCGTCCTTCATGACTTCGATGATGACGGCGGCGGGGCTGAGGCCGGCGATGCGGCACAGATCGACCGAGCCTTCGGTCTGGCCGGCGCGGACGAGGGTGCCGCCCTCGCGGGCGCGCAGGGGCTGGACGTGGCCTGGCCGCGCCAGGTCGGCGGCGCGCGTGGCCGGGTCGCACAAGGCGCGGATGGTGGCGGCGCGGTCGGCGGCGCTGACGCCGGTGCTGATGCCCAGGCGCTCGTGGGCGTCGACGCTGATGGTGTAGGCCGTGCCGCGCTGCGTGGTGTTGACCGCCGCCTGGGGCGACAGTTCCAGCCGGTCGCAGATATCACCCGCCAGCGGCACGCAGAGCATGCCCCGCGCCTCGCGCAGCATGAAGTTGATCGTCGCCGGCGTGACGAATTGCGCGGCACAGACCAGGTCGCCTTCGTTCTCACGCTGCTCGTCATCGACCAGCACGATCATCTTGCCGGCACGAAGGTCGTCGAGGATTTCGGGGATGGGGTTCATGGGAGGGTTGTGGATAAGCTGTCCGTACCTGCAACGCTTTAGAATTTGAAGCGGATCGTAGCATGGAGCACGACGCATGGAGCGCCGAGATCTGGAAAAACACCTGAAGAGGCACGGATGCCTGTTCGTTCGCCATGGTGCTGAGCATGATGTGTGGACCAATCCGCGCTAACAGGCTGAGTCATCGGTGCTTCGACATCGCGAGATAGCCACGGGTACGGTGAAGGGCATTTGCCGGGAGTTGGGAATCCCACGGCCCTGATCGTCAGGTGGCGCGCAGCTTTCGCCCGGACCCGTAAAGCTGTTCACGCGCAGCGCGAAGAGTCTTGATCGCGTCGCGGGCCATTTCAAACGCTTCCGGAACCGATCGGGCCTGCGTGACGAGGCCCGGCTGCATCGGTGACGTGACACAGTACCACCCGCCTTCGTCGGGAGTGAGTGTCAACACCAGTTTGCCGTCGCTGACGGTGTAAGTCTTGGCCATTGCATTCTCGCTTCTCCTTCATTATCGGCATGCAACGCCGAGAGGCAAACGCACCGTGCGGTCCAATTGCACCATGCGCCGACGATTTCTCAGTCATCCGGCCAGGATGGTCGGGCTATATGAAGAAACCGTAGCCTACTTTGGCCCCAATCGCACGATCGTGCGCGGATTGAGCGGCAGGTCCTGGATCAACTGCCGCACGTTGTCGGGCGTCACCGCCATGATGCGCTCCAGTTCGATCTCCAGTGGCGTGTATTGGGCCAGATATGCCCACGTGCCGCCCAAGTTGTTCATGCGCCCCAGCGGGCGCTCGCCGTGCACCGTAATGTTGGTCGCGATCTTGTGCTTGGCACGGTCGATTTCACCGGTGTCGATGTTCTGGGCGTACACGTCAATGGTTTCCAGCAGCTTTGCCTCCACCTCGGCGGCACGTTCGGGATCGCATGACGCAAAGGCGACATACGCCCCGGTGTGGTCCTGCGGCTCAAACATGAAGGAAGCTTCATCCGCCAGGCCCGGATCGATCAGCGCCCAGTACAGCCGCGAGCCGTCGGCATCGCCCAGCACGTCGGTGAGAATCATGGCGGCGTAGCGGCGCGGGTCCTGGGCGCTGGGCGCAGGGCAGATGGCCGCGACGTAGTGGCGGTTGAGCTTGGCGTCGGCGACGGCCTTTTGGCTGTAGGAGACGCTGGGCGGGTCGTAGCTTCGCGTGGCCTGGGCGCGGGGCCAGTCGCCCGCCAGCTTTTCGACATCGCCCACCAGCGTGTCAAAGTCGATGCGCCCTGCCGCGGCCACCGTAATGTGATCCGCGCCATAGCGCTGGCCGAAGTAATCGCGCATCTGCTCGACGCGCAGCGCCTTGATCGTGTCGCTGGTACCCAGCACGCGGAAGGACAGGGGGTGCTGGTTGTAAAAGTGCTCCAGCAGCGTGTCCTGGAGCCGCCATTGCGGGCGGTCCTCGTACATGCCGATCTCTTCGAGGATGACGTTCTTCTCCATGTCAAAGTCGCTGTCGCGCAGGGCCGGGCGGAGCATATCGCCCAGCAGATCGATGGCTCGCGGCAGGTACTCGGGCAGCACGTGGGCATAGAACACGGTCATTTCATGGCTGGTGAAGGCGTTGTAGTTGGCGCCGATTTCGTCGAACTCGCGGTTGACATCCTCGCCGGTTCGGCCACGCAGCGTGCCCTTGAACATCATGTGCTCGAGAAAATGCGAGACGCCCATGATGGGGCGCTCCTCATCGCGGGCGCCGGTCTTGACGAAGTAGCCCACCGCCGAGGTGTGTGCCTCGTCATTACACTCGGCGATGATGGTCAGGCCGTTGGACAGGGTTTGCTTCTTGAACTCGATACTCATGCGCGGGGCTCCGGGCTGCGTGGGGATTGCGTGTGTTGGAGGCGATGGCGGTACTCACCGGCCGAACATCCAGTGTAGGCTCTAAAGACGCCGGCGAAGTACTGCGAACTGGAGAATCCGCAATCCAGGGCGATGCGGGTGATGGGGTGGGCGGTGCTGGCCAGAAGGTGTTGTGCCCGGCCGATGCGGGCGCGGTTGAGCGCCAGGCTGGGCGTATCGCCGGTGAGGTGCTTGACGATGGCGGCAAATCGGCTGCGCGCCAGGCCGCAGGCGCCGGCCATGCGCGGCAGCGACCAGGGCTCGTCCGCGCGGGCTTCGAGGGTCTGGAGAAAGTGCTCGACGCGCAGGTGTGCTGGGCTGAGGCTGGGCCGGGCGCGCTCCTGGGCGACGCAGCGGGCGAGTTCCAGCAGGAGCAGCATGGCCAGGGCATCGGTCTGCGGCGAGCTTAGTCGAGTCGCGGCGGCGAAGGCGGGGTCGGGGTGCTCATACTCAGCGACAAGCTGGGGCACCAGCCAGGCCAGTCGTTCATTGGCGGGCCAGCAGTGGCGCGGCGCCGAGCGCAGCACGCGGTCCATCTCGGCCCGGGTTCGCTGACTCCATGGCCAGTGACTGGGGAACACCAGGCGCCCCTCCGGGCCCCGTCCGGACTGGCGGGCGCGGATGACGGCAAAATGCAGTTGACAGCCCGGCTCCAGGTCGGTCACGCCGCCGTGCGCCTGTCGAGGCAGCGTGAAAAAGACTGAGCCGGGCGGTACGGTTTCCATGCGTCCCTCGACATGCCAGCGCAGCTTCCCCGCCTTGATCAGCACCACCTCCAGGCCCGCATTGCAGTGGGTGGGCAGGACCCGCCGCTTGCTTGGGCCCCAGTAGCCGGCTTGGACGATCACCTTCACCGCCATGTGCGATTTTTACCACATATACCTCACGGACGCAGGACGGGACTGGCGCCGGTTACCCTGCAACGTCACTATGGAGACCTGACATGATCCCCATCGGATGCTTTGCTCTTGTCGAGCCGTTTCGTGACTTGCGGCGGCAGTTTCAGGCCGTGGCGGAAATGGGCTTCGAGTACGCCGACCTGACGGACAATCATGATGGCGCGTTGCTGGGCAACGAATTCGGCTTCACGGCTGCGGCCTCGCTCGATGCGCCGCCGGCGCTGATTCGCGACATGGTCGATGAGGCCGGGCTGGAACTGACGGCTGTGTGCGCCCACGCCAACCTTCTCGACCCCGCCGGGCCGCATGTCTACGGTACAGCGCAGATCATCAAGGCGGTGCGCCTGGCGCACGTGCTGGGCGTGAAGCAGGTGATCACCACCGAGGGCGACCCCAAGACGGCCTTTGGCCAGTCGCTTTCGCCGCAGGAGCGTGTGTTCAGCATCGTGGAGAAGCTGCACCATCCGGTGCAGTGGGCCAAGTCGCTGGGTGTGGAGTTGCTGCTGGAGCCGCACGGCGTGGTGACGGATGACGCCGATGCGCTGGCGGAGGTGCTGGATCGCCTGGGCGAGCCGCGGACCGTGGGCGTCAACCTCGACACGGGCAACCTCTGGCTCGGCGGCGGTGAGCCGCTGGCGTTCATCGAGCGATTCGGCAAACGCATCCGCCATGTGCACTGGAAAGACATGGGCCAGGAATGGCTGCCCAAGCGCGGCAGCATGCACGGCTGCGGCATGGCGACGATCGCCCTGGGCGACGGCATCATCGGCATCAGGGAAATCTGTCAGTCGCTCAAGCGCATCGGCTTTGCCGGTCCGACGACGCTGGAGATCGCCGGGCTCGACGCGGTGCAGACTTCGGCGGCGCGACTCAAGGAGTGGTTCGCATGAAGACGGCTGCGGTTATTGGTTGTGGGAGGGTGCCGGCCAAACCGGTGCCAGGACACAAAGTCGGCTGGAGCATCGGCTATGCCCACGGTCAGGGCTATCGCGAGGCCTTTCCGCAGGTCGAGCTTTATGCCGTGGACCCAAGTGCCGACAATCTCGCCGCCTTTGGCGAGAAGCACGGCATTCCCGCGTCGCGCCGCTTCGCCAGTGCCGAGGCGCTCTACGCGGCAGTGACGCCCGAGGCGGTGAGCATCTGCACCTGGCCGGGGCTGCATATTCCCTTGGCGCGGCAGGCGGTCGAGCGCGGCGTCAAGGCCATCGCCGTCGAAAAGCCATTGGGCGTTAACGGCGCGGAGATTCACGAGTTTATGGACCTGTCGCAGCGCAAAGGCGCGCGGGTGGCGGTCGCCCATCAACGCCGCTACGAGCCCGCGTTCGTCAAAGCGAGGGAGATGATCCAGCAGGGCATGCTGGGCGAAAGGCTGGTGGTTGAGGCGCGCGTCGGCGGTGACTGGGACATCCTTTCCTGGACCGTGCACTGGTTCGACATGGCGAATTTCCTGTTTGACGCCACGCCGCAATGGGTGCTGGCGGGGATCGATCATCAGGGTGAAAGGCGTTACGGCCACGCGGTCGAGAATGCGTCGGTGATCGTGGCGCAGTACCCGGGGTCGCGGCAGGCGATGTTCATCACCGGGCCTGAGGCGCTACCGCAGGGAGGCGTCACGGTGCGCGGCGAGCGCGGCCTGTTGGAGATCGCAGACTCACTCAAGCTGTGGACGACCGAAGGCTATCGCGAGGTTGCCGCCGGCGAGGCACGCTTCGCCTCGGCGTTCGCGGCGATGCTGTATGACCTGTGGCAGAGCGTGGGGGCTTCCGGGGCGTCGGGCGAGGCGGCTATGAGCCGCTGCGATATTCGCCGCTGTGCCGTGGCGACGCAGATGGCTTACGCGGCCCATGAGTCGGCGCGGACACAGCGGCGCGTGGCATTGCCGTTGCACACCTGGTTTGCTCCGCTGGAAGTCATGCAGCATCCGGTCCGGCCGGAGCGGACGTCGCCATGGCGCATCGCGTTGTTGGCGGATGTGCATTGCGATTGGCCGGGCATGCACATGAGCGGCCGCGACGGACTGCATGATGCGCTGGTGGCGCTGGGCCACGAAGTCACGCTGTTGGACGCGACGGCCGAGTTGGAACCCGATGCGCTGGCGCGAACCGATCTGCTGGTGATCTATCACACGCAGAGGGCGACGGCGGCTTCGCATCGGGCGGTGCTGACGCCTTGGTTTGCCGCGAGCCGGCCGGTGGTGATCAGCCATTGCGGGATTGGCGCGTATGCCGACTGGCCTGAGTATCGGCGGTGGATTGGCCGGTACTGGGTGTGGGGCGATGAGGCCTGTGCCGACCTGCCGGCGTCGGGTCATCCTCATGTGCCCTGCACCTTGCGCGTCGACGATCCGCAACGGTTTGCCCTGTCGTGGCGGGAGGCGTGGCTGCCGACTGATGAGTTTTACCAGACGCTGGGCGCGGCGTCGGATGTGCGCACGCTGGTCACGGCAAGCACCGACGGCCATGAGCAAGCCTACGCCTGGCAAGTGGTCGAGCACCCGCACGTGGTGGTGTGGCTGCCGGGCCATCGCGCGGATATGTTCGCGCTGGCGGCGGTGCGCGATGGGTTGGCGGCATCACTGGCGCTAGCGATGGCGTCGGCCCGCGCGACGGCGCCGGCTGGGGCGAGGGAGGCGTAAGGGCTCATGCCGGGGCCGCGACGGCCCGGCTCGTGGATAGCCACGTCTCAGGGCACGAAAAAGCCCCACCGGTGGCCGGCGGGGCTTTTGAGGTCTGCCTGATACTTGGCGCGTCTCAGCCTGCCGCCTTATCCAGCTCCGCGGCGTATTCCTTCTTGGGCTGCACGCCCACGAATTTCTTGAGCACCTGCCCGTCCTTGAACAGGATCACCGTGGGGATGGCCTGGATGCCATACTTCATGGCCGTCTCGCGGTTGGCGTCGGTGTCCACCTTGCCCACCTTCACCTTGCCGGTGAAATCCTGCGCCAGTTGCTCAATGGTCGGCGCCAGCATACGGCAGGGCATGCACCACTCGGCCCAGAAGTCCACCAGCACGGGCTGATCGGACTTTTCCACTTCCAACTCGAAATTCTCGTCGGTCAGTTCCAGTACGTTATCACCAGCCATGCGGGCGCTCCTTGCGTTCATGTTCTGCTGTCAGGGCAGGGGATTCTATGCGCAGAGGGAAAAACCATCAACAGACCCTTTCCCTGGGAAGAGGGCGGCCGTGGCAGTCCTTTGGAGTGCGGCGGCTGTGACACCGCTTTGGCTCTTCCCGGAGCGAAGGCGGCTCCGCCGCAAGCTAAAGCGGTGTCGTTGCCACCGCAGTCCATAGTAGCGACCTATCACGGCGTAGCTGGCTGAGGCTGGTCGGGTGCCGGTGCCGCGTCCTGCTTTTCCTCATCCGGCTTTTCCTTGTCGGGCTTGGCGGCCTCGGTGGCCGGAGTTTCTGGCGTGGTGGCTTCCGGGCCGGCGGCTTCGCGCGCCCGGCCGGTGGCCCTGGCGACGTCGTTGGCCGACAGCACCAGATTCGTCGCATCCTGGAAACGCGCGTTGCCCGGGGCGCCGTCGTCCTCGGGAATCTGGAGCACGCTAAAGCCCACGGCCTGGCCCGACTCGTCGAAGACCGGGAAGCCGAAGCCCTGCGCCAGCGGCAGGTTGGGCACGTACAGGTCGCGCGGTTTGCTGGTCATGCCGCCAATGTGCGATTCGCCCACCACCAGGCTGCGGTCGAAATACTTGGTCATGTGCCGCACGACGAGCACGCGCTGGCCGATCCTGGGCGTGACGCCGGCGGCAAAGCTCACGAAGGGCAGCTTCTTGCTCTTGGCGTCCTTGATCTGCACCCACGCCAGGTCCAAGTCGCTGTCGCGCGCCAGCAGCTTGGCTTCCAGGCCTTCGGTGTCGTCGCCGATGAGCACCTTGATATCGGTGGGCGTGGCGGTGACGTTCTGCGCCTGGGCCGCCAGCAGCTTGGCGATGCCGCCCATGTTGGTGCTGGAGCAGAGCACCAGGCCGCTCTCGTCGATGAGCACGCCGGGGGCCTCGGCTTCCTGCTGGCGATCGGCGGCGCCGCCGACGGAGACCTTGAGCACGAACTTGACGGTGACCAGTGCGGGGCCTTTGTCGGCGATGAGCTTGGCATAGAGGTCTGGCGCCTCCTGCGCCGCCGCGGTCAGCGGGGCGAGCAATAGGGCGACGGCGGCCAGAATCAACGGCAAGGAACGAACGCGGGGCATGATGATTTCCTGTTGGGATTGGGAGCGGCGTCGCGGTGCGACGCGAGGGTGATTGTAGCGGGGATGGAGACGAATAACGAAGAACGATAGCGAGACGAAAGCCCACCCGCTCCTGCGGGTGGGATCTCAGCCGCAGGAGCGGCTGGGCTTTCTTCCTTGTTCCTCGTTCTTTCATTCCTCCTTCGTCATCTCATCCGCCGCCACCGGCTTCCAGTCCGGTTCGACGTACTGGAAGCCCGTGCGCACGCCGCGCAGCACCACGAACACCACGCGCTCGGGTTGATCCTTCTCGACCTGCTCCATGGCGGCGCGGTAGCTGTCCAGGTCGGTCACGCTTTGGCGGGCGATCTTCTGGATCAGGTCGCCGGCGCGGATGCCGCCCAGCCCGGCCCAGCCCGCGGCGTCGGCTTCGGTCACCAGCACGCCCTTGATGCTGCCGTCCCACCGCCGGGCATCGCGGTCAAAAAAGGTCACTTCGCGCACCGACAACTCGAAGTCCTTGTTGGTGTCCTTGCGGGCTTCGGCGGGGGTGGTGCGCGTGCGTTCGAGCACCGCGGGAATCTCCAGCGTCTGCCCCGTGCGCCAGACGGCGAACTTGCCGGTCTGGCCGATGTCCATGCGGCGGATGCGCAGGTTGAGCATGCCGGTGTCCTGCATGCCGCGCGGCATCAGGCGATCACCGTCCACGCCCAGGATGATGTCGCCGACTTTCAGGTCGCTGTCGGCGGCCCTGGTGCCGGGGTAGACGCGCGTCACCCGGTATCCGCCGGGCGTCGCCTCGGGCATCTGTAGTTCCTTGGCCAGATCGCGCAGCACCGGCTGGGTCGCTACGCCCAGCCAGGCCTTGGGCAACTCGACCGGCGGATCCAGGTCGTCATCCTTCTTGGGCTTGATGATGGTGAGCTGGTTCTCCCCGCCGCGGTCGTAGGCGATGAGCACCCGTTCCGGTACCGGGTCGGCGTCCATCAGCTTGCGATACATCTCAATAAAGCCGGCCATGTCCTCCACCGGCAGGTCGTTGATGCGATGGATGATGTCGCCGCCCTGGAGGGACGGTTCCGCCAGGTCGGCGGGGCTGCCGCGCCGCGTGCTGGTGATCATCACCCCGGTGGCGTCCTTGAGGCGCATCCGCAGGGCCATGGTCTGGGTCAGGCCCATGGCGCTGACGCCCCAGGCGCGGAAGGAGTTGCGCACGCCGCGATCCGGGCGGTACTTTTCGGTGACCACGGTGGTGCGCTGAACTTGCCCCTCCCGGCGGTAGAGCAGGGGAACCCTGCTCCCCACCGGCTCCTCGGCGATGCGCTCAAGCAGTGGGGGCAGTTGCTCGGGAAAGCGCGCGGTGACGGGCTCGACACCCAGCTCCAGCAGCACATCGCCCGGCTCGATGCCCGCCTGGGCCGCGGGGCTGTGCTCGACCACGGAGTTGATCAGCACGCCTTCCTGGAGGCCGGTGCGCTCGATCGGCTTGAACGCCACGCCGATCCAACTGCGGGGCACTTCGCCGTGGTCGATCAGCGCTGCGGCGACCTCGCGCGCCAAGTTGCTGGGGATGGCATAGCCGATGCCCGCGCCGCCCAGTTCGTTGACGCCTACGACCTGCCCCGCCAGGTTGACCAGCGGACCGCCGCTGTTGCCCGGGTTGATCAGCGCATCGTGCTGCACCCAACGGGTGAACATGCCCGTCGATTGCCCCGGCTCCAACTCCATCTCCTGCACATCCCCGCCGTCCAGGCCACCGGCAAACACGCGCTGGGTGTTGGAGACGATGCCCAGCGTCACTGAGCGCGACAGCGACAGCGGCGACCCCATGGCCATCACGTAATCGCCCACCTGCACCTGCGCCGAATCGCCCAGTTCGGCGTAAGGCACACGCTGGTCGTCGCCCAGCTCCGCCAGATCCAGTTGCAGCACCGCCAGGTCGGTCAGGGGATCTTCGCCCACCAGCGTGGCGCTGACCTGCCGGCGATCCGAGAGGGTGCAGGTGAATTTCTTGCCGTCGGCGGTGACGTGATAGTTGGTCAGCACGTAGCCTTTGGGCGAGATGATGGTGCCGCTGCCCACGCTTCGGCCCTTGGTCTCACTACCGGCGTAGTAGCGCACGGACACGACGTTTATGTTGACCAGGGCCGGGTACACGCGATCGCGGGCCGTGCCGATCATGCTGCGCATGTCCTGGCGGAGCTGGGCGACGCGCGGGTCAGCCGGGGCGTCGGAATTGGTCGAGGCGCAGCCGGCGAGGGACATCGTGAGCACGAGCGATAGGCAGAGGTTTCGCATGGTATGAATATAGCTGATGCCAGCAGACCCGCCGCGGGTCCCCTGGCTTTAACGTGCGCAATATCCGCCAAAGTCGTCCGCGCAATTCGCCGACATTGCCCATATGTCCCGCTTGCTCACGCTCCACTCCATGCCGGAAATGCGCCACGTGCCCGCGTCCTTGCGGACGGCGGTGGCGCTGCGCGCCATGCGCGACCCGACGACCTGGCTGGTGGTGCTGGTCATGGCCGTGGCCCTGGCGATCGCCGGTCTGGTCACCCTGAGTTGGAGCATGCTTGTGGCCCAGCGTCTGAGCTTCCAGGCCATGCTCGTCAGCGTCGCCGCCGTCGCGGCCCTGTGCAGCCTGGGCCTGCACCAGTTCCTCATGCGCATGGTCCGCGCCGGCGTCAAGGCCTTCGTTCACCGCCACTATCGCAGCGGACACTGGCACATCTGCCTGCACTGCGGCTACGACCAGCGGGGCACCGCGGGCGACCACTGCCCCGAGTGCGGCGCGGCGGTCGAACGGAAGAGGTCACAGGGATGAACACGGATGAACACGGATTGAAGCAGAAAAAGAAGAAACAGGGATGGACATGATTGACAGGATGGGTGGGCAAAGACGCTAAGCCGCAAACGGCTGAAGTATCAGAATCTCATCCTGTCCATCCTGTTCCCTCCTCCTAATCCGTGTTCATTCGTGTTCATCCCTGTTACCTCTTTGCCCTCAAATTCCGCTCGCATCGTCGTATTCCACCATCTTCTCCTGCCCCATGAGGACCTTGACATGTGCCGCCGCGGCACTGGCCAGGCCGTCGAGGCTGTAGCCGCCTTCGAGCACCGAGATCATGCGGCCGCCCGCATAGTCGTTGGCGATGTAGCGCAGCACCTTGGTCAACTCGACAAAGTCGTCATCGGTAAGCATGAAGCGCCCCAGCGGATCGTCGATGCGTGAGTCGAAGCCGGCGGAAATGAGCACCAGCTCCGGCTGGAACTCCTGCATTGCCGGGACGAGCCTTTCGAGGAACGCGCCCAGCACCTGGTGGCGGCCGCTGCCCGCCAGCATGGGGCAGTTGAGCGTCGTGCCGCGCCCTTTGCCTTTGCCGTGCTCGTCAGCGGCGCCCGTGCCGGGGTACCACGGCGACTGGTGCGTGCTGAAGAAGAACACCGAACCATCGTCGTAGAAAATGTCCTGCGTGCCGTTGCCGTGGTGCACGTCCCAGTCGGCGATGAGCACGCGGTCGACGCCATGCTTCCGCTGCGCGTACCTGGCGGCCACGGCCACGTGGTTCACCACGCAAAAGCCCATGCCCACCGCCGGCATGGCGTGATGCCCGGGGGGTCGCACCACGCAAAAGGCGTTGTCGGCCCGGCCCGCCATCACCGCGTCCACCGCGTTCATCACGCCGCCGCTGGCCATGATCGTCGCCTGCCAGGTCGCCGGGCAGACCATCGTATCGCCGGTGGACAAGGCCTCGCGGCCCGACTCGATTTCGCGCTGCGCCTGCGCCAAGTAGTCCTTGTCGTGGCAACGCACCAGCTCGTCCATCTCCGCTTCGCGTGCCTCGATGCGCAGCATCTGGTCGTAAAGGCAGCCCTGCTGGAGCGCGTCGATCACCGCGTCGCAGCGACTGGGCCGCTCAGGATGGCCCGGGCCGGTGTCGTGGGCCTTGGAGATCGGGTCGTACATCAGCGCGGTGACGGGTTTCACGAATCAGCGTCCCTCGGTGGTTCCCCTCGATTCTACCGATTTGGCGATGTGGCGATGTGGCGATGTGGCGATGTGGAACCGCGCGAACCCAAGCCGGGGCAGAGGCTTTGCGCCGCCCCGGGTTTCCAGGTCGCCCAATCGCCAAATATGCCGTTTCTGTCGACTATACGGCCTGCGAAAGTTGGATTGCCGCCCAATATCGCTGCGAACTTGAGTCAGCCGCCCCCGTGGCCGAACAAAGCGTTATTGGGCTTGGTGTGAACGGAGGCGGGAGCACCTGTCATGGCCAGACGCATGGTGAAGTCGGCGGCGTGGGGAACGGTGTTGATTCTGATGAGTGCGGCGGCGGGCTGCAACAGCGACCCGCTGATGTGGGTCGCCGACCACCCACCGTTGACGCTGCCGCGCTTGTCCTCCGCCGACGGCGACCGCATCCCCGGCGACGATGCTCGACTGGCGACGAGCGCCGGTCCGGTTCACGCATTGGACGGCGTGACGCCGCTGCGCTGAATGCCGTCGTGGCGCCGGTGCGGCTCATTGTCCGCTGTGAATCATGTATGCGTCGTCGGCGCCCGCGGCGTCGAAGAGGTTGTCGTTCTGATTGATGACTGAGCCGTATTGGGTCTTGCGCAGCACGTGACGCTTGTTGAATTCGAAGTGCATATCGTTGTAGACAACGTGACCAATCCATTTGCCTGTGTGGTGAATGCTGCGCGCGCCGGCGGATGCGTCGCTGCCGGTATTGCGATCGGATGCGACCGCCGCCAGTTTATTGACGGTCGCCGCCCACTCAGTCCGTCGTGCACCGGTCGTGCTAATCTGGAGAATGGCATACGAGTGATGATTGGCTGTGAACGGTCCCGAACCAAGCCATTTCTGAATGGCGGGGTCTTGCTCGGATGGGCTGACCGCGTACTCGGGGGTGAAGTAGTTGCCGTCGAGCAGTATTTTCATACGCCCTTCGACGGAGGCGTCGGTAATCTTGCCGTCAAGGTCTAGGCCGGGGTAGTGCTCGCCATTGCCTTGAGCGTAAAGGATGCAGCCCTGAACGATACCTGTGATCTGGGGCTTGCTCGAAATATTCCTCGTGACCCGACGTTGACGCGGAAGCATTGCCAGCGCAATCGCAATGATCACCGCCAGGCACGCGGTCAGTGCCAGCATTTCCGTGAATGTGAAGCCCCGTTGGCGATGCATGTGACCTCCCGGTTCGATGTATTCTACAGCAATCGGGTCATTCGGCGCGACCAATGGTCGCGGCTTTACATCGTTCCTCGTTCTTCGTTCGTCCCACGTCCGCACCGCTGGTGCTTGGGCTAATGCGGGCTGGCGCCCTCTGGCGCCTCCACGCGGTCCATCACGGCGTCGAGCGTGTAACGTAAGCCCGTGGGTTCCAGTGCGATTTCGGCCTTCCCCGCCAGCTCGAATCGCGCCAGGCCCTCGAGCAGTTCCATGCCCACGCCGCGCTGAATTGTCGTGGCCGGCGGCGGGCCGCCTGTTTCGCTCCACAGCAGGCG
The DNA here is from genome assembly GCA_040878035.1 of Phycisphaeraceae bacterium. GTDB lineage: Bacteria > Planctomycetota > Phycisphaerae > Phycisphaerales > Phycisphaeraceae > JBBDMX01. Next base: position 873 of record JBBDMX010000076.1, on the reverse strand, counting down.
AAAGCCCAGCCCCGCCTTGGTGGCGCCTTGCTCGCTCCAGGTGATCGTCACCCGGCCCTGCGGCACCGACAGCGCCCCGTACTTGCGGCTGTTGATGAACAGCTCGTGCAGGATCATGGCCATGGGCGCCGCCTGCCGCGAGGAGACCATCAGCGGCGGACCCTGGATATCCAGGGCGTCGGCGGCTGCCAGCGACGGCACCGTCGGGTCCGCCATGGCGAAGATCAGGTCGCGCAAGCCCAGCCCGCGGTGCTCGCTGCCCACGGTGATTTCGTGCACCCGGCTGATCGCCAGGATCTTGCCGCCCATCATCTGCGCCAGGTGCTGGGCGTCGCGTGCCGAACGCTCGTAGAGCTTGAGCAGCGAGTAGAGGTTGGCCAGGTTGTTCTTAACGCGATGGTCCAGCTCGCGCAACAGCACGCGGCGGGTCTCGGCGAGCCGGCGGGCGTCCTCCTCGCTTTGCCGCAGAGCCTCGGCCCGGCGGGCAATCGTGGCAATGTAGCGGTCCACCATCAGGTAGAGCAGCACCGCGGTGAACCCGATGAACCCCCAGCCCTTGATGATGGACACAGCCTGGAGATGATTTTGGAACCAGGGCACACCGGTCATTAGCAGGTCACTAGTTAGAACCCACACCGCGCTAAGGACGCCATAGACCAGCGCCACGCGAAGCGCGGGCCGCAGGCCGATACGGGGCTTGCCCCCCCCAAACGGTGACGCCATAGCGTGGCCTTAGGTAGTCCCCGGTGACGGCTGACGATGCTTTGCACTCTTTTTACCATAACCGCGGCAAACGCCAAGCCGCCGCATGGAACGGGGCAGGGCAATTGCATATGGCTTTTCCGGTCCCTCTCCCTTCTGAGGGAGAGGTTA
>JBBDMX010000075.1:0-18381 GCA_040878035.1 Phycisphaeraceae bacterium | reverse complement strand
AGATGCCGGCCACCACCCCCTAGGCCACCAACTGACGAGCCAATTCCCGGCAATCCCATTGAGACAGCGAAATGGCCAGTCTATCCGGCAACTCGCAGGCGATCTTGACAAAATGGATGGCCACTTCGGGGGGAAAAGACCGGCGGCCGGCCGGAGCGGGGAGCGTCGTACAGCCCCGCCGGACCCTGGCGCAGGAAGCGTTTGGCCCACTTGCGGACGTGCCGCTCGCGCATGGAGACCTGCCGGGCCGTGGCGGCGTAGCTTTGTCCATCGGCCAGCAGGAGCATGGCCCGGGCCCGCTTGGCCAGACCTTGCGGGGTCTTGGTCGCGCGCAGCCAGAAGAGGATTTGGAAACGCGTGGCCTCATTCATCCCCACGATCAGTGCGGTCCTTCGCCCTTGCATGGGAAGCTCCTTCTTCCAGTTACTAAGGGGAGCGGTTTATAGGCGACACATAGAAGTCGGGCGTCGTGTCAGACGTAACGGTGTTTCCAGAAGTTTGTTTAATATTCTGGTGTCAACTATAAACCGCTCCCCGTAGTACCTGCAAGATCGGCTCGAGGCCGCTGGCTCCATCACGGATTATCGGCCCCCAAATTCTGGGGTGCTGTACTTAGGTGGCATACCGTTTGGCGGCGCTCCGTCGATGGCCTGTGGATCAGGCAACGTCCGACAGCGGCTTTGTGGGAAAGTTCAGTGTTGCTGGGCTACCTGAGTCCATTGTGGAATATGGAGGACGGCGTAGCGGTGGAGTCGGGTGAGGTGGATTGTTGCTTTGTCACAGGTAACCTGCGGCGGCTTCTCGTCCGGGGATAGACATACGACCCCGCGATTGGGCTGGTCATCCTGAAAGTGCACCGTGGCATCAACAGCCGCATCGGCATCATCGTTCACACGCACTAGATGAATGAGGCGGCCATTGCCGTCTGCGGGACGGTTGAATTCCGCCAGCAATTGCGGAGGTCCCTCGACGCGAACCGTGAATGGGCCGTGCAGCGATTCAATCGCCTGCTGCAGCGCCTCGGCGTCGGCGGGTGGCTGTAGATCGCACGGGCGCACCCGGTGCGGCAACATTGGCTCACGGCTTCGTATGCTGGGCCACCAGCCCAGCCGGCCATTGCCCAGCGTTGCCACCGACGGCAGGTCGCGCGGCCAGTCATCCAGCGCATCGAGGCCCAGTTCCCGAAGCGCCATCACGTCTTCGTGCAGCCACGCAAACCAGTCCTCGGGCCCGATGCGGTCGTTGACCGATCGCCATGTGTCAACCCAGTCAAAAATGGGATGCCGTGGCCGGCGTCGTCGCTCCTGATCGTAGCGTCCCGTGCGCGTGGTGAAGAAGAGCCGTCCTCCTGCCTCAACCCACATCTTGAGGCGGTGCAGCTCCACATCGCTCAGACTCTCGACTTCGGCCAACAGTAGCGACTGCACGTCATTCAGCCCCGGATGATCGACGCGATCGAACAATCGCCACGGGACATGCATGCGGGTAAGCAGGGCTTCAAGTCCTACAACCGCCTCCCAAGGCTGGTGCCCATTCCAAGCCAGACTCGGCTGATGACGCACCAGTCCCAAATCACCCATCGGCTGCGTATTGCCAAGCAGCGACCAATGTTGCTGCACCCACTGCGACAGCCTGGTCTTGGCCGACGCGGCCAATCGCCAACTTGGCAGGTAACGGAAGGTGAACCCCAGGCACGACACGTGTCCGCCGTTCGCAGCGATGCTCAGTGCTACGCTTGCTTCAATACGGGACTGGGTCCGCGCCCAGTGGTACATGCACATAGGCAAGCCGGCCTCCCTTACCACTTTTAGCGCCCCCACCCGTGACACGATCCGCCCATTCTCAAAACGCAGATGAAACGGGTTTTCACACCAGACCAGGTCCACCCAAGGAAGCAAGGCTTGTGCTCGCTGGGCGTGGAGCACCGAGGCGTTTTCGTACACACCCAGGATTGGATTGATGCTGATTGCCACGTCGGGGTGCAATGAGCGGACAAAGCGACGCACGTGACGCGTGAACGCCAGTTCGCGTTCCCACTGAAACTGGAACCACGCACGAATGTCAGGGGAGTTGATGATCGGCGGAAGCCCCGACCCTCCATCGAACGCCGGGAATTCCACCTGCTCGACATCGAGGATGCCGAAACATGCCTCTCTCTCGGCAGATGTCGCGAATCGATATCTCAGCCAGCGTCGGTAATTGGAGAGGCATCTGGTGCATCGACAGGCACCGGCCGGTCCGGCCGTAAGTGAGTAGCCGTCCAGGTGGAGCTGGTCGGTCTCGAGCGTGAGGATGGCATAGCGCAAGACCGACTCAAGATAGGCCACTGCATCGGGATGGCTATAGCATATGCGCTTGCGCCAGGTCTGCTGCTGCGAATAGGCGCTGAGTTGTCCCCCTGAACCACGCGTCAGCCATTGATCGACATTGGGCCATTCGGCGCGCACCGTTTCCGGAACCAGAGCGTCAATTCGCACATATGTTGCGACTCGCAGCCCCTTGGCGTGGGCGCGGCGGATGATGTCACGCTCTTGTTTTAGTTCATTTCCCGTCGCCAGGAGCCCAAACCCCTTTGCGTAGGGGATGACGACGCTGGTGGCGCCGAGTCGGCGGTACTCATCCAAGGCCGCATCGGAGAACTCCTTCACGTAGGCTTCATCCTCATCGGTCCAGGCATAGCCGGCGCGTTTGCGGAACGACAACGGCTCCCAGCCGCCGACAAAGCAGAGCGGGCCCTGAGTCGTCCATGGCGAACGTGGCGGTGGGGAGCCCTCAGGCTCGGCCAGGGGCCATTGTGGGTACAGCGGCTCACAGGGTTGCTGCAAATTCGCCGGTCGCAATGTGTGAAGTGTTCGCATGATCTGAACTCGGGGTCACCGATCGCATTCCAGTCCCTCAAGGGCAATCCCCCGGGCGCCAGCCATGACCATCAACCTTTCAGCCGAACGGCGCAGCTCGCCGGCGAGATCCCCGTTGTGGGCGCCGTGGTCGAGTCCAAGATAGCCCTGATAGTCGTGCAGCTTCAGAACACGAAAGAATTCATCCCAATCAATGCTGCCTTCGCCGATGCCCAGGTGCTCCGCGGTTGAAGGGTCGTTATCGGCAATGTGGATGTTGGCGTAGCGGCCCTGGAGTTTGGCCAAGGCGAGGATGACGTTCTCCCGTTGGGCAGAGAAGTGGGCGGTGTCGAAATTGGCCTTAAGGTTCTGCCGATCGACCTCGTCCAGAAGGCGGATCATTGAATCGACTGAGCAGATGACCTCGCCCACGCGAGGCTCCATGAGGACGGTGCGGCCATATTCGCCGGCGATGTCGGCGGTGTGACGGCACGACTCAACCAGCGCGGTCCACACTGCCTGCCATTGAAACTCGTCCGGTAGATGAATGGTTCGAGCGGTCCCGAAGGTGTATGTCTTACCAAGTTGGTATGGCGAGCCATGGGGATAGTTGACCGGCGGCGGATAGCTCGCCAGGTGCAGCGTCTCTGCGCCGAGTTCAGCAGCGGTCTCGGCCGTGCGACGAAACCCGTCATAGGCGGCCCGCCTGCAATGCGGATCGAGATTGACCAGCTCGGGATCCACACAGCAGAAGTTGTGGACGTGCATGCCATGGTCGGCCAGGCATGCCTTGAGCTCTCGACAGGCCTGCCGGATATGCCTCGCGTGCTCGGGGCCCAGTGCTTCCATTTCCAGGTAGCGAAAGCCCATACGGCTGAGTTCAGTGATTGCCTTTAGGTCATCGCCGGGACCAGGCGGATAGCCGAACTTCTGAATCGTATAGAGATAGGTGACACTGATCCGCATGTGCTATAGCTCCTGATTGCAGGGGGGGATCTTCAACGCGAGCGATACGCGCGGTGAACCGGGATGACGCCCAGGGATCGCTTGGGTAACTCGGGTCGCCCGATGCCCGCGGCACGGGGGATGTCGGTGACCGGTTGCTGACCGATCACATAGCCTGCCGCGTCGAAGTGCAGTGCGTCGCGCGGTAACCAGTCGTGAGGACCGTCGTACACGGGCCACCCGCGCACGGCCCGCCCATAGCGCCAACGGTGCTCGGCATCGCGCAAAAGGTCGAGGCTGCTGGCCATCGCCTGGTGAACAAGCCACATCAGCGCGGGGATGGGCTGGCCCAACTCGACGAAGCTGAACGAGATCGGCGCAAGCTGAGCCACACGCACCGTGAGGTCCAGGAAATAGTGCTCCAACAGATACTTCGCCCATGCCGCGTAGATGGGGTCTTTGGTCAGTTCATACGCGATGGCGACGATGGCGGCATTCTGAACATCCGGTCGGGGCCAGTTCGTCCAGTACCAGGTGTCGTCGATCGGGAAAACCTGGACGTCGGGCAGATCGGGCACCGCCTGCGCCAGCGTGTCTCGCGTGTGATAGTGATGCACCGGCTGCCGCCAGACCATGTGGTCGGCTTCGGCAATCACGGTTTGGCGAACGCCATCGTGGTTCCACAGTCGTAACGCGTCGTAGTAGAGCGGATAGACGGTGGCGTAATGGCAGCAGGGGCGGTCGGATGGCTGGACTATGGCTTCATCCCCTCGCTCGCCGCAGGTGAAGACGGAGATGGGCAGCAGGCCAGGACGAGGCGCCGTATCGAGAAGCCAGTTCAGGCTTTGCAGTGCAATGTCGCCGTACCGGTCATCCCACGTCGCCTGGTAGGCTTCGAGCAGGCAGATGAGCGGTGCCGTGTATTCGCGATGCAGTGCATAGCCGCGGTTCGAGATGATCCCGGCAAGCTCTGATGTACGCAGTGCCCAATCGGCCGATTCGAGTGCGACCTCCAACAGACGTCGATCGCCAGTGAGGTAGTAATGCAGAAGAAGACCGCAAGTCAAGGTGTGCGATGGGCTGGGCGGTCCGCTCCAGAGATGAGCGTTGTGATAGTGCATCAGGCCCGCGTCGGGACCGACGTGGATTATGGCGGCATCGGCCATCTGACTACTGGCCGATGCTGCCAGCAGCAGGTCATCACGGTGACCGGTGTGGATCGCATACATCCACAGGTTCCACACTTGATCGTTGCTCTCATTGTTGTAGGGCCCAACAAAGCGATTCACCGTCAGGGGGTCGCGATCCTTATGAAATCGATAGCAGTAGCCCGGGCCGGTAGCATGCGATGCCATGAGACTTCCATGCATCCACATGCCATAGCGCCGGCAACGTTCGCGGGGCTCCACCACGACCGTGTGGATCAGATCATCCAACCCACGATCAACCGCGGCAAACTCCGGGTCGTCTGACGGGTAGGCGTGCCGGACCGCGCCGCTGGTGGTGATGTGGGATGCCAGTGGCAGCGCCGTAACAGGCGAATTCACACAGGCCGCCAGATGATCCGCGTCGTCAGGCGACATGGGGTGGGTGGACAATTGCAGCAGGCATTCATGAGTTCTTGCAGCGCCGTAGCCGGTGGCGGTGCCGGTGTCGTTGTACGACGCCGGCCGATGGGGAGCGTATTGCTTGAGCATCAATTCGACCCACATCAGCTCCGCCTCGCTGCGGACGAAGAGCGACTTGAGATTGAGTGGAGCCGTCGGCCGCGATTCGACCAGACGTCTGAACTCAGCCTCACTACGGGTGCCATTGAAGAAGATCGCTTCTTCGCGAAACGGAGTTTGGAACGTCAGGTGCTCCTGGTTGCCGCCAGGCCAGAACTGTAGATCCAGGCACCTCTCGGCGAGGCGCAGCGCCTTCGGGTACATCAGAGGCATGTCACGCATGACGGCGACGAGCGTACTACGCGTACCAACCAGTGCGGCCCAACCGGGAGCGCGGCCGTTATACCTGGTCAAATGGCTCGATTGCGCCAGGCAATAGGTCCTGTCTGAGTCGTGCAGTAAAGTCGCCTCGCCGTCACCTGACAGGAGATGGGGCTGCGTGTGGCCGCCGAAGCCGCACCATTCATGCGATCCGGAGTCAACCGGCCAGGTCATCCCGATCTCGGTCACACCGGTCCTTTCCGGATCTCCGTCGAAGATGAATGTATGGAACAAGCGAAGTTCGCTTCGCCCCGCATGAAGGTGCAGGCGCAGGATGAAGGGACACAGCATTCTGTCGTCGCCACAGGCATGGATGCCACTGATGCGGAGGCATGCACGTAAGGGACCCGCATCCTCGATGGCCATCTTCGGGAGTATGCCTGGCGAGGGAGATTGATATCGCGTGTGATTCTGATCCGACACGTAGAGCGTGGGCCGCATAGCTTCGGGCCACATGTTGCTCCAGCCGTTGGGGGTTTGCACGCGACAGTTGCTAAACACATCGGGACAGTCGCTTCTCAGCTCCAACTCCATGGTGCCCGTGTTGATGCGCAGCCGTGCATCGCCATCGAGATGGTGTACCGCGACTGCGTGCTCGGGCGGTGGGGGCGGCTGCGGCGCATCAAGTTCGAGCCACACGGTTTGGGGGCTGACGGGCACATCGGCCTGAAAGTCCACCAGCAGCCATTTGGCGAAGCGACAGTCTGGTCGCCACGTCGCCAGGCAGATTGCTTGGGTCGGCAAAGGGGTGCCGTCCTCAGTAACCACGCGCACGGGCGCGCCGGGGGCGAGCACACCGTCGGGCACGGGCACACCTTGCGTGATCGGCCACCGCCGCCGGGCCACACCACCGCCGTCGAGAGTCAGCGCGATTCGCATCCGCGGCGAGGCGAGAGTCGCTTGTGTCATGCTGCGGGTTCCTGCCTAAGGCGGCGACGGCCAGTCCACGCCATCCATTATAGGTGAAGAGTGAATCCTTGCAACTATCAGAAGTTCTGGCTCTGTCCGCCGATTCGACGTGTCACGCTCCTCCAGTTATTCGTCCGCATATGCAATATATACACCTATAATAACAATAGTTGCATATTATCAGCTCCGGTTTGAAGTGAAGGCGTTTGACATCCGCAGTGCGATTGGCCTATACTGCGTTGTTGTAAGGATTCAATAAACGACGACCCGGACATGCTGGTGCTGCCCCATGCTGAGATGGCGCGGTGCGAATAGTGGACGAGACGAATGCAGATTGAACACCCCCCCATCGATCATGACATGGGCGTCGAGCTACGACGAAGCCAACCCGATTATGTCGCTTACTGTCCATTGGGTCGCCGGGGCAGAATGTGTGATACCAGCAACGAGCATTTCCTGGTGTTCCCAGGTTCCGATGGGCAGCTGCTGGCGGTGTGGACCCAGAGCAGCTACGAAGGAGCAGGCGATCACCGGATCATGTTTGCCCGGTCGCTCAATGGCGGACGTGTATGGCGGGCCCCCATGCACCTGGTGGGGCCGCGCTGGCTGGGTGACGGCCTACCGGCGAGTTGGGCGTTTCCACTCGTATCCAAGTCCGGCCGGCTGTACGTCATCTATCACCAGCACCAGGGCGTCGAGGACGCTCACAGCGATCCGTTTGCCTGTTGGGCGGGAACCATGGACTGCATTTACAGCGACGATGGCGGATTGATCTGGTCGTCCCCGACGACCATTCCAATGCCGCGAAGTTGCCACGACCACCCGGACGCGGGCATCCCGCCGAATTGGGTCGTGTGGCAAACGCCGATTCGCGACCTCGCGGGGCGCTGGTTCACGGGCCTGACGCGTTGGGTCAGCAAGGCTCGGAGGACGCCGCCGCACATCGACTCGTGGACCGCCTGGGAGTCGGTCGTCGAGTTCATGCGATTCGAGAACATCGACGACGACCCGTTGCCGACTCAAATCCTCATCAGTTGTTCGGCGTCGGCAGATCAGGCGTTGCGCGTGCCGCACTACAGCAATGCCTCGTTGAGCATTGCCCAGGAACCCAGCCTCGTCCGTTTGCCGGATCAACGGTTGTTCTGCGTCATGCGCACCATGACCGGATTCATCTGGTATAGCGTTTCCCACGACGATGGTTACGCCTGGGCGCCCCCCAAAGTCCTGAGGCGTCGTGACGGTGGAGAACCGATCCGACAACCATTGTGCTGTTGTCCCATCTACGCGCTATCTGACGGGCGTTTCGTGCTAGTCCACCACAACAATGACGGGCGATTCCAAGGCTGCGAGCCGGAGGACACGACCAGGAATCGTCGCCCGGCGTTTATGGCGGTGGGGGAGTTTCGTCCTCACGCGGTACAGCCGATTTGGTTCAGCGCCTCGCGGCCATTCATGGATAATGATGGCGTGGGGATCGGGCCTTTGGGGCGAACAGATATCGGGGTGTACTCGAGCTTCACGCAGTGGGGCGGCGAAGACGTCTTCTGGCATGCCGACCGCAAAGTCTTTCTGGTCGGCAAGCGCATCACGCCGTCCTTGCTTGCACGGCTCCACGCTCCGCCGCACTACAGGTTAGCGAATGGAACCATGGCTCAATGCCGATGAAGCCGCGGCGCATCTGCGCACCAGCACGGATGTGCTTCTGGCGCTCACGCAGCGCGGCGTTGTCCCAGCCTTTCGCGCAACCGGTGCATGGCGATTCCTGCGAACGGAGTTAGATCAGTTCATCGTCGGCTCCGGTCTGTATCGCGATCGGTCAATCGCGCCTTGTACCATGCGCAGCCGTGTCGATCGATGGGTTCCCGGTGAGGACCCGTCACAGTGGCGATGTCCGACGGCCCTAGCGGCTCGCCCGGATCAACTACCCGATTGGGCGAAGCAGGGGCGATTTCATTTCGCCCGGTTCGACGGCGGAATCCGACATGCCGAAAAGGCGATCGCCTCGGGGTGGCACAAACTGGGAATGACCACTGAGATTACCGCCTTTGCACGTGAATGTTATCGGGGGCACCTACCTCAGATGATCGCGGCATTGCGGCGCGCCGGGATCAACTGGGTCTGGATCACGTGGAATGTCGGATTTTCACTCGAGTACGAGCAGGCACAATTCGAAGAAGCGCGTGATGCACGGGCAATGCTTCATGCGGCGGGAATTCATGTGGCCGCTTATATGTCCTGCAACAACATGTTCTGGGAGGAGATGGAGCGAAGTGTCCCCGGGGCGGCGGCATGGTCGCTGTGCGAGGGTGGCATCGACCTTACATACGAGCATCGGCCTCAACGCCGACTGGCGAACCTGCGACATCCCGCCTGGTTTGAGCTGGCCAAACGTCGCATGACGCTGGCGCATGAAGCGGGCGTCGATGCCTTTTTCTACGATAACTGCGAGGCGCCTGCAGAAGACTTGCTTGTATTCCTGCCCCAGCTCCGTGCCTTTCTCCGGCAAGAGTTGAGATCTTCAGCGCCATTGATGCTGAACCTGCATTTGTACCACCGCCCTCACCATTTTATGCTCGCTGATCTGGTGGATGTCATCTACAACGAGTGGGGCTTTTCCTTTTCGGGTGTCAAGGCCAATGGCCAATGGGACGTTGTTTCAATTCGCAACCCCCTGCGCTATACCGGCGGATCGCTGCCGGGCAAGCCGATGTTTTACGAGCTGCCGCGATCGGTGACCACAGGGATACGGCCGCGCACGCATTGTCTGCACATCTTCGAAGCCGCGGCATTCGGTGCCTCGGCTGCGTGGTTTGTCGAAGGCTATAGCAGCATCGCGTACGCACAGGGAATTCCTGAGGCGGTCGATCAGTGGGAAGCCGTGGGACGGGCTCACGCGTTTCTGGATGCACGTTCCCATTTGTATTGCGACACGGATTCGGCGGCGAGTATCGGCGTACTGGTGCTCGGGCCGAATTGGGCTGCTGCGGTCCTTGACGAGTGGACACGCTCCAGCCTGCTCTACGACATCATTGATGTGCGTGCGATGGAACGTGTCGATCTGTCGCGCTATCGAGTATTGGTGGTGATCGGCTTCGCAGGACCCACGCAGGCGATGCTCGAAACGCTGCCGTCATTTCGCTCGGCGGGTGGTAGAGTCGTTGTGTTGAGCGATGCGATGGCGGCGTTCGATGGTGCGGCCGATGAATGCTGGCCTCTGCACGCGACCGAATCGGAGTGTCCGGATCTCGACGGCGCGCGCCAGCATGCCGAAGCGTCCCAGTCCAGGCGCATCGGCCAGCACCTGTCGCGCCTGGCCGGACCACCGCGTGTTCAGGTCGAGGCCGAGTTCGTCCTGGCCAATGTGCGTCAGCGGCGTGATGACTCGCTGATAATTGTCCACCTTCTCAACTACCACAATCTGCCGGCGCGGCCGGTCAAAGTGAGGATCGAACTGCCAGAGCCGCAGAAGGCGGTACCGCATGTCAAAGCCGATACTCCGGACGGGGGCGCGTTGGACATCCAGGCGTTGCACGCGGAGGGGGGTGTCGTGAGCTTTGTGCTGGATCGGCTGGACCAGTATGCGGTGGTCAGCATTGGCTCGCCGGCTAAGGCCGACGCCACCTGCTAATTATGCTTGAAACGATACAATCTACCCCAGCTCAGCAATCGGCTCTGAGCGACGCTCTGATCCAAAGGAAGCAAGTAAGTGAGATTCTTGTTGACATCTGAATGCGGCACTGGTATGATTTGAAACGATACAACTATGACTTCACAGCAGTCCATTCCCCGAGCGCGACTTACCGACGTGGCCAAGCTGGCCGATGTGTCGACCACCACCGCCAGTTACGTCATGGGCGCCAAGCGGGACCTGATCAGCGACTCCACCGCACAGCGGGTCCTGGCAGCGGCACGCCGGCTGCGTTATCGGCCCAACGGGCTGGCACGGAGCCTGCGCCAGCGGGCGAGCAAGTCCATCGGGTTGATCTCGCCGGCGCTGCCCAACGGGTACGTGGTGGACGTCATCCGGGCCATTTATGAAGAAGCGCAACTCGCCGGTTACCACGTGCTGCTGGAGCCGCACGAGGGACAGGAGCCTGCCGATCAGTCCAAGGCGCTGGCCAACCTTCTTGACCGAATGGTGGACGGGATGTTCGTCTTCTGGCCATCGCAACCGTGGGCCTTCCGCGAAGAGGTGCTCGTACCCACCGTCCTGATCGACACGCCCGAGTCCACCCACGTTCCGCAAGGCGCCAGCCGCGTCGAGATCGACCGGTACAGCGGCATTCTCGAGGCAACGGAACACCTGATTCATTCCGGGCGTCGCAACATCGCGTTGGTCGTGCAGGAAGCGGATGACCAGATCACCCGCGACAAGATCCGCGGCTGGCAGGATGCTCATCTCCGCGCCAATCGACAGCCGCAATTCGATCTGCTGGTGCGCCTACGTGATCCGGAATGGACGATTGCCGAGGGCTTCGAACTATCGCCAAGCCTGGTGAGCCGACCCAACCGACCCGACGCAGTGATCGTCACCGACGACACCGTCGCGACCGGCGTGATCAAGAAGCTGCTGGCGATGAACCTGCGTGTCCCTCAGGACATCGCCGTCATCGGTTTCATCGGTCTGGACCTCTGCCTGGCGGCTCCGGTGGAACTGGCGACGGTGTCATTCCCGCGTCGGCGCATCGCTCGCGAGGCGGTGGGCATGATGCTCGAACTTCTGGGCAATCACGAGCGCGATTACCAGCCTCGCTCGGTCGTGCTTCCAATGGACTTCATCAAGCGGGATAGCTGTAAATAACCGTGTAGGCGCCGTGGCGCGTCTTTCTGCACCTTCGTGTGGATCGTTTCCGTCAATTCTTTGTCAAAGGAGAGAATCATGCGAGTGAAGACTCAACCCATGCAACTGGCTGCTCTGTCCATTCTTGCTGGCATATTAGCCGCACCGCTTGCGGTACAGGCTGACTCGTTCAGCCCTCAGGATATCTCGGGCCTGCAGGTCTGGCTCAAGGCGGATATTCTGCCCGGCCTGGGCCACGCCAACGGCCAAGGCGTGACTGTCTGGCCCGATAGCAGCAGCGCACCCAACAGCCTGGGCGTGGCGCAGGCAGGCAGCAGTCTGCCAACGCACCAGAGCAATGTCCTAAACGGACAGTCCGTGGTCCGCTTCACCAACAGCACCGCCAACCACCTGCAGGAAATGCGCCTGCTGGACGCACCCAACGGCACTTGGCAAAGCTGGTCGAGCTTGCAGATCACCGGTGGGCTGACCTTCTTTGCGGTAATCAACCCGACCGCCGATGGAAACGGCCCGTTGATGTCGGATGAGAACGGAACGTTGCGCCCGGGATTGGCCAAGACCACGGAAACCTCAACCTTCCGCCATGCCAACAGCGTGCTCGGGCCGGGCATAAACAGCTTCCGCATCCTGGCCGCCACTCAATCCAACGTGGCCGCCGAGGCCTCAAATGACATGGCGCTGTTCCTGGACGGTACGCTGCAGAACTCCGCGACGAATACCAACAGCACTCTGTCCAACACCAATAAGGTGATGCTGGGTGCGGATATTTTCAACTTGCCCAACCGGGCGAACTTCAGCGGCGATGTGGCCGAAATCCTCATTTACAATAGTGTTCTCAGCGAGGCGCAGCGCGACTTGGTGGGGGCCTATCTGGCCGACAAATATGCCTTAACTTGGGTGGTGGTCCCCGAGCCCAGTGCCATGTCGCTGCTGTTGTGTTGCGGCCTGGTGCTAAGCACCAGGCGCGGTCGCCATGAATCGCGATGATTCATTTAGTCACGCGCGCCGCATCCGTGGGCGGCGCAGGTCCCTGCTACCGCTCGAGGTGTGCTATGAGGCGGACACCAGGTTTTACACTCATCGAGCTTCTGGTCGTGATTGCGATCGTGGCGCTGTTGGTTGCGCTCCTGCTGCCGGCGTTACAGCATGCAAGAGGAGTGGCCCGGCGCGTCCGATGCTTGTCGAGTCAGCGCCAGGTTCTGCTGGCGTCTCATAGCTATGCCGCGGATTCGGACGATCGCGTCCCGGGGGCGGTGAATTTTCCCAACGACGCTTTTCCCGTGATTGCCCAGCATTCACAGTACCTGAATCCGCACGTGCTGTATGCAGCGCTCTTTCGATACGTGGGGCAGCAGCCCTACAATCCGTATGTTACAAAGGGCATGTCGACGGTATTCGTCTGTCCCGAGTCGGTGGACATCTACAGTTCAATCGGCATTAGCTATTCCTATAACGGCAAGTTTGCGCGACAAGGTGAGCCGCCGTCCAATGCCCCATCTACGGGCTCGATCGAGCATTGGGGTAAGAAAGTAGACGACGCCTCGCTCCCCAGCGAGGCCATTCTCATTACGGACCGTCCTGTCGCTCATCCGCAGCCCAGGCCAATCAACGTCGGTTACCTCGATGGACACGCCCGCGCCTTCCGCTCCGGACGACCTGATGGGCGGCTGCCCTTCTTCAGCGATTGCGATGACGAATGGTGGGGCTGGCTCGCCACCTTTTCTCCGCGCCTCTACCCTCGCGGTGACGATTGAGCACATTGAGCCGGCATTTTCAATACAAGAGATTTCAAAGACCAGGTTCACCCACAATGTACACATGGTACTTCCCGTTGAGTGTTGTTCTGGGCATAGCCTGCACCTGTTGGGCGGAGGAACATCGAATCGTCTTTTCATGCGGTTTTGAAGACGACGCCACGACCGAATGGGCCAAGCAGCCTCAGTTTCGACCGGGATACGTGGACATTCATGCCTGCACCCCTCTTCCCGGCAACACGGCGTCGGGGGCGTTGGCGCTGAAGCTTGACGCCACGCTCGCGGCAAACAGCGCGATAGTGTATTGGCGCCTGCCGATTCAGATACCGCTTTCAGCGAACCCCAAGGTTACCGCGAGAGTCTGGACGGGAAAGAGCAACACGATCCTTGCGGTTTCTTACGTCGCGCCGGGGCAGGATTTCGATCAGCGGCTGTGGCGGGATTTCAGATCTGGGCGGTCGCAAGAAACCGGGGGATGGGAAACCGTAGCTGCCGACACGACCCGTTTCGGAGCGCCTGAGGACCCCTACAAGACTCCGGTCCCGGACGACGCATACATCGACGGTTTCGGGCTCTACCTCGATCGCAGTTGGACGTCGTCTAACGGCCGGGCTGTGCTTTTGATCGACGATATCGTCATCACTGCCGACCTGCCGCAAGGATTCGAGGCGGCGTTTGATAAGAGACTGTGGACTCGCTACGGCAGAACAATCGAGCGTATGGAACGCGAGCGTAGCGAGGCGGAGGCCGTACGGTCGGCACGTGTAAAGAGAACTATCGAGACGCACCGCGCACAGCTTCTGCAGTTGTCACAGGATATATCACCACAGCCAGCGCTGGCCAAACTGCAGCCGTCGCTCCGGAAACTGTGCAACGACCTGGCGACCAAGCTGGAACAAAGTGTCAGCGTGGACCGCTTGCGTGACGTCGACCATGCCGAGCCGGCGGCGGGTACCGCGGTATTCCCGCAAGCGTCGAGTGCGATCCGGCGAATCACCGAACTGCTTAGATCGTGTGGAGCCGATGATAGTGAGGCGAGCCTACGCGAGCTTGTAAATGCCGCCAATGTGTTGGTGGGTATTGCGGAATACCCGCAGGCGTGGAGTGCGCTGCCGTACTGGATCGGCGTGAATGACCCAACCCGCCGCGATCGCATCCTGCCCAACCGGCTTCCACCTCGTGCGGCACCAGCGGCGTCGGTGCGCCTTGCCGCCTGCCGCAGGGAGTATGAGCCGGCATCGCTGGTAATCGAGGCCACCAAAGCGCTCCATGGCGCGACCATCGCCGTCTCCGACCTTCATTCTGACCGCGCCACCATTTCCGCATCGGCGGTTGATGTGCGCTGGGTCAAGCGCTGGTGGCAGGCAGGCTATGAGATCGACATCAGCACGCGACCGCAACTCGTGCCGGAGCTGTTGTTGAAGGATCTAACATTCGTCTCGGCTTCTGTTGATCCCAAGGCGCCACGCAACATGTTGAAGTCGCCTGTGGATCCGCGCGACGCCGCTGAGCTGAAGCCGTGTGACATCCCCGAAGGGTCGAACCAGCAGGTCTGGCTGACGGTGAGGGTTCCGCCCGATGCGCCATCCGGTACATATGCCGGGACTATCACTCTGTCGTTCGACAACGCGCCAGGCTTGGAGATGCCGATACGACTCGAAGTATATTCATTCGATTTGGCGGAATCGCGTTGGGACAGCTCAATCTATTATCGTGGGACGATAGTGCAAGATCCGCCGCGGTTGCACGGGGCGAAAAAGACGCTGCGGCAGTTCGAGTTGGAGCTAGCCAATTTGCGCGAGCACGGGATCCGCAATCCTGTTTCGCAGACGGGCTTCACGCGCAGGGCCGATGGGAGTTTTGACTTTTCGCGTCTGCGGGAGGATTTCGAGATCCGCCGCAGGGCGGGGATTCTTCATGGGCCGATTATCGTTCTCAACACGCCCGTGGATCGTCATTTCCGGCAATATGTCAAGGCCAAGACATTCGCAGAGAAACGGGACATCCGGGAGCAGTCCCTGCAGACTCTGCGCGCGGCGCAACAATTCTGCCGCGAGAACGATTATCCGGAGCTGATGTTCTATGCGATCGATGAAGCCGTCGGCCAGGAGCTCGCGGCCGAGCGCGATCTGTTGAAGGCGCTGCACGACGCTGGCGGAAAAGTTGCGGTTGCATGTGATCCAGGATACTTCGACAAAGTTGGCGAATATCTCGCCTGCGCGATCGTGTACGACGGCCGTCTCTCAGGCAAGCGGGCACCGTCACTGGGCGAGTACCGTCGCAGCCAAGCGTTGGGGCACCGGATCTGGATCTATGGTCGCCCCCAAGGGGGCGTGGAAGATCCAGAGAGCTACCGTCGCAACTATGGTCTGATGCTCTGGAAACGCGGCGAGGACGGCGCCTGCACCTACGCCTACCAGGCCGAAATGCCCGAGCATGGGGACATCTGGGACGACTTCGATAACCCCGGCCGCTACCGCGATCACGTCATGGCATATCCGACTGCAGATGGCGTCATCGACACGGTGCAATGGGAGGGCTATCGCGAGGCGGTCGACGATCTGCGATATCTCAGCACGCTGCTGGATGTGCTCGACCACGTGGACAGCTCTGCCGATGGTCAAGCCGTATCGGCGTGGCTCAAGAACATCGACATCAATGGAGACCTCACTGCCTTGCGACGGGAGATTGCGGCACAGATCGTCCGCCTGCGACCGAAATCGCTTCCTTAGTTGGCGGCGGCCAGCGAGGAAGACCAGCAGAGGTGCTCTCGAGTCGGTTAAATGACCAAGGTGTTTCTCTGCTCAATCACCTTGTATTGCGGAATGCCCTGATAGCCCTCACGACCGAATATACAGCGATGAGAAGCCACTGCCGAGCATACGCCCTTCGTGACGTTGTCCTCCTTGGATGGCATGACCATATTGCCGGTCAATGGAGCTATCGCCAACTTGCTGCCGATGACAATTGGCGTCACGGTTGGATTAGCTTCGACGCTCTCAGGTGGAATTCCGATGATCGCCGGCTCTACTGCGGGCTCAACTCGATCGATGGAGACCTGCTCTACAGCTTCGACCCGGAGCACGGCTGCTTCAACTGCCTGCGCACGCAGCGATGGACCGATGCGTTCGACTCGAAGATTCACCGGACGTTGCTATGGAATCCGGTGGATGCGAGCCTCTACTTCGGCACGTCGTTACTGCATGACGCGGACGATCAGCACGCCGCTCCGGGCGGCAAGCTGGTTCGCTACAGCCCGGCCGAAGACGCCTACGAGATGCTGGGCATCCCCGAACCGCACCTCTACATCCAATCGATTGCTGGCGACTTTGCACGTGGCATCGTCTACGCCTTTACATATCCAGCCGAGTTCGTTGTGCGGTTTGATCTGGCGACACGCACGGGGAGGCGATTAGCCTACATCGGCAATGCGATCATGTTCGCTCAGCCGCACAACGCCGTGGTCGACAAGCACGGCTGCCTCTGGGGCACTTATGCCGAGACCCGCGCGTGGGACGAGACCATCGGCAGAGTCCCCATCCGCCTGTTCAAGTATAACCCCGATACCGACCACTTCGACTGGTTTGAGCACGGGCTGGCGCGCAAGAGCGATGAACAGCAGCTCATCGCCGATCCGCCCAAGCCGGCCAATGCCACTGTGGCGTTGGCCGAGACGCGCCATCGCGAGGACTTCGGCTTCTGCGACTCCATGGCCTACGACGGCGACCGCTACATTTACGCGGGAACCGTCGCGGGCGTCCTTTGCCGCATCGACGTTGAGACTGCCCGCGTCGAGAAGATCGCCCACGTCATGGCCACCAGCCGATTCCCGGCGCTGCAGTTGGACGCCCGCGGCGTCCTCTACGGCGGCGGAGGCATGAAGGGCCACACCCAGGTCATCCGCTGGGACCCTCGCACCGACAAGATCGATGATCTGGGACCACTCGTCGATCCCAACATCGGCGAACGACCCGCACGGATCCACGAACTAGCCGTGGACGATCATGGTCGAGTCTACTTGGCGGAGAATGACAACCACGTGCGTTCGAGCTACCTGTGGGTGCTTGAGCCTCGCTGATCAACCGGGCGACTACGACTCGGCATTGGGCATCATGAGGCGCCGCCTCTCCAATGGGAGACCAGGCAGCGCCGGCCCTCCCGGTCATGCTCCATGCGATCCTCATCCATGCCGTCCGTGTCGTAGTCGCGCACGATGACTTCCACGCCGGCAGGAGTCTTGACCTCATCGATAAGACCACCCTCAACGGCAACCTCGATCACCGAGGTGTCGATCGCCTCAGTCTGCTCGGGCTCAAGCACACGGACGGTGAACTCCTCACAGCCCAGGTCGGCCGACCAATACCCCCGTCGCAGGGCTTCTGCCATGTCACAATCGACCGTCGCCCGGGGATGGTCATACAGCACCTGCTGGATGATCTGCCGCAGTTGCTTGCGGGTACGTTCCTCGACCCCCTGCCGGCGCCGGCCGTAGACCACACAGACGACTTCCACGGCGGCGCCGGTCTCGGTGATGATGAGTTTCATCATGGTGCATCTCCTCTCTGCCTGGGGGGTACAAGAACTTTCTTCTTGCCGTTCTTAAGGTGAATGGTGACCTGGCCGGTATGGCCAAGGGTGATGGTGCACCAGTTGCGGGTCAGGTCGTTGGTGGGTTCGAGCAAGCGCTGGCGCTGCATCTCGTCCGGACCCATCAGTTGGGTCCAGAATGCCGCGAGCTGTCGAGCAAAGTCGCACTGCTGCGTGTCCCAGGGATCACCATCGTCGTTGTAACCACCCAGGTGGTACCAGAGGTCGGTATCGCTCAGGCGCTTGCGGGCCGCCCAGGTGACGTACACCTCGGTATCCGGAAATCCAAGATTCCTTTCTTCGCGCGCCGTCTCGGGCAGGAGGGCCATGCAGACATCAGAACCAAACACCCTGCCATCGCTGGCATGCGCGGTGATCCGGAGCGACTCGACGCAGATGAGCTTGCCCGACCAGACCCAGTCCTTCCCAATCACCTTGCCCGCCGCCACCTCCACACGCTCGATCACCGGCAGATCAGCCCAGGTGTAGCCGTCGTATCGCTGGTGTGATCAGCGACAATTAAAATTCCCCTCTGGCGACAATTAGAATTCCCCATTTGG
>JBBDMX010000074.1:0-18582 GCA_040878035.1 Phycisphaeraceae bacterium | reverse complement strand
TCAAAATGTAATTCTGTGCGCGCCTTGGACGGTTTTGTTAGGGTGCGGCTGGCGCTAGAGGGGTGGACCGAGGATCGGGCGCAGTTGGTTGGCGTGTTGGGCCAGCAGTTGTTCGGCGGCGGGTCGGTCCAGCTTTCGTTGATGCATCACCAGCGCCAGCTTGACGTGGCCGGCGGCGCGGTCCAGGAGCGCCAGGGCGTCGGGGCGGGACAGGTCGGGGCACTGGGAGAGGAGGATGCGGGCGGCACGGTCGCGCAGCTTGGCGTTGCTGGCGCGCAGATCGACCATCAGGTTGCCCCAGGCTTTGCCCAGTTGCACCATGGTGGTGGTGGTGATCATGTTCAGGGCGAGTTTGGTGGCGGTGCCGGCTTTCATGCGCGTGGAGCCGGTGAGGACTTCGGGGCCGACGAGGAGGGGGATGAGGTGATCGGGGGGGAGGGATTGGGGGTCCCCGGCAAACTCGGGAGGATCCCCGGCAAGCCCTGAGGACAGGGCATGCCGGGGCTTCTCAAGGGGATCCCCGGCAAGCCCTGAGGACAGGGCATGCCGGTGCTTGGGCTTGGGGTGCGGGGGTTTGGTGCAGCAGAGTAGGGCGGTGGCGGCGGATTGGGATTTGGCGTAGTGCAGGGCGCCCAGGACGTAGGGCGTGGTGCCGCCGGCGGCGATGCCGATCACGGTGTCGTGCCGGGATAGATTCAGCTTGCGTAGTTGCTCATGGGCGCCGGCGGGGTCGTCCTCGGCGTCTTCGCTGCTCTTGCGTAAGGCCGAGTCGCCGCCGGCGATCAGGCCGATGACCTGATTGGGATCGCTTTGAAAGGTGGGCGGGCATTCGCTGGCGTCCAGGACGCCCAGCCGGCCGGAGGTGCCCGCGCCGAGGTAGATGAGCCGGCCGCCGTCGCGCATGCCGCGCACGATGACTTGCACCAGCGCGGAGATCGCGGGGATTGCCTGGCGCACAGCGTCGGCGATGAGGCGGTCCTGGGCGTTGATCAGTTCGAGGGTTTGCGTGATGCTTAGTTCATCGAGGGATGATGATGCGGGCAGGCGGTGTTCGGTGGCGAGGTGGCCGCGGTCGGGAGGGAGGGGAGGGTTGTCGGAGGAGTGGCTCATATGGAGTGCGGCGGCGCCGGAAGTCGTGACGCCGCTTTGGCTTTGTGCGGAGCACATTGGTTTGCCGGCGGCTTCGCCGCAAGCCAAAGCGGCGTCGTTGCCGCCGCAGTCCAAAGGGCGTCAGACCGACCCGCCGGCGCCGAGGTGGGTGTCGGCGTGAAGCGGCGGCGCGGGTGGCGGCGGCGCCGACGATGGCGCGCGATCGGCGGGGGCCGTCTGGCCGACTGAGGAATCGTCTGTTGCCGCCCCCTGGGCCTCCGCGGGTGTCGCCGGCGCCCCGGCGGGGTCCATCTGCATGAGCACAAGCTGGCGGTGCCCCGCCTTGTACGCCGAGACGATCACGAAGCCGAAGATGAACATGAACACCGCCATGACATAGCGCCAGCGGAGAAAGATCACCGCGCTGCCCAGCAGGGCAAAGAGAATCGCCAGCAGGTAGATGAGGGCGACGGCGGCTTTGACGGCCATGTTCTGGCTGAGGCCGAAGCTGCGCATGACCGCCAGGAGTTGGTGATGGATGTGCTGCTTGTCGGGTGAGAAGAGGTGCTGGCCGCGCATCTTCCGCCGCACCAGCGCCAGGGCGGTGTCGGTGATGGGCACGGCAAAGACGATCAGCGCCGCCATGACGAAGAAGGGGCCTTTGTTGGTCACGTGGGCAAAGAGCAGCATGGTGGTGACCGAGAGATAGCCCAGGAGCAGGGAGCCGGCGTCGCCCATGAAGATGCTGGCCGGGTTGAAGTTGTAAGGCAGGAATCCCAGGACGGCGCCTAGGGTCGCCAGGCACAAGACGATGCGCACGATGGCCACGGATTGGTCCGCTCGGCCGCCCGAGGCCGGATCGGTGAAGTAGACCATGATGTAGATGGCGATGAAGAGGAAACCGACGGTGGCGATGGCGACGACGCCCGACGCCAGGCCGTCCAGGCCGTCCAGGAGATTGACGGAGTTGCACCCGCCCAGGACGAAGATGGCGATGACGGCGGCACCCAGGACGTAGCAGAGCAAGGGCGCCGGTTGGGCGATGCCCACCAGGGTGAGGGACTGGTAGGCCAGGGATTGGCCCATGGGGTTGCTGGCCAGGGCGGCGGCGGCCAGGAGTTGTCCGCCGACCTTGACGCGCGGGCTCACGCCGTAGACGTCATCGACCAGGCCGACGAGCATGACCAGGCCGGCGCCCAGGACGATGCTGATGGGGACGCTCACGTGGTAGAGGGCCTGGCCGTTGAAGGTGGCGCCGGGGACGATGAAGACGCAGAGGAACATGCCGGCGAGCCAGCCGAGGAAGATGGCGACGCCGCCGAGGTAGGGGACGGGCTCGATGTGGGTTTTGCGTTTGAGGTCGGGCCAATCGACGATGCCGTTGCGCAGCGCCAGCCAGCGCATGAGGGGCGTGACCAGGAAGGTGATGGCAAAGGCGGTGAAGAAGACGACCATGTAAGGCGACAGGACGTCGTCAACGGCCGGGGTAGCGGTCGCGGGAGGAGCGGCGGTTTGCGCGAGCAGAGCCATCACGATCGCGGTTGCTCCGAGGGAAGTAACAGCAATGAACACGGATGAACACGAATGCAAGGCAGTGCGAACGGCGATGTATCCGATGAACAGGATGGCGTGAAGATCATTTACGCCATGATCACCATGTTCATCATGTCAATCCCTGTTTCTTCTTCCCATCCGTGTTCATCCGTGTTTATCCCTGTTGCTTCTTTCCTGAATGATCTGCTTCAAGGTCTGGTCGAGCGAGCGGCTTGGATGATACCCGATCGCCCCGGCGATTTTTGCCAGGTCGGGCACGCGGCGAACCGGGTCGTCAAACGCCCGGTCATAAGCCTGCTGGTAGGGGATGTAGCGTTTCTCCGAGGTGCTGCCGGTCAGTTGGATGACGCGGTCGGCCAACTGGTCGATGCTGATCTCGTCATCGGAGCCGAGGTTGAACACCTGGCCGTGGTGCTGGGGTTCGTCCATGAGCCGGGTCATGGCGTCGACGACATCGGCGACGTGGCAGAAGGACCGGGTCTGCCGGCCGTCGCCGTAGATCTGGAGGGGCTGGTTGGCCCGGGCCCAGGCGACGAAGCGTGGCACGACCATGCCGTAGTGTCCGACCTGGCGCGGGCCGATGGTGTTGAAGAGTCGGACGATGACGGCGGCGAGTCGTCCGGCCTTGTGATGCGCCAGCGCCAGGTGTTCGTCCAGGGCCTTGGACAGGCCGTAGCTCCAGCGTGAGGAGGTGGTCGGGCCGTAGTGCAGTTCGTGGTCCTCGGCCAGGGGCATCCACGGGTTGCGGCCGTAGACCTCGCTGGAGGAGGTGATGAGGACGCAGGCGCCGGCTTGCGCGGCGGCGTCCAGGACGGTGGCGGTCTCCTCGACGTTGTTGCGGATCATGCTGACGGGGTCATCGACGACCAGTTGCACGCCGACGGCGGCGGCCAGGTGGTAGACCTGGCCGATGCCGCCGAGCAGTTGGGGCTGGTTGCGCAGGGTATCGCCGGCGCGGCCGTGGACGAAGGAGCACCGGTCCGAGAGCAGGGGGGCGATGTTATCGAGGCTGCCGGTGGACAGGTCATCGACGATGATGACGCGGCTGCCGCGTGCCAGCAGACGATGCGCCAGGTGCGAGCCGATGAAGCCGGCGCCGCCGGTGATCAGAGCGTCGTGTGGCACGGGGAACCCTTTGGGAAAGTGGAGAGTGGAGCGTGAAGAGTGGAGAGTGGAGAGTGAGAAGTTGGAAAGCCCGGTCCCGCGAGGCCAATCCCGGCCATGACGCCGTCCGCGGCGTCTTGGCCGGGATTGAACCCGCAACGATCCCCGGCAAGCCCTGAGGACAGGGCATGCCGGGGCTTGGGCTTTAACTTCATCCTTTTACTTTATATTTTTCACTTCCTACTTTTCACTTTCTACTTTCGACGACCGTGGGGCGTTTGCCGCGGCCTTTGGGCGTCGGCGCCGGCTGGTTGTAGCGGTAGAACTCCTCGTAGCTCTTGCGGAAGTAGCCGCCGGTGCTGCTGCGTACGCCGTTGAGCACCGCGCCCAGCACATCGGCACGCATGCCTTCGACCTGACGGAGCATGCGCGTGATCATGCCGCGCTTGTCCGCCATGGCGCGGACGACCACCAGCATGGCGTCGGCGTGCTTGGCCAGCATCTGCGTTTCCGCCGCCAGAAGCGCCGGAGGCGAGTCGATGATGATCAGGTCGTACTGCCGCTCGAGTTGCGCCAGCAGGCCGCGGAAGCCGCTGCCGTCGAGCAGTTCCGGCGGGACGTTGCGGGCATCGCCCACGGGCAGGATGTCGATGCCCGGCTCGCCCCGGGTCACGATGACCTCCGCCGCCGCCACCCGGCCGTGCAGTACATCCACCAGCCCCGGCTGCTGGGGCAGATCGAAGATGCGGTGCTGGGTCGGCCGGCGGAAATTGGCGTCGATCAGCAGGACCTTGCGGCCGATCAGCGCCAGGCTGATCGCCAGGTTGCTGGCGACGGTGGAAGCGCCGCTCTCAGGCGAGGGGCTGGCGACCATGAGGGTCTTGTAGCCGCGGCGGTCCATCTGCGAGAGCAGGGCGGTGCGAAGCTGGCGGAAGGATTCGGACATGAGCCCGGCCGGGTCGTCCTGGACGACGGTTTCGACGCGCTTGGGCCGGGTGGGGTCGTCGGCGGCGCTGGGCACGACGCCCAGCACTTCGAGGCGATGCAGGGCCTTCAGGTCGGCGGGCATCTTGATGCGCTGGTCGAGCATTTCCCGCAGGTAGATCAGCCCGGCGGCCAGACCCACGATCAGCATCATGACCGCCGGGGCGATGTAGTACCGGCGGTTGAGCTCCGGCGGCGTCGAGCCCTGCTGGAGGCGCATGCGGATGAAGTCGGGACGCTGCACCTTGATGCGCACCTCGTCGAGCATCGTCTGCGCCTTGTCGCGGCGGAGTTCGGCGTTTTCAGCCTGCTTGGCCAGGTTCTGGTAGGTCTGCAACTTGAGATTGATATCGCGCACCTTCGTGCGGGCATCGACCAATTTGGGCAGCAGGCCTTCGACCTGGGCCTGCATCGTGTCGGCGGCGTTCTTGGCCTGGCCCAGGATCACCTGCTGCTGCTCCAGCAGGAGCCGGTCGTATTCACGCTTGTAATCGGCCTCGGCGGCGACGATGCGCGCTTCGATCTGCTTCACGGTGTAGTGATTCTGCCCGTAGCGATGCGAAAGGACTTCCAGGTCCTCACGCAAGAGGCGCAGGCGCTGGTCGAGGCTGGCGATCGTGGGGTGCTGCTGGACGCGCATGCGGTCGGAGGGCGTGTAGTTGAACGACCCTTCGCGCTGGGCGGTCAGCAGCGCCTGGTAGGAGTCCCGCGCCGCCTGGAGCATGATCTGCAGCTTGATTTCCTCCGAGGCGAGCTGCGAATACTGGATCGAGTATTCGCTGAACTGCGACTGGAGATTGGGCAGGTCGTTGTCCATCACGAACTGCTTGATCTGGTTCTGGAACTGCTGGAAATCGTCCTCGGCGCGCTTCTGCTCTTCCAGGAACGCGCGGCGGAGATCGGTCGCTTCCAGTTCGCCGTCGAGGCGCAGCTTGCTCAGATAGGTATTGACGACCGCGTTGAGGATTTTCTGGAGATCGGTGGCGACCGAGCCGGTGACGGCGACGCTGAGCAACGTCGAACCGCGAAGCTGGCTGGCGGTCAGCGCGCCTTTCTGAAGGTCATCCTTGGCCAGGGCGGCACGCTCGGCCTGCACTTCCGAGTCGATGGCGGCGACCTCGTCCTTGACCTTGGCGTCGCTGGTGGGCTCGGCGCGGCGGGTCAGGCGGTCCTGGGCCTCCTGGGCCCGGGCCGCGGGGTCAGTCTCGTCCCAGGCGGGCCGGTAGAACGACCGGTACCAGGACGTGGAGCGCACGTCGGCGTTTTTAAGGGCGTCCAGGAGTACGTTGTCCGAGCGGATGCGGATGACCTGGTTCTGAATGTAGAGGGACATCTGGTCGGCGCCGGTGGCGGAGCCGGCCTCCACCAGGGAGCCATAGGCGCTGGGGGGCGGGGCACTGGCGACGAGCTGGGCGTAGGTCGAGTACTGCGGATCAAACTGCTGCATGGCGAACCACGCGCCCACGCCGAGGCCGGCGCCGACGACGGCGACCACGATCAGCACGCGCAGGTATTGGCGGAGCAGACGCAGGGGATCGACGCTGGTGAAGCGCGAGGATTGCGGCCGGTGAGGCGCCTCGCCGTTGGTGGCGCCGAGGAGTGGGTCGATCTGATTCATAGTAGTCTCCGGGCTGGCATGCCCGACGTAGTGCGAAGTCCGAAGTCCGAAGTCCGAAGTCCGAAGTCCGAAGCAGTGCACTTTCCAACTTCGTACTTCCAACTTCGTACTTCGCCCTTTCTAGTTGCCCTTGAGGACCGCCAGGCGGGCTTCGACGGCCTGGAGGATTTCCGTGTCGTTCTTTTCGGTAGCGAGTTTCTTGGCGGCCTCGAGGTGGCGCACCACTTCCTGCCGGGTGCCACCCACTTCGCTAAGGACTTCCGCCAAGTGGTAGTGGTTGGCGGGCAGGGGCGTCATATCGACGCTGCGATTGAGCGTGCGCAGGGCCTCGGCGCTCTGGCCGGCCTTGAACAGGGCCCAGCCCAGGGTGTCGAGCACCTGCGGGTCCTCGGGCGCCAGCTTGATGGCGCGTTGCGCCATCTCCAGCCCTTGCTGGGGCTGGTTGAGGCTCTGTACCAGGAGGTAGGCCAGGTTGTTGAGCGTGGCCACGTCGTCGGGTTCGCCCGCCAGGAGCCGGGCATAGATCTCGCGTGCCTTATTGGGCTGATTGAGGCGGTGCAGCGCCAAGGCGCGCAGGCGGTCGGCGCTGGCGCGTTCGGGTGAGCCGTCCGTGAGCAGGAGGTCGATCTTGTCCAGATGCGCCACGGCGGCGGCGAACTGGCTGCGGTCGGCCAGGTGCGAGGCGATGACCAGTTCGACCCACACGGCGTGGCGGCCGGCGGCCATGGGCTTGAGCAACTCCAGCGTGGGGTCCACCCCCAGCACCTTGACCATCTGCTGCACGATCAGGTTCATCTGCCCGTAGTTCACCGCCGAGTCCACGGCCCTGGCGAACAGGGCATGAGCCTCGGGGTTGCGTCCCACGACGGCTTCGGCGCGGCCGCGAATCGCCAGCAGGTAGGGGTTGCTTTTCGCCAGGTCCTCGTGCTTCTGGAGCAGGGCCATGGCCTGGGCGGCATGGTTGCCGTCCAGGTACGCCATGGCCAGCTCGCCCACGTTTTCAGGCGAGGCGGTGACTTGGACCGCCTTGGTCAGTTTGGCGATGGCCTCGTCATTTCTTTTTTCGCGCTGCGCCTGCTTGGCCTGCATCACCAGCCAGCGCGTGTCCTGCGGGAAGGTGTTGGCCGAATCCTCGAGTAATTGCCGCAGTTGCGGCACCTGGTTGTTCTCCAGGAAGACCTGCGCCAGCATGAGCCGGGCGGGCACGAGGCGCGGCTGATCGGTGATGAGCAACTGGAGGTCGCGGATGGTCTCGGCCAGGTCATGGTGACGATGGCGCATGCGTGCCAACAGCATGCGCGCGGGGATCAACTGGGGCTCGTGCTCCAGGGCCTTGCCCAGTTGCTCGATGGCGGCCGGTTCCCGGCCGGGCTTGGTCGCCAACTGCTCGGCGTACTGGTAGTAGAGCAGGCCGCGGGTCGGCGCCATGCCGATGGCGCTCTTGAAGGCCGCCAGGGCGGCTGCGTCATCGCCGCGGGCGCGGGCGACCATGCCCGCCAGCACGAAGGTGGTGGCATCCTGGCCCTGGCTGCGGGTCAGTTCCGTCAGCGTTCGGGCCGCCAGATCGACGCTGCCCGAGCGGAGCAGGGCCTCGATGTACCGCTGCGCCACGCGCTTGTCATTGGGGTCCGCCTCGTAGAGCTTCTGGTAATACTCCAGGGCATCGTTGAAGAGGCCGCGGTCAAAGAGCAGGTCCGCCAGTTCACGGGTGGCGGGGCGCTGCGTGGCATCTTCCACGGCCGTCGCGTTGCGGAAGGCCGCCAGCGCCTGCTCGTCATGGTCCCCCAGCGTCAGGTAGAACTTGGCCAGGAGAATCCAGTCGTCGCTGGCGGCCTGGTCGCCGCGATCGCGAATGTAGTCGCGCAGCAGTTTTTCCGCGCCGGCGATGTCCTGGCGCAGCGTCATCAGGCTGGCCATCGAAGCCAGGTTGGCCAGGGTCTTGCCTTCCTTGGCAATCAACTCGTTAAGTATCTTCTCCGCGTCGGCAAAGTGCTTCTGGCGGGCCAGGGCCATGGCGATGGCGCGGATGTTGTCCACATCCTCGGGATTGTTCTGGCGGATTTTTTCGCGCAGCGCCAGGGCGCGGCCGGCGTCGCCATAGCGCTCCTCGTAGGTCAGGTACTGGTTCATCAGCTCGCGGTCCTGGGGCGCGATGTCGGAAGCCTGCCGCAGGATCTCAAGCGTGGCCTGGGACTGGCCGAGCTGGTTGAGGACGGTCGCCAAGCCGCGCAGAGCGAAGACGTTGTTGGGCTTATCCTGAATGGCGCGGCGATAGGAGTTCTGCGCCTCGGCGATTTCACCCAGCATGCGCTGGGCATCACCCAGTTGGCGCCAACCCTCGGAGTAGACCGGACGTGCTTCCAGCCCGCGGCGGAACTCCGTGACGGCACGGGCGTAATCTTCCTGCGCCAGCGCCATGCGGCCGAAGTAGAAGCCGCCGCCGGCCAGGTCCAGGTTCAGGCGTGCGGCGTGGTCGGCCACCCTGCGTGCCTGCGCCCAGTCGCTCTGCGTCAGCGCTTGGCCAAACTGCACTTCGATGACCGTGGGATTCTCCGGCTCCAGACGCGCCGCTTCGAGCAGGTGCTTCTGGGCTTCCTCGGGCTTACCCGCGCGGGCCAGAAGTACGTACCGCTGCATGGCCCGCTCAAAGTCGGTGGCGTTGGGATTGCTCTCGATCTGCTTGAGGATTTCTTCCAGGGTGCCGCCGGGGTCCTGATAAGTGGTCTTGAGGAGGTCGAGAATCCTGGGCTCGGCGCCCGCCAGGCGGGCCTGCTCGATATAGGCCAGCGCCTGGTCGGCGTCCTTGGCCAGGCGCATGAGCATCTGCATGATGTTGAGGTTCTTGGGATCGATTCTGAAGAGCGACTCGAGGATCGTGCGCGCTTCGTCGGGGCGTTGGGCGCGGACGAGCAGGGCGGCGTAGGGGGGGATCAACTCGTGGTTCTTACTCGGTTGAAGGCGCTGGTAGATTTCCAGGGCCTGCGCCAGCTTGTCGGTCTGCGCCCAGTAGGCCGCCAGCAGCAACTGCGCCTGGCGGCTGTCCTTTTCGGCGGCCAGGACGAAGTCGATGTTGCGGCGGGCCTCTTCGGGCCGGTGCATCTGGAGCTGAATGCGCGCCAGCTCGAGGCGCAGGGGCAGAATGTTGGGGTTGCGGTCCAGGAGCGACTTTAAGCGGTTGGCGGCGTCGCCGGGCTGATCGGCCTGCTGGCTGGCGCGGGACAACTGCAGCAGCACCTCCGGGTTGGCGTCGTTCATCTGCGTCGAGGCGCGACCCAGCTTGAGCACCGCCAATGGCCATTGCTGACGCGCCATCGCCAGTTCACCCTGGAGCAGGTTCACTTCCATCGAATCGTTGCCGCGGACGGGGATCACCCGGTCGGTGACGATCTGCTGGACCTGGTTGAAGATGGCGTCACGTTTGGCGGCGTCCTGGAGGCCGTCGGCGCTGCGGAGCAGCAGGTGGGCGTACTGGACGGTGGCGCTGAACTGCATCTGCGACGCCATAAGGGCGTCCACGGGCTTGCCTTGCACGGGAATGGAACGCACGCGATCGAAGACCTTGATAGCGTCGTCGGTCAACTGCTGCTGCGCCAGGGCTCGGCCCAGGGCGAACGCCAGGCGGATGCTGTTGGGATTGGCGTCGGCCGCGGCGCGGAGGAGCACTTCGGCGCGCTGGATGCCGCGGCTGGTCGCCGCCATGCTCGGCCCGCGGTCCACGCGCTGCCGGTCAGACGTCACCAGCAGTTCCGCCAGTTCCAGCACCTTTTCCGGCGGCTGGGGATTCTTGAGCATGGCCGCCTCGGCCTCATTGAGCAGGCCGGCGGCCTGGTCGCTCTCTTTGAGCTGAACATAAATGCGCGCACGGTTGAGCTTGGATGAAAGGCTCTGAGCATCCATCTGGCCCATCTGCTGGGCGATGCTCAGGGCTTCGGCGCGCAGGGGGGCGACCTTCTCGGGATAGACGCCCTCGCGCTCGAGAATGCCCGCCTCCGCCAGATGCCACACCGCCAGGTAGTGGAGCATCTCCGTGTCGTCGGCCTTGACCTCCAGCGTCGCCTGGAGATCCTTGAGCGCCTGTTGGCGCTGTGCCGGCGACTGCGGCAGGGATTGCATGCGATGCACCTGGGCGATGCCGCGGTACCGGCGCGCCGGGGCGAAATCCGGAATGGCCGTCAGGGTCGATTCGGCACGCTCGTAGATGCGGTTCCAGGCATTGAAATCGCCCTCACGCCCCAGCCGCATGTACACGTCCATGAGCATCTCGAACGGCTCGGGATCGTTGGGCGCCAGCGAAGTGGCCTTTTCCAGTTGCCCCAGAATCGTGCGGTACACCAGATTCTGCGCGGTGGTGGGGTCGGTGACGTCCGTCTGCTGCGCGATGCGAACATACTGAACGATAAATCGCACATTGTTAGGCTGCTTGTTAACGGCCTTGCCCATCTCCTCCAGGGCGGCCTCGGCGTCCCCTTGCGCCAGGGAATTGGCGGCACGGTCGGCATTCTCCTCGGCACTGGTCTGTAGCTTCAGGTACGCGGTCGCCAGCCCCACGGTCAGGAGGACCAGTACCGCGCCCAGAATGATGACGAATTTGGTGTTAACGCGGCCGGCCATAGCTCAAAACTCCATCAACAGATCGAGAACGGATTAACCACCAAGACACCAAGGACACCAAGGAAGGCAAAGAACGGGAGAGTGAACACGAAGGCACGAAGACACGAAGAAGAAGTTCTGTTTTCTGATTTATCCGTTCTTCTTCGTGCCTTCGTGTTCATTCTGCTTTCTTGGTGTTCTTGGTGTCTTGGTGGTTCAATCCGGTTTTTCGAAGGTCTGAGACGCCATACTCTTATTCATCGGCAGCAAACTTCACGGCGTTTGGGTGCCGTCTTTGCTAATCTTGTCGGGAACGGGTTTGGTGGCCACCGCGGCTGCCTGCGGAGGCCAGCGACCTTCGAGCACATCCTGCCAGTCCGGCAGGCACGCCAGGATCTCAGGCATCATCGCCGAGAGGAAGTCTGAAACCACCACGGTGGCCTCTTGCCGATCGCCTATGCCCGGCACCATGACTTCGATCTTGCAGTAGTAACTGTATCGATCCCGCAGACCAAATCCTTCCAAGCGAACCAAGTCCGGCGTGGCCAGGAACTTACCATTGGCCGAAAAGAAATAAACCACGTTGTGCTGCTGCCGGGGATCGTTGGGGTCGGCGAAGCTGACGATTGTCGCCGGGAACTTGACTTCCGGCAAACGCACCGTGCCGGGGGCTGCATTGCTCGATGCTTCCCATACGTCCCTGGCCTGCCGGTAGTTCGCTCCCAGCAGGTCCAGGACCGTCTGCCCCTTGTTCACGACCACCAGCCCGCCGGCCACAAAGCAGCGATCCGGGACGTGCGGCACGGTGTCGGGTGTGCCCGTGTAATAGGCGATCTGGAGACGCACCCACGACCCGGGCGTGCCCTGCGGCTTGTCGAGGTTCTCGTAGTCACGCACGATGTAGTTGAGCGTGCCCAGGGCCGTCTCCTGCTCGGCGGGCAGGCGCGGATGGTTCCGTGCCATTCGCCAGTGTCCCGGCCGGGTGTCCAGGTCGATCAGGTTGTGCCGCAGCGGCAGGGGCTCTTTGATCAGCGCCAGCTTGAGCATGGACACGCTGCCCTGGAGGCTCGCCGCCGCGCCCACCAGCAAGCCGCACGCCGCCGACATCGTCAGCACCTGTGCCAGCACGCGGCTCTTGCCGGCCTGCCGCGTCCAGTGCCAGGAGACCAGCAGGCAAGTGGCGAGCAGCGCCACGGTCACCGCCAGCAGCCCGGCGATCAGCGGTGTGTTGGTGACTACGGGCGCCAGCCACTGGAGGTCATTGATCAGCGTGTGGCCACCTGCGGTTTGAGTCTCCTGGATCAGAAAGACGCTGGGCTTGACCAGGGCAAAGAGCAGTCCGGTCATCAGGGTGCCCAGCACGGTCAATCCCGCGCCGATGACCAGGCCGCGCACGACCCAGACCGGCACGCGCCGCGCCGGCATGCCCACCGCCCTCACCGGCGGGGGCGATCCCGACGGGCCGGTGCTGGCCTGCTCGTCATAGATCACGATGTGATCCAGGATGTAGCCCAGAAGCCAGAACATGCCCGCGGCAGGGATCAGCATGAGCATGCCGATGAAGATGTGGAAGTCGCCATGCACCAGATCGGGGTAGAACGGCGCCAAGAGTCCCAGGGTGGCGACGCGGCCCACGTTCACGGCGATGGCGATGGGCACCGACAGCAGGACCATGGCGGCGCGTTGCCACCACGGCCGCCGCGCCAAGTACGCCATGGCCACGCCCAGGGCAATGAACGCCATGAGCATGCGCAGCCCCGCGCAGGCCTCGGCGACGTTGAGCGGCTCGATCTTGCGCCCGTCGTAGATGATCTCGATCGTCGAGCCACGCACCGTCGCCTCGATGTCCATCACCAGGCGGAACAGGTTGATCACCACGCTGGCGCCGCGTGCCGCCACGAACTGGAGCTGGCCCGCCAGCGCCTCCCACCAGCGCGGCGCGATGCGCACGCCCAGCACCAGATACACGATGGGAAACCACAGCACCTGCATCGGCGCCGGCCCCATCAGAAACAGCACCAGGCCAAAGAGGCACAGCACCATGCTGTAGCCCTGGAGCATGTCGTTGCGGCCCGGGCCCAGCCACCAGCCGTAGCTCATCAACCCGGCGACCATGAACAGCAGGCCCAGCAGCCGCTGCCAGCCCGCGGGGGTGATGGCCCAGCCCAGAATCCGCTGCGACAGCGGGCCCCAGAAGAGCTTGTGCGCATCAGGCCCCAGCACGATCAGCACGGCGCCGCTGAGCATCATCATGCCGTTGATGCTCTTGAGTAGCGCGATGTATTGCCCCAGGGCCTGCGTGGGGGTGATGCGCAGCACGGCGCCGGCCAGCAGCAGCCCCGGGCCCAGCAGGCGGAAGAACCAGGTCATCCCCAGCCAAGTCTCTTCCTGAAGCAGCACCATCAGGCGGTCGCGATTCTGATAGATGAAGTAGCTGCTGATGACGGGGATGATCAGGGCGTGCGACCAGTCGCCGCCGATGGCGCTGTCGGTGGCGACGCGGTAAGTGAAGTGGAGGAAATGATAGAAGACCAGGATGAACGCCGCGGCCACGGCGACGGTCCAGACGGCAACCCAGCGCGGCCCGCGCGTGTTGATCACCGGTTGGTCCTGGGGCAATTCGTTCGGAGTTGTGGCGGCACTGCCGTTCATGGGCATCGGTATCTACACAACGTGTCGTTGCTTGTTCTTCGCCCCCAAGGGGCGCAAGGTTGTAGCCACGGGTGGAGCAACGCTGCTCTGGGCGTTGCGCAACCCGTGGAAAGGAGGCGTTTTTCTCATTTCGCCCCGGAGGGGCGACAGGAGCGCGCGCGAATCTGACGCTCCTGCCGCCCCTGCCGGGGCGGGCGGTGTTTCTTGCGACCTAGCCACGGGTTCCGCGACGCTCAAAGCCGCATCGCTCCACCCGTGGCTACATCCCTGCGCCCCTTCGGGGCTGAAGAGCGGCCACTTGTGTAGATACCAATGGTTCATGGGTGTGGGAAGCGCAGCCCTCTTGAGGGTTTCCAAGCCGGACCTGAGTGCATCCGGCGGGCAAAGGTCCGGATCATCGTGGCGCAAATCCGGGAGAAATCCGGGCCTCTGCAAAGTCTCGGACCCGGCTTGGCGGCCCGGTAACCCGCGGGTAATCCGGGGGTAAATCCGGGGGTAAATCCGGGGGCCATCCTGGCTTCGAAGACTCAGCCCCGGCGTGGCGGCCCAAGGCACTCCGGCGGCCGTCTGTGTTACGCGGTCAACCACGCGCCGGTTCGCGGTACTCACTCCTAGTTGCCGATCAGCGGCCCAAAGGCGTCCTCGCTGAAGTTGCGGTCGAGCACAAAGCCAAAGCCGTAGCTGGCGCGGAAGCCGTTACGGATCACCGCCAGCGGCGTGGCCATGAAGTTGGTGCCGATGTTGATCGCGTCATTGGGCTTGAGGAACAGGTCCGGCTCGGTGCCCTGGAAGATGGCGCGCAGGTTGAGCCGCACCGTCGCCTGCTGGCTCCGACCGATCCGCCGGGTCAGGTCCACGCGCTCGGGAATCGCCAGGCCCGACAGGTTGCCCGCCGCATAGATCAGCCGCATCAGGGTCAGATCGCGATCACCCGGTAGCTGGTAGGTGCCCGGCCGGTTGATGCCCGGCCCGCCGATGTAAACATTGCCGATCACCGGCGGTGGCACGCGAATCACGTCTCCGGGCTGGATCACAATGTTGTAACGCGTGTCGCCTTCGATCAGCTTGTCATAGGGAACCTCGATAATCCGTTGGGCGACGACCGGTTCCTTGTCCGCTGCGGCGGCTCTGGCAGCGGCGCTACCGGGGGCTCCGGGGGCTCCGGGGGGCGCCTGGTCGGCCCGGATCCATTTGCCATCTAGTTCCACCCACGGCGCGCCATTCTCGTGATCCAGGCCGGCTTCCAATCCCGCCGGCGGGGCGGGCCTCGGCCGGGCGTCATGCGCGGTCTGATCCGCATCCGGCGCCGGCTCCTGCTTGCCCTCGGGCTCGATGCCCTTCATCAGGTCCTGGATCAGATCCGCCGGCTGGCCCGGCGCTGCCTCGGCCGGCGCCGCCTCGGGTGGGCGAACGTCCAGTCCCGAGGCGCCGGGCTTGCCGGGCGTCGGATAAACCTCAGGCTCCACGTGCGCCTGGCGAATGATGTAAAGCTTCTTGGTCTGCCCCGGCACGCCCCGCGCCAACGCGATTGCATCGAGCAGGCGGAAATTCGGTCCCAGGATGTTGTACGTGCCCACGCTCGTGCCGTAGTAGGTCGATTCGGCGATCACGCTGAACGTGTTCTGCCGCTGGTCCTGCACGATCACGCTGACGGTCGCTTCCTTGAGCACGCCCTTGTCCGCCAGGATGTCGGCGATCTTGCGCTCGAGCTGGCTGGGGGTGAACCTGCCGGCGTGCACCGTGCCGACCACCGGCAGGCGAATGTCGCCCAGCTCGTTCACTCGCCGAGTCTGCACCGATTCCTGGCCCTGCATCAAGAGCTCAAAGACGGTGATCGTGACAATGTCCGAAGGCCCCATCACATATTCGTGCACCGTGGCGATCAGGTCCTCCGGCTGCACTTGCGACAGCCCCGGCGGATCCGACGTCGGCTCGTCCACCACATCCAGTTGATCCAGAATCGGCAGCACCACCGGCGTCCGCTGCCACCGGCCGACCACCGACGGATCAAAAAAGGAATGCATCTCGCAACCCGACAGGCCCATCAGGCACAGACCCGCAAGGGCCATGGCCCACAGGCTCGCTCGCCCCTCACGCTGTTGTTGGCGCTCACTCACGGCTGGCTCCCTGGCTGCAACGAGGCCGATCTTCCCCGACCCCTAAGGCCCACTCATCTTAACCAATGCCGCGGCAAGACGCTGCGCCCATCCTTCCCGAATGTCCCCGAAATACCGCGGACTCGCGCGCCATCTCCCCCAGATTCACTGGCCCGCCCACGCGAAACCTCCGGAACATACCCATTCTAAATCGGCCTGATAACTCCCCCGCGTTAGGACCCGCGGTTTACGCCGATGCTGAGGCTCCGGGGCGCCAAGCGTCTGGTTACTACCTGCCCAAAGCGCCATCGGCGCGGCTGATAACTCACACTGTCCGCGCCTCATCCATGTGGATCACCTGATCCTCCGCGTGGTAGCTCGAACGCACCAGCGGACCCGACTCGACGTGCCTAAACCCCATCGCTTCGCCTTGCCGCTTGTACTCGAGAAACTGCGCCGGCGTCACCCAGCGCGAGATGGGCAGATGATCGCGCGTCGGCTGAAGATACTGCCCGATGGTCAGAATGTCGCAACTCCCACTCCCGAGGGAGGCATGCTCACTTAAGTGAGCATGCCTGATGCGCGTCCCCTCCAACACATCCCGCATCACCTCCATCACTTCCTCATCCGTCTCGCCAATCCCCACCATGATCCCCGTCTTAGTCGTCAGCCCCGCCTCCTTGGCGCGACGCAGCAACTCGATCGACCGCTCATACTTGGCCTGTGGCCGCACCACGCCATAGAGCCGGCGCACCGTCTCCATGTTGTGATTGAGAATCTCCGGCCGCTCCTCAAGCACGAGCGCCAGCGCCTCCCAGTCGCCGCAGAAATCCGGGATCAGCACCTCGATGCTCGTGCCCGGACTGTGCTGCCGCACCTGGCGAATGGTTTCTGCCCATATCTCGGCCCCGCCGTCGTCCAGCTCATCGCGGTTCACGCTCGTGATCACCAGGTGCCGCAATCGCAGCAGTGCCGCCGCCTGGCCGACCCGCCGCGGCTCATCGGTATCCAGCACCGGCGGCTTGCCCGTGGCAATATGGCAGAACCCGCACGAGCGCGTGCACACATCGCCCAGGATCATGAACGTGGCCGTGCCCCGGCTCCAGCACTCGCCCATGTTCGGGCACATGGCCGACTCGCACACGGTATGCAGCCGATGCTCATCGACGATCGCCCGCAGCGCCTGATACCCCGGCCCGCCGGGCAGCTTGGCGCGCAGCCACGCTGGCTTCTGCCGCCGATGAAACGCGGCCCCGCCGTTATTGAGCACGTAATTCGTCAGCGAAACCATGATCAAAGTGTATCCATATATCGCCGGGCCATCCTGGCCCGGTGATTACTGATCCGCGTACCCACCTATCGTTGTAGCAACGATATAATCATCGGTGGAAAGGCTTCGCATGACGACCTTACTTCAACAGGCCTTCGCCCAGGCCGCCAAGCTCCCCAAAGCCCAGCAGGAACTGCTGGCCTCGCGGCTGCTGGCGGAAATGGCCGACGAAGATGAATTCGACCGCGCCATCGCCCGCACTTCCGACAAGCTGGCACGCCTGGCGGAAGAAGCCTTGGCGGAGCATCGCGCCGGTTTGACCGAGGAACTCGATCCGGATCGGCTATGACATCGCGAACGACGCGCATTTTCCGTCAGTTGTTCGCGGCGCTGCCCGCCCGTGCGCAACGGCAGGCCAGGGAAGCCTACCGACTCTTCCGCGATAGCCCCGCTCATCCCGGCTTGCATTTCAAGCCGGTTCACGCCGATCCACCCATGTATTCCGCACGCGTCGGCATTGGCTATCGCGCCGTGGGCGCCAAGGAAGGCGATGTCATCACGTGGTTTTGGATCGGCTCGCACGCCGAATACGACAAGTTGATTGAGCGATTGTGACGTGCCTCACTGCGGCCGCTCCCACTCGTCAATCGTTTTGGGCCAGTCATCATGCAGCAGGCGCGACAGCGAGCGGTCGGCCAGCAGCTTGCCCTCGGTCTGGCAGCGCAGGCAGTAGTTGGTTTCGTTTTCGGCGTAGCGGATGCGCTGCACCTTGGTGCCGCAGATGGGGCACAAGGTCGAAAGTAGGTCAAAGCCTGCCCAGGATGTGCCAGTGGTCCTTGGTTTTCTTGTCCGGCAGACGGCCGACAAGCAACTGGGACTGCACGACCTGGTCGTGGATCACGGACAGGCCGATCTTCGCCAGGTCGTCACGCTCAAGCGTGGGTGCATGGGGCAGGAAGATGCGGCCGTTGGGTTGTAGCGCCTTGACAAAGCCCCGGTAGAGCTTCATCCGGTCTTCCCATGTCAGGTGAAACGAAACGAAACAGTCAAGGATCACGTCGAAAGTCTGGGCCAGGCGTGTAACGTCGAGTGAGCCATCCAAAACCAGTCGCGGGCGCCTTTCCGCCAGTCCATGCAGGGGCGCCTCGTAACGGGCAAAGGCGGCAACGGCCTCCCAATGGTGATCGACGCCCACGTAATGGCCAGCGTCGAGGTAGGGAATGAGCCAGATGCCAAGTCGGCCGGCGCCGCATCCAAAATCCAGAACACGGTGGCGGGGCAGAAGCCCGTGAGCGATCAGGAAATCGAAATAGGCTCGTCCTGTGCACCAAGGCCGGCCATAGAAGCGGTGATGCTCCTCTTCGAGAAAGCGTTTGGCAACGTCCGGGCCCTCGGCGCTACCCTGGGCTTTACCGTCGCGCAGCTCGCGCCATCCCACACCCAGGAGCAAGCCTTCATTCCACACCTCGACATCCACGGCGGAGGTGCCTTTCGGCACCACCACACGACGTGCCCATTTCAGGAGAGTTGCCATAGCGGATGTCTGCGATTGGGTGAGGGCAATTATACAGGATCTGGTTATGCACTTTACTCTAGTTCCCGACGATCTGATGGTAGGTCCGGGC
>JBBDMX010000073.1:0-18646 GCA_040878035.1 Phycisphaeraceae bacterium | reverse complement strand
CGGGCCCTGGTCATCGTTCCTGCCTTGGCCCAACCCGCTTGAACCAGAAAAATCAGTAATTGTTTACCGCCCCTCTGACCTTCAGGGGCCGGCGGGCATGAGACAAGGCAGGAGTTGAGGTTGACAGAGCACCCGGTGCAACATCGCGATCCCCTGTTGGCTGCGTTGCTGCCAAGTACGCAACACCGACATGAGTGTGGCCTGGGCCGCGGCGCCCGCCGCGGTGCGGTTGCCGCCCCAGACCTTGCGGTTGACCACCGCCGGGCGCAGGGCCTGCTCGCCGCGCCAGTTGGTGGCCTCGGCTCCCGGCACGTCAATCCACGGCAAAGTCAGGAAGGTGAACATCTGCCGGCGATGGGTGAAGAGGTGGTTGGCCAGGCGCTGGTTGGCGGGATTGTCGCGTGCGGGGGCCAGGAGGTCGTCGAGGCGATGCTCCAACCGGCCACGGGCGATGGCCAGGCCGCGCGGGCCGACTTCTCCGGCGTGGTAGCGGTCCCGCAGGTCCAGGCCGTCGCGCAACAGGCCCTGGATCTGGCGGGGGAAGCGCACCGCCCCGGCGCTGGCCACCTCCAGCATGTTGCGGCAACGGGTCAGCAGGTGATTGAAGCAGGTCTGATGGGCGGCCTGGAAGAAGCGGTCGTAGGCTCGCCAGCCATCGTGGCTCAAGAACCCGGCAAAATCATGGCCCAGGATGCGCCGGGGCACCGAAAAGCCGCGGAGGCGGTCGATGACGTAACAGGTCAGGTCCACGCTCACCAAGGCGTGGAGCCAGGCCAGAGAGCCGCCGATGCGCCAGCCGGTCTCGTCGGCGGTGAGGGCCGGGGCCTGGGGGATGGCGGCGGCGATGGCATCGTAGGTGGGCCGGCAGCGTCGGGCCGCCCGCAGCATGATGCGGCAGGCCCCGCCGCGGGAAAGGTCCAGCCCCAAGAGTTGGGCAAACACGTCGGCGATCTTGCCGTGGGAGAGCCCGCAGGTCTTGTTGAGGTGGACGACGGCGGCCTGGGCGTCGGGGCCGATCTGGCAGGCCGCTGCGCCCAGGGCGTCGGAGGTCTGGAGTTCGTGCCGGCCCTGGACGCGCTTGCCGCAGCGGACACAGTGGCCCACGTGGATGTCGAAGCGGCGGTGGATGGGTTGGCGGGGGATGTCCAGTTGGTGCTGGCAGGTCAGGCCGTCGGGGCGCGTGGGACCTTGGCAGTGCGGGCAACGCGGCGGCAGAGACACGTCAATGACCTGGTCGGGCTCGGTGTCCGGGATGGTTCGGTGGGAGTGCGTTCCGTGCTCGGGCCCGGCTTTGCGGCCGGGCACCCTAGGGTTTGGCTTGGGCCCTCCCTTGGAGAAGGGCGCGGCTTGGCGCTTGGCGATGCGCCGGGAGGCCTCGAACTTGGCGGTGACTTCTTCCAATCGCCGCTCCAGTTCGGTGACTCGGGCCTGGAGCACCACGCACGATGGGCAGGTCGGAACGTCCTTATTCACGCCGGGGTCATCCATGACGCAGAAATTATCGGCTAACGGCGGTCAGAAGCGGTAAACAAGTACAAAAATCATCACCAAATTGCGATCAACTCAATCGCTAAGGTACTAACCTCTCCCTCAGACCCCGGAGGGAGAGGGACCGGGAAAACCATATGCAATTGCCCTGCAAGGCAGTTTTGATCGGTAGGCCGCAGGTTCGCGCTGGCCATGCGTGGTCAGGGGAATTGGATAAGCGGCCAGCCAGGCGGGCCCAAGCCATACTGGGATGCCGGGGTGCGGGGGTCGGTCCGGGGGTCCGGGGGTCCGAAAGTGAAGATAGGGTGCCTGCTGCCGACCTGTTTGCCTGTGGCAACTACAGGCGGCCGCCGCTCAAGTCCTGGATGACCAGCTTGTCGCCGTCCATGTTGGCGCGCAGGAACTTGCTGCCAATGATCTTGCCCGTGCTGTTCCATGCCTCTTTGCCCACCCACCAGTTGCAGCGATAGCGGTCGTCAAACACACGTACGCACCGCACCACTTCCCCGGGCTGGCGCTCCACCTCCTGCTCGATGGCCTTGGACAGGTTCGCCGGCGCGGGCGTGGGGGACGGGACGGGTTTGCTGAGTGTGGGGCTGGCTTGGGACATTGGTTCTCTTGGTGAAACCGCCATCATAGTCGAATTCGCGTCCCGGCGTGCTTGCCTTCCCTGCATGGCCAGGAACGCCAAGTGTCACCACTGGGCTGGATCAGTTGATCGGCAAGCTGCTGGCTTGCTGGTGGAACTCGCCGCCGTGGCGTGCGTCTAATCCCGCAACGGCAGCGTGCGCCGACGGTCTATCATCATCTCCCGCAAAGGAGTTCACTCATGCCATCCCCCCGCGCCCTGGTCGTTTCGATCACCCTCGCCCTGGTCTTGGCCGTCGTTCCAGTTCGGGCGGCTGATGAACCCGTGGTCAACGGCCCGATCATCACCCTGGGCCTGTTTAAGAACGGCCTGGCGGTAGTCGAGCGCAAGATCGAGTTGCCTGGTGCCGGAACGTTCCGACTGGACGATGCCGCCACGCCGGTGCATGGGACGCTCTGGGTGCTGGGCGGGCCGGCGGTGACCTTGTCGATGACCATGCGCGAGGTGGAAAAGCCGCTGGAGCAAGGCGGCGTGGACTTGCAGAGCCAACTCACGGGACGGAGCGTGACCCTCCGCTTCCGCGAGCCGAATCAGCCTGCGCTGACGGGCCAGGTCGTGTCCCTGGCGTTGCCCGAAGGCGACCGCGCCTGGAACCGCAGCTACGAACAGTGGCGTTACTACGACTCATCCGGGCGGTCCATGCCCTCGCCCGTATCCAGTCAATTCCTGGTGCTCGACACCAAGTCAGGCCGGACCTTTGTCGATCCT
The DNA here is from genome assembly GCA_040878035.1 of Phycisphaeraceae bacterium. GTDB lineage: Bacteria > Planctomycetota > Phycisphaerae > Phycisphaerales > Phycisphaeraceae > JBBDMX01. Next base: position 15,801 of record JBBDMX010000073.1, on the reverse strand, counting down.
TCGACCATCGCGATGGTCATGATCGACGGGGAAGCGGGCAAGGTCAAGGTGCGCCAGCCGGTCATGCTCCTTTCGCTGGCGGGCGCCGAAAAGAAGCCCACCAGCGTCACCATCCGCTATCTGAGCAAAGGCATCTCCTGGGCCCCCAGCTACACGGTCAACTTGAACGACGACAGGACGCTCTGGATCACCCAGCAGGCGGTGGTCAAGAACGAACTCTCGACGTTCAAGGACGCGGAGGTCCGGCTGATTTCGGGGTTCCCCGCGGTGCGCTTCGCGCACGTGACTTCGCCGCTGTCGCTGTCCACCAACTGGGCGCAGTTTTTTAGCCAACTCAGTGCCGAGCCGCAATCGGCCCGCGGTGCGATGTCCAATGTCATGCAGCAGCGGGCGGCGTACAATGAGCCGTCGGTCGGCATCGACATGGCGGACGCCGCGGCCCTGGGGACCGACGGCGTCGATCTGCACTATCAGTCCATTGGCACGCGGAGCATGGGCGAGGGCGATTCGCTGGCGCTGAACGTGGCGACGGGCCACGGCGCGTACAAGCGGATTGTGGAGTGGACCGTGCCCGACCAGCGTGACGTCAACGGGCGCTGGGTCGAGGAGTATCGCCGGCGCGAGAATCCCGAGCGGTACCAGGACGCGGCCTGGGATGCGGTCCTCTTCAAGAACCCGCTGCCGTTTCCGATGACCACGGCCCCGGCGACGATAACCTCGGGCCTGGGCGGCGGCGCCTTCCTGGGCCAGCAGATGACCTCCTGGGTGGACAAGGGCGAGGAGACCACACTGAGGATCACCAAGGCCCTCTCGATCCGCACGATGGCCGCCGAAAACGAAGAGGAGGGCGGCCGCGAACTGGTCCGCATCGGCGGACACAACTACCGCAAAGTCAACGTCAAGGGCGAGTTGACCATTGCCAACCATCGCGGTAAGGACGTGGACTTGGTGATCCGCCGGCAGTTCTCGGGCAACCTGCTCTCGGCCGACGCCGAGCCCAAGACCACGCTACAGATTGAGGGCATCTACAGCGTCAATCCGCGCTACGAGTTGACCTGGAAGCTCCCGATCAAGGCGGGCCAGGAGCAGAAGCTCACCTACCGCTACAACGTGCTGGTGCTCGATTAGACGCGGGACAAGGCGCCGTCGCTGGTCTGCTTGGCCTGGGAAGTCACGTGGACGATCACCCCCGGGCGCGCGGCGGATTGGACGGCCAAGGGCACGACGTTGCTGCAATCGGTCGAGGCGCCCAGGGTGCGAACCTTGATGGGGCTGACCGGCGCGGTGGTGTGGCGGGTGATCTTGCCGAACATGAGGCGCAGGGCCCAGGTGAAGGTTCGGCGAATGGTGTGTACCAGGCCCAAGATGCCCAACACTTGCATACCGGCAGGCTTGAGGCCCACGGGCGACTTGCGACGAAACAGGGCGACGAGCAGCCAGCCAAAGTTGTAGAAATAGAGATAGGCCATCAGGAGGTTGAGCTGATTGCGCCACGGCCGGGGGTGGCCCGAGGCGACGACGTAGTTGCCGTCGCACATGTAGGATTCGACGCGGCGGCCGCCGGCGCTGGCGATCACCTGCCCGTCGTTGAAGGTCTGTTCGTAAAGTTTGGTGCCCACCGCGGGGGTAATCATGAGGACCTGGAGTGACGCGGCGCCGGCCTGTCGCAGCAGGCGGATCTGGTTGAGCAGTCCGTAGTTCGAGCCGCGCGAATAGAGCGGCTGGGCATCGTGGTGCATCATCATGGGCATCGGGCAGATGCCCACGGCATGCAGACGCTGGAAGGCGTCGGTCGTCTTATCGACGCTCTGGCCTTTCTTGACGAGAGTGGCGGTCATGTCCTCGACGCCCAGCCACAGGGCGCGGCAGCCGGCGTCGTGCACCAGTTGAAGATGGTCCTTGAGCAGCAGCGTGTCGTGGACGGTGACCTCGGTGTACCAGCGGGCCTTGCGGCGGAGCGGCACGCCGTCATATTCCGCGTGCGCCAGCGCCTCGACGATTTCCAGCGTGCGTTCTTTGTTGTTAAAGAAGTTGTCATCGACACCGAAGAAGTGGCGCAGGCCGAATTCCTTGTAGAGCCGCCACATTTCCTCGGCAATGCGCCCGCCGCTCTTAAGGCGATGCTGACGCTGGTTGTAGGCGGGAATGGGACAGTAGGGGCAGGCAAACTTACAGCCGAATGTCATCACCAGCGAGCCGATGGGATTAAGCTTGCGGATGCGGTCGGCGGGCAGCGCGACCGAAGCGAGCTGCGTCGAGCGGCTGGGCGCTTCGAGCAGCCGATAGCCCAGCGTCGGCATGGGCAGTTCATCCAGGTCGCCCAGCAGACGCTGCGGGCCGGTGTTGACCAGTTCCTCGACCGGGCCGTCGTGATCGCCCAGCGGATAGACCAGGCCGGGGATGTCATCCAGCAGGCCGTCCTGACGTGCGCGATAGAAGGCGGCGCGCATGGACTGGCCCTGGGCGCGGATCGACAGGAGCACTTCCAGCAGGTTCAACAGGACGTACTCTTCACCGGTGACCGCGACATCGGCGCCGCCGACACCCAAGGCATCGGGGCCGAAGAACAGGTGCGGTTCGTAGATGGCGTGTGAGCCGCCGGCGATGATGAGCGGGCGATGTTCAAGGGGAATTTGCCGGGCATCGCGGATCAGTTCCATGGCACGACCGGAGTGCATGCTCATGCTCGATACCATGAACAGATCCGGGACCGCGCCATCGAGGCGCATGAGCGCGGGGCGGAACCGGCGATTCCACTGCTGAAGGACGATGCGCGTCTTGGTGCAACCGATGTCGACCAGGGCCGAGCCGATGGCGCGGACGCCGGCGGGGACCATGTGCGTGTCGGTGTAGATGAAGGGGAGCATTCGCGTGCGATGATCAAAGGCGCAGGCGATGACGGTCTTGAGGTCATGCGCGGGCGCCACCAGCCGCAGGCGCTGGCGCAGCGCCAGCAGTTGCCCGGCCGCAAGCAGTTCATCGCCGCGCGTGCGGCGTGGCAATTCCATTGAAAGCTCCGTCAGAGTACGAAAAAAAGAGTGGCCTGATTCCCCTGCGGAACGCCGCGATATCCATTGAGGCAGGACTCTAGGACCAACCCGCCAGCCGGTCAATGGCCAACCCATCGCGCCGCTGACGGTGACGTGGATAATACGGAAAGGGAAATCACCGGCAGCCCCGACGGACATTCGCGCGGCACGATTCAGGTGAGACAGGCGCGCCCCATTGCCGCAGCTCGATCCACGATTAAGTACACCCGGCTGGACTCGAACCAGCAACCTTCTGATCCGTAGTCAGATGCTCTATCCAATTGAGCTACGGGTGCATGAAAACAGCCATATAGATTACGACCCAGCCGCACGGCGGTCAAACGCGGTGCGATTGGGCGCGATCACTCGGCCGCATGACGGCCCGCGCGGGGATCGTGGGAGCGATCCCTCCCCGCGGAGGCTGTCATGGCGCCCTGTCGCGCTGTCGTGCTAAGCGCCAGGGGCATGTTATCGTGTCACGCCATGATGCCAACCAATCCTTTCCGCTGTCAGAGCGAGCCGACTGATTCATTCCGCGTGCCGACCCGGCCTGGCGATTTCCCCGGGCTCATCTGCTTCTGGGATTTTGCTCACCGAACGACGGACGGCCATTGGCCCGTCGCCGACGGTACGCCCTATGCCCTGCGCGAGCAGGCCGGTGCGATGAGCCACGTGGACGACGCCGGCGCACCTTTCCATGGCCGGGCTCTGGGCATCGAGGAAGGCCAGTGGCTCGCCATCAATCGTGCCGACTGCCCGCGTCTGGACATGCATGGCCCCACGGCTCATTTTACGCTGGTCGCCTGGATCCGCCGCGGACAGACGCGCAGTGCCCATTGCGAGTTCATCGCCGGGCAGTGGAACGAAACCCACAAGTCGCGCCAATACGGGCTGTTCCTCAACATCAGCGTCTGGGGCGAGCACGACCAGATCTGTGGCCACCTGTCCACCACCGGCGGGCCCACTCCGGGCTATCGCTACTGCATGGACGGTCCGGTCGGCGCCACCCCCATCGACCGCGACGCCTGGCACTGCATCGCTTTGAGCTACGACGGTCACCACGGCTATGCCTGGCTCGATGGACGGCTCGACGCCCGGCCCGGCCTCAACCCCTACCTCCTCCCCGGCGGTCTGCACAACGGCGGCGCCACCGGCTCGGACTTCACTGTCGCAGCCGTGGATCGCTCCGGCACGATCGGCAACTTCTACCGCGGCCTCCTGGGTGGTTTGGCCATATACCAACGCGTGCTGAATCCCGCTGAGATGTGGGCGCTAGGCACCCCGGCCAAGCCGAACTGAGCCGTGTCGGCCGTCAGCGATATTTTTCCTGCATTCTGCCGAGAAAGGGCTTGACATCAGCCACGCGGGTCGGTTAAGCTTCTGTCACCCTAACGAAAATAGAACATTGACGAAAGGAAAGGTGCAGGTTATGGTGAGAGCAGCCACAGCCGCCGATGCGGCCAAAAGTAACGGGCATTCCGACCCCTCCAGCCGACGAGTACCAACCATGGCCAAGACCACGACCGCCGCGGGGACCGCCACCTCCGAATCCACGCCCAACGAAGCCGGACGCAAACGCGCCTTGGAACAGGCGGTGACGCAGATCGAACGCAGCTTCGGCAAGGGCTCGATCATGCGCCTCGACGATGATCCGGCCCTGATCGTGCCGGGCATTTCCACCGGCGCCATCAGCCTGGACCTGGCGCTGGGCGGGCGCGGCATCCCGCGCGGGCGAGTCGTCGAGATTTTCGGCCCCGAGTCCTCCGGTAAGACGACCCTCGCGCTGCACGTGATAGCCAACGCCCAGGCGGCCGGTGGCGTGGCGGCGTTCATCGACGCCGAGCACGCCCTGGACCCGTCCTGGTCACGCCGACTGGGCGTCGACTTGGAAAACCTGCTGGTCTCCCAGCCCGACACCGGCGAGCAGGCACTGGAAATCTGCGAACTGCTGGTGCGCTCCAATGCCGTGGACGTGATCGTCATCGACTCGGTGGCGGCCCTGATTCCCAAGGCCGAAATCGAGGGCGAAATGGGCGACACCCACGTGGGCCTCCAGGCCCGACTCATGAGCCAGGCCCTGCGCAAGCTCACCGGCGCCATCAATAAGAGCAAGTGCGCGGTCGTCTTCATCAACCAAATCCGCGAGAAAATCGGCGTGATGTTCGGCAACCCCGAGACGACGCCCGGCGGACGCGCCCTGAAGTTCTACGCCTCAGTGCGCATCGATATTCGCCGCACCGCCTCCATCAAAGAAGGCGAAACCGCAGTGGGCAACCGCACCCGCGCCAAGGTGGTCAAGAATAAGATCGCCCCGCCCTTCCGCATGGCGGAGTTTGACATCATGTTCGACGAGGGCATCAGCAGCACCGGCGATTTGCTGGACCTGGGCGTCACCGTCGAGGTGGTGCAGAAGTCCGGCGCGTGGTTCAACTATGGCGAGGTGCGCCTGGGCCAGGGCCGGGAAAATGCCAAGCGCTTCCTCAAGGAAAACAAGGACCTGTTCAAGGAGATCATGGAAAAGGTGCTGGAGAAGAACGGCGTGGGTGGCGCCGCCATCGCCGCCGTCGAGGAAGAGACAGCGCCAGTCAGCGCCGACGAGTAATACACCGCAATCGTTTAGCGGGTGACGCGCAGCGCCCCACTTCCCGTTTGGCGGGTGACGCGAAGCGTCCCTTTTCGTCCTGGTCCATTCCAGAGCGCCCCCATGGTCCTCGCGTACCATCTGATCCTCTCCGCCTACGGATTCTGGCTCCCCAACGACCAACGCGGCTCCTGGTCCGATTTCGTCCGCGCCTACGAACTGGCGGTCTTCGGACCCGCAACCAAAGTCAACACGCGACGCTCTGTCGCCCATCAACCGTATGATCGCGCCGTTGCTCAGCAAATGAAGGATGCCTTAGCGCACAAGCCAGTCGTCTTCACGGGTGAGAAAGCCCGCGTCATCGGCGCCGGATTCGCCGACTACCACCGCCGCTCCGGCCTGCTCATTCACGCCTGCGCGATCATTCCGACTCACGCGCACCTGGTCCTGGCCCGCCATCACTTGAAAATTGAGAGTACGTGCGAGCAACTCAAAGCCGCCGCGACCACACAACTCAACCACGCCGGGCTGCATCCGTTCGCCGATGAACCGTATCGCAACGGTCGTTTGCCGACGCTGTGGGCGCGTTACGGATGGTGGGTATTCCTCGACAGCGTGGACGACATCCTCCGCGCCATTCGGTACGTCGAGTTGAATCCGATCCACGCCAACCTGCCGTCACAGCGCTGGCAATGCGTGACGCCGTATCATGCGTAATGGGGCGCTGCGCGTCGCCCGCTAAACGATGATGACGCGCCGTGCCCACACGTTTAGTGGGTGACGCTTCCGGGGCGAAGCGTCCCTCCCCCCCTGTGGAACGCAAACCATGACCCCCGCGCGTTGCGCCTGGCCCAGCCGCGAACCCATGCTCACTTACCACGACACTGAGTGGGGCGTGCCCGTCCACGATGACCAGATGCTCTACGCCCACCTGGTGCTCGACGGCGCCCAGGCCGGCCTGTCGTGGGAAACGATCTTGCGCAAACGACCCGCCTACCTCGAAGCCTTCGATCAGTTCGATCCGCGGAAGGTCGCCCGCTACGACCAGCGCAAAGTCGCCCGCCTGCTGAAGAACGCCGGCATCGTCCGCAATCGCCTCAAGATCGAATCGGCGATCAAGAACGCCCGCGCCCTGCTCAAGCTCCAAGAGGAACTGGGCAGCTTCGATAACTTCCTCTGGCAATTCGTCGGCGGCAAAACCCGCATCAACCGCTTTAGCTCACTTAAGGAACTCCCCGCCCGCACCCCCGAGTCCGACGCGATGAGCAAGGAGCTCAAACGCCGCGGATTCTCCTTTGTCGGCTCGACCATCTGCTATGCCTTTATGCAGGCGGTGGGCATGGTCAACGACCACACCATCAACTGCTACCGTCACGGCGAACTGGCGAAACTGGCGCGAGCACGTTAGCTCTGCCACTGTGTCATCGGTCCTACGCCGGTTTGGGCTGCGGTGGCGTGATACCGCAGTCCAAACGGATCACTGCGTTCGCCTTGCTCATCCGTGTTCATCTGTGGCTTTTCCCTCCAAATCGCCGATTAACAGAATCATGACCGGCCCGGACTACATTCTGGACATCAGCGGCCTGTCGCAGCCTGCCGGCGCGGAGGAAGTCCAATCGGACGCGGCGGGCCGGCCCTGGATCGCCATTCACTGGCGCTGCTGCGGTGTGTACAGCCGGGTGTACCGCCACCGCGATGCGACGTGTTATAAAGGCCGGTGCCCCAAGTGCAGGCGCGAGGTTCGCCTTAAGGTGGGGCCGGGCGGGACGAATTCTCGTTTCTTCGAGGCCGAATAACCGGACTTTGGGCCGCACTAAGTCGCACAAGTCGCACGGCTTACCAGGGCAATCGCATATGGGCGCTCTGACCCCCTCTCCCTTCTGAGGGAGAGGGCTGGGGTGAGGGTGATCGGTACTGCTCATGGCAACGAAACGGTGATCTCCGCCCGTGATCGCCACCCCAGTCACCCTCACCTAACCTCTCCCTCAGAAGGGAGAGGGACCGGAAACAGCCATATGCAATTGCCCTGCACGGCTTACCCATCTTTACTGGGCTGGCTACGCAACGCCTGTACAATGTGGACATGGGTGAATCCGCTGCCAATCCGGCCTCGGTCGCGCCGACGGCGGCGCCGCGGCGCCGATGCGTGGTTCTGGTCCGGCCGGACCACCCGCTGCCTGAGGCTCTCCTGATTGGCCTGCGCCGCCGATCCGTGGATGTCCGCGTCGTCGCCGACGTGCCCGCCGTGATGGTCGAGCTGGCCCTGGGCGGCGTGGGCATTATCGTCGTCTGTGCACCCACGGACCTGCCCATGCTCGACCAGATGGCCGCGGCATTGCCCCAGTATTACCCCGGCGTCGTCTGCTGGCAGGCGCAAAGCGACGGGACTCAGGAAAGTCCGCGGCTGACCAAGCTCGGCACGATCGACTCGCGGCCGCCGCAGACACGTCGCCCCCCCGCTGCCGCCCAGACCGTCGGCCCGACGGTCACGCCTTCGCCGCCGTTTCGACCCGATCCACCGGCGATTGGCCCGCCAGCGCCGGATTCGCAGTTGACCGGCGACCCCCCCAGGCCCGGCCCGCGTAACAATGGTGATGAACCGCTTTTGACCAAGGAGGAACTGGCGATGCTCTTAGGCGCACCGTTCGAGGACGCCCAGGACGGCTGATCGCCGCAGCGTCACGACCGCCCCATCGCTGGAGGGAACCATGGCCACGACGATGTCTGCCCCACCCACGAGTCCGCCGCCGACCGCGCTGCTTGCCGCGGCCAGCGCGCGCCCCGGCCCGGTGCACCCCAATCGCGTCGTCGTCGTCGGCGCCAATCGCGTGCTGGCGGACACGCTCCGCTCGTTGTTGCCTGCCTGCCGCATCGACCAGCTCGACAACTACGTCATGGCCCTGGGTGATCTCGGCGTCGCCGGCGCGCCGGGCTATCTGGTGGGCGAACTCGATCCACTCGATGGCCACATTGAATCCGTGGCGCCGGCGCTGCGCCGGTTGGGGCCATGGACCAGGATGGTCCTCGTGGCGACGCAGTCGCACAAGGCCGATGCCTTGCGGGCTGTGCGCGCGGGCTTTGATCAGTATGTGCTCGAACCGGTGACCGCCGAGTCGCTGTCGCAGGCGCTGAACATCACCGTGCCGGCCGGCGCCGCCGCGGCGCGGCGCGACAGTTCGGACAAGCCGGCGCCGATCCAGGACTTATCCGCCTCCGAAATGATGGCCATGCTCACCGGCGCCGTCGCCGATGCCGACGGGCACCTCGAGGATCTGGTCGCCGATGAAGACCTGGGCGATGTGGACCTGGTGCAGCATCTGGTGGCCAAGCGGCCCAACTTCGCGGCACTGGTGATGCGCCTGCTGCGGGCGCGCTCGGGCATGGGCGATACCCAGCTCATCAGCGCCGCCGACGACGCCAAGGCCGACGCAGCCGTGCCGCCCCAGCATCTTCACGCGGCGGTGAACTACCGCGGGCGGTTGATGGGGACGCTTCACGCCCCGCTGCCGGCGACGCCTGACATCCTCACGGCCTGGGCCGACTGGCTGGCACGATGGCTGGCGATCGAAGCCCAACTGCGCGGCCTGTGGGACATGGCGCTCAAGGACGAACTGACCGGCACCTGGAATCGCCGGTTCTTCCACCGCTTCCTGGAGATGATCCTCCATCGCGCCGCCGATGAACGCTTCCGCGTGACGGTGATGGTCTTCGACATCGACGACTTCAAGCTCTTCAACGATCACTACGGCCACGGCGCGGGCGACGAGATTCTGCGTGAGGCCGCCAAGCTGATGCGCTCGGTGGTGCGCACGCACGATGTGGTGGCGCGGATCGGCGGGGACGAGTTCGCGGTGATTTTCTGGGACGCCGAGGAACCGCGCCGGCCCAACAGTCAGCATCCGATCGACGTGCGCATCGCCGCCGATCGCTTTCAGAAAGCGCTGTGCTCACACAAGTTCCCCAAGCTGGTCGATCCGACGCGCGACACGCTGACGATCTCCGGCGGACTGGCGAGCTTTCCCTGGGATGGCCGCACGCCCGAGGAACTGGTCGAACGCGCCGACGCCATGGCCATGCAGTCCAAGCGCCAGGGCAAGAACGCCATCACGCTCGGCCCCGGGGCCCTGCGCGCCTGCGGCCTGGCGCCGGATGTGAGTTGATCGATCTCCCTCTCCCTTCTGAGGGAGAGGGCTGGGGTGAGGGGACGCTGGAACAGGATGGCAACGATTTCATCGACACCATCGGGGCAAGAACACGGAACGGGCACCTTTTCGATAGCCACTGTGCCTGATCGTCCCGGGGTGTTGACCGCATTCCATGTTCAAACGCGTTCCTTTAGGATTGTGCAACCGTGAGACTTTTCTCGTACATCGTGGCGCACGATACCGGCTTCGCCCCGAACCCGTTCTGGGGTTGTTGCACGCTGGCCAACTGCAAGCCTGGAATTCGTCGGACCGCCACTGAGGGAGACTGGATCGTCGGACTCAGCCGCAAATCCGCCGGCAACCGAATCATCTATGCCATGAAGATCGATGAGACCATCGACTTCGCCACGTACTACCGCGATGAACGGTTCGTAGCGAAGCGTCCTGACTTTACCACGTCAGCCGTCGTCTGTAAGTGCGGCGACAACATCTATGAGCCGCATCCGGATGGAAGCTTTCGGCAGTTGCGATCCACTCATTCCAACGGAAAACATGAGAATCCGGAAACTAAAGCCCATGACCTTGGTGGCCGGTATGTCTTAGTCGGAGATAAGTTCTACTACTTCGGCGTCGATGGACCGGACCTTCCGCCCGGCCTGGAGGCACTGAGGGTTGCGCGAGGTCACAAATGCCGATTCACGCCCGACATCATCCAGGCTTTCAATGTCTTCATCTCGCAATTCGATCAGGGTGTAATGGGCCATCCAACAACATGGCCCACCCATGACCATTCATGGAGGCAGAGCGAATCATGAAATTGATTCTGAGCAGAAAAGGGTTCGACACGGGCAAGCATGCAGGCGGCTGCCCCAGTCCCATTCTGCCAGATGGACGAATGGTTTCATTGCCTATTCCACTTCCCAGTGCGGTCATCTCCTATGGTGAGATTGAACGTGACGGGCAGTCAATTGGTCCTATGGTGGAGCAGTTGACGGGTGGCCGCATTCCGCAGAAGCATCTGGCTCATCTCGACCCCGACCTCGTCGAACAGAGCCTACCTCGCCGCGCCGGCTGGCGACCGATCTTCGGCCAGGTGAATCAGGCCCAAAGCCACCTGCGCAACTGTAAAGTCGGGCCGGGCGATCTGTTCCTTTTCTTCGGGCTGTTCCGGCGCACTCGGATGTTTGAAGGGCAACTCACGTGGGTACGCGGCGAGCATCCTCGCCACGTCATTTGGGGCTGGCTTCAAGTGGACGAAGTGCTGTCCCCAAGCGATGTCGACAGGATGCGGTATGACTGGGCGCTGGACCATCCCCACTTTCATCTCGATATGCCAAGCAACACGATCTATATCGCACGGCAGCGACTTGGTCTTGGAGATGGGTTCAACATCGACGTGCCTGGCGGCGGTGCGTTTCCACGCTATCTGGCCGAACTTCAACTCACCGCCGAGGATGCGAGCAACGTGACGGATTGGCAACTGCCGACTTGGTTCTTCCCGCATCGCGGCCGGACGCCGCTGACGTATCACGCCAAGCGGGATCGCTGGGAACGGTGCGATGGCCATACACGGCTCAGCGCCGCTGCGCGTGGGCAAGAATTCGTTCTCGACTGCGGCGAGTATCCGGAGGCGATCAAGTGGCTTGCCCAACTTCTCAGTGTGGTTCAGGACCAGTAGCTATCTGCCATCACCGTTTGAGGAACTCCCGATAGTTATCGCGCAGCAGCAGCGCCGCGTCGCGCTTCACCACCTTGGCCGTAACCTTGTACCCCGCACGCTCCAGGTCCGCGTACTTGTCCACCAGCACCTTGGCAATGATCCGCCGGCTGTGGTTCCATTTGTAGATGAGCTGGTCGAGCACCCGCGCATCGCTGTGCTGCGGCACCACCGTCGTGCCCAACAGCTCCAGGCGCATGCGCGTCATCTCCTCAATGAGCGACGGATTGTTGAGGAACCACCAGCAGCCAAAGAGCAGCAGGTTGCCGAACTTGCGGGCGATCACGCACAGCTCGTGCTGATTTTCGCGTGACAGCATGGTGACCATGAATTTGTTGTCGGGGAAATCGCGGCAGATGCTGGCGACGGACAAGGCGTCGGCCTTGACGGTGATGTCGCCGGCGTCGCCCAGAGCAGGGTTGATGCCGCGCTTGGAGCCGATCATCATCGCCCACGGCAGGCCGCGCTCACGCAGCACCGGCATCAGGCACTGGCTGATGAACTTGTCACCACGCGGATTGTGCGAATCGGGATAGCGCCACTCCGGCGGCAGGCTCATGGCCACGTACACGGCCTTGATCTTGTCGATCCACTGCACCAAAAACCGTTTAACCTCATCAACCGTCTTACCCTCGAAATCCTCGCGCACGTCGTAGCCCCACGCCGCCAGCTTGCTCGCCGCGCCGGGCCAGTCCATCAGCAGCGGATCGATGCGCAACACAGCGGTGAAACGCGGATCGTTGCCCACCTGCGGGTTACTCTCCCAGATCGAGCGCTCCTGATCGTCGAACACCGGGTTGGTCATGGTGATCTGATCGACGTTGGCGATCTGCATGACGCGATCGATGTACTTGTCGGCGTTCTGGCGGGCGAACCACTTGCGGTATTTCTTCAAGTCCTTCTCGTTGGGGTCCAGGCCCAAGCTGCTAAGCGTGGTCAACACGCCGCGGCAGGCTTCACTCATCGGCGTGCGCTCGACGAACAGATTTTTCCAGATGTGGTCGGCACGCCCCTGCTTGCTCATGGCCCAGAACTGCTCGTAAGGCAGCTCCGTCGCCGGCACCACGCGGTACACCTCGGCCACGAGATAGTGATAGGTCACCAACTCATCGACGCCCCACAGCAGCAGGCCCGTCGGATCCGGCGAGGCGCCGAACTTGGGCGTATAGCAGTGCGTGTGCAGATCGGTCACCGGCTGCGCGGCGACCGCTTTCTCGACCATTGCTTCAAGATGCTTGCGACTCATGGTTGGAATCCTGGAATAGGAGGCGAGGTTGCCATTCTACAATTTCGCGCGCGGATTGGCGGCGGCCCCCTCTCCCCCGGGGAGAGGGGGTGAGGGGATCATCGGACGACCATGGCGCATATTTCATGGTTGCGCCATTCGAGATGACGACGCCGCGATGCTCCGGATACCGTCGCTCGCTGTAATGGATGCGATTACTGCCCAGATAGCGCTACGGCTTTTCAGCGTGACTGATACGCTGAATCTCCGCCTCGCCGTAGGTTTGCAGGAGCGTGCGACCGGTGGTGGCCATGCGTTTCGCGTTGAACTCGACCTGGAAGAGTGCGACGCTGGTCAGGGCCCATCGTCCGGCACGTTTGGTGAACGTGCATTCTGCGGAGTGGGTTACCTTGTCAGCAACGTAACCATATGAGCCTGGCGGCGCGAGTCAATAGAAAAGTTCCAACGTGGCGGATTGCCCATCTTCGAATCGGTCGGCCAAGGACCACGCCCAATTAACGCCAATTTCATTGTAGTTTGGTCCTACGGCCTTCCGGATGAAATCTTGAGCCACCACCCGATGCACGGAAGGGTGATTCAAGTGCATAGGTGGTTCGCCGTAGACGGCATAAGGCCCATTGTACTCACGCACGTGCACTGCCCAATAACCGACCTCGGTGTCATGTCCTTGGCTTTCTCGATGACGAATCATGACCCTGCCACCCTTGATATCTTCCTCCGACCTGCGACCTATGACGGCGCGACAGTACGCCTCTCCTCGTGTCTGGAGCAGGTATTTCTCCACGGCGCCGATAGCGTCGTATGAATCGAAAACAGAATCAAACTTTGATGCAAGATCTCCGATGGCTTTGGTGCCCGCCGCGCCACCGTCTTCAACGGGAGCTTGCACCACCTGGTCGGTCACACCGGCTTGCTCACCAACTCGGCTGGCCGAGTCGTGGTCACGGCGGTCGCAACCCGCAAAGATGCTGGTCATGGCTACCAGTCCAGCCGCCAGCAGCATCTCTGGGTTTGCCCATTTCATTCTGATGCCCTGTTTGCCGCGGATTGTACAGACCTTCGCCGCATCTGCTCCAGTTGTTCAGGGGTGATGATGCGATCCCGATGCCTGGCCTCGCCGGCGCGAAGATCCTGAATAAGGCAATCCAGGTCGCCTCCGCATTCATCCCACATCCGTTCACGGATGCGATGCACTTGCTCGACAATGGGATCGCTTTTCATTTCAATCACTCAATTCCTCCGGCGTCACAATGATGGGCGTCGGGCGTCCCAGTCGATCATTGATGGTCGCCAGTCGCTTGATTGTATGGCCATTAGCGATATGAGCGCAGTTCCACGTCAGCAGATAGTCGAGCTGGTACGCCACCGCGAAAGCGATGTGCAGGATATCGTTGCCGGCTTTGGGTGGTAGCTGCAATTCCGCTTGATAGACGTGGGCCAGTGAAGCAATATCGTCGCTGAAACCCAACAACGGAATGCCTTGCACCTCCCGTTCGCGCATAGCGGCCGCCTCGGGGTCGCCCGCCTGGAGTTCCCGCAGAACCACCTCGGAGATAAGCAAGTCATAGCGGGCACGCGACGTTCGCCACCATTCTCGCGTGGTTTCCTGATGGCCGGCAACGACCACATCACGGCTGGGCCTGGCAGTCAGGTAGCTGACGATCGTCGTCTCCAGGTACACCGATGACATGTGGGCATCATGCGTCGGTTTGCGGATAACCGCAAGCCGAGTCGCCAAGGAGAAGTCTGCGATTCGTCAGAATGGGTACAATGTGGGGTTTGGAATTGCGGTAACGGGGACAGATACGAAGGTGAACGTGAAAACCAATGGAAATGTGCAGGCAACGGCCACGCCGCTGCGGCCGACCGAGGACCTCAACGTCATCCAGACGGTGTCGCTGGTGAGTCCGCGCCACGTCAAGGCCGATCTGCCGATGACGGCGACGGTGAACCAGACGGTGGTGGAGGGACGTGACACGATCAAGCGAATCCTCCACGGCCAAGATCCTCGTCTGCTGGTGGTAGTCGGCCCGTGCTCGATTCACGATGAGAAGGCGGCCATCGAATTCGCCAGGAAGCTGCGCGATCTGGCGGCGCAAGTCAGCGACCGTCTCGTCCTGGTCATGCGCGTCTATTTCGAGAAGCCGCGCACCACGCTGGGCTGGAAAGGTCTGATCAACGACCCGCATCTCGATGGCAGCTTCGACATGGAGGCAGGCATCCGCCTGGCGCGGCGAATCCTGCTGGACATCGGCGAGTTGGGGCTGCCCACCGGCACGGAGATGCTCGACCCCATCACGCCGCAGTACATCGCCGACCTGGTGAGCTGGGCCACCATCGGCGCCCGCACCATCGAGAGCCAGACGCACCGCCAGATGGCCAGCGGCCTGTCCATGCCCGTGGGCTACAAGAACGCCACCGGCGGCGACCTTCAGACCGCCATCGACGCGATGAAGTCGGCGTGGAACGCGCACAGCTTCCTGGGCATCGACGACGACGGCCGGACCGCCATGATCCATACCCGCGGCAACCAGTGGGGGCACCTGATCCTGCGCGGCGGGCGCGAGGGCGCCAACTACGACGCCTCCAGCGTCGCCCGCGCCAGCGAGCTGTTGTCGAAAGCCAAGCTCGCAGGCGCCGACGCCCCGGGACCCGCCCCCGGTAGCATCATGGTCGACTGTAGCCACGCCAATTCGCTCAAGAGGTTCAAGAACCAGGTCGTCGTCTGGCGCGATGTCGTGGCACAGCGCGTGGCGGGCAACCACGCCATCATCGGCGTGCTGGTCGAGAGCAACCTCTTCGAGGGCAGCCAGCCTTTCCCGCAGCCGATCGACCAGTTGCGCTACGGCGTGTCGATCACCGATGAATGCCTGGGCTGGGACACCACCGAGGAAATGATTCGCTGGACGTACGAGCGTATGGCGCCGGTTCACTGACGTTGCCGCGCCAAGGGTTAAGGCGGCTGGCCCGATTGCGAGACGATGACGATGCCTGATCCGACCGCCTTGAACGATGCCCCAATTGCCGATGATCTGGTTATGCACTTTACTCTAGTTGCGGACCGGGCTATCTTGACTTGGCAT
>JBBDMX010000072.1:0-18745 GCA_040878035.1 Phycisphaeraceae bacterium | reverse complement strand
GACCTTCCCCGCCGCTCTACGTTATCCTAAATTGGTCGCGTGACAATGCACTAGTACGACAACGCGGGTTATCCGTCGGGCGGGATGCAGCAGCGGCAGGATTTGGAACAGAAACGGTGTCAGGAACAGAAACGGTGTCAGGATGAGTTTCTGGGCCGGCCACGCCGCCGGAGTTCATGCCCACTTGGGTGAAGGCCGCGGTATGCGGGCCGTCCCGGGTGCAGAACTGGTCCACGTGTTCGGTGGTCTCGGAGGAGCCGTTGGGATGATGCCGTGCCCCGCAGTGCATGGCGGTGGATTATACCCGCAACCGGGGACTCTCGCCCCCCCGGACCCCGGACCCCCGACCCCGGACCCCCGACCCCGGACCCCGGATCCCGGAGGGAGAGGGACAGGAAACAGCCGTATGCAATTGCCCTGCCGTCCGGCGGGCTGTGAACCGCCGGTCGAACCGTTAGAATGCTCCTGGCAGCCTCCGGCCAGGCACGCGGGGCTGCATTCCCCCCGCCCATGAAAGGATCCGGCCATGGCTGAATTTGACGACCAATCCCGCCCATCGCTGGGGAGCACCAAGCTCGTGGTTGCGGCACTGGTGATCGCCCTGGTCGCGGTGATCGCCAACGTGATTTACGTCGAGCGTATCCGCACGGAGAACAGCCGGGACGCCTTCAAGGTGTACCTGGTTCAGCAGCGGTTGCCGGCGGGCGAGCGGCTCAAGCGTGACCACCTTAAGGTCATCGAGGTGCCCGGCCAGTTCCAGAAGAGTTTCGGCGACGCCGGCTTCATCCGCGAAGACGAGTTGGAGGCGCGCCTCAACACGGCGGTGGAGCAGATGGTGAACCAGAACTCGATCCTGGCGCACTCGATGTTCCTGCCCGGGGGGGGCGTGTCGCTGCTGGATTACCTTGCCAGGGACATGGTGGGCCAGCCGCTGTCGATCCGCATGATGCCTCCGACCCTTCAGCCAGGGATGTATGTGAACATCATGGCGCCGTTCAATGTCAAGGGTAAGCTCCAGGTGCTGCCGGTGATGGAGAACGTGCACGTCGTCGCCGTGGGGCCGTATGTCGCCACTGAAAGGGGCGGCACCAGCGCCCGCACCAGCGGATTCCAGACCATCACGATTGAGGTTCGGCCCCATGAGGCGACGCAACTGTCCATGGCTGAGAAGGTCGCCTCGGGCCCCTTCGAGCTGATTCTCCGTCGCGCCAAGGAAGACCCGCTGGTCTGGCTGCCCAAAGGCGGGGTCAACGCCGAAGTCATCAAGCTCATCCCCAGCAGCAGCCCGACGCTGATGCCGATCCCGTGACAGAAGGCCAGACAAGGAGACAGGGAGACAGGGAGACAGGGTGACAGGGAGACTTTGGCATGGATATGGCGACCAAGCGAAAGTTCGAAACGCATCGTGACTTGGAGGTATATCGCAAGTCGTTTGAGGCGGCAATGGAAGTGTTCGAAGCCAGCAAGCGTTTCCCGCCGGAGGAGAGGTACTCACTGACTGACCAAGGGCGGAGGTCGTCGCGTTCCGTGAGTGCGAACATCGCCGAGGCGTGGCGGAAGCGGCGGTATGAGGCTGCTTTCATCAGCAAGCTCAGCGACGCCGAAGCCGAAGCGGCGGAGACTCAAGTGTGGATCGAGTACCGCGTAAGATGCGGGTACTTGGACCGCGAGGCAGCCAAGCCGGTGTACCAACAGTACGAGGACATACTCAAGATGATCATCGCCATGATCAACCATCCCGACGTCTGGATAATCACCCCAGTCGAATCGCGTGCTTAGATTCTTCTTCTCCTTGTCTCCTTGTCTCCCTGTCTCCTTGTCTGGTTTAAACACATGGAATTCTGGCTCTTTGATCACAGCAAGAACAGTCAGGAGACGCTCAAGGTCGAGGGCGATCCGATCGTCATTGGCCGGGAGGAGTCGTGCGACATTTCGCTCAAGAGCGCCTTTGTGGCGCGCAAGCATGCGCGCATCGTGCTCAAGGGCAACCAGATGTTCGTCGAGTCGCTGGGGCGCTCGGGCACGCGCGTCGCCAACCGCGAGGTCCAGCCGGGCAAGCCCATGCGCCTGGACTTTGGCGACGAGATTCAGATCGGCCAGTATTCGCTGGCGATCCTGCGCCCGGGGCGCAAGACGGCCCATAAGGATGACCGCTACGAGCTTCAGCGCCGCCTGGTCGGCGCCGAGCAGGAGATTCACGCCGACCTGCTCGAGCGCATGAACCTGCGCGTCACCGGGCACATCAACAAGGGCGACCCGGCCTACGTGTCGCAGATCATGGGGGCGATGGAGACCATCCTGGACCGCCGCGTGGCGCAGATGGATGAGGACCTGCTCACTCACGCGGTGCACACGCACCTGCATCGCCTGGTGATCGCCGAGGTGGTGCGGCAATGCCAGGGCAAGGTGCAGACCGAGTATCAGATCGCCGACCATCGCGGCGTGGACCCGGCGCGGGAGAAGGCCATCACCGAGGTCGTGACCACGATGGTGGACATGATGCCGCTGCTCTTTGACCCCACCAGCGTCAATGAGGACTTGACCATCGCCGAGGAGGCGTTCGACGACCTGTTCCGCCAGACGCTGGGGTCGATCTCGGCGGGGCTGCGGCAGTACATCGTGCGGCGGACGATCGCCAAGGATTTGCAGGACATCATATTCGGTTTAGGGCCGCTCCAGGATCTGTTGGAGATGGCCAACGTCAGCGAAATCATGGTGGTCGGCAAGGACCACATCTACGTCGAAAAGAACGGCGTGATCCAGCCGACGACGCGCTCGTTTTTCAGTGACGAGGTTCTGCTGTCGGTGATCGAGCGGATCCTCACGCCCGTGGGCCGGCGCGTGGATACGAGCAACCCGCTGGTGGACGCCCGCCTGCCCGACGGCTCGCGCGTCAACGCCATCATCAACCCGCTTTCGCTCGTCGGACCGTGCCTGACCATCCGCAAGTTCGGCTGGATCCCCTTCACCATCGACGACCTGATCGAGCGCAACACCATCAGCGACACCGGCGCCCAGTTCCTCCAGGCGTGCATCATCGCCCGCAAGAACGTGGTGATCTCCGGCGGCACCGGCTCGGGCAAGACGACGCTGCTCAACATTCTCTCGGCCTTCGCCCGCCCGTCCGAACGCATCATCACCATTGAGGAATCGGCGGAACTGAAGCTGCCTCAGCCGCACGTCGTGGGCCTGGAAGCTCGGCCCGCCAACGTCGAAGGCAAGGGCGCCTACACCATCAAGGAGCTGGTGCGCAACGCGCTGCGTATGCGTCCGGACCGCATCATCGTCGGCGAAGTGCGCGGGCCTGAGGCGCTGGACATGCTCCAGGCGATGAACACCGGGCACGACGGCTCGCTGTCCACGCTGCACGCCAACAATCCGTCGGAGGCTTGCCAGCGCCTCGAAACCCTGGTGCTCATGGCGGTGGACATGCCGGTGCGCGCCATCCGCGAGCAGATTGTCGCCGCCATTGATGTGCTGGTGCAGATCGCCCGCTTTGCCGATGGCCGGCGCCGCGTCACGCATATTTCCGAGGTGACCACCATCGACCAGGAGATCGGCACAATTCGCATCGAGGATATTTTCACCTTGCGCGACCCCAGCCAGCCACGCATGCGGCACACCGGCTATATCCCCACCTTCACCCGCGACATGATCGCCCGCGGCAACATGGAGGTGAGTGTGTTCCTGTGAGTTTCGAATTTCGGATTTCGAATATCGGATTTCCTAAGCCGCGGCATGCCCTGCTTTGAGGGCTTACCGGGGATAAGCGCCGAGTTTCACCATGACTCACGACCCCGTCCAACTCGCCGTCCTTCTGCTGATGACCTTCAGCGCCGCGTATCTGCTGGTGCGCTACGGATACACGGTGATCGGGTACCACTGGAACCAGCAGGAGCAGCGCTACGACCGCGTGCTCAACCGCGAGTTGCTGCTGGAGGTGCCGGCGCGGCTGGCGATGGCGGCCGCCATCATGGTCGTCGTCCTGCTCTTTCTCATCGGCTCGGTGATCGGCGGGTGGTGGGGCTGGGGCGTGCTCATCGGCTCGGTCGGTCTGTTCCTGCCCTGGGTCACCATTCGTCACCTGGAGCACAAACGCCGCGAAAAGCTGGAGCTGCAACTGGTGGACGCGATCATGACTCTGGCCTCGGGCGTCCGCGCGGGCCTGAACCTGGTGCAGGCCATGGACCTGGTGGTGGTCAACTACACCGGCCCGGTCAAGCAGGAATTCGCCCAGCTCCTGCGCGAGTATCAGATGGGCCTGGACCTGAACCAGGCCATGCGCAACACCGCCAACCGCATCGGCTCGTCGCATTACCGGCTCCTGTTCACCGCGGTGGAAATGCACCGGCTGCGCGGCGGGGACACCGCCGAGAGCCTCGACCGCATCGCCGAATCCGTCCGCGAAATCCAGCGCCTCGAAGGCAAGCTCGACGCCCTGACCGCCCAGGGCCGAACCCAGGCACGCATGATGGCGGCGGCGCCCTGCCTCATCCTCCTGCTCTATTACCTGATCGACCCCGAAGGCGTGACCATGCTCTTCATCCGCCCCGAAGGCCGGCTCATCCTCCTGGGCGCCCTGGTCCTGATCGTCATCGGCTTCCTGTGGATCCGCAAAATCATGGCCGTGGATATTTAAGGAATTTCGGATTTCGGATTGCGGATTTTGAGATTGCAGCCGCTCCCGGCTTAGCATCCGTCTTCTTGAAATCCGAAATCCGAAATCCGAAATCGCAAATCGCAAATCGAGGTCACCATGGACTCCCTCATCCCCCTGATTCTGATCAATGCCCTGCTGTTTTTCGCGGTTGGATTCTTGATCTGGTCGCTGTTTCGCTTTCCCGTGGCCGCCGAGCCGCCGGTGCATCGCCGCATTGCCGTGGCCATGGGCGCGGGCCAGCGGCAGACCATGTTCGAGCAGCCGGCGCTCGCCCCGCTCATGAGCCTGGCGCTGACGCTGTCGCACCGCTTTTCCTTCGCCCCCATCCGCAGCCGCGTCCGCAAGGACTTGAACGCCTCGGGCAACCCCAACGGCTACAGCATCGAGGAATACGTCGCGGTGTGCCTGGCCACCGGCGTGTCCCTGGGCGTCGCCGCCGGAACCCTGGCGGCGCTCTTCCTGGGACAGTTCGACCTCCTGATCATCATCGCCATGGCGGTGGTCGGATTCTTCCTGCCCCTCTGGACGCTGCATTCCTCGGCCCAGAGCCGCTTGATGCGCGTCAGCAAGAAGCTGCCTTACACCCTGGACCTGATCGCCCTCATGATGGAGGCCGGTGCCACCTTCACCGAAGCGGTCGAAACCATCATCCGCGACGACCCCAACGACGACTTCAACCAGGAGCTGGCGCTGCTGCAATCGGAGATCGAGTTCGGCACGCCACGCTCGCAGGCGCTGGCGAACCTGGCGGACCGTATCCCGCTCGACTCTCTGCGCTCGATCGTCGGCGCGGTCAACCAGGCCGAGTCGCTGGGCACGCCGCTGTCGAGCATCTTGAAGAGCCAGTCGGGCATGTTGCGCATGCACCGTAGCGTCCGCGCCGAGAAACTCTCGGCCTCGGCGAGCCTGCGAATCCTCATCCCCTCCATGCTCATCCTCCTGGCGGTGGTCCTGATCGTCTTTGGCCCCATCCTCATCCGCTACATCCACGGCACGCTGATGACCGGGTAAAGAGGTAACAGGGATGAACCCGGATGAACACGGACCAAGAAGGAACAGTGAAAGACATGATGAGCATGATGTATTGAGCATGGCCTGTTTTCCTACATCCTGTCCATCATGTCCATCACTGTTCCCTCTGCTTCCTAATCCGCGTTCATCCGTGTTCATCCCTGTTACCTCCTGCTCTTGATGTGCTGTTAGAATGACACGCTCGACGCCATGGCCAACCCACCTCCCATCGAGATTCAACTCCTGACCGGGCCCGGCGCCGGCCGGCAGGCGTCGTTCACCGAGTCGCCCGTCACCTTCGGCCGGGACGCGGATAACACCCTGGTCATTGCCGAGTCCTTTGCCTCGCGCAAGCATGGCGAGCTCCGTGTCCAGGACGACGCCTGGGTGCTGGCCAACCTGTCGCCCAACGGCACGCGGGTCAACCGCCGCAATATCACCGACAAACCCCGGCGTCTGCGCGACGGGGACGTGATCGCCGTGGGCAACACGCCGCTGTTCAAGGTGGTTCTGGCGCCCCCGGCGCCAAGCGACGCCAAGACCACCCCCAAAGGCCTGGCGCAACCCGGCAAGCAGCCCCTGTCCAAACGCACCAAGCTCTGGATCGGCCTGGGCGCATGGTGGCTGGGCATGATCGCCCTGTTCCTCTTCTTCATCCTGCTCAAGCCCGGCCAGACCGATCGTAGCGGCGCGCCGCGGCAGTTGACCGACCACGACATCGCCACGGAAATCCGTAAGCCGCTGGACACGCAGATCCCCAACGAAAGCGTCACTCAGCAGAGGCTGGAGGAAGCCCGCGATCTGGACCGTTCGCTGGGCACCGTCCCGGGCAACCTGTTCCGCGCCTATCGCGCCTATCAGCAGGCCATGTCCTACTCGGGTCAGACGCGCTTTGCCGACCCCATGGACGAGATTCGCTTCCAGAAGCTCCAGGAGCAGTTGATCCAGAAGGTGCAGCAGGACTATCGCATAGCCTGGTCGAAGTTCAAGGCCGGCCGCTTCAACGAAGCGGAGACCGACTTCGATAAACTGACCAAGCTCTACACCGACCCGACCAGCACGATCTACAAGAACGCGATGCAGTACCAGCTCGAGGCCCGGCAGAAAAAACGCTGAGGCGGCGGTCATCCTCGCACTCCCATTGAATCACCACCGAAAGCCCGGTCGCTCCAGCGACCGGGACCCGGCGAGAGCAGAAGAGCCGGGCGAGCAGGCGAGCAGTAGAGAAACAGACTCGATCACCAATTCCGGATATCTGGACACGTCCGGGGTGTCAGCCCCCCCTCCCCTCCCCCCCGGTGTCATCTTTTGATTTCTCCTTATTTCTCCGGGACTTAGCGAATGTCACCCCCCATGTCAGTGGCGTGTCAGGCTGACATTCCGGACAATCCGCTCGGTCATTTGTAATCCATTTATTAAACATCGCTTGCATCACAAATCGCAAGATTATGAACATGTCAGGGGCTGACAGCTAATCTGGGGAATCCGGGGGGCGATCAAACCACCAAGACACCAAGGACACCAAGACAGACCCCGGACCCCGGACCCCGGACCCCGGACCCAAACCACCGCAACGGCCCTTCCTCGTCCTCTTTCTGTCATCGTGGCCCAACATGGAACGCCTCCTGTCTCCTGTCTCCCGTCTCCTGTCTCCTGTCTCCTGTCTCCTGTCTCCTGTCTCCCAGTTCCGCCCCCCCCGCCGTTCAATAACCATAATACCACCGCCCGTCCAGAAGTCAAGCCTTGGGAACCACGGATCGCACCGATAGCACGGATTCCCACCGAATATCACCCCGAAGGGGTGACGAATGTAGCCACGGGTGAAGCGCAGCGCAACCCGTGGAAACAGGACAGAAGAAGAACGTCTGCCCCGGCAAGGGCAGCAGAAGCGATGGGAGTGCAAGCACGCCGCAGACTTCGGGCACTTTCGCTCGGCACACCGGCTAATCAGTTATGGCCCGTTTTCCGGTTCTGCCAACCTCGACGCACGGCAATTGAGGGAGACCACTGGCCTTTCGTTTGGCTTCTGTCTCGCGGTATTCAGCCGCTTCGGGAATTCTGACGAACGTAATTTCGCCGAAGTATTCTGCTACGGCAACGATGATTTCTTCAAGCGTTACACGGAAATATTCGCGACGCATATTAACGAGGTTAACTCTGCGATCCGCGAAATGGCGATGTAGCTTGCATTCAAGTTCTGGTGCGTTCTCACTGAAGATGACGGCATGCACGTCAAATGGGAACGGAACGGATGCGTCGCCAAGTTCCTTTACACGCTCTAACGGATCGAGCCGCCTCGTCATGCCCAGCTTATACAAGTCGTCGCCAAAGGAGCCGATATTCGACAGCACGTAAAGATAGCCGGATTTGGTGAGTTGCGCACGAGCAATAGCCTTGGCTTTGCGGTCAATTGCCTCCGTTAGTTCATTCTCCAGTTTTGCCACTTGTGCGGCGAGGGCCGCGTTCTGCTCCCTCGTCTGCTCGGTCGCCTCAAGCTGCCCACGTGTCGCCTCCTCGAAAGTGCGCCGAGCCCTGTCCAGCGCCCGCTCGGCGGCGGCTTCCTCCTTAGCTGCCTCTTGCTCGGCTTCTTCGATTTCCCGTTGAGCCTTCTCCTCTTCTCGCATCAAATCTCTAATCCGTTGCTGCTCTTCTTTTTCCTGCTGCTGCTTTACACGGTGTTCATGGACGAGATGGAGTTCCTCCAATTTGAGTTGCAGGAATCCGTCTGCGATGCCGGATGAGTTGGTTTTGCCAAGTTTGTTGATCTGCTCGTAGGACCGATTAATTCGGTTCTCCAGCGTTGTTGCGTTGTTGTACTTCACTCTGGCGACCGCTGCATCGCACTCCCCATTGAACGCGCGAAGCATGAGCTTCGTTTGCTCTGACATCATCTTTCGCCCCTTTGCCTCGCTTCCCTCAACAGACCATGTTTTGTCCCATTTGACCGCGTGCTCGCCCTTTATCATCGTGCTCTGCGCTTCCCGGACTTGGTCGAGTTTTTCCTGATATCTCGTGGATGACGCGAAATCATAGCGGGGCCGGTAGAAGCCGAATTCCTGCATCTCCAACGCTTCTTCAACCTGCTTGGCCTGTGCTTGAAGGCCGCTCAGCAAGTCTTGTTGGCCCTTGATGCGCGCGTGCAAGGCAGAAGCAGTGTCGGCACCACACAGAACCTCATCTAATTCCTTTATTCGTGCTTCAAGAACCCTCACTTGCGCTTGCTGTGCGGCAACTTGGCGATCTAGGTCGGAGATCGAGTCGAACTTACCAATTGTCTGTTTCAGCTCCCCAACTCGAGATTGTTGCTCTCCAATGTGCGCCCGTAACGCCTCGGCGGTCTTGAAATTGCCCAGTACGTCGTTGTATTGGTTTACTACTCGCTTTTGCTTTTCGATCTGATTCTTAATATCTCCCAAAGCCTTATATGCACCAAGGATCTCCGCCACGGAAGCCAGTTGGCTTTGCTGCCCGGCAATTTGCGAGTCCTGAGAGGCGAGGATTGCGGCTTGCGCGGCAATCTTCCCACCTAACTGCTCGAGTTCGGACTGAGCTCGCGCGGTCTCAGCGAGTGCTGCCTTTGCCTTGGCTGTTTGGTCGTTAGTGTGTTGCTCAAGATCTGCTATTTCGCGGAACCGCTTGAGCTCGCGTCGCAAACGCCCACAATCTGCTTTCGCCTTGAAAAACAGAATTGCAAAGAGAACCGATAGACAGAACAATGCGACGCATGCGCTTATCAATCCGGTTGTCATCTAAATCAGCCCCAGTAAGTATGACCGGTAGTACCCTACTGCAAGCGGAAGGTGGGTGCAAAAGAGAATGGCCCTTCCGGGATTTCCGTGGGTCGATTCTGGCTCGATTGGGGGGCTTGGCCGCCAGCCCCCAGATACCCTGACTCCCCCCGGAAGGGCTCAAGAGCCGACGGATAGGACGCGGAATGGCACGAATGCTACCGCAGTGGATTGCGCTTGTCGAAAGGGAGCCTGCGAACACAGGGGGATGAAACGGGGGTCGCCTCCGGGTCCGCCCCCTGGTCCGCCCCCCGTTGCCTTGTGGGCCAGACCCCGCTCCATTCCCCAGCCGCGACTTGGCCACCTTCAATCCTGACACTTCGAACTCCAACACGTCCGGCTCAACAGTTCGACCACGCCCGTGCCAATCGTCAGCCGCCGCCGTCCGCCGCCCCAGCGGCCGCGCCGCGCAGCGGCACGGGCCCAGTCTGGCGCCCGGCTCACTGGCCTTTACCTGCTGCCAGACACCCATCGTCTACCGCCGCAGCAGCGACGCCGGCGGCGGCATCACGATCGCCGCAACCAACGGCAGAGCACGCACGATCCGCGGCCTGGCGCTGGATCGCGCCACCAGCCGTGAAATCTTCCAGCGCACCGGTTGCATCACCCAGATCACCGTTGACGTGCCCGATCGACTATTCATGGATTGATGCGCACCTGGACCATCCGGCGCGATCATGTGGGGTCCGAGTCGCATGCCTGCGCATTGTCAGGGCAAGTACCATCGGCCAAAGAGCAGCTCCTGGCGGCGCGGCTGGCGCTCAAGCACGTGCGGCTCAGGCTGCCAGCGGTCGCTGGCGAGCATCGCCGTGCTAAAGGCCGTCGCCGCCAGTGATTCGCCCACCGTGAACTCGCATTGCCCGACGTTCACGTGTGGGTGCACCATCCAGGATCGCCACAGCGGCACGTCACGGTGCTCTTCTGCGGCGAACTGAACCGGTCCCTCCGGCGAAGGCGACTGCCAGACGGTCTGGCGGAACTGATGGTAGATCGGCCCGCCGGTAACTCCGTAGAGCGTCAGGCCCGGCACCGGGTCCCAGATGCCGTCGGTCTCACTGACCTCGTGCTGGAGATCAATGGGATAGACCAGGCCCAGGCCCGTGGTCCAGCTCATGCCCATCGGGTTGGCGCCGAGCATGAAGTCGATGTTGGCAATCATGGCGTCGCGGTACTTGAGCTGACTTGTCAACTGGAGGGCGATCGCCAGCAGGCGGTTGTAGTTGGTCATCGTGCTCGACCCCCACGCCAGTTGGCCGTCCTTTTCCCGAGGCCAGGTGATGCGATAGGGCATGTGCTCCAGTTGCGCCACCAGCGTGTCGGCGTTCTTGAGAAAGCGCGCCTGCCAATGCCGCACCAGTTCCTCGGGCAGTCCTTTGCCGGCCTGGATGATCGAGTAGTAAATCCACACCGACCAGTCCTTGTGGCTGAAGCGCCACTCCATGGGCTGATGCGCCTTGGCGGCCAGTTGGGCCATTCCCTCGAGATAAGCCGCCTCACCCGTGAGGAGATAGAGTCGGGTTCTGGCGTGGATCAGGTAGGGCCAGTTGTAGCTTTCTTCCTCGCGGACGGTCACGGTGTAGGGTTCGCCCTGGCCGCGGTTCTTGCGGGCGGGCATGGCAAACTCGCCCAGGGAGTTGGCCTCGTCCGTGCCGAAGCGATAGGCCTTTAGCGCGGACTGGGCGTAGTCGCCAGCCATGGCCGCATCGTAGGGCTTGACCAGTTGCGCCAACTGCGCCGCCGCCGCCGCGTAGATCAGCGAGCTCCAGCGCGTGCGCACCGAGTAGACGTAGTTGACCGTAGTATCGTGCATGCGCGGATGGGTCCAGGTTTCGACCATGCCCGACACGCCGCCGCGCTCGTCCATGCTCCGCTTCCACACGCGCAGGCCGAACTCAGCCTCATCGAGAATGTCAGGAATGCCGTTGCCCGACTCGGGAATGCGCAACTGGCCATCGCTAAAACGCTGCGGCGCCAACTCAAAGGCGTTGAGAAGATCGAACACGGCGGCGTAGTGCCCCAGGTTGCGGTCCCAGTCGGCGGCGTCATGCCACCCGCCGGCGACGTCGTCGGTTTGCCTGCTGCGATCGATCGATCCGCCGATGATGTCAAACACGTCGTAATCCTTGGGCCGGTCCACCACGTGCGGCGGCAGGGCCACCACCTTGGATTCGTACACCGGATCGGTGCTGGCCTTGTCGCGCGTCCAGGGTGTGAACGGTTCGGTCAACGGAACGCCGGCACGCTGGTGATACAGGCCGCGCATGGCAACGAAGAACCCCTCCCCGTACACGTCCGCATCGTGACGGAACGGCCAGGACCGCCCGACACCCGGCACGCTGATGAAGAATGCGCCGGTTTCCTTGAGGCCGGTGAAGTCCAGTTCGTAGACATTTTCACCGTACATGCGTGGCCGGCGCGCCGGATCGGGGGAGGCGCGGGTCGGAGCGAAGCGCGGGTCGGCCTCGATCAACTTCACCGCGCCGCTGAACACCGCTTTGCCCGTCGCCACCGACACCACCTCGAATCGATCGGCGTGCGACAGGTCCAGCGGGCCGAACTTGTAGAGGTGCGCGCCCATGTACGCCAGCTTGCGACCAGCATTGGGGAGGTAGCCGAGCTGGTTGACCTTGATCGCCCGGGACACGGTGCGCATGCGGTCGAACACGAACGCGACGTTGCGGTCACCCCCGGGGGCGGCCAGGGCGATGCGGTAATGCTTGCCGTCCTGCATCGGCTGGGGCAATTCGAGATAGCTGTAGTGGGCGTATTCGATCTCGAACACGCCGCCAAAGGAGCGGTTCTGGCCGGTCGAGATGTAAAGCCGGTCGGCGCGTGCCGGCTGCACGGAGGCAATGTAGCGGGGATCATCCTGGCTGCTGATGGCAAAGTGCGCCGACTCCGCCAGGCGGCGCTCACCAATCGCCTCGCGTGCCGCGGCGATGTGCGCATCGCGGATCTTGCCCCGCGCGTGATACGCATCCCAGTCCGGCTTACGTGCCGCCTCGCTGTTCACCCAGCGGTCCACCACCTTCCGCAGCTCGCCGTTGGAGCGCCGGTCGATCTCGTCAAAGAGCTTGTCCATGTCGCTGGTGACGACGATGACCCAGCGATCCGAGAGCACGAGCAACTGGTCGACACCCTTGTACGTCGGCATGTCGATGGGCGTGGCGCCCAGAAGATGCGGCGGCAGCGCGGCCAGCTCAATCTCCCGGCCGCCGAGGCCATCGGCGCAAAGCGGCGACCCAACCATCGCTGTGGTCATCATCATCAGAGCCTGTGCCAGTGTGCGAAATCGATTCATCGTCAGACCTCGATCTGTAGTTCGTGAAGGGCAGCGCGGAACTCATCGAGCCGCCAGGCTTCGACCGGCGCCTCGCCCGCGCTCAGGCCGGCAAAGTCGTTTAGGAATCGGCCGCGATATAGGTAGCGCTGAAGCGCCTGGAGGCGCGGATTGGCGTTAATCAACTGGTGGGATTGCACCCGGCCCTCGTCCGTGGTGAGTACAAAGCGGGCGCTGGCGGGAAGAGTCACGTCGATGCCGTGGGCGCCCAGCGTGCCTTGTTCGATCGGCCCGCCGGCGGCATCCTGGAAACTGACTCGGGCATGGCGCCACGGCGAGTCGCCGCCGGCCCGCAGGCGCAGCCGCGTGGTCATCGGCGCGGCAAAGCCCTGGCCGCACCCCCGGGGGTGCAGGTACACCGGGCTGGTGATCGCCACCCCGCAGGCGCGCCGGCCCGCCTCCGCCGGCTCCTCACGCACGCGCGCCACGACATAATCAGGCACGTCCGACCCGCCGATCGTCACTTTCAGCACCCCCGGCTCGACGCTCCGAGCCGACCACAGCACGCGACCCTCACGGCCCAGCAACTCCACGCAATCCAGCGGCGCACCAGGCTCGCGTGCCGCCACCATCAACTCCACCCGGTGGGTCATGCCTGCCGCCGTCGGCACCACCGAGCCCATCGCCATGCCATCGACGCGCAGGTCGATCATCGGCCCGCTGGAGACCATCACATCGCCGCGGCGCACCGCGTCCACTGCTCCGCAGAGCCGATCAGACGGCTCGTGACGTCGCGGATAACTCAGCAGCAGTTGGGCCCGCTGATCGAGTTTGGGCATCGACAGGCCCATGTCCATTTCCGCCAGGCCCGGCACGCGCACGCCGCGGTCCAGCAGCGCCAGCCACAGGTTGACGTACTCGGGTCGGTCGGCCTGGTAGCCCATGATGACCATGCCGTCGAGCATGCCATCGGCAAAGGCGTGCGCGGGCATCTCCGTGGCCAGGTTGGTGATGAACCGCCCGTCTCCGTCGTGCCACCAGCTTGTCGGATGCGCCCAGATCGCCAGGGCGCCGGCGGCGCGCTGGCGAGCCACGATGTGGCGATACGGCCGGCGCTCGTAGGGCATCGGCTCATCATCGCCGGCGCCGGGAGTGCCGCCCGGGGCGCTGTCGTGCAGCATCCAGCGATCAAACGGCTGATCGTAGTCATGCCACGAGGGCGCATCGGGCTGATGACCCAGCCACCACAAGTGGCCATAGCGGCCCTTGGGCGTTTCGTTGTCGAGGTAAAAGTGCGTCACCCCGGAAGCGCCCCCGGCACCGCTCC
Source organism: Phycisphaeraceae bacterium (assembly GCA_040878035.1). GTDB lineage: Bacteria > Planctomycetota > Phycisphaerae > Phycisphaerales > Phycisphaeraceae > JBBDMX01. The sequence goes on along the minus strand of JBBDMX010000072.1, from coordinate 4,679 downwards.
CGGCCCCGGCCCCAGAGGCGGCGGCGCGACGCGCGATGGCGTTGATTTCGCCGAGCATGCGCGCCACTTCTTGCGTGTCCTGGGCCAACAGTGTTGCCGCCAAGTCCGGCTGCGCGTAATAGTGATCACGTTGCGCCCCGTCGTAGCGCTGATGATGGCTTGACGATACCGGTGTGTAGGGCGAGCCCATGCCCACCAGGTCAATGTGGTGCCGGCCAGCCCAGGCGACCAGTCGCTCATAGGACTGCGGCGGGGTGACCGTGCCGCCATGGTCGGCACGCCCGCTGAAGGTGTGCGTGTGCGTGAGCATGGCCCAGAAGCGCGCACGCAGACGCAGGTGCAGCGACGCGGGGACCACCACCGGCACGTGGCGGGTATCAAGGGCGCTGGATGGATTCACCACGGATCTCGTGACCCTGGAAAAGGCGTGAGCAAGAAGCGGCCGCGGCCGGGAGGCTTCGGCCGCGGCCGCACGAACAGCATGGCCCACGGCTTTAGGCGCGGCGCCGCCGCGACGCCAGCAGCAGTCCGCCCACCGCCAGCAGCGCCAGCGACACCGGCTCGGGAACGGCCACTTGGAAGTTGTCCAACACCAAGTCGCGTTGTCCGCCGTTGCCGGCGGCCCAGATGGAGAACTTAATAGGGCTGCCGTCGGTGGTGGTGATCTGCCAGGACACCTGATGCCAGTTTCCATCGGCCAGCAATGCGTCGTCCTGGAGGATGATGGGGCCGCCGGCATAGACGCCGCCAAAGGAGCGGATCAGGCCGATGTCCGTCCGTGCGTTGCCCGAGGAGGTGCTTCCCTTCTTGACGTCGAACGAGACTGTATAAGTGGTGCTCGCATCTACGGCGAAATAGTTGGACTCCAGTGCTAGAACAAAGTTTGCGGAGAGGACGTGGAGCGCGTAGTCGCCACTACCGATGGGGCCCGCATCGGCCTCGAGCGAGGTCCCGGCACCGGGCGCGCCCCAGCCCGTCAGATCGCCGGTTTGAAAGTCGCCGTTGGGGACCAAATTCGCTCGGGTGGTGCTGGCCATGACCAGACCCGCCAGGACTACCACACCGAGTTTGAGATGAGACGCGATGGTTGTGTTACCGAACATGAGAAGACCTCCAAGGTGATGCGGATTCCTGATCCGCTTTTCTTTGACCCTTGATTCGCTCCGGAGACACGCCGGTGCAAACATGGGCTGTATGGTTCGATCCAGGTGCTGATTCATGTGAGCCAGCTTTTTGTGATTCATGCCGCTCTACGGGGAAAGTGCATCAACTAATCGATACACCGAGTACCACTCCGTCGGATCATTGGGGTCCGCAAAGAACGTCGCATGGCCATCCACGAACAGTGCTGACCATCCGCTGGGGTGCGCCCACTCCTGGGGCACGGTGCCGGCAAAAGAGATGGCCGCCGTGAAGGTCGCATCACAGAGCGCCATCATGCGCGCCGGCGGGGTGGCGGGAACGGCGCCTACCTGCGAGGCCGCAGCACCGCCAAGACGACCCACGTCATCGACCCGCATGCCGCCCAGCGAGCGATAGCGCCAGGCGTCGGACATGGTCGTGTCGGAGGCGAGATTCGCGAAATTGGCGCAATAACCCGTCAGGTGCGGCGCCACCCACCAGTCGGTGCCCAGCGAAGTCCAGCGGGCACGATAGCCGGGGCAGATAAATCGCAGGTCCACGCCGGAATAGTCGTCCTGCACCGGCGGAAGGTAGCTCGCAACGGCCTCCGCGTAGTAGCGGTACTGCCAGCCATCGGTATTGGCGGTGCCATCGGGCCGATTGGGGAAGGTTGGAAACATATCACGCCAGTCGGCGGTATAGGCGTTGATGACGATGCCGTGCTGCCGCAGATTCGACAGGCAGCTCGTGACCGTCGCCGCCTCACGGGCGTTGGCCAGTGCCGGCAGCAAAATGCTGATCAGAAGGGCCACGATCGAAATCACCACCAGCAGTTCAATGAGGGTAAAGGCGCTGCGGCCAGCGCCGCCTCTCCTCTTATTGCCGAGTTCAGTTCTCATCGCGAAGCACTCCGTGTCGCCGGTACCCGTTTTCATCTGCCGTGATGTTAGGAGCTTATTGTTAATCGAGTGTTAACCCAATGTTGATAGTGTGTGCGCCAGGTTCCTGTCAGTGGTTTCATTCTGAAGCGCGCATTGGCGTCATGGAAGGGGTGGCCGAAGTGGCCGACGGCGTCAGCGGCCGCAGTTCGACGCCGTTCACCTCGTACAGCCGCGGCGCCATGCGGATGATTCGGCCCGTGTTGGGCTGGCCACGCATGCGCTCGATCAATTGCTTGGCGGCGACCTTGGCCAATTCGCTCCAGTCGATCTTGAGCAGCTTGGTCCGCCGAGCCGGATACGCCAGGATGCCCGTCATGACCTGCTCGACCAGTTCCAGATCCCAGGCCTCAAAGTGCACCATGTCCAGCCTGGCGATGGCGTCGGGCAGGGCCGGCTCGCTGGGGTTGCTGGGATAGAGCAGGGACGCGCTGATGAAGCTGTTTTCGACGAACACCGCGGTGGGCGGGTCCGCCAGCGTCAGCAGTTTTGCCGCCGCCTCCCGTCCGGTCAGCCGGTCCTCCACGCGCTTGAACGGACTCTCCACGATGTACTGGGGCCGCACCGGCAAACCGGCTTCCTCCAGGGCGCAAAGGAACCCGGCGTGCTTCTTGGGGCTGGCGGAATCACCCGCGATATTCCAGCGTAAAGTGGCGATTTTCTGGTGTCCCTGGCCGATCAGGTGCCGCGTCGCCTCGTAGGCGCCGGCAAAGTCGTCGATCACCACCGCATCGATCCCCGGCGCCGCGACCGTGTAGCCGATCTGCACCGTCGGCACGCCGCGGCGTTCGAAGTAATCGGCGATGGTCGGGCACTCGGCCGGGGGTAGCGAGTCGAGCACCACCGCGCCGGGATGATAGCTCTGCAACTCCGCCAGCTGCGCCGCCAGATCGCCGCTGCCGGGGCTATGGAGAAACTCCAGCCTCAGGCTCACCTCATACTCGTGGGAAATGGCATTGAGCGCCTCGTACTTGGCCACCATCGGAGCAAAGGCCCCGTGCGTGGAAAAGGCGCGGTGGTCGCAAAGGTGAAAGATCGGCCGGTGCTTGTACTTGGGCTTGAGCCCCGCATCCTGGAGCAGACGCACGATGTGATTGCGCTTGCGGTCGGAGATGCGCCCCTTGCCATTGAGCACATAGGAAATCGCCGCCACCGAGACGTTAGCCTGTTTGGCGACCTGCCGAAGTGTGGGGGGTTGGCTTTTCATGACACGACGGAGAAACCGCCCGATGCGACAGGAATTACGCCACGTTGATTAACGCTTGGTTAGCATAATAACCTGCCTGGTATCCGGTGTCAAGAACTGTTTGTATCAATATCGGCGCGGTCATTCATGGAGTTGCCGGGCGATCGCTTGCGGGTCTATGCCCCGTCCGGCCAGACGCTTAAGGGTGTAGATCAGGGTCAACTGGCCCGGCCGGTCCCGGGACGCCACGGGCGGGCCAGTGAACTCCAGCTCGACATATGGGCCCAACTCAGGCGGACGGGATTGCGAAACCAGCGGATCGGCATAGACCTGCGCTTGGCCGCCGACGGAGAAACTGGCCACTGGCGCTTCATCGGGGGCTCCGGGGGCTCCGGGGGCTCCGGGGGCTCCGGGGGCTCCGGGGGCTCCGGGGTCGGGCGACTTACGAACGCTCAGCAGCACACCCGGCCGCGCCACCGCCAGCAGATCGGCGTGCAGAAACAGTTTGGGCGTTTTCGCACCGTCGCGCCGCAGGGCCAACACTCGGCCATACTGCCTCGACGCCGGCCAATCGCCCCAGGTCCGCCCCCCCGCGGCCCATGCATCCTCTGTCAACCGTGCAAAAATGACCTCGGCCGTGGGCTGGCGAACCTGAATCACCGACCACGCAGACACGTTGCCAAATCCAGCGTCAGGCGCATCGATAAAACCGCTACTGACCACCAGCGTGGTCCCCGACGGCGCCAGGGCGATGTCACGCACCAGGCGAAAGTCGTAGCCGGGCACCGGCGGTGAGATCAGCCGTACGCTCTGCCCGCTGATCTGCACTTGGCAAGCCTGGTCCTGATCATCGCCAGGCGGGGGCCAAGTCTTGCCATAGCGGGCCTGCCAGTCATCCTGAGGCCAGATCCAGAGCTTCTCCCCGCCCCAGTTCCGCCAGTTGCCGATCTTGGGCGCATAGGCGATTGCCCGGGTATTCTCCCAGAACACGTTGGGCTCACCAATGAAGCCGTAACGAAGAATGCGCCCGATCGATGGCACCACGACAACATCCACCTGGCGGTTGGAAATTCGCACGGCATCGGCAAACCCGGCATAGGTGACTTGCTCGATGCGCACCGCCGACCGAGCCGCGGTGCAACCGACGGTCCAGGCGCACAAGCACACGAGCAGGCCGACCCATCGCAGAGTTGTAGCTTTTGAGTGGGTCACGCCCGAGATGATAACCGCCCGGGCCCCCGCGTCCGGGCCGTATTTTCCAGCCATGGTTCCATGGGGTGTGCTCATTCTTTCTGGCAAAACCCGCGTTCTGGCCATGAAAACGCGGTTTCGGACACAGAACAATGGCCTTTGCCAGAAAAGATGGGCACCCGTTCCATCAGGGCAATTGCATATGGCCGCTCTGACCCCCTCTCCCTTCTGAGGGAGAGGGC
>JBBDMX010000071.1:0-18850 GCA_040878035.1 Phycisphaeraceae bacterium | reverse complement strand
ATCGCTCTACAAACTATATAGCATAATGCCATAATGTCAAGGTCTTTTTACATGGCCACATCGATCGCGTAGCACGTTAAGGCCATTACTTGATGCAATAGCTGAGCTTATGCATAAACCGTGGGGGTCGCGACATGGGCTGATCTTCCAGGCGTGTCAGTCGGCTTCATGTTGAGCAGATGCGCCGGGCCAGGAACGAGTCGCGGAGCGATCACCCGGCATTCAAGCTGGAAAAGCGTGTGCGGCCAACTGATCGGCGTCACTTTCGCTGGCGCCTCCGCCCCAGCCGCGCCGAGGCCCATCTATGCGGGGTGCCGCGGACAGGAAGCGGCGAAAATAACCAAAACGAGTTGGCGCTTTCCCCTCGCGCCGGCCGGCGGCACGCGCACGACCAGAAAACTGGTGCGGTGGTTTGCAGTGGGCTGCGTTTTTTGTCAACCTGAGTTCGGGATAAGCCCATCGAGACGGCTGATTTTTTTGGAGTGCGGCGGCTGTGACGCCGCTTTGGCTCGACGCGGAGCGTCTTTGGTGGCCGTCAATGCCTGGGCGCCGCCCAAACGGCTCCGCCGCAAGCTAAAGCGGTGTCGCGGCCACCGCAGTCCAAAGCGGCTGGCACCGCTGCCTATCCCGAACTCAGGTTCTTTAAACAACATCCACGTCGGCAGGAGGCCACGCTTGTCTTTGCTTATCCCGAACTCAGGTTGTCATGAAGCTTTGGGGAAGAAAGAAACATGCCTTTGCTCTTCCTATCTCGCCCTGTTGGGGCTGGGTTCTTCGGCAGGACCACCCTCCCAGCCCGCTGGGCTGGGCTGAGGAATGGCGGCCCCTTGGGCCTGAGAGTCGCGAAACAGGTCCCGCGTACGCTGTCATTCGTGCACCCGCGCGGTTCAGATGAGAAGCATCGCGGGCTTACGCCGCGCGGCTCTGATGAGAAGCACCGCGGGCTTACGCCGCGCGGCTCTGATGGGAAGTACCGCGGGCCGGGGAGGGAATTGGCCGCTTGCGGGGCGAAATGGGCGCTAAGAAGGTTCCTTTTCGCCACGGAAGCTCGGGGCTGGGTCATCGAGCCTCGAGGAAGTCGTCTAGGCGCGGTGGTTCAGGGGAGCTGCGCCGCTTTGGTTGCGGATGAGGCACGCGGCATTCATCGTGTGGCTTTGGCGGAGGCGGGCGGCGCCGGCGGGACGTGCTTGCTCAACTCGTATTTCTCGGTCATCGCTTTGGCATCCTCGGCCGTGACGGGGAATCGCCACAGGGCGAAGGTAGGCTGCTGGTCGACGCCGATGGTTTGCGTGAGGATGGCGCAGGTGAGTTGGATGCGGGCCTTGGCGTCCTCGGGTTTGGGGTAGCCTTTGTCCTCGAGGATCTGATAGGTGCGGTACCAGCGTTTGAAGGGGTCCCAGCCGTAGGCGCGCACCATGCGGATGAAGAAGGCGTGGATTTCGTCGGTGCCTATGGTGTCCCAGGTGCGGGTCGCATCGGCGAGATACTTGTCGCCGGCGGAGAGGGTGTGGCCGTCGATGAACTGCCGGCCGTCGATCACCGGCTTTTCGCCGCCGACCAGGGGGCGCCAGGAGCGGATGCGCATGTCGCTGTCGCTGGTCACGAGCGTGTCGAGCACGTAGCCGAGCTTGAAGTTGGCCTGGAACTCGGAGGCGGCCCCGTTCCAGATATACCAGCCGCCGAAGTCGAAGCAGTGGCCCATCTCGTGGATCCAGCCGAAGGAAATCTCCCCGCGCTGCCACTCCTCGAGAGTGGAGGCGACGAAGCGAGTGTTGATCATGATCGGATCGCCGGCGTAGGCCCAGGACGGGTTGTCCGGCAGCTCGCGATAGACCAGCACGTGCCCGTCGTAGGGGGTGTAGCCGGTCAACTCCTGCATGGCGGCATAGGCCTTATCGAGAAAGGCCAGCGTCTGTCGCGTGTGGTTGAAGGTCTTGTAGCGTGATTCCATCACTTCGATGCCGGTGAGCTTGCCCTTGACCAGCTTCAGCGGTTCGGGCAGGCGGGCGATGGGCACCTTGACGGGCGCAGTACTGGCGGTGGACTCCGTGCCGTCGGCGGCTTTGAGCGTGGCGGTGACCACGACATAGGGCGTTTCTTTTTGCGAAGCGTCGGCGACATTGGGCGGCATCCAACTCTGCAACTTGAACGTGCCGGTTTCGCCGGCCTTCACCGCCTGGCCCACGTCCCAGTTCCACGGCTCGCGCATGGGCTTGCCGTTGGCGTGCCATTGACCTGAGAGCTTGACGACCGTCTGGTCGGTCGCGCCCTGGTTGGCGAACTGGAAGTGCAGCATGCCGTAGCCGTCGGACACCCATCCGCCGGCGGGGGTGCTTTCGGCGGTGATGGCAAAGGTGTTGGCCGGCGTGGGCGCCGCAGTGGCGAGTGCGGCACTGCCCGCCACGACCACCACCATCGCCACCCAGGGCGCTTTAGCGAGCATGTCGACGAGGTCCAGGGCGTAATGCATCGTGTGAATCTCCAGAAGTTCGGTGAGCGTCATCGCGGCTGGGGCGGCGGACGAGTCAGGCTGCCGCCCATGGATTGCATGAACGACATGACAACAATATTATCCACATTATGATAATGGATGTTTTCGCATTGTCCAGTTAAATTACACTTGCCAGTCGCGGCCCTTGTCAATAATGGGCACATCACGCGGGGCGCGCGGATGCCTGCCCGGCGTCATGGATCGACGGATACGGTATGAAAGTCATCGCACAATTCACGCATGGTCCGCAACGTCCGCAAGCGGCGCCGGTGTTGCCGGGGTTCAACCTGGGTCGCAATGCATTTTTCCGTCAGCCGTGCCGTCGGGCGACGGAGCCCCTGTATGAACCTTGCCAGGGAGATAGCCTGGCGATTCATGATGGGCCGCGCACGCTCAACCATATTATTGCCACGGGTGTGTGGCGGCTGCTGGTCGGCGATCGGCCGCGCATCGGCATGCGCCTGCGCACCGACCGGGCGTCGTACGGGCTGCCCGCGTTCGTCGAGGGCCTGGGCGTGGGCGGATTGTTGTCACTCAAGGTGACGGTGCGGCGGCGCAGTCTGTGGCTGCATGAGTTTGCCGGCATCGAGGCCGTGCTGTCGCCGGGCGGGGCGCGCTGGACATGCCAGGACCAGCGGCTGGGCGTGACCGTGACGCTGGAAGTCCAACATAGCGCGCCGGCATGGGGCTACACCGCGGTGGCGCAAGTCAGCGCGCAGTATAAGAGCGAGGTCCGCCTGGATTGGGTGTTCACTGAAGCGCCTGTTGACCGCGTGGTGGGGGAGCATGTCGAGTTTCGCCACGGCCGGTTCACACGGATTCTCCTGGGCCTGGTCGATCGCCGCGGCCGCAGCGTGGGTCGCAATGGCACGCTGACGCAGACCCTTGGTGTGGGGCCTGATCGCCCGGAGTCGAGCCGCCTGCTGTGCGTGTGGGGCTATGACGACTACGACCGTGCCAGCGTGGCAGAGGCGATGAAGCGGCTGGACCATCGGCCGTTCCCCAGTGAGGCGTGGTTGACACAGATGAAGCGGCGCTGGTTTGCGCACTGGATTGGGCAGGGCCTCAAGCCCACCGCGACGTTCCGCGCGGCGCTGCGCGACTTTGCCGGCACTCAACGGCGTGCCAAACGGCACTGGCAGGGGCAGCGCCGCCGGTTGTGGATCAAGACGCCCGATGCGGCGTTCGATACCGCCGTGCGCCACGTCGCCGCCACGATGATCAGCCAGTATGAATACCCCGGCTTCATGCACGGGACGGAGATGTCCAAGTACGGCAAGATCAACTGCGGCTACTACGGCTACGAAAGCGCGGGCCTCCAGGACGAGGTCGGCCAGTCGCTGGGGTTTGTCAGCGGCACGCAGGACGCCAAGGGCCGGCAACGCTACTTCACGCCCGCCTTTGCCATCAGCGTGTGGTGCGAGGAGCACAATTTCTACTTCGTCGAGCAGGTCTGGCATCACTATCGCTGGACGGGAGACAAGGCGTTTCTGCGCGCGATGTGGCCGGCGGTGCGGCGGGCCCTGGAACATGCACTGGCGACGAGCGACCCCGACGGCGACGGGGTGATGACCGCCTACTACGAGACGTGGAACTGCGACACGCATGCACGGGGCGGCAAGTCGTCGGTATGGACGGGGCTGGCAGCCTCGGCGCTGCGTGCCGCGGCTGCCATGGCGCGCACGTTGGATGTGGCCGGGCCTGATGGCTTCTACGATGAGACCACCGCGCCCAACCGGCAAGTTGCCCCGATGAGTGTGGCTGAGCATTACCAGAAGCTCGCCGACCGCAGTGCCGCGGCGATGGACCAGTTCTGGCAACCAGGGATCGGCGCCTTTGGCTCGGCGGAGTGGAACGGCGACGTGCGCCCCCGGCCGGCGGTGATGGAGAGCAACTACATCCTCTGGCGCGGCGCCGGCGATCGCCTGCAACGCTACATGGCATGCCGATACATCCGCGACAACTTCCACATGCGCACCGCGCCCGGGGTGGCGCTCGAGTTCATCAACGACGCCTGGCCCATTCTCTGGAGCCATCACTACGTCGCCAACGGGGACACCTGCATCAGCGCCCTGTGCGCGGCGCTGGCCGGTGACATGGACGCCTTCTGGCCGGCACTCAAGACCGTCAGCAACACGCTCTACAACAGTGACACCGCCACGCTGACCCACGGCCTGCTGGAAGATGGTCGCGGCTGCGGTATGCGGCAGATCGTCGAACTCGAACCGCAGTTCATCCAGGCCACGGTCGACGGCGTCTTCGGCGTGCAAATGGATCTGGGCGACAACCTCATCACGCTTGCCCCCACTTTCCCTAGCGACTGGCCCGAGGCGGAGATCAGGCTGCGGCAGGTGCGGTATCGCCTGACGCGGCAAACGAGCGGCTTGCACATGGAGGTCAGTACGCCCGTGCAGCGACTGGTGCGCGTGGAGCTGCCCGTGCGCGGCCGTGTCACGGCGGTGCTGCTCAACGGTCGGCCAACGTCGTATGAACTCAGAAGCGAGGTGAGTGCCTGCCGCGTGGTGGTGAACTGCCCGTTGGGGCGGCGCTGGCGGATCGAGGTGAAGACCGGTCTGGCCGTGCGTGTCGAGGGCCAGCCTGTGCTTCATCCCGGACAGCCGGCACGCTTCACGATTCATGGCGGGCGAGTCGTGAAGGTGTTGGATCCGCAGAGCGGGCTGGGCCGTCAGAGGATCGAACATCGTCGGGGCCAGGCGACCGTTGAGATAGCTGCCAGTAGACCGGGCCGGCTGACGATATTCCTCGAAGTCGCGGCGGGCCGAACCAGGTGGCTCTGGCCGCTGGACCTGCACGTCAAGCCGGCATGGGAAGTATCCCGGCAGGTGACGGCGCGACGCCACACGCCGGCCGTGATATCCCCGGCCGTGGATGTGACGCATCGCCGGTTGCGAATCGAACTGGCCAACCACAGTGATCACACCATTGAAGACGACGCGGTCATTACGGTTGCCGGGCACCGGACCACGCAGCCCGTGCGGATCGTGGCGCAAGCATCCGCGGTCGTCGATATCCCGCTCGAGGCGGTGTGGGGCGAGCTGTCGCCGGGGACAAACACGGTCAGCGTGCAACTCGGCGGGATGGAGCAAACGGGCGCCGCGGTGACGTGGGATCGCCGACTTGTCAGCCGTGCGTCACCCTACCGGCAGGTTCCGCTGGACTTGTCGAACGTCTGCACGATCGCGTTGGCGCGGCTTTATCACTGGCGGTTTCAGTGGCGCCACGACTACACGGGTGGGGGTGTCGGGGTTGACTGGCAGGACCCGCCGCCGGCGCGTGATGCACGGGGTTGGGTGCTGCCGACCTCGCCCATCGCGCAGCTCGAATATCAGTCGCTGCCGCAGGGCTGGATCAGCCGGGCACGCTGGCAGACGCCGCCAATGCCGACCAGGTTCGACTCGCAATGTGGCATTGAGTTTCGCACCGCCGGCGCCAACGACCGCGACGTCGTGGCGCTGGCGTGCACCGAACCCTTCGAGCAACTCCCCAGCGAGGTTCGCCTGCAACTGAATCAGCCCGTGTGTGCCGCCAAGCTCTACCTGTTGACGGCCAATCTGACCAAGACGGTCAAGTGCTACTACCCCGGCGCCGAGATCGCCGTCGAATACGATCAGAGCCACAGCGTGGTGCACACGCTCGTACCCCCGCACAACATGCCGATGATGGCCCAGCGCATTTGCCCGTCGGCGTTTGCCACCCCCTTCGGCCGGCTCCATGGTGAACTCGTACCGCTGCGCATGGGGGGATGTCATCCCAACCTCAGCGTGATCGACATCCCGCTCGACCCCGCGCGACCCGTGACGGCGCTGGTTTGGCGTTGCGTGGCGACCGAGACGATCCTGGGCATCGTGGGCGCGACGTTGCTGGCCACGGCTATGCCAAGGCAAGGAGGTAACAGGGATGAACACGGATGAACACGGATTAGAAACAGAGGAAACAGTGAGGGGACATGACGAACATGATGCCAGGAAAAGTGCGAGCAGCACGAATCATCATGCTCCATCATGTCTATCCTGTTCCCTCTTCTGCTTCATCCGTGTTTGCTATCGGGACCTTCGAAAAACCCGGCGGCCATCCCCGGCAAGCCCCCAAAGCGGGGCATGCCGGGGCTTGCAGGAACACCGAGGTGCACAGATTTCAGGAATCGAGTGATTGTTCAGTCGGTGCCCATCGGTGTCATCTGTGATAATTGAAATTGGTTGCGGCTACGCCGCGCCGTGCTCTCTGTGGTGAATCATCCGGCTATCGCGCGGCGACGTGCTGGCGGGTGTGTTGCTGGCGGTACTCGCGGGGCGATCGGCCGTAGAGCGCCTTGAAATTGCGGGAAAAGAGGCGAAAGTCATCGTATCCCACCGCCGCCGCCACGGTCTTGACCGGGGTGGCCCCTTTGAGCAGCAGGTATTCGGCGGTGCCCAGCTTCAGCCGGGTCATGTACTCGTGGGCCGTCACCTCCCCAAACAGGTCGAACAGCCGGCAGAGGTAGGGAACGGTCACGTCGCAAGCCGCGGCCGCCTCGGCGATCGAGGTGATCGTGGCGAAATTAGCGGCGATGTACTTCTTGCACCGGCGGAAGGTGGCGCGGGCCACGGCGTTGCTCACCACCGAGGATTGAATGTTGGCGTCGATGCGGCGGATGAGCACCTTGGCCAGATCGGCGCAGATCTCCCCCGTGTGCTCACTGGGCGCCAGTCCTTCGCCCATGATCACCTCCATGATCGAGCGCACCTGTTCGGGCCTGGTCAGCGCGGTGGCCGCCACGGGGACGTGCAGACACTTTTCCAGGAACGGCCGCGCCTGGTCGCCGAACACCATGACCACGTAGCTGATGAGGCGCTGACCCGGATCGGTTTCCAGCACGCTCTCGTGGCCCGCCAGATTCCAGAACGTCATGCCGCGCTTGATCGGCCAATGCTGTGACCCGCTGCGGTAGACGCCCTGGCCGTGAAGCACGTACTTGATGATGCTGTATGGGTAGTGGCGATTGGTGTGAATCGGCTGCTCGGGGACCAGTGCCTCGCGGCCGCCCCAGCGCACCGCCACCACCGGATGGGTGGGGCCGTGCGTGATATCGAATTCATAGGTGGTCGTGTCGCTGTCGCCTAGGACAGCCACGACCGTTCGTGCAGATTTCTCGGCCATACCAAGGTCCTCGGGTCATGTGCCGCCACATAGTCGGCGACACGGGTTAAGTTTATCCACAATGGGGACCCAGGACGAACCACCAAGTCGCAGGTTACACAAAAGAGTTGAACACCAGCACGCGAAGGCACGAAGAAGTGCTGGCCCAGGAGCGAGGAATAATGAACGAAAAATGCAGGAACCCATCTGGTCTGCGCTCTATTCGTTCCTCGTTCTTCATCTGCTGTCTTCCTTCGTGTCATCGTGCCTTCGTGTTCATTCTCCGGTTTTGCATCGTCCTAGACGTCTTGGTGATCGGGTATTTGCAGCGTGGGCCTCCGCCTCGTAGCATTCGCCTGCGCCGAAGGGCGCTGGTGAGAAATCAACACATTCATGGGTAACGGGAAGCCGGCATGACGTTTACCAGCCGTTCATCGCACGTCGTCAGCGTTCGGCCGCATCGCGGTCGCACCGCCATGTTTGTCAACGATCAGCCGCTGGCGGGAATGGCCTGGTTGGGGGCGATCTTTGACTTGGACAATTCAGAGGCCAGGCATGCTCGCGAGATGGCGGACGCCGGCGTGTCGATCTTCCTGGCGCCGTGGCACTTTCACCAGCGTCAAGGCATGGGGCCGGGATGGAAGGGGCCGGGGCAGTACGACTTTGCGGTGTTCGACTTGTGGGCTGATCGCCTGGCGTCGTTGCGGCCGGACATCTGGCTGCTGCCGCGGCTGAGCCTCGATACGCCGTGCTGGTGGGCCGACCAACACCCCGACGAACTGACGCGCTATGCCGATGCGCCTGATCAGATTCCGGTGTTCCGAAGTCACCACCGTAATCCGCTCCAGGCTTCGATGGCATCGACCGTATGGATCGACGACGTACGCGAAGTTCTAGGTGCGTTCATCAAGCACGTCGAAGGCGGCCCGTGGGCGGGACGCATCCTGGGGTACATGCTCGACTCCGGTGGGACCGAGGAGTGGGTCTATTGGGGCGTACAGGCGGGGCTGATTCCCGATTACGGCTCCGCGGCGCTGCGCTACTACCGTGCGTGGCTGAGGCGGAAGTACGGCGATGAGTCGTGGATCGGCGCCGCGACGATTCCGACCGAGCCGCAACGCCGCCGCGGCACGCCGGGCATGCTGCGCGACCCGGCCCAGGATCGGGCCGCGATCGACTACGAAATGTGCCTGTCCGACATCGTCGCGGACAATCTGCTGGCGTGGTGCACCACGGTCAAGGAGTTGACGCAGCGCACGCGGCTGACCGGCGCATTCAGTTCGTACCTGCTCTGGCATACCGGCCTGGTGAACCCCGCATGCACCAATGGCCACCTGGGCCTGCGCCGACTGCTGGAGCACCCGGACATCGACTTTATCACCGGCATTACCAGCTACGACAACCGCGGCCCGGGCCAGTGCGGGTCGTTTATGCTGCCGGTGGAGTCGGTGCAGCATGCGGGCAAACTGGTCTTCAATGAGGTGGACGTGCGCACGCATCGCACGGCCAGCCATTCCTCGGGCCGGTACGCCAGCACCGGCTTGATCCATCTGGGTCCGCTCAAGGATGCCGCCGAGTCAGTGGACGTGCTCCGCCGGGAGTTTGCCCATCACCTGATCCACGGCGCGGCGTGGTGGTATTTCGATATGGCCGGCGGCTGGTATTCAGGCCCGGAGATCACCGCGGAATTTCAGAAGCAGCGGCAGATCGCGCAGGAGGCGCTGGCGTGGGACATGACCAGTGTCGCCCAGGTGGCGGGGTTCGTCAGCGGGGCTGCCCCGGCGCGGCATCCGCTGGTCCGTATGCACGACTTGATCAACCACCCAAGCCTGCTGGCGCTACAGGCAGACCGTGCGACCGAAGCGCTCTATCACGCCGGCGTGCCCATCGACTGGTGGATGGTCGATGATCTGGCGCTGCCGGAGATGACGCGCTACAAGGTGCTGTACTTTTACAACGCGACGTGCATGACCCAGGCGCAAGTGCAGGCGTTGGAGAGCCTCAAGTGCGACGATCGCGTCTTGATTTTCGTGGGGTATCCGGGCCTTTCGGGCGATAGCGCCCTGGCGCCTGACGCAGCGTCGAACTTGGTCGGCATGCGCCTGGAACTGGACCTTCATCGCCAGCCGGCCCGGCTCAAGCCGCGGACATACGATCATCCGCTCTTTGGCGAGGTCGTCAGCGAACTGGCACTGGGCAGCGGGGCGCCCATCAGTCCGCGCTTGCTGCCCCGCGATCCGCAGGCGACCATCCTGGCGCACTGGCCCGACGGGGAGCCTGCCGTCGCCATCCGCAAGCATGACAGATGGACGTCGATCTTTCTTCCCGTGCCGCTGGACAACACGGAGATGTTCCGTGCCATCTGTCGCTGCGCCGGCTGCCACATCTACAACAGCAACGACGACGTCGTGTTCGCCAACCGGTCACTGCTGGCAGTGCACTTCAACCGCTCAATTGGCACCGTCGAATTGCCCCGCGCCATGCGGGTGACCGACCTGTTCACGGGCCAGACCATGCCTCTTCGTCAGCACACCCTGGCGATCGACGCGCCCGGCGGGACGCACCTGTTCCGCTTGGACCCGCCCTCGACGTAAGTGTCGATTATTAATCAATTGGCTGGCGCCAGTTACTTCACTTCCGGTAGAAAGTTGGCTCGTTCGGTTCCTGACGCGGCAGGTAGCGCGATGATGAAACATGCGAATAGCAGGAAACTTATCGTTATACCTTGCAATTGAGGGTGCAAGCGGCGATACTAAGTCGATTAGGTGGATAATATTGATCCATAGGGCCAATCGCTGGCGGCCGGCTTGTTCAGGAAAGGAAACCGACCATGAAGAGTCCATCAATGATCGGCGGCGCGGGGATACGGATGATGACGGCAGCACTTGTCCTGCTGGCCGGAATGGGAACCTGCTGGGCGCAGAACCAGACGCCGCGGGCGGATCGGCACGGCCTGGCGCTGATCCCCTGGCCCAAGTCGGTGCAGGTCGCGCCGGGTGAACTGGTGCTCGGCCAGCGCACGCGAATCGTGGCGACCCAAGCCCAGCTCAAACCCCTGGCGGACATCCTGGCGGGCGAAATCCATCTGATCACGGGCCTGCGCTTGAGCACCGCCCAAGGCGCCGGCGCACCCGGTGACATCGTCCTGGCGATCGATCCGCAACTCCGCGCGGACCGCGACATCCTCACAGTGCGCGACCAGAAGGTCACGAGCGCGCGAGACTACGCGCACACCCTGGTGGTCAATGACCGAGCTGTGGTCACGGGCTTTGACTATCGGGCCGTGGCCGAGGGTACCGCGACACTGCTTCAGGCGCTGCGCAGCGCCGACGGCAAGACCAGCCTGCCGCGCCTGACCGTCAAGGACTGGCCCGAAGCCGACTTCATGGCCATCATGGTGGACGTGGGCCGGCAGGACATCCCGATCACCGCGCTCAAGCAATCGGTCGAGGCCTGCCGG
The DNA here is from genome assembly GCA_040878035.1 of Phycisphaeraceae bacterium. GTDB lineage: Bacteria > Planctomycetota > Phycisphaerae > Phycisphaerales > Phycisphaeraceae > JBBDMX01. The sequence goes on along the minus strand of JBBDMX010000071.1, from coordinate 7,763 downwards.
TACTACAAGGTCCGCTACTGCCAGTTGCATCTTTCTGATGATCAGGGCTGGACGTTTCCCTCGACGGCGTATCCCAAGCTGGGCTCGCGCAACACCGCGGCTCATGGCGGCATTCCGCCTCGGGTCTATGACCTGCAGGAACTCAAGGAACTGGTCGCCTTCGCCGACGCCCGCGGCGTCACCCTGGTGCCCGAGATGGAAACGCCCGGCCACAGCGGCGCCGCCCGCCTGGCGCTGCCCGACCTGCTCGATGACCCCGATGAACCCGGCGGGGAGGCACATCTGGCGCTGATGAATATCGCCAACGACGAGCTCTATCCCGTACTCGGCACGCTGGTGGCCGAGATCAGCGCGGTGTTCAAGAGCTCGCCCTATTTCCACATCGGCTGCGATGAAACTAACTTCAGCGTGCTGGCGCAGCGTCCCAAGACCAAGGCCTACCTGGAGCAGCACGGCATCAAGGGCATCCATGAACTGTTCGTGCAGCACATCCAGCGCATGGACAAGATCGTCCGCAAGCACGGCAAGATGACCATCGTCTGGGAAGGCGCGGCCCTGGACGCCGACACCATGCGCGACACGGTTATTGTCATGCCCTGGGTCGGCGACAATCGCACGGCGACGCGGCTACAGAAGGAAGGCTTCACCACCATCACCGTGCCTTGGAACATGGGTGTGCCCTGGCCGCAGTGGAGCATGTACCACTGCAACCTCAGCGTCTTGTCGCGCCAGGACAAGGTGATCGGCGCGATGCTCCCGATGTGGGAGATGAGCGCCGATGCCCTGGTCAATCAGTACCTCAAGGGCATTCCCAATCGCCAAGAGCGCACCTGGGGCCCGGATAATGCGTTTGTCGAGGATGAGCTGAATCAACGGATTGCGGTGACGGGGGCCCGGTTGTCCAGGCTGATCCATCCGGTGACCATGGAGGTCGAGGGGCTGGTCAAGCTTGACCCGCAGCGTGGTGTCGAACTGGGGGGCACCGCGTTTAACAAGGAGGCTGCCATCCGTTTCGCCGGCCCGTTGCCTGATGCTGTCATCCATTACACGGTGGATGGCAGCGAGCCGACGGCCGCATCGCCGCAGTATCGCGAACCGATCACGCTGACCAAGGACGCCACGGTGCAGGCGGCGCTGTTTGACAGCGCCGGTCGAGCACTGGCGTTCCCCAGCCGGCAGACCTATCGGCGCGTGGACTTTGAGGAGAACCTCACGACCGGCAAGCCGGTGACGATCTCCGGCGGCACGCAGGACGACGTTCACAAGGCGGAACTGGCGGTGGACGGCTTGGTGGCGCGAGACAGTTCCTGGTGGGCCGCGCCGGGACCGCAGTGGCTCTCGATCGATCTGGAGAAGGCCCATTCGCTGGACAAGGTGGCGGTCTATACCTACTGGGACGGCCGGCGATACTATCAGTACAACGTCGAACTCTCGGCGGACGGCAAGGCGTGGACGCAGGTGGCCGACATGAGCAGGAATACAGCCGCCAGCAGCGAGCAGGGCGATTGGCATGCGTTTGCGCCCATGTCGGCGCGCTACGTGCGTGTCAACCTGCTCAAGGGCAGCGCGCATCCGGATCACAATCCCGTGCACCTGGTGGAAGTGCGTGTCTATGAGGCCAAGTAACGCGGGAGCGTCCACCAGGCGAACCGGCTGGTGGGGCGTACTGACGCTGATTGCGGCGCTGCTGGCGGCGACCGCACCGGTGCACGCCGGCCAGGTGGTCATGCGCGACGACGGCACCACCGTTATCCGTGTCGTCGTGTCGCCCGAGATGGGGCTGTTGCCCGACCCCACGCGCACCGACACCTTCAGCCGCGCCGAGACCGCCGTGGTCAACGAGTTCGTGCGCCGCTTCCCCACCATCTTCGCCCAGCGTTACGGCGATGAATACAAGGCTGATCCGGACCGATACGGCCGGCATGACTGGGACAAGGTGGCCGTCGAACTGGTGCCCTTCAGCACTATCGCCGTGACTGGGCTGGAGACCGACTTGCTGGCCATTGCCGGCGGCGTGGCGCCTGACGTGCTCTACGTGCAATTTCGCAAATCCAACAACTACATCGAAAACGGCTTCCTTCATCCGCTGGACAAGCCCGAGGACGGCTACCTGACCACCATGCTTCCGGAGGAGGTCGACTTCCGGGTGAATCCCAAGATCTGGCCGGTCATCCGCCGTAAGGGCCCCGATGGGGAAACGCGCGTATGGGCTATGCCCTTCGGCGGCGTGCTGGGCACCGTGCTGCTCTACCGCAAGGACCTCTTCGACCGCTACGGCGTCGCCTATCCCACCGCCGACTGGACCTGGACCGACCTGATGGCGGCCAGCAGGAAGCTAACGAATCCGCAGGACAGCACGTACGGCATGCTGCTGGGCACGGGCAAGTACGAGTCGTGGTTCTGGAATAATTACCTGTGGGCCGCGGGCGGGGACGTGATGAGCTATGACGCCGCGACGGATCAATGGCGCTGCGTGTTTGACTCGCGTGAGGCCGCCGTGGCGCTGGACTTCTACCTGCGCCTCACGACTGAGAAGTGGACCGATGCGCAGGGCCGCATTCATCGCGGGTATGCCGACCTGACCAACCTGACCAACAACTGGGATCAGGGCCGGGTTGCGATGCGCATGGAGTACATCGACGGCAAGCTGTTTTCCACGATCAACCCGGACGTCACCGGCATGGCGCCGACGCCCAAGGGGCCGACGGGCATTCGTGCCGGCGAGCTCAACAGCCGCATGATGGGCCTGTTTTCGCAGATCACGCATCCGGCGGTGCGCGACGCGGCCTGGGAGTTCATCCGCTGGCACGATTGCGAGGATGCCGAACGCCTTCGTACGCGGGTGATGGTGGAAGGAGGGATGGGCCGATTCATCAACCCCACGTATCTCAAGCTCTTTGGCTATCCCGAGGTGGAGCGGCTGGCGCCCAAGGGTTGGTCGGAGATCTTCCGCATCGCCATCGAGTCGGGCCGGCCCGAGCCCTACGGCAAGAACAGCAACTTCGCCTATCAACTGGTGACGATCCCGATCCAGGAGGCTCGCGCGCAGATGCTGGCGGGCAATCTGCCCGAGGACGAGGAGGCCCGCCTCGATGCGCTACAGGAGATCCTGCGTCGGGGAAACGCCCGTGCCAATGAAGAGATGATCGGCGTGATCTCGCCCCAGGAGCGCCGCAAGCGCAACTGGACTGCCGGCGTGGTGCTCGTCGCCATCGTCATCACTTTTATCCTGGTTCTGCGTCGTGTGTTTCGTGACTTTTCCCCGGCGAAGATCAGCGTGGGCGGCGTGTCGCGCCGCAAGGGCCTGCAACTGCACGCCTATGGCTGGGCGTACCTGCTGCTGGTGCCCGCCCTGGCCACGATCCTCTTGTGGCAATACGTGCCGCTGGTGCGCGGGTCGATCATGGCGTTCCAGGATTACCGCATCCTGGGCCAGTCGTCCTGGGTCGGCGTGCAGAACTTTGGCGACTTGCTCTACGACAACCTCTGGTGGCAGGCGGTGTGGAACTCGGTGCGCTACAGCTTTCTGATCATGGCGCTGACTTTCCTGCCGCCGATCGTGCTGGCCATTCTGCTCGATGAAGTGCCGCGTGCCAGCGTGCTTTTTCGCGTGCTCTATTATCTGCCTGCGGTGATCGCCGGGCTGGTCGTGACGTTGCTGTGGAAGCAGTTCTATGAACCCAACGCGATGGGCGTGCTTAACAGCGTGGTCATGCGCATTCCCGCGGTGGCCTTTGTGGGCATGGGACTGTTGCTCCTGCTGCTTGCCTGCATCTTCGCGATGCGTTTATGGGGTCACGGCTCGCGTATCCCCGCCGTTGTGTTCGTGATTGCCGGCCTGGTGGTTCTTTTCACGCTGCTGCAACTTGCGCTGCCCATTCTCGTGCGCAGCGGCGAAGGCTGGATTGACACGCTGGTGTATCTGCCGGGTCGGATGCTGGCGACGCGCGAGGAGGCCTTCCGTTGGCTGACCGATCCGGACACCGCCCTGTTCGCCTGCGTGCTGCCCATGGTGTGGGCGGGCATCGGACCGGGCTGCCTGATCTATCTGGCGGCCTTGCGCGGCATCCCGCCGGACTACTACGAGGCCGCCGACATCGACGGCGCCAACTTCGTCGACAAGATCCTCTTTGTCGTCTTCCCCATGCTCAAGCCTCTGATCCTGATTAACTTCATCGGCGTATTCAACGGCGCGTGGTTCGGCGCCACGAGTAACGTTCTGGCGATGACCGGGGGGGGCGCCAACACCGAAGTGGCGGGTCTGCACATCTTCTACAAGGCGTTCATGTTCCTGAAATTCGGGCCCGCCACCGCCATGGCATGGATGCTGGCGTTCATGCTCATCGGGTTCACTGTCAACCAGTTACGGATTCTCTCACGCCTGGAGTTCCGCACGACCGGTGAGAAAAAGTAAGCCATGCCTTTGATCTCCCGCATAGGCCGACGCAGCTTCCGCACGCGAGTGCTGTTTCTGACGATCTACGTTTTGCTGATCGTCGGGGCGGTGACGATGGTCTATCCGTTCGGCATCATGGTGGCCGGCAGCACCAAAAGCGCGGTGGATGCCTCGGAAACGGCGCTGGTGCCGCGTTTTCTGCGGGACGACGAAAGCCTGTGGGCCAAGCATGTGGAGGGGCTGTTTAACGAGTCGATGCCGTCGATGCAGGAGACCTTTTTCGCCGACGCCCCGAGTTTCGAGCGCGCCACGCCGCCGGTACGGGGCAATGCGGCCATGGTTGCGGCGTGGCAGCGTTTCGTCCGCGACGCCGACAGCCCGCCCTATACCTACACCATCGGCTACATCGAGGCGCCCGTCTCGCGCATCACCCCGCGGTGTCTGCGCGAGTTCAAAGGTCAGCTCGCGGATCAGTTTGATGGCGAGATTGCCGAGCTCAACCGCGCGATGGCCACCGACTTCGTCACCTGGAGCGCGTTCTATGTCGCGCGTGAGGAGTACCTGCTTCGCCGGCAGGTGCCCGTGCCCTCTCCCTTGACGCAGGCGTTCTGGAAGTACAAGGCCCAGCAACCGCTGGGCAACCGCTACTACTTCACCATCGAAGGCTTCTTCCTGCAGCGATTCATCAAGAACCAGTACACCCAGAGCATCCAGGCCTACAACCAGGCACATGGAACGCAGCACGCTTCCTGGGACCAGATGCATCTGGATCGCCGCTTGCCCACCGGCGCCGGCCGCACCGATCAGGAGCGCGCCGACTGGGAACAGTTCGTGCGCACCATACTCAGCCCGCTCTGGCTGCGCGCCGATGCCCCGGCGGTGGGGGAGTACCGGCGCTTCCTCCGGGCCAAGTACAACGACGATATCGCCGCCCTGAATCGCAACTATGAAACCAGCCACGCCTCGTTTGCCCAGGTGGTGTTGATCGACGAGCCGCCGGTGCAAGGCGTGGCCCTGTCCGACTGGAATGCCTTCATCGAGGGCTGGCTCGATCCGGTGACCGGCACGCTGCACGCGATGCCGATCGACGCCTTGCGCATTGCCAGCGTGGATTTCCAGTTCCGGGATTACCTGGCGCAGCGCTACGAGTCGATTGATGTGCTCAATCGCGAGATGGGCACGCATTACGCCGACTGGCTCGACATCCGCCCGCCGCAGGAAGAGACGCTGCATGCAGCGTTCGCCAATCAGACCGGCGCGCTGCGCTACGAGTTTGTGGTGCGCAACTTCCTGACGGTGTTCAGCTACGTGTTTGTACACGGTCGGGCGGCGTGGAACACGCTGATCTACTGTAGCCTGGCCATTCTCGGGGCGCTGTTGGTCAATCCCCTGGCGGCGTATGCCCTGAGCCGGTACAAGCCGCCCTCGGCGTACAAGATCCTCCTGCTGCTGATGCTCACCATGGCCTTCCCGCCCATGGTGACCCAGATCCCCGTGTTCCTGATGCTCCGCGAGTTCAACATGCTCAACACCTTCTGGGCCCTGGTGCTGCCGGGCATCGCCAGCGGCTACGCGATCTTCCTGCTCAAGGGGTTCTTCGATTCGCTGCCCCCCGAGCTTTACGAAAGTGCCGCGCTGGACGGTGCCGGCGAGTTCCGCATCTTCTGGCAGATCACCATGAGCCTGAGCAAGCCCATCCTGGCGGTGATCGCTCTCAACGCCTTCACCCTGGCGTACGCCGATTTCATCTTCGCGCTACTCATCTGTCAGGACCAGCGTATGTGGACGCTGATGGTATGGATGTACGACTTGCAATCGCGCAGCGGCACGGGCATGATCTACGCCTCGTTGCTCATCGGCGCCATCCCCACGCTCATCGCCTTTGCCCTGTGCCAAAAGGTGATCATGCGCGGCATCGTGGTGCCGGTGGAGAAATGAAATAGCCACAGATGGACACAGATAAACACAGATGGGAGAAGAGGGGATGAACACGAAGGCACGAAGGCACGAAGGCACGAAGAGGACGGAAGAACACTGGAAATCAATCGGTAATTCTTCTTCGTGTCTTCGTATCTTCGTGCCTTCGTGTTCAATTCATCTGTGTCCATCTGTGTTCATCTGTGGCTGATTCAAGTGACTGATTCAAGTGGCCTGATCGACCACCAGTTCGTCGGTGAAAATCCACACCTTGTTGGCAATGCCGTCGGGCTTCTGTTCGGCGGGTCCGTCGGCGGCCTTGGCCTTCTCATCCTTGATCGCATGCAGGCGGATGAAGCGGGCGCTGGTGCGCAGGTTCTCGGTCATCACCGTGCAGACGCCGATGCCGTTGCGATCCAGGCCCCGGCAGGTGGCCAGCCAACGCAGCGTCCCGCGAAAACGAAGGCGATCAAAGCCGTTGAGCATGCCGATCATCTGGTCCTGGTGTCGTGTGCAAAACTGTTGCATGGCGTTGCTCCTGAATGCTGTTGCCGATAAACAACAATGGGCTTCCCCACGAATGGTGGGCGCGACGGCGGAGAGCATAATGGCTGTCCAAAGGAGCGCCCATGCCACGCAGGAAGTTTACGCGGGAGTTTAAGATTTCGGCAGTGAAGCTGGTCAACGAGCATGGCTATGCGATTCCCGAGGCGGCCCGGAGCCTGGGGGTCGATGCCAACTGCGTGCGCAGCTGGGTCGGCAAGTTCTCTGCCGAGGCGGGCCTGGCGCCCAACGCGACGGTGCCCGGCCCCACGCTGCGCCACGCCGCGCTGGGCAAGACGGTCACTCTGGCCAATCCCCAACAGACCAAGCAGGCGCCCTACGCCTATGCCACGCATGGGCCGGCATCGTTCTTGACCGATGGGTATCAGTGCAATGTGCCCGACTGGCAAACGCCGTACTGGCTGGGCTTCGACAAAGATCTGGATGCCACCATCGACCTGGGCGCGGTGATCGACCTTCGCGAAGTGAGTGCAACCTTCATGCAGCATGCGTTCAGCGGCGTGCGTATTCCTCAGACGATGGAGGTGCATGCGTCTGATGACGGCCAGACCTTCACCAAGGTCGCCACCGTCACCCACGAGCCGAGTAAGTCGGCGAGATGATCAAGACGCTGTCAGCCAAACTCGACGGCGTCAAGGGCCGTTACGTCCGAGTCGTGACCCCGGGCCGGCGCGGCTGGGTATTTGTGGATGAGATTGTCGTCAACCCTCAGGCCGATCAATGACGAGTGGCCTCGACATGAACACGACAGAGCAACTCGGTGTTACCTGGCTCGGGTTACCTGCCCTGCTTGCGGTGACTGTGCTGACGATCGCCTCGGCAGCATTGCATGCCGCGTCGGCCGAGGGCGACCCAAGCATCGTCCCGTGGCCGCAGGCGATGACCG
>JBBDMX010000070.1:0-19321 GCA_040878035.1 Phycisphaeraceae bacterium | reverse complement strand
GGTTTTTCGATCAATCGGGCTGGTGAGATTTGAACTCACGACCTCTTGACCCCCAAAGCGCGCTAGCCAACTGCGCCAACGGTCCGGGATGACCGGGCATTGTAGAGACAGAAATGGTGTGTCAGGATGAGTTTCTGGGCCGGCCACGCCGCCCGAGTTCATGCCCACGCGGGCAAAGGCCTCGGTGTACGGGCCGCCCCAGGTGCAGAACTGGTCCACGTGCTCGGTGGTCTCGTAGGAGCCGCTGCCTTGCGGGGGGTCGCGGTCGGTCTTGACGGTGAGATTGTCGATCCGCGCGTCGTAGACGAACCGGCCCAGGCCGATGCTTCCACCTGCGATGTCGAACTCATCGCTGTCGTAGGCGGCGCTGGTGCCCGACCACGTGCCATCCGACGGGGCGCTGGCCGCGACGATGCCCTTGACCACCACATTGGTCCCGTCGCAGGTGATGCGCACCCACAGGGGATTGGTAGTACCGCCCCCGGGAGTGGGCCAGTTGGAGAGGTTGGGGTCGTTGAATCCCAGCACGGTTCCCCCATCGTCGTCGGCCATCTTCTGTGCCTGGTGTCGCGCCACTGCGGGGTCGCGCGTATAGGCACTACAATGGCCCGGTGCCGATCATCATAGCCGATCAACTGAGCAAGTCCTATCGCGTGGCGGACAAGGCGCCGGGCGTGGTGAACTCGTTGCGCCATTTCTTTCACCGTCAGTACAAAACCATTGCGGCGGTGCGCGGCGTGTCGTTCACCATCGAGCCGGGCGAGATCGTCGGCTTTCTCGGCCCTAACGGCGCCGGCAAGACCACCACGCTGAAAATGCTCACCGGGCTGGTCAATCCGACCTCGGGCGTGTGTACCGTGGCGGGCCATCGACCCTTTGCCCGCAAGGCCGAGTTTCTGCGCCGCATCACGCTGGTGATGGGGCAGAAGCAGCAACTGCTGTGGGACCTGCCGGCACTGGACAGTTTGCGGATCAATGCCGCGGTGTATGACGTGCCGGAGTCTGATGCGAAAGAGCGCATCGCCACCATGGCGAACATGCTGGGCATGAGCAAGCTGCTGCACCAGCCGGTGCGCAAGCTGTCGCTGGGCGAGCGGATGAAGGCGGAGCTGATGGCGGCGCTCTTGCATCATCCGGCGGTGCTGTTTCTCGATGAGCCCACGCTGGGGCTGGATGTCAACGCCCAGTCGGCGGTGCGCACGTTTCTGCGCGAGTACAACCAGAAGCACCAGGCGACGCTGCTCTTGACCAGCCATTACATGGCCGACATCACCGCGCTGTGCCCGCGGGTGATCCTGATCCACGAAGGAGCGCTGATGTACGACGGCAGCCTGGAAGGCATCCGCCAGCGCTTTGCCCCCTATCGCGAGGTGAAGATCGAACTGGCCAACGATCACAACGGGCGCGACTTTTCCATCTACGGTGAAGTCGTGGCGGCGCAGGAGCGCGAGGTGCGGCTGATCGTGCATCGCCAGAACCTGACACGCTCGGTGGATCGCCTGCTGGCCGAACTTGAAGTGGCAGACCTGACTGTCACCGACCCCCCCATCGAGGACGTGATCGGCAGGATCTTCACGCACGGCGTGGGCGAGGGGGAAAGGAGTGACAAGGTGACAGCGTGACTGGGCGACAAGGTGAAACAGTCGGTTCTCTCACCGCTTACCGTGTCGCCTTGTCCCTTTGTCATCTGCCCTTGAGCATGCATCGCCTCTTCAACAAATCCCGTGTCTTGCTGAGCGTCTACCTGGCGTACATGAGCGAGTACCGCGCCGAGCTGTTTCTCTGGGCGCTGGCGGGCCTGTTGCCGTTTGTGATGATGGGCATCTGGATGCAGGCCTCGGCGGCGGCGGGCGATGCGATGAGCATGACGCCGCTGGACATGCAGCGCTATTTCCTGGCGGTGTTCATCATTCGCCAGATGACCGTGGTGTGGGTGATCTGGGAATTCGAGTTTCACGTGGTCAGCGGCCGGCTCTCGCCCTACCTGCTCCAGCCGCTGGACCCCGCGTGGCGCTTCATCGCCCAGCACATCTGCGACCAGATCATCCGCGTGCCCTTTGCCATGCTGCTGGTGGTGGTGTTCTTTGTGCTCTATCCGCAGGCGCTGTGGATGCCCGATCCGCTGGCGGTGCTCCAGGCGGCGGTGTTGATCGCCCTGGCGTTCGCGGCACGATTCCTCATGCAGTACAGCCTGGCGACGGGCTGCTTCTGGTTCGAGCGCATCGGCGGGATGGAGCAGTTGCTGTTCATGGCGTACCTGTTTCTCTCCGGGCTGGTGGCGCCGCTGGAGCGATTTCCCGAGGCGGTGCGCACCTTCGCACTGTGGACGCCGTTCCCCTATATGGTCTACGTGCCGGCTCAGTTGCTCACGGGCATCCGCACGCCTGGATTTCATGTGAGCTTCATGCAGGGACTGCTCGTCATGGTGGGTTGGGTGGCGGTGTTCTTTGTGATCAACCGCTGGCTGTGGCGGCGAGGACTGCGGAATTACTCGGCGATGGGGGCGTGATTGTCGTTACGTGGGGAGAGGGCGCTAAACCGCAAGCGGGTATCGGAATTCCACGAAATGGTTCATTACCTACGCATCCTACGCCTGTTCTGGTCCGCCTCACTGGCGGCGGAGCTGGAGTATCGCGTGCAGTTTCTCGTCGCCAGCCTGGCCAGCGTCATGTCGATCAGCGGAGCGATCTTCACGTTCTACCTCCTCTTTCGCACCGGCGGGACCGCGGGGGTGGGTGGCTGGGACTGGCATCAGGCCATGCTCGTGCTGGGCATGTTCACCATGCTCGACGGCATGTCCAGCACATTACTGTCGCCCAACTTGAGCCGCATCGTGCAGCACGTGCAGATGGGCACGCTGGATTTTGTGCTGCTTAAGCCGGTGGACAGCCAGTTCTGGGTGTCGCTGCGGACGTTTTCGCCGTGGGGATTGCCCAACATCGTGCTGGGCGCGGCGTTGCTGGTGTACGCGGGCTGGAGCCTGGAGTTGCGGGCGATCAATCTGGTCGCGGGCCTCGGGCCGGTGCTGCTGGGCGTACTGGTGCTCTACAGCCTGTGGTTCATCGTCGCGGCCATGAGCATCTGGTTCGTCAAGGTGTACAACGCGACGGAAGTGCTGCGCAATCTGCTGGAGGCGGGGCGCTATCCGCTGGCGTGGTACCCGCTGCCCTGGCAGTTCGTGTTCACCTTCGTGATCCCGGTGGCGTTCCTGACGACGGTGCCGGCCGAGGCGATCCTGGGCCGCGCCGAAACGTCCTGGCTGATCAGTGGCGCCGCCCTGGCGGTGGGCCTGTTCCTCTTTGCCCGCTACTTCTGGCGCTTCGCGTTACGCTATTACACGAGTGCCTCCAGCTAACCCCACACGAGGAGTGATTCATGGCCAAGAAGCCCGCGATCCTGACGACCACCGTTGGCTCATATCCCGTTCCCGACTGGCTGGCGGCGCTGCCCAGCGAGCAGGCGGTGGTTGACGCCACGCGCGTGGTGTTCGGCATTCAGCGGCAGGCGGGCATCGACCTGCCCACCGACGGCGAGCTGTACCGCTTTGACATCAACCATCCCGACACCAACGGGATGATCGATTATTTTGTGCGGCCGATGGCGGGGATGCGCAGCATCGTGGGGCGCGGCGATGGGCAGGCGTTCGCCCAGCAGCGCTCGATGAAGTTTCGCGCCAAGCCCGCGGGCGTGGTGGAAGGCCCGCTGGGTGAGGGCGGGTTGAACCTGTATGCCGACTGCGCTCGTGCCGCGGCCGTGGCGGGCGGGCCGTTCAAGTTCACCGTGACCAGCCCGTACATGCTCGCACGCACGTTGCTGGATCATCATTATGAATCGTTCGACAGGCTGACGATGGCGATCGGGGAAGTGCTGGCGGAGCAGGTGCGCGGTTTGCCCTGCGCCTGCGTGCAGGTGGATGAGGCCAACATTCCCGGCAATCCCGACGACGCGGCGCTGGCGGGCCGGGCGATGAACGTCGTGCTCGACGCGATCGACAAGGGCACGCAGCGGGCGGTGCACCTGTGCTTTGGCAACTACGGCGGGCAGACCATCCAAGGCGGCCACTGGAAGAAGCTCACCGATTTCCTCAACAACCTGCACGTGGATCACCTTGTGCTCGAACTGGCGCATCGGCCCAAGGCGGACCTGACGGCACTCAAGGACGTGGACGACCGCATCGGCATCGGCATCGGCGTCATCGACATCAAGGTCAACCACATCGAGACCGCTGACGAAGTTGCCGGCCGCATCGCCCAGGCGGAAAAGACGCTGGGCAAGGGCCGGGTCAAGTGGGTGCACCCGGATTGCGGCTTCTGGATGCTCAAGCGTTCGATCGCGGATCGCAAGATCGAGGCACTGGTGAAGGGGCGCGATCAGTATTTGGGCATCGGCTAAGTCGCCGGTGTTGCGAGATGTCGTGCCTGCCGCGCCGGAGGGTCTGCGTTACGCCTGGCCGCCCCACTGCTGTCGTCCACGTATTCCCGCAGAAACACGGGCTTATCACTGCGTCCCGCGCGTTGGTAATCGCGCCAAAGCGACTGCGCCACTGTCGTGCGATCCAAACCCCGCTCCAGTGTCAAGTAGTCGAACAGCAGCTTCATCAGCCGCGGCAGCGCGATGCCATGCGTTCGCCGCGTCTGCCCATGCAACCAATCGGCAAGTGCGAGAAAGCACGCGAATTGTGACTCCTGACCTGCCCAGATCAGCGGCGTCGTCGCGACGAAGTTTCCACTGTTGGCCACCAGATCCCAATACCGCGCTAACCGCCGCAACCGCTGCATCATCGCAAAGTCGATCAGTCCGTTCTGAAGAATCTCATACGGCGGATCGGGGCTGTACACCATGCCCCACACCGCGTCGTGCCGCGCGATCGGCGTGCCGCGCAGCCGCTTGAGCATGCCGATCTGGATCTCCTGCGGTCCCAGCGCCACCAGCCGATCGAACCCGGCCGCGAAGCTCTCCACGCTTTCGCCCGGCAGGCCGACGATCAGGTCCGCATGCACGTGCACGCCGGTCTGCGCGCGTAGCCAGCGCAGGTTTTCCGCGGCCTTGGCGTTGTCCTGCCGCCGGCTGATTCGCTGGGCGACCTCCTCATTGAAAGTCTGAATGCCCACCTCGAACTGAAGCGCCCCCGGCGGAAACTGCTCGATCAGCTCGCGCAACGCCGGCGGCAGGCGATCCGGGATCATCTCGAAATGCACAAATAACCCGGGCCGATGACGCTGGAGGAAAAAATCGAGGATCGCCCTGCTGAAACTGAGGTTGAGGTTGAACGTGCGATCGACGAACTTGAACTGTTGCACGCCGCGGTCCAGCAGGCGCTGCAGCGCCGCCAGAAACGGTTCGAGCGGCACGTTGCGCACCGGCACATCCAGCGACGACAGGCAGAACTCGCACGAGAAGGGGCAGCCCCGCGAGGCTTCGACGTAAATCACCCGATGCGCCACGTCCTGGTCATCGTAAAGGTCGTATGGCAGGACCACGTCCGCCATGGGAGGCAAGTCCGCGGCGATGATTCTCTGCAACGGTCGGCCGCGCTCGACCAGCAGTTGCCGGCACAACTTCTCAAACGCCAGGTCGGCCTCGCCGGTGATCACGTAGTCCGCCAGGCGCACGATTTCCTGCGCTTCGTACTCGTGGCTGACCTCGGGTCCGCCCAGAATCACGGTGATCTCCGGCCGCAGGCGCTTGAGTTCCGCCACCAGCCGCCGCGATGGCTCGACGTTCCAGATATAGACGCCCAGGGCGACGATGCGCGGCTGCTGCGCCAGGATCACCTCCAGCACATCCAGCGTGCGCTGATTGATGTCGAATTCCAGCATTGCCGCACGCGGCCGCAGTTCGCCCAGGTTGGCCATGAGATAGCGCAACCCAAAAGCGCAGTGGGCATACTTGGCGTTGAGCGTGGTGAGAATGATGTCAGGCACGACTGGAGTGTAGCAATCTGGCAAAGAGGAAGGCCCTGCCGCTCCCGCGGCTGGGATTCACGCGGGGTATTCATTCCAGTTTCGCGAAATTCGCCAGCATGCGCAGTCCCACGTTCTGCGACTTTTCCGGGTGGAACTGCGTGGCCCAGAGATTGTCGCGCCAGACCGAGGCGCAGAACGGGCCGCCGTAGTCGGCGCTGGCGCTTTGCACGATGGATGCGTGACTCTCGGCCGGACGGGCGTAGTAGCTGTGGACGAAGTAAACGGCTGAACCCTCGTCGATGCCGGCAAATAGTGGGTCGTCCCCGCGCACGCTCAGTGTGTTCCAACCCATGTGCGGCACCTTAAACCGCGGCCCGGACGGTTCGGGCTGATTCTCAAAGCGCACCACTGATCCCTTGATCAGCCCCAGGCCCGGCACCAGTTCATTTGGCGACGGCGCATCCTCTTGCGAGCCTTCAAAAAGCAACTGGAGGCCGAGGCAGATGCCCAGGAACGGCCGGCCCGAGGCGATGAAGTTGTGGATGGGGTCGATCCAGCCGCGCTGACGCAGGTTGATCATGCCGTCGGCAAAGGCGCCGACGCCGGGCAGCACGAGCTTGGCGATGCTGGTTGCGTCGACGTCCGCCGGGGTGGCGAGCAGGCGCGCCTCGGCGCCGACGTGCTCGAATGCCTTCTGCACGCTCCGCAGGTTGCCCATGCCGTAGTCGATGATGCCGATCATGGCGAAAGATAATAGCCCCGACATGCCAATGCGGGGCTGCGGTGTGTTACTGTGGGCTTACCAGCCCGCACCGTTGGTGCTTGGGCTAACGCAGTGATGAATCACTGCTGCACAATGATTTCAACGCGGCGGGACAGCGCTTTGGTCTCGCGCGGCTTGGTCGAGCCGTAGCCCAAAGTCGACATCTGTGACGACGAGACGCCCTGCTGCGCCAGATAGCTCGACACTGCCTGGGCCCGGGCCTCGCTCAGGTGCTGGTTGTCGCGCCAGTTGCTCTTGCGGATCGGGTCGCTGTCCGTGTGCCCTTCTACGGTGACGTTCTGGCTGGGATACTGCTGGCGGATGACGCCGGCGACTTTGGCCAGCGACGATTTGGCGGCGTCGCTGAGCGTGGCCTTACCGGGGGCAAAGAGGATATCGCTGGCCAGGCGCAGCTCGATGTCGCGGCCACGGGTCCCCTGCTCCACACCGGCAATGCCTCCAAAGGGCTCATTGGCCCGGGCCTGCCCGGCGGCCGGCGCAGCCGGCAGGCCGCCCGTGGTGCCGGTGGGCGGCGTCGTCCTCTCCGCGGCCAAGCGCGCCTGTTCACTGGCGAGCCGGGCGCGTTCGTTCTCGGCCGCGTCGCGGGCCGCGCGTTCCTGGTTCAGTTGTGCCTGGAGCTCGCGGTTCTGCTGTGCATACCGCTGGTTCTCCTCCGCCATCCGGTCGCCCTGGCAACCCGCCAGCGTCGCGATCATCACCACCGCCGCCATCAACCCGCCAAGTTTCTTCAGACCATCCATGGCAACCACCTCTTTCTAAGAAGGAATGCGTCACGGGCGCCGTGTCCAATAGGGCGCCCCCTTATCAGCAGTATTAGAGGATACCACAAAAAGATCGGCAAGAGGAAAATGGAGAGTGGAGGGTGGAGAGTGCAGAGTGGAGAGGCTACGAAGCGCCGCGGCTTGCCGCGTTCCTTGCTTCCCCACTCTCCACTTTCCACCCTCCACCCTCCACTTCACCCCAGCCCCAACAGCCCCAGGATCGGGCCGCGCAGAATCATCACGATTACCGTGGCGGCGGCAATGAACGGCCCATACGGTATCACACGGACGTGGCCCTTGACCAGCTTGCTGACGCCCACCGCCAGCAGCGCGTAGAAGATTCCCAGGAACGGCGCGACGAAGAAGATCAGCACCGAATCCGTGGCCCCGACCACCGCCCCGATCGCCGCCAGCAGGTGTACATCTCCCAGGCCCATGGCCTCTTTGCCGAAAGCGAAGGTGCCGCCGATGCGGGTGAGCCAGATGATGCCCCCGCCGGCCAGGTACCCCAGCAGGACGCCCGCCAGCACATCCAGGGCCAGGTATTGCCCCTGCGCCGGCGTGGCCAGCACATGGGCGGTCAGCCAGTAGCCGGCCGCGCCGCCCACGATCGCGGGCAGAAGAAACAGGCACTCCTTGAGCATCTCGCGGCGCGGATGCGGATGCGCCAGCCATTGCTCAGGCGTACCGAAATCGGGAGTGGTTGCAGCGGAAGTGGCGGGTAGGACTTCAGGGTTTGATTCGATCAGCGCCGGGGCATTTTCCGATCCCTCCTTCTCTCCGGGGGTGGGGGCGCTAGGGAGAGGGACTGCTTCGGATGTCGTGGATGATTCGGCCCCCCTCCCAGCCTCCCCCAAGGGGGAGGGGTCAGAAGGAGGCCCCGCCGATAGAGAGGATTCGGCCGGTGCCGGCGCATCGGGCGACACCGCGTCATGAGCCGCCACATCTTCGGCAAAACTGCGCGGCAGCAGGCCCATGGCCAACAGACCATTGGCCAGCAGCAAGCCCAGTACCGCCCCGCCGATAGCGCCCCACAACGGTGGCATGGCCCAAGGCATCACGCCCGAGTCACCCGCCGCCGCCGTGGGGTACCAGTGCGCCGCCGCCGGAAGGATCACCACCGCGATCACCATCGCGGTCCAGGGAATCTGGAGCGGGATGATATAGAGTCGCGCGTCGATGACCGTGGCCGCCAGCAGGGCCGCGACCAGACACAGATGCACGACGAGCACCGGCCAGGTTTCGAACAGGCCCAGGGTGGCAAAGCCCCAGCGCAGGTTCGTGTAGTAGTAGACGGCGAACAAGCCGCCGAAGAGCACCGCCGTGAGCGCCTCGATCAGCGGGTACTGCACGCTGATGGGAGCTCGACAATACCGGCACCGGCCGCGCAGCCACAGCCAGCCGAACACCGGCACGTTGTCGTACCACGCCAGGAAATGCCCGCAGGAGGGGCACGACGACGGCGGCGTCACCAGGCTCTTGCCCAGCGGCAGACGGTAGATCACCACGTTGAGAAAGCTGCCCACGCAGGCGCCGTACACCGTCACCAGAATGAACCAAGGCAGCAGCATCAGGCGTTCTCAGGCTCGGCGTCCAGCGCGTCATCCGCATCGTCGTCTTGCGCCTCATCATCGTCATCGGCGGCATGCAGCTTACCCTTCTCGTCCACCGTCAGTTCGGCGATCTTGCGTTCGGCGGTCGCCAGGATGGCGCGGCAATGAGTGATGAGCTTCATGCCGTTCTCATAGGCGCCCAGGCTCTCCTCCAAGCCGATCTCGCCCGACTCGATGCGCTCGATGATGGCTTCGAGTTCCTGCACGGCCTGCTCGTACTTCAACGGCCTGTCCTTCGACTTGCTCATGCGTGGAAGTGTAACCGACAGCGAGCCGGGTCGTCTCGGGCCCGGCGAACTCCGTCTATTGCCCACCTACAGCGGGGTGACACGCTGCATCAACGCACGCACACGCTGAGCATCCACCGGTTGCTCCGCCTTGCCGTCGCGCTTGATGGATGTGCCGACGATGACGCCGTCGATATGCGGCAGGTAGGCGCCGATCGTGCCAGTAGAAACACCGCTGCCCAGGAAGACCGGACAATCGCCCGCGGCCCGCTTGACGCGCTGGAGCTGGTCGGCATCGACGGGTTTGCCCGTACCGGAGCCGGAGACGACCAGTGCATCGGCCAGGCCGCGCTCGACCGTGTCGGCGACCTCGTCTTCGATCGCGCGCTGCGCCAGCGGCGCCGAGTGCTTCACGTCCACGTCCGCCAGAATGCGGATGTGCCCGGCGCCGAGGTTCTGGCGCAGTCGCAGCAGGTCATGGGCGATGCCCTGGATCACCCCCTGATCGGTGACGCGAGCGCCACAGAGAATGTTGACACGAATGAAACTGGCGCCGACCGCATGAGCGACGGCCAGGGCGGCGACGCCGTCGTTACGCAAGACGTTGATGCCCAGCGGCACGTGCGGGTGAGCCCGGCGGACCTCGACGGCCAGGGATGTCATGTGGCTCACGACATGTACGGGCACGGCACTGGGAAAGAACGGAGCATCGCCGAAGTTCTCCATCATCAGGCCATTCACGCCGCCACTGACCAAAGCACCCGCATCGTCGAGCAGGCGCCGGCGCACCGCGTCGATATCACCGGCATAGCGCGGCGAGCCCGGCAGCGGCGGCAGGTGAAGCATGCCGATGACCGGGATGCGAATGGAGCGCCACGATTCGAGCAACGCAGTGGGCATGAGGGGATGATACCCACGCCGACGCTGGGTCTGCCAAGCGTCTGGTCCCTGATGCTTCGCCCCCCCGGAGACTCAGCGTCGGCGTGAGAGCGTCTGGGCTTTCATCAAGCGCAGTTGTGAGCGGCGAGGTCGATGGCTACAAAGAGGGCATGCTCACATTGCTTGCCCAGGCCACCGCGGACACCGCTGCCCAAGCCCAACCGTCGGCCTGGGCGTTCGGCTTTGACAACCTGTTCTGGGTCGCGATTCTCTTTATTTTCCTGACGGCGATCATCAGCGCGGTGATCCGTCTGCGCCAGAAAGACAAGTGCCTCAAGCTCATGCACGACTATCACGTGAGCTACCTGAACGTCAACGGCCGGGCGTCGTGGGGCGACCTGCGGGTGTACAGCCAGGGCGTGGAACTGCTCTTTGACGCCCCCTACACGACGCGGCGGGGCCTGCTCAAATCCGGCGTGATGGTCTACCAGGCGGAACTGGCTCAGTGCCAGGCGCTGTGTCGCATTGTGGCGGGATTGACCGATCAGGAGAAACGCGACCGCAAGCGGCAGATTCGCCAGACTTTCAACCCCGGTCTCCTGCGCAAGACCTGGCGCAGCATCCGCAACCTGTTCAACACCATCAAGGACGCCTTCAACAAGGCGTTTTCCGCCTTCGTCGGCCAGTTCGCCAAGGTCAATCCCGCCAGCCGGGTGCTCACCAGCCAGCAGGGCCATGTGACGGAGATCGGCACGACGCTGCTGTCCGCGGTGGGCAACGCCTACGAGCCGATGCTCGAGCAGCACATCGGACAGCCGGTGATCCTGGAACTGGCCAGCCCCGCCGATCCGGAGAAAAAGGTGGTCGAGTTCTCAGGTTACCTGGTGGACTACACGGACAAATTCGTGGCGGTATTCAATGTCGATCACGAGCCGATTGAGACCATTGAACTGGAGTTGACCGACTCGCACGAGCAGGCGGGGTTCAAGGTGACCATGGCTGAGAAGGATGTGACGATCACGTGCAATGGTTTTGCCGCGCTGGTGGTGCAGCAGATTCGCTGCGGCCGGCAGGTGTCGGATCTGGCGCTGGTGCTGACCAACGGCGCGTCGGTGCAATTGAGCCGGGAGCCGGGCATGCCGGTGCGCTTGAAAATGGAGCGCACGCGACGGCTGGATATCGTCTGTCCGCGCAGCCAGGCGGCGGTGCGTTTCGCCAGCCGGCAGATCGCGCCGGAACGCCGGCGGCGCAACTGGCTGGGCCTGGCGCCGCTGCTGGAGGAACGCGAAGACCGGTCGTGAAAACGCATGCCCTTATGAGGCATTGCCCACTTCAGTGGGCATGCACGCATTTGACGCAGGCGGCTCTGGCGCCGATAATCCCGCAGTCGTCGAGATACCGGCGTCAACGACAAGGACGCCAGGCGTGGGTCGATGATCGTCTTTCGGCCACGATGGCCGGATGGGCTTATTCGGGGGACTGACGCGGTTCGCGATGAACCGATGCCGGTGCAAACCACGCCCATCCGACGCGATCGGGGCCGATTCTGTTTCCGCCCTTCTCGCTTTCCGGGGTCCGGATGTTCATAGACTCTTGTCATCACCCACCCGACGCAGGAGCTGCGCCATGGCCGAGAACGAACACGAACACAACCACGATCATGACCACGGCCACGATCACGATCACAAGCACGACGAGGAAGCGCGTGGCGAGCAGAAGGTGACCGTCGAGGACGCCGGTCCGGCACGCAAGGCCTTGACCATCGAGGTGCCCGCCGAGCGCATCGCCAAGAAGATCGAGAGCGGCTACACCAAGCTGCGGACCGACGCGGCGATTCCCGGTTTTCGGCGGGGCCGGGCGCCCAAGAGGCTTATTGAAAAACGCTTCGGCGAGTCGCTGCGCGACGATGCGCGCGGGCAGATTCTTTCCGAGTGCTACTCCCAGGCCATCGAGGATGAGAAGCTCGACGTCATCGGCGAGCCGGACATCAAGGACCTGGAGAGCATCAAGCTGCCCGATGAGGGTCCGCTGACGTTCAAAGTCGAGGTCGAGGTCTCGCCCAAGGTCGAGTTGCCCGCCTTGGAAGGCATCGATCTCAAGAAGCCCAAGCTGGAAACCAGCGACGCGCAGATCGACGAGGAAGTCGAGCACCTGCGCGAGCGTTTCGGCAAGATGCAGGAAGCCGCCGGCCCGGCGCAGAGCGGGGACTACCTCCAGGCGGAAGTGCACATTCGCGAAGGCGAAAACGCCGCGGACGACGCGCCCGAGATCGGCCACTGGCCTGAAGCCTATGTGTATGTGACCGGCGAGAAGCAGGACTTCCGCGGCCACGTCGCGGGCATCGTCGTGCAGGACCTGGGCACCCGGCTGGTGGGCAAGAACGTCGGCGATGTCGAACGCATCTCCATGACCGGACCGGCCGGCCACGAGGATGAACGCATCAAGGGCAAGCCCATCACCATCGTGGTGAACCTCAAGAAGCTCGAGCGGCTCCAGCCCGCGGCGCTGGAGGAACTGCCCCCCCACCTGGGCCTGGAGACGGTGGAAGAGGTGCGCGGGCGCATCGGAGAGATGCTCAAGGGCCGGCACCAGCGCGAGCAGGCTACCGCCCTGCACAAGCAGATCACCGACTACCTGATGGAGAAGGTGAATCTGGAGCTGCCCGAGGGCTTGAGCAAGCGCCAGACGGCACGGCTGCTCCAGCGCCAGGCCATGGAAATGGCCTACCAGGGCGTGCCGGAGCAGGAAATTCAGCAGAAGATCGCCGACATGCGCAGCGGCAGCGAGGAAGAAGCCCGCCGGCAACTCAAGCTCTTCTTCATCATCAATGAAGCCGCCAAGAAGCTCAACATCGAAGTGAGCGAGAACGAAGTCAATGGCATGATCGCCATGATGGCGATGCAGCAGAGCCGGCGCCCGGAGAAGCTGCGTCAGGAAATGCAGCGCAACGGCCAGATCGAACAGGTCTACCTCCAGGCCCGCGAACGCAAAACGCTGGACAAGATCATCGAGCAGAGCAAGGTCGAGGAAGTGGCGCAGGCCTGAGCGGCTTTGGACTGCGGCGGCAACGACGCCGCTTTGGCTTTTCGCGCAAGCGAATTTCGGTTCCGCCGCAACCCAATGCGGTGTCAGGGCCACCGCATTCCAAAGGGACCTCCACCCCTGCACACAGCCTCCCCGGCTACAATGCATCGCATCATGCCGGCGACCTGGCTGCATTCCAACCTGGCCCAGTCCGCTTCGGCCGTCCCGCAGCACATGCGCGACCTCTTTGTGCTGCTGGCGATCATGGCCGCGATCCTGGGCATCGGCACGCTAGTCAGCCTGCTGATCTACCGCCATTTTCACCGACCCGATGGCGACCGCGAGCCCCCCACCGGCTTTACCCTGGGCGACTTGCGCCGCTTGCATCGGGACGGTGAACTCAACGACGAAGAGTACGAGCGCGCCAAAGCGCGGCTAATCGCGGGTGTCTATCACGACACGGCCGCCGACGCCGACGAAGAGCCCGATTTGGAGCAGGACATTGCGCTCGACCTGGAGTCGCAGCCCCCGCAAGCGACTGATAACCCGCCCGGCGCTACCGATAATTCCCCGCCAGGGACGTAACGTTCAGTTGGCGCGGAAGAATTTCATCATCTGACATGGTCAAGCGGATATTCGCCTTTGACTGTGTTATGATGAACCATGGTTTCGGGGCGGCGTACTGCTGGTGTCGTTCTCAGGATCCGTGGCCTAGGGCACGGTCAAGCTCACGACGCGGATGGACGATCACTGAGTAGGTGCAGCTTCGGCGCTTTTCGGCCTTTACCGGCCAATGACGCCGGGGCTGCCAGGGCCAGGTGACGCGTTTCCCAGGAGCCTGCCTGCTCGTGTCGCAAGCCCGTCGGACCCCCGGACCCCCGGACCCTCGCCTCGGAACACGGACGACATTCCGAGTCTCTTTGAAAAGCAACAGGATTAAACATGTCCAATGGACGATCAGGCAAAGGCGGTAAGGGCGGCATGGACACACAAGCCGGTGGTGAGGATGGAAGCAGCTTCAAGGGCCGCCGGGTGACCACCTGCTCCTTCTGCGGCAAGAGCTCGCGTGAAGTGGGCCCGATGGTCGAAGGGCCCAACGACGTTTACATCTGTGCCAACTGCACCGATCTGTGCCAGAACATTTTCAAGCAGGAACGCCGCCGGGTGCAATCGGCCCGGCCGAGCTTCGGCGCGATTCCCACGCCCCGGCAGATCAAGGAATTCCTGGACCAGTACGTCATCGGCCAGGAGCGCGCCAAGCGAACCCTGGGCGTGTGCGTGCACAACCATTACAAGCGACTCCAGGCGGCGGAGGACAAGGAGTCCCCCGTCGAGCTGGACAAGTCAAACGTCCTCTTGGTCGGGCCGACCGGCTCGGGCAAGACGCTCCTGGCGCGGACCATGGCGCGGGTGCTCAACGTGCCCTTCGCCATCGGCGACGCCACCACGCTCACCGAGGCCGGCTACGTCGGCGAGGACGTCGAGAATCTGCTGCTCAAGCTGCTCCAGGCGGCCGACTACGACCTCGAGTCGGCGCAGCGCGGCATCATCTACCTCGACGAAATCGACAAGATCGGCAAGACCCAGCACAACGTCTCGATCACCCGCGACGTATCGGGCGAGGGCGTGCAGCAGGCCCTGTTGAAAATGCTCGAAGGCACCGTCGCCAACGTGCCCCCGCAAGGCGGCCGAAAGCACCCCGAGCAGCAATACATCCAGATGGATACGTCGCACATCCTCTTCATCTGCGGCGGCACATTCGTGGGCCTGGAAGACCTGATTCGCCGGCGCCTGGGCAAGAAGGCCATCGGCTTTGCCAGCGAGCAAGACACTGCCCGCGACGAACAAGGCGAGAGCATCCTGAGCAAGGTCACGCCCGAGGATCTGGTCGAGTTCGGGATGATTCCCGAGTTCATCGGCCGGCTCCCGCTGGTGGCGGCCCTGGAGCCCATGAGCGAATCGACGCTCACGCGAATTCTCACCGAGCCCAAAAACGCCCTGGTCCGTCAGTATCAGCACTTCTTCTCGATGGAGAACGTCGAGCTGGAGTTCACCCCAGCCGCCATGGCCCGCATCGCCCAAAGGGCCCTGGCACGCGGCACCGGCGCCCGCGCCCTGCGGCAGGTCATGGAGGAGATGATGCTCAACTACATGTACGAGTTGCCCGACAAGAAAGTCGAAGGCACCAAGTACGTGCTGGACAGTTGGGCCGTGGATCAGCCCACGCGCCTGGAGGACCTGCGCGAGGCCAAGCGCGAGTCGGCGTAAGGCCATCGGGCGGCGCCGCTTTGAGCGGGGCCACCGGCCGACCCCCGGTGTTCTGATCCCTTGGACGTTGAGCCTTCTTCGCGCCTACCATCACGGGTCGGCACCGCCGCCACCGGCATGCCTGCCCGGTCTTGCGCGTGCCTGCCCAGGCCAGCGTGGCTCTGGCGATTCCAATAACACGACCAAGTTGAGATCCAAACACCATGCCCACCCCATGGATGCCCCTGTCCGGTTTGTCGCGTTGCCTGGCGCTGATGGTCCTGGCCGCGGGTTTCCTGCTCGGCGCCTCGGTGCAAGCCGACTCGCCCGCCGAGGCCGCGCCCACCGACGCCGCCGCCCCACTCCCAACCACTCCCGGTGACCTCTCATCGCTGGCGCAAGCAGGCCGGTTTGACCAGGTGCTGGCCAACCTCCAATCCGATGCCCACCTGGCGGCCAAGGCACCGGCGGTGGCGTCGCTCGTCAGCGATATCCGGCGGTACGATCAGCACCGCACCTTGGCCGACGCCCAGCGGAAGGAGGCCTACGGCAAGGCCCTGGATAAGATGCGCAGTGCGTCGAGCCAGGACAAGCTTGACGAAGCCATCGGGCAGCTTCTGGAAGCCGGCACGCTGGCGGATGACCGCAAGGCGATGCTGGCCGAGCCCGATGTCGTAGCGCTGGTTCAAAAGACCACCGCCGCCGCCGATGCCGCCGTCGCCGGCGACGACTGGCTCGAGGCCCTGATGCTCTACCGCGAGCTCGAAGCCGTCTTCGAGGACCGCACGACCTATCACGATCAGGCTCGCAACGCCGAGCGCCAGGTGCGCCTGTTGCGCCTCTATGCCCCTGCCAAGCTCCAGACCATGTTCCAGGATCGCGCCAAACGCTTGGGCAACGAAAAGGCCGAATCACTCACGCTCGGCGGCGAGACCTGGGAGCAGACGCTCGATGGCGTGGACATGACCAAGCTGCGGCAAGCCCTGGTGCGCGCCGCTCGTGACCACGTAACCAGCCCCGGCTTCGCTCCCCTGGTGCTGGGCGCCCTGGATAACATGCGCGCCGTGGCGCAAGCTTCGGCGCTGGCTGATGCCTTTCCCAACCTGGCCGACAAAGACAAGGTACAACGCTTCGACACCGGACTGGACGCGATTGTCGAGCGTGCCAAGCGGCAACAGGCGGAGATGAATTTTACTGACGCCGATCGCCTGTTCAACCAGGTTTCCGACCTGAATAACGAGACAATCACCCTGCCGCAGAAAGTGGTGGTGTACGAACTGGCCGACGGCATGTTGTCGCCGCTGGATGAGTTTTCCAGCGTCATCTGGCCGCGCGAGAAGGAGGAGTTCAGCCGCAACACGCAGGGCAAGTTCTACGGCGTGGGCATCCAGATTTCCCGCCGTGACGGGCAGTTGCTGGTGGTCAGCCCGCTCGAGGGCACGCCGGCGCAGCGCGCCGGCATCAAGGCCGGCGACGTCATCGCCACCGTCAACGGTGAATCGACCACCGGTTGGTCGCTGGACCGCGCCGTGCGCACCATCACCGGTCCCGAAGGCACTCCCGTCACGCTGGGCATCAAGCGCGTCGGCGACAAGGACCTGAGCGAGTACAAGATCAACCGCGCCGAGATCGTTATCGAATCAGTCAAGGGCTGGGAGCATCAGCCCCAGGGTGGCTGGGACTACTTCATCGACGGCGCTCAGAAAATCGGCTACATCCGGCTCTCGCAGTTCATCCCGCAGTCGGCCGACGACATCGACGCGGCGGTCAACGCCATGGAGAAGCACGGTGGGGTCAACGCCCTGATCCTGGACCTGCGCTATAACCCCGGCGGGCTGCTCACCTCTGCCATCGACGTCGCCGATCGCTTTATCAACTCGGGCGTCATCGTGGACACGGTCGGGCCCAACGGCGAACGGACCGGTGAAGCCCGCGCCAAACCGCACAAGACCTATCCCGCCTTTCCCGTGGTGGTATTGGTCAACGAGGGTTCCGCCAGTGCCTCGGAGATCGTCTCGGGCGCGCTTCAGGCACACGACCGCGCCACCATCATCGGCATGCGCACCTTCGGCAAGGGCTCGGTGCAGGACCTTTACAAGCTCGACGGCGGCAACGCCTACCTCAAGCTGACGACCCAGTATTACCGGCTGCCCAACGGGCAGATCATCCACCGCAAGCCCGACGCCGGGACTTGGGGCATCGAGCCGGACATCGCCATCAAGATGACGCCCAAGCAGTTGGTGGACTTGATCGAGTTCCGCCAGAATCTGGACGTCATTCGCGACACCAACGTGCCCACCACGCAACCGGCGGCATCCGCGAGCGACATGCTCGAAAAGGGCCTGGACCCGCAGCTCGAAGCGGCGCTATTGGTGCTCAAGACCCACCTGGTCGCCGACCAGATCGCCATCGCCCGCGGCAATACGGTGGTTCCCGTGCAGTAGCGAGATCTGGCGATTTGGCGATTGAGCGATTTGTGATGTGGCAATATGGTGATGTGGCGATTTGACGGCCAAGCCCCGCCATGGCCCGTCTCCGGGGCGCGAGCCTTGCCGGGGATCAGCGCCCGGCGCACACCACAAAATCGCCCGATCGTAAGATCGCGCAACCACTAAATCCCATCTGCTACAATCCGACCATGCCAGGCAATTCCTACGGGCAACTGTTCCGCATCACCACCGCGGGTGAGAGCCACGGGCCGGGCAATGTCGTGATCATCGACGGCCTGCCGCCGGGGCTGGAACTGTCCGTCGCCGACTTGATGCCCGATCTCAATCGCCGGCGGCCGGGGCAATCCAAGGTCACCACGCAGCGGCAGGAGAGCGACGAGCCGGAGATCCTTTCGGGCGTTTTTGAGGGCAAGACCACCGGCACACCCATCGCCATCCTGATCCGTAACACCGACCAGCGGTCCAAAGATTACAGCGACATCCGCGATAAGTATCGGCCCGGCCACGCCGACTACACCTTCGACGCCAAGTACGGGTTTCGCGACTACCGCGGCGGTGGACGGTCCTCGGCACGCGAGACCAATGTGCGCGTCGCTGCCGGCGCGGTGGCCAAGAAGCTGCTGTCGGAATGGCACGGCGTGCGCATCGTCGGTTACGTCAAGCAGATCGGCGACTTGATTGCGGACGTGCCCGATCCCGCGGCCGTCACTCTCGAACAGGTCGAGGCCAACATCGTGCGCTGCCCCGATGCGGCTAAGGCTCAGGCGATGATCGAGTTGATCGAACGCATGCGCAGCGAGATGGACTCGATCGGCGGCACAGCCGAGATCGTCGCCACCGGCGTCCCCGCCGGCTGGGGCGAACCGGTCTTCGACAAGCTCAAAGCCGACCTTGGCAAAGCCATGTTCAGCCTGCCCGCTGTCATGGGCGTCGAATACGGCGCAGGATTTTCCGTCGCCACCATGCGCGGCACGCAAGCCAACGACCTGTTCCAATCAGAAATCAGAAATCAAACGGCTTCAACAGCGGGCACTCCCGCTAAATTAGAAATCAGCACAGCTACCAACCGCCATGGCGGCATGCTCGGCGGCATCTCGTCGGGTATGCCTATTGTTCTGCGTTGTGCCGTCAAGCCCACCAGTTCGCTGCCCCAGCCCCAGGCCACCGTGACGCGCAGCGGCGAAGCGACCACCATCGCCACCAAGGGCCGTCACGATCCCTGCCTGCTGCCGCGCTTCATTCCCATGGCTGAGGCGATGATGGCCATCACCCTGGCCGATCACGCCCTGCGCCACCGGGCCCAGACGGGCAAGTAGGCGCTTACGCTTTTGGACTGCGGCGGCAACGACGCCGCTTTTGCTCGACGCGGAGCGTCTTGGCCATCAGAGCCGCGCGGCTTAAGCCCGCGGACGATCCACCGCAGGCTTACG
>JBBDMX010000069.1:70635-87832 GCA_040878035.1 Phycisphaeraceae bacterium | reverse complement strand
TGAACCAGAAAAATCATCACCAAATTGCGATCAACTCAATCGCTAAGGTACTAAAGGTCGGCATCCTGTTTAGTCACATGATGCCAGTTCTGAATCAGATCATCGACCTCAACGTCACCGTCGCCGACGCGTCGGTAAAGGATGGCCAGGCGGCGGCAAGCACGGCGACCACCATCGCCACCACCAGTGTCATCATCGGTGTGGTGGTGGCCGTAGGCATCGGGTTGCTGCTGTCGCGAACGATCGTTCGCGCGATTCACCCCGTGGTGGTCCGCGCCAAGGAAATCGCTTCGGGCGACTTGAGGGGTGTCGCTCTGGAGATTAAGTCGCAGGACGAACTGGGGCAGTTGACGCAATCCGTCAATGAGATGTCCCGATCACTTAGCGTCGTGGTCAGCGAAGTCGCCGGCTCGGCGCGTGAGGTGGCGGGGGCCTCGACGCAGATCGCCGCCTCCAGCGAGGAGATGGCGGCGGGCATGAGCGAGCAGACCCAGCAGGTCAACCAGATTTCCTCGGCCATCGAGGAGATGAGCGCCAGCGTGGTGGAAGTGGCGCGCAAGAGCGCCGATGCCGCCGCCAACGCCACCGAGAGCGGCAAGGTCGCGCAACAAGGCGGCGAGGTGGTGCAGCAGACCATCAAAGGCATGCAAGCCATCAGCCAGGCGGTGACCGCCAGCGCCGACAGCGTGCAGGAACTGGGCAAGCGCGGGGCGCAGATCGGCAAGATCATCGAGGTGATCAACGACATCGCCGACCAGACGAATCTGTTGGCGCTCAATGCGGCGATCGAAGCGGCGCGGGCCGGCGAGCATGGCCGGGGCTTTGCGGTGGTCGCCGATGAAGTGCGCAAGCTGGCGGACCGCACCACCAAGGCCACCGAGGAGATCGCCCAGTCGATCACGGCCATCCAGACGGAGACGGGCCAGGCGGTGGAGCGCATGAACGCCGGCACCGAGCAGGTGAAGACCGGCGTGCAGCGCGCCACCGAAGCGGGGGAGAGCCTGGGGCAGATCGTGGATAAGGCCAAGTCGGTGGCGAGCATGATCCAGTCGATCGCGGCGGCGGCAGAGCAGCAGTCGGCGGCCAGCGAGGAGGTCAGCCGCAACGTCGAAAGCATCCACGCGGTGACCAAGCAGGCCAGCGAAGGCGCGAGTCAGGCGGCGGCGGCGGCGACGCAACTGTCGTCCAAGGCCGAGCAACTTCAGCGCCTGGTGGGCCAGTTCAAGCTGGCGCATTAATCCGTATTTGGACCGCAGGCGGCGGCTGGTCGAGAGTGCTTCCGGACCCCGGCACTCGACACAGCCGCCGCCTTTTTTTATCGGGATGAGCGGTACCCAGTCTGAGAATGTCTCCGCTGCCACCGTCGGGTGAACCAGGGGCATTGGTTATCATGCCGACGTGCCGGTCGGAACCGGTGGCGGGTGCGTGCATCGCCTCGCGCGGGCGCCGTTGATCCGTCAGGCCAGTATCAATCGGAGTTTGACATGCAGCTCAAGGACAAAGTGGCGATCATCACCGGCGCATCCAGCGGCATCGGCTGGGCCACCGCCAAGGAACTCAGCGCCGCGGGCATGAAGCTGGTGCTCACCGCCCGGCGGGCCAAACAACTCGAGGCGTTGGAAAAGGAACTAGCCGGCCCATGCGTCGCGGTGGACGGCGACATCACCGATCCGCAGCTTCCCGCCGTGCTGCTGGACACGGCCCAACAGCGTTTTGGCCAAGTGGACGTGGTGTTCAACAATGCCGGCGTGATGAACATCGGCACGGTGGACGACGCCGACGTCGAAGCGCTGGCGTCGATGATTCGCACCAACGTCGAGGCCGCCACGCGCGTGGCGTATGCCGCCCTGCGCGTGTTCAAGAAGCAGGGCCACGGCGACCTGGTCAATACCTCGAGCGTCCTGGGCATGAAGGTGCGCCCCGGCGTTGGCGTGTATGCCGGCACAAAATACGCGATTGAAGCAATGAGCGAGGCGCTGCGCTTGGAACTTGCCGGCACCGGCGTGCGCGTGATGGTCATCGAGCCGGGCTACACCGCCACCAGCCTCCAGTCGCACTGGACGAGCAAGCAGAAGGAACCGCTTAAAGGGGTCGAGCAACCGGTGCAACCGGAGGACATCGCGCGGGCGGTGAAGTTCATGCTCGAGCAACCGGCGCACGTGCTGGTCGCCCGGCTGCTGATGGTGCCGGCGCAGCAGCAGTTGTGAGCGGGGCTCGGGTCGCCGTCATCACGCCGTAGCATCGCCCCGGAAATGGCAACACGGCGGGCTATCGGTCATGGCCGACCTGAGCCTGGCCACGTTCAACGATTCGCGCATCACCGAGTTCCTCACCCCGCCGCTGACGACCATCACCCTGCCCGTGGACCTGTGCTTATCCCCTCTTCGGCCTCATTTGGAGTGCGGCGGCGGTGACGCCGCTTTGGCTCTGCGCGCCAGCCAAGCCGGCTCCGCCGCAAGCTAAAGCGGTGTCGTTGCCACCGCAGTCCATAATCGTGGCCGTCGCCGGCGCCCCAGTCGGTACATGCGTTTGCCCAGGGCATCAAACCCGTCGTATAGTCCAGTCGCAGCATGCTGGCTAAAACGGGTTAGAACAGGATCGCATCATGGCCCCGACGATTCAGGAATTGGGCATCGACCAACTGAGTGTGGATGATCGCCTGGCCGTCGCCGAGGCGATCTGGGACAGCGTGGCGCGCGAGGTTGAGGCAGCACCCCGGTCGGAACCGCAACGGGCGGAATTGCAGCGGCGCCTGGCGGACAGCATGGCCCATCCCGAGGCGGTCACGCCTTGGGTGGTCGTCAAGGCCCGTGCCTTGGCGAAGGCGCGGCGAAGGCTGTGTCCGCATGGCCCTGGTCGAAAACGAACAACGCATCAGGCAGGCCCTGCGGCAGTTGGATCGCGTGCCGAACAAGCGTCCGACGGCGACGGCCAGCCTTAAGCAGTAATGGCGCCTTTCCCTGTTGCCACCTACCGCGACGGCTCGGTGAAGGGCATCTCAACCGCCTTGGGCAGGGCAACGACAACACCGCGCGTCAGCCTGCCTTGGGATGCCCGAGATAATTCATTCTGACACCTTTGCCGGCCCCATGCCAAGACTTACGCTCAGGTACGCTGCAGTGTTGCGGCCTGATCAACGCTCCGCGCGAACTTTTCGACAGAGCAATCCTGACACCTTTCTCGCCCCGCCAGCGCAGGCGGGTCTGTTCCGGGCCTCGCGCCAGCCCGCGAGGTCAACTCATCTGGCTCGCAGAAGCAGAACCGGAACGCTGACGCGGTGCTGGACTTTACTGGCGGTGAAGCCATGGAGGATATCGCCAAGCAGGCGGTGCCCGTGCGTGCCCATGGCGATCAGATCACAATTATTGCTTTCAACGTACTTGACGATTTCGCTGGCCGGTTCGCCGTAGCACAGCACAGCCTGTGCGGTCAGCCCCGCGGATTCCAATTCCTGTTGCATACCGTTCAGATATTTTTGGGATTCACTGACTTCCTCCCCGGCCGCATCGTCGCCGCGCCACTTGGCCTGCGCGCTGGTCGCCACATGCAACAGCACCACCCGACTTCCCATCATCGCGCCCAGCGCCTTGATGTGGTCAACAATCGCCCGGTCGGCAGGTGAAGTGTCCAACGCTAACAAAATCGTCTGATACATCATGACTCCTCAATGAATTGTACACTCAGATAAGCCGGCGCCTATTGTCCCACGATCACCGCCCATGCGGCTTTCAGTGATTCGGGCATGCCATAAATATCCATCGCTGTAATTAATAACGCACTGCCCCAACCGGCGATCATCAGAAACCAACCGTTGCGCCACTTGCCCATGTACTTGCGTGAACTGGTGAAGTGCAGCAGCGGCAGCATTGCCAGCGGTAACTGTATGGCGAGAATCACCTGGCTGAGCACCAGCAGATCGTTGACACTGCCTTCGCCGCGCAGGCCGATGATGACGATGGCCGGCACGATCGCCAGCGCGCGCGTAATCAATCGGCGAATCCACGGCGAAAGCCGCCAGTGCATGAACCCTTCCATCACCACCTGCCCCGCCAGCGTGCCGGTGATCGTGCTGCTCTGTCCACTGGCCAGCAGTGCCACCGCGAACAAAATGCTCGCCGCCGCCGTGCCCAACAGCGGCGCCAACGTCAGGTAAGCCACATGAATCCAATCAGTGTCCGCACCGAAATGCACGACCTCACCCCCCGCCACCGTCACGCTTTCTTTGCCGAAAAACACCGTCGCTGCCAGCACCATGATCGCAGCATTCACGAAAAATGCAATCGACAATGCCACCGTCGAGTCAAGAGTGTTAAACCGAATCGCACTGCGAATCGACTGCTCATCCTTCTTGATCTCGCGGGTCTGCACCAGTGCTGAATGCAAATAAAGATTGTGCGGCATCACCGTCGCGCCGATGATCCCGATCGCCACATACGCCATGCCCATCTGCCGCAAACCCGGTGTCAACATCGCCTTGCCCATCTCCAGAAAATCAGGCGAAGTCTGCGGCAATACAAATATCTCGATGAAATAACACGCCCCGATCGTCGCCACCAACACCAACACCACCGCCTCCAGCATCCTCATCCCGAAACGCTGCAAACCCAAAATCAAAAAAACGTCCGCCGCCGTGATGATCACCGCCCACAACAACGGAATACCGAACAATAAATTGATCGCCACCGCGCTGCCCAGCACTTCCGCCAGATCGCAAGCAGCAATCGCAATCTCACACAAAAACCAGTTGGGCATGCGCGTCCAACGCGGGTACCAGTCGCGGCAACACTGCGCCAAATCCTTACCCGTCACCACACCCAAGCGAGCTGACATCACCTGCAAAAAAATCGCCATCACACTCGCCAGCCCCACCACCCACAGCAACGCATGTTTGAATTGCGCACCGCCCTGCAAGTCCGTCCCCCAGTTGCCCGGGTCCATATACCCCACGCTCACCAGCAGCGCCGGCCCCACGAACGCCCGCCACTTCTGCCAGAACCCCGCCGAGTGATGTGGCACCGCAATCGTACTGTGCATCCCCTCCAACGACGGATGCCCGCCCGGCCCCCCACCACCCTCGCCGCCGGACGTACCGCTACCCAAGCTCCTTTCCCCGACCTCCGGGCGCACTTCCTTCGCATACTTCATTGAATTCCGCTTCGAGTTCATATCCAATCTGTCCCCGGCGAGGCGAACATGCCGCCATCAAATGATAGGACATTTGATTCCGCGTGTACGGGCGTGGCGGGTCCGTGGATGAGGGGTTTGGCGGGGGCGGCTAAAGGGCCGTCGCTCGAATCGAGGGCCGAATAAGGTGGATCACTGAAATCGGGCGTGGGTGAAGGGCGCGAGTGGGTCGTGTATCTGCGCTGGCGGGCCAGGTGCTGGCGCGAGCGGCTCGCTTGCCCGAACGGCCAGGCGACTTGCTCGCGCGGGCAGGTCACACGGGAGGCCGATAGATCCGGGGGCCGAAACCGGGCCGGGCCGAAAACAGGCCATCAATGATTAGTCGTGTGGGGCTGTGATTGCGCCGCCCGACAGCGACGGGGAGTCGGCGGCGTCAGCTTTGGTTTGCGTGCCTTGACTTTATGCGTGGCGTTGGTATTATATGTATTGAACGAAGCGCGACGGCGGGAGAGCAGCAGAGCGAACCCCCGCGTCCTTTGCGTCCTGTGTTGTTTGTGTCTTGGCAGTCGGTTTCCAAGGTTTCCCAGATTAACTGTCAGTCCCTGACATTTACATAATCTTGCTGTTTGCGATGTAAGATATGCTCAAGGATAAGATTACAACTCATGGAGCGGTTTGTCCGGAATGTCACCCTGACACGCCACTGACACGCACCCTGACATTCGCTAACCCATGGAAAAATAAGGAGAAATCAAAAGATGACGCTCGGGGGGGAGGGGAGGGGGGCTGACATCCTTCGGAAGTGTCCGGATATCCGCAATTGCTGCGCCATTACCCCCGGTCCCGGAAGTGAGGAGAACAGGTGTCGGGAGTTGGGAGGGTGTCCCAGCGAGTAACGGGGGAGTTATTTGCCACGGTGGGAGAACTGGTGTCGGGAGTCGGGAGGGTGTCCCAGGCGCCGGAGCGGCTGGGCTTTCTGTGGAGGTTCGATGCGACTGTGTCCTTGTCTTCCTGTCTCCTTGTGTCCCTCACCTGGTTTACTCCGGCTCACCACGGTTGGACGTTTTCCAGGCGGTCGGTGTGTTGGCCGGGCAGGGGGCCGCGGTGGAGGGTGTAGACGGGCAGTTGCGGGGGGCAGAAGAGTCGGATGGGCAGCCAGGTTTCGCCCAGGCCGCGGGACACGACGCAGAGGGTTCGGCGATGGCGCAGGATGCCGGAGCTGAGCGTCATGGGCAGATCGCTGGAGTTGTAGAATGGACCGGCGAAGGGGACGCGCCACTGGCCGCCATGGGTGTGGCCGCTGAACATCAGATCGACGCCCATATCGGCGACGGTGGGCAGGTACATGGGATAGTGGGAGAGCATGAGTTGGAGCGGGCGGGGGCTGATTTCGGATTTCCGATTTCGGATTTCGGATTTCGGATTTGCTGCTGATTTCGGACTTCGGACTTCGGATTTTGCCTCCTGCTCCCAAGTGTCATGGCCGTGGGACAGACCTTGTCGGTCCAAGTCCGCCAGCAGGGCGATCGAGTCGGGATCGCGGAAGCCGTCGCTTTCCAGGCCCATGAGCAGGATGGGCAGATCGTCGAACTGGTGGGCGGCATTGTTGAGCCAATGGACGGGCAGGTCGCTGAACCTGCGGCGGAGGCTGGGCGAGTCATGATTGCCGAAGCAGCCAAAGACGCCCAGGCGCGGGTGCAGACAGGCGGTGATCTGCCGCATGACGCCCAGGGCCGATTGCTCATCCCCGGGCTTGTTCATGTAGTCGCCGGTGAGCAGGACCAAGTCGGCGTCGAGGCTGTCCAGTTCGCGCATGATGCGGCGATGCCGCGGCCGGCGCATGCCGATGTGCAAGTCCGACAGGTGGGCGATGCGCAGACCCTCGACGGCGGGGGGCAGGTCGGGCAAGCGGAGGTCGATGGCGTGGGTGAGCATGAGGAAAATCAGAAAAGGCAGAAAAACAGAAAACGCAGAAAATCGGAATACGGCCGCTGCTTGTTCTTGATTTTCCGCATTTTCCTTGTTTTCTGCTTTTGTGCGTTTTCCTGTCGGCTTGTCAGCGACGAACGTTCCACATAAAGTATATTCGTTGTTCCATCCAATCAGGAGCCGGTTCAATGGCCAAGATGTTTTACACGTTGGAAGAGGCGGCCCAGCAACTGGGTGTGGCGCCCGATCAGGTCAAGGCGATGGCGGGCAGCGGGAAGCTTCAGCAGTTCCGCGATCGCGACAAGCTGATGTTCAAGCGTGACCAGGTGGACAGCATGGCCGCCAAGGGGGGCAGCGCCGGCGGGTCGGGCGGCGCGCTTCCGTTGGCCAGCGATGAGACGGATCACGTGAGCCTGGCCGAGCCGCGCAAACCGGGCGCGGGCCGCAAGGAAGATCCGCGCCAGGCGACGGGCGTGAGCGTGTTCGACGCCGGCGAGATCGAGCCGGCCGACCCCAGCGCCCAGACGCAGATCACCTCGCACCCGGTGGGCGATGAGGAAGAGTTGGCGCTGGAGAGCGTGGGCTCAGGCAGCGGTCTCTTGGACCTGACGCGTGAGAGCGACGACACGAGCCTGGGGGTGGAGCTGGATGAGATCTATCCCAGTGGCGAGGCCTCGGACGCCAAGCTGGACACGGGCGTGAGCGGGACGGGCGTGGCCTCGGGCAGCGCGCTGGAGTCGGCGTTGGCGGCCGAGGCCAGCGGCGCCAGCGGCCTGGAGAATTTGCAGGCCGGCCAAGGCGCGTCGCCGGGCATGGTGCCGGTCAACTATATCACTGAGGAAGCTTACGACGGCGCCGGCAGCGGTATGACCGTCGGGCTGCTGTTTGGCGCGCTGGTGGCGCTGGTCGTGCTGATGTTCATCGCCTTTGGGCTGATGGCCGGCGGCTCGCCGGCGCTGGTACCCGCGATCGCCGACTCGACGCAGACGGTGATGATGTACGCCGGCGGCTTGCTGGTGCTGAGCATCATCCTGGGCGCGATCGGCTTCTTCGTCGGCCGCAGCAAGGCGTGAGATAAAGGAACGCCAAGCCGGACCTGAGGTCTCCCGAAGGTCGGGCTCGTCGCGCTGGAAATCCACGGGGAAACCCGGGGGGAAATCCGGGGGCTTTGCGGACGCTGCCCCGGCGTGGAGGCCCACCTATCCGTGGTGGTCCGTGTTCTGGGGCGACTATTCATGCTCACTCCATACGGTAAACGCGAGTGGCTGATCATTCTCGTGGTCGGCGGGGCGCTGATCGCGTTGGCGCTTTACCTGCGCTGGTGGTGGGCCGGCGCCTTGGTGACGCTGGCGACGCTGGCGCTCCTGTCGTTCTTCCGTGATCCGCCGCGGCGGGTTCCCAGCGGACGCGGCCTGATGATCAGTCCCGCCGACGGCGTGGTGAGTTCGGTGCATGCGATCGAGCACTACCAACCGCTGGGCGAGTCGGCCACGTGCATCCGCATCTTTCTGTCGGTGTTGGATGTGCATGTCAACCGAAGCCCGTGCGATGCGAAGGTGCTGTCGCTGACGCACAAGCCGGGCAAGTTCATGAACGCGCTGAATCCGCAGTCGGCGGAAGTGAATGAGTCGATGCTGATCGTGCTGGCGTCGCCTGATGATGACCAGGCGATGGCGGCGGTGCGGCAGGTGTCCGGCGCGATCGCGCGGACGATCGTGTGTCGGCTGAAAGTCGGCGATCAGCTCCAGCGTGGCCAGCGCTTTGGCATGATCAAGTTCGGCTCGACGACCGAGTTGTACCTGCGTCAGAGCGACGCGCCGCAGGTGCTGGTGCACAAGGGCCAGCGTGTGGCCGGCGGGTTGACGGTGCTGGCGAAGCTGCCCGTGCCGATCGAGCCGGCGGCCAAGCCGGGACCGCATCAAGCCGTCGAGACCATTCGCCCGGCCTAGCGTCCTGCCGGAGCCTGATCCATGCGACAACACTCGAGTTACCGGGTCAGGGGGAATGCCGTGGCACTGGGTGAAGCCGCCGGGGTGACCGCGGCACTGGTGGTGCGCCACGGCAAGTTGCCGCATGAAGTTCCCAATGCGGCGATTGTGGATCACCTGGCGGCGCCGGCATGACCTGGCGTGAAAGTGATCGGCAACGAAAAAGGCCGGTGCACGCTCAGGTGCACCGGCCCCAATCTTGGTCCACACGATCCGCGGGGATGGCTTGCTCGTCACTTGGGCTGGTAGCTGAACTTCTGCCCGCCTACTGAGGCTTCGTACATCAGGCCCGCTTCGTCCATGGTGAAGACCGCCACGCCGTTGTTGTACTTGGCGTTGGCGCCGGCGCCGGATTTGAGCGCCACGGCGGTGGCCTGGGCGTCGAATTCGAAATTGCCCTGCTTGAAGCTTTCGATGGCTGGCCGGGTTTCGAAGGCGATGATCTCGGTGTAGGCCTGCCCGCCGAGTTGCAGGCCGATGGTCGCCTGGCTCACATCGCAATAGCCCACGGCCATGCCATTCTCATAGAGCACGCCTTTGCCATAGGCGCCGCCGATCCCTGCGGCGCCTTTGCCGACCGACGGGAAGACCGCGTAACCCGAGGCGGCGTTCAAGAGTTTGGCCAGCGAGGAGTCGTTCGCCTTGGCCTTGGTCAGCGCCATGGCGGCATCGCGCTGAATGTCGGCCTTGCCTTCCACCGTGCTGGGCGCCGTCGCACAGCCACCCACCGTCAGTAGGCCCATCACACCCGCCACCACACACATTACACTCAGGGGATAACGTTTCATGGCATTTCCTTTCAAGGAGGACCGTCGTCGGGAGCTTGTCCGAACTGGGGTCCAAAGTTGCCGAGAGCTGTCCCATACGCTGGGGCAGCTGAAACAATTCATGGTTTAGCGGCACCTGGCGCAACGGGCAACCGCTTTCACTTGCAGCAGACTTGAGCCGTTTGTTCCTGATCAAGTTTACGAGGTCGTACTGCGGCCACCGAAGAGAACCATCATCCCACCAATGGCTGCCGACACGATGCCGCCGACGATGTACCACACCGTGGTGTCGGTGAAGCGCCCAGTGAAGAAATTACTCCACCGGTCCGCCAGCGAGTCCGAAGCGTTCATCCCGACGATGAACAGGATTACTCCACCCACCAGAAGGATTATTCCACCAATGCGTTGAGGATTCATGATGAACTCCTTCAGTAAGTATTCGCAAGACAGGGGCCCTGCGCTGCACCGTGCAGCGGCGATATTTGGTGTCCCCGGTTCCATGCACAACCCCCCAATAGGCGCCGCTCACTGAAGCCGCGCCGAGCTCAGGCGCAGTCGGGCGCGGATCTCCGGATCGGCCAGCAAGAGACTGGCCAGTCTGGCCTCCGCGGACCGGCACATCCGGCCGACACGCGCCTGGCTTAAGCGTGTACCCTCGCGCTCGGCGAGAATGCGGGCGATCTGGCGGTAGCTGCATACGGCCGACGTTTTGGAGTTGTCTTCGAACCTGTGTGGTCTGGATGTTGCATCGCCGTATCGGTGCATGGAACCCCTCAATTGGTTGGCCCTTGTCCCCTTGAATCTCATGCCAGAGTCAAGCTGGAGTTTGGGTTTGGGCGCTTGGACTGTGGCTCAGAACCGGTGGGGCAGGTGCCCCAGCAGCAGCAATATCAACACGATCACCAGCACCAGGCCCATGCCGCCGCTGGGGCCGTAACCCCACTTACGGCTGTGGCCCCAGGTGGGCATCACACCGACAAGTAACATGATCACGATGATCAGCAGAATCAGTCCCATGGGAAACTCCTTTTGATAGTTCAAAGCATTCAGCGGTGCCCGGCGTCGGCGATGCCCTTGGGCAAGGCCAGCGGCCAGGTCCGCGGCGACGTCCCCTTACATCGAAAGTCTGCGTCCACCCTGGAACAGGCGTATGACCAGCACGATCAGCGCCACCAGCAGCAGGAGATGGATCAACCCGCCAAAGGTGTAGGACGTTAGAAAGCCAAGCAGCCACAACACTAGAAGCACGAGAAAAACAGTCCAGATCAATGTCAGCTCCCTTCGAGTAAGTTGACTACTTGCGGGGCGCCATTGCCGTGACCGTCACGGCAGGCCGTCGCCTTAAGTACACAGCGGCTGGGGTGCCGATGTCCTGTTAGCAGCCCCTCGGTATGTGCCCACCACTGGCGTCCTGGCTCCCTGCTCGGGAGCAGATTGGTAGGCGTTGGGGGCGGCCTGTGCAGCCGCTGGTTGCCCTGGACCTTGCGCCGCTGCGGCCAGGCGCTGCCATACCTCCAGGCGATGGACGGCAATCTGGGTCGGCCCGTCGAAACCCAGTCTGACCGAGTTGCCCCGCACCTCCAGCACGGTGACTTTGAGCGTGCCCCCCGAGCCGTCGCACCCTCCGACGACTACCGATTCCTGTTGTCGTCTGGTCAAGATCAGCATCATGCGCTCCCTGCAAATGAGTCATCGAGTATGCTTCGACATCCGGCTCTGGTGAAACGACATCGGCGATGCGAGCAAGTGCCGCGCCGCGTGCCGAGCCTTGGCGGGGTCGAGCCCCCTACCTCATGGTTGGCGTTCGGCCTGGCGCCACTTCGGCTGGCTGGCGCGGAAGTGCCAGCAACTGCGTGGATTCCTGAATTCCCGGCGGATGCAGGGGATGGGGGGCCACCGGGGCCTCCGAGGCCGGGGGCGTGAGCGAGACGGCCTGAGGGTCGCCAGGCCGTGGCGAGGCCGCCGACGGATGCATCAACTCGGGATGTCTCAGGAAGTCTTTCATGAAATATCATCCTGCTGGGGTTTGATTTGCCGCTGTTTTTTTGGCGTTCAGCGCAGCCCGGGCGCTCTCGACCTTTTCCTGGAGTGAGGCAGGAAGTGATCCCTTCATGCCGTCAAGTTCGGCAAGCGCTATCTGGGCAGCATCGAGTTTATTGTCCTTGATATATTGCAGAAGCTGATCCAACAGTGAAGTCGCCTTGATCTTGTTGGCTTCAGTGGCGGATTTGGCGACGGCGTCAGCGGCTTCCTTGGCGTCGGTCGCAAGCTTGAGATCAGCGGCAATCCGCGCGTCGGTGCCAGCCTTGGCATCGGCCGCAGCTTGGTCAGCCGTGGCCTTGGCGGCAGCGGCGTCCATACGGTCAGCCACCACCTGGGCTTGGGCCGCAGCCTGGTCGGCGGCAGCCTTGGTGTCGGCCGTAGCCTTGTCGGCAGCGGCCTTCGTGTCGGCGGCAGCCTTGAGGTTGGCGGCAGTTTGGGTGTCCGCCAGAGCCTGAGCCGTGGCGGTGCCCAACGCACGCTCTGCCGCAGCCGCGTCTTCGCTGGCGGTCGAACCATCTCCGCAGCCCGAGACCATCATGATGGCGGATAGAACCAGAATCCCGATTAAGTGGCGAGTCATCTTCACTGTTCCTTTAGAGGTACCAAGTTTCCATCAGACCAACGGAGACACTCTCTATTGGGTGTATTGCGACGTTTTTGGCCTTTCCGGTACATCCAGGCGGGTTTCCGGGGAGGGCGGGGGTTTCTCTTGAATCTCGGTCACGACCTGGCCGCACTCAACCGGCGGCCAGCACCCATCCTTCTCTGCTGCGACCTCAGCGGTCCTTACTGCGATCGGTTGGCCCCCCCCTTGAGGTCAGTCACCACTTCATTCCACTTTTTCGCGGAGATGTGTTCCGCCAGCAGGAACACCTGCACCATGGCGCCGCTGGTGAAGGCATGCACCACCGTTCCGGATTTCGTCTCGACCTCCGCGGCCGCCTCGCGCACCTCCACGCCGGTGATCCGCTTGATCGCCTGCCGTATTTCATCCGAGTCACTGGCGAAGAGCTTGCGGTGAAACTCCTGCACTTGTGCGGCACCGGCCGGATTGTTGGCCAGGGCCTGCTCGGCGGGCGTCAAGGCGCCGTGCAACGTGATCACCAGCGTGTCTTTGCTCAGAACCACTGTTACCGCGCTGGGAGCATGGCCGGTCCGCTGCTGTTGGAACGCTCTGGCTACTTGCGCCACCTGCTGTGCTATGGTGAGGTCAGTTGCCATGGTGTTCATCCCTGAGCGTCGTGTCCTCCGCATCGATACGGGGGCCAAAAAAAAAGCCGATGTGGTTCGACACCCAAAGGTGCCAAACCACATCGGCTTACTCATTCACGGGCCAGTCGCCGCAGCGACCTGCCCTTCAAGTAGTCATCCGACGCGGAGCCAAACTTCTTTCTATTGCTGCCTGCGCGCTCCGCTGAACTCGTACTGTAGCACCCCGGCCTGGGAATAGCAAGCGGGCCTCTTGAAGCCGCGATTTGAATGGGATAACATGTCTGCCCAAACGGCAGCAATGAGACTTGCACCGATCAAGGGCCATCATGAAAACTCAGGGCGAAATCGAGGCGGCCATCTGCGAGGGAATGAGCAGTTTCGAGCAACAGTACATGGGGCGGGGGCCCAAGGCCATTCATGCCCATCTCGTCCGCGATCTGATCGTGGTTCGCATGCAGGGGATCTTGACGGCCGCCGAACAGCACCTGGTCAAGGCCCTGCCTGCGGAGAAGGGCCGTGACCTGCTCAAGCAGGTGCGGACCCATCTGGTTGAAACTGCTCGCCCACTGTTGGAGGCCATGATTCTCGGCATCACCGACTCCAAGGTCGTGAGCATGCATCATGACATCAGCACCGTCAGCGGTGAGGAGATTGTGGTGTTCACTTTGGCTTCGGCGCCTGCCTTTCGCGAAGTGAAGGAAAAATAGCCCGGGCTCCAGGGGTTGTGGATCGGCGACAGTTGCGCCAACCTGGGAACGGGCAAGGTTTGCTTGAAATGGGCAGGGCTTGGCCCCGTCCCGGCTACTTCTTCCTGGCGAGTTTCACCGCGCCGTTTTTCAGTGCCGCCTGCGCCGCCGCCAGGCGGGCGATGGGCACGCGGAAGGGCGAGCAGCTCACGTAGTCGAGGCCGACCTGGTGGCAGAACTCGATGGACGCCGGGTCGCCGCCGTGCTCGCCGCAGATGCCGCATTTGAGTCCGGGGCGCGTCGATCGGCCCTTGTTGACGCCCATGGCCACCAGTTGCCCCACGCCCGTGGTGTCCAGCGACTGGAAAGGATCGATGGGCAATAGCTCCTTGGCCATGTAGTCGGGCAGGAACGTATTCACGTCGTCGCGGCTGTAGCCGAAGGTCATCTGCGTCAAGTCATTAGTGCCGAAGCTGAAGAAGTCGGCGTATTCGGCGACCAGGTCCGCGGTCAGGGCGGCACGCGGAATCTCGATCATCGTGCCGATCGTGATATCCAGCTTCTTCGTGTAGCCCTTTTCCTTCTTGACCTGGGCGATGACCTGCTCGGTCTGCTCGCGCAGGACGCGGATTTCATTCTGCGTGCCCACCAGTGGGTGCATGATCTCGGGCACGGCCTTGATGCCCTTCTGGAGGCATTCGATGGTCGCCTCGACGATGGCGCGGACCTGCATATCCAGGATTTCGGGGTAGGTGATCGACAGGCGGCAACCGCGGTGGCCCAGCATGGGGTTGGCCTCGTGCAGTTGCGCCACGCGGGCCTTGACCTTGGCGGCCGGCACCCCCACGCTCTGCGCCAGCTCTTCCTGGCTCTTGTCATCGTGGGGGAGGAACTCGTGCAGTGGCGGGTCGAGCAGGCGGACGGTCACCGGCAGGCCGTCCATGGCGGTGAAGATGCCGACGAAGTCGCCCTTCTGGTAGGGTAGCAGTTTGGCCAGCGCCTTTTCGCGGTCAGCCTTGTTCTCGGCGACGATCATCTCGCGCATGGCCTTGATGCGGTCGCCCTCGAAGAACATGTGCTCGGTGCGGCACAGGCCGATGCCCATAGCGCCAAACTCGCGGGCACGCTTGGCGTCCGCCGGGGTGTCGGCGTTGGTCCGCACATCCAGCGTGCGGTACTTGTCGGCCCAGGTCATCACCTTGGCAAAATCACCCGAAAGCGTCGGCGTCTGCGTGGCGATCTGCCCGGCCATCACCTCACCGGTCGAGCCATCGATCGAGATGGTGTCATCGTGGGTGAAGGTGTTGCCCTTGACGGTGATGGTGCGTGCTTTGGCGTCGATCAGGATTTCACCGGCGCCGGCGACGCAGCAGCGACCCCAGCCGCGGGCGACGACCGCCGCGTGACTGGTCATGCCGCCGGTGCTGGTGAGAATGCCCGCCGCCAGGTGCATGCCGTCGATGTCCTCGGGGTTGGTCTCCTTGCGGACCAGCAGGACCTTTTCACCGGCGTGGGTGCGATCGACGGCCTCGGCGGCAGTGAAGGCGAGCTTGCCCACCGCGGCGCCGGGCGATGCCGGCAGACCCATGGTCAGCACCTGGCCGCTCTTCTTGGCCTTGGGATCGAAGCTGGGCAAGAGCAGTTGCGTCAGGTCGCCCGCGGGAATGCGCAGCACCGCCGCCTCTTCGGTGATCAGCTTCTCCTGCACCATGTCGCAGGCGATCTTCACCGCTGCGGCGCCCGTGCGCTTGCCGTTACGCGTCTGAAGCATGTACAGCTTGGAGTTCTCGATGGTGAACTCGATGTCCTGCATGTCCCGGTAGTGATTTTCCAGCGTCTTCTTGACGCCCAGCAGTTGCTTGTAGATCTCCGGCTTCCACTTGGGCATCTCCTCGGTGGACATGGGCGTGCGGATGCCGGCGACCACGTCCTCGCCCTGGGCGTTGATGAGGAACTCGCCGTAGAACTTGTTCTCGCCGGTCGAGGGGTTGCGCGTGAAGGCCACGCCGGTGCCCGAGTCCTGGCCCATGTTGCCGAACACCATCGACTGCACGTTCACCGCCGTGCCCAGCAGGCCCTGGATATTGTGGATCTGACGATAGCGCACGGCCCGGTGCTGCATCCAGCTCTTGAACACGGCCTCGATCGCCAGCTCGAGCTGTTTGAGCGGCTCCTGGGGGAACGACGATCCGACGTGGTGTTGATAGACCTCTTCGTATGCCTTGCACAGCTCGATCAGGCCTTGCGTGGGCACATCGGTATCGAGCTTGACGTTGTACTTGATCTTGATCTTGTCGAACGCTTCCTCGTAGTGTTCGTGGCCGACATTCATCACCACGTCGCCGTACATGTTGATCAGCCGGCGATAGCTGTCATAGGCGAAGCGTTCGTTGCCGGTGGCGTTGGCGATGCCGGCGACGGATTTGTCGTTGAGGCCCAGGTTCAGGATGGTGTTCATCATTCCGGGCATGGACATCATGGCGCCGGAGCGCACCGAGACCAGCAGCGGGTTGTGGGCGTCGCCGAACTTCTTGCCCGTTTCCTTTTCGAGCATGCCCACATACTGGGCGACCTCTTTCATCAGGCCGGCGGGCAGCTTGCCGCCGTGCTTGTAGTAGTCGGCACAGACCTGGGTGGTGATGGTGAAGCCGGCGGGGACGGGCAGGCCGATGCCGGTCATTTCGGCGAGGTTGGCGCCCTTGCCGCCCAGCAGGGCCTTTTGCGTGCCGTTGCCATCGGCGCGGGTCTTGCCGAAGTAGTACACCATGCGGGCCGCACCCCCGGCAGCACGCCCGGCGGCGCCCTTGGCGGCGCCAGTCTTGACGAGCGGCTTCTTGGTCGCCGGCTTCTTGCCGGGTTTTGCCGAAACCTTGGAGGTCTTCTTAGCCATGATCGATCTTTCCTGTGATGAAACGGGGAGGGTGTGGGAGGGCAGGGGCGCTTGGCGCCGCGCCCGGTCGCGCGAGCCGCACATTGTAATGAATGACCGTGCGGGGTCAAAAAGGACCGACTGCTCGGTGATTCGTTCCAGACGTTTGCGGAGGTTTCAGCACTTTGTCTAGCCCAAGCTCAGGGCGATGCCGATGCCGACGGAGCTTCCCGCGGTCTTACCATGGGGTTGTGGATAACCCCAAGCCCGATAGTCGCGTAACCCTCAAAAAATGGGAGCAATGCTATGGCACGATGCGAAACATGCGGAAACGACTACGACAAGAGCTTTGAGGTCACCATGGAAGGCCAGACGCATGTGTTTGACAGTTTTGAGTGTGCGATTCATGCCTTGGCGCCCAAGTGCGCGCACTGCGGCTGCCGGATCGTCGGCCACGGCGTCGAGCACGAGGGCGACTATTACTGCTGCGCGCACTGCGCGGCGGAAGTGGGGGTGGTGGGGGCGCACGACCGGGTGTAGCGGGGGGGCAAGTCGGAGCCGCGGGGGGGGGGGGGGGGG
>JBBDMX010000069.1:0-70625 GCA_040878035.1 Phycisphaeraceae bacterium | reverse complement strand
GGAGCCGCGCGGCGTAAGCCCGCGGAATCGGGTGCAACGACGCTCGATTCCGCGGGCTGACGCCGCGCGGCTCAGATGTGAGATCGCGCGGCGTGGCGATTTGACACCGCCGGCCGCTCTGCTACACTTGCCGATCTTCTCCGCATTCAGGCGGGGCCGCTTTTTGTCAATAAGGACGGTCGATGACGGCAGGCAAGATTCGCATACGGATGGAGGCGTACGACCACCAGGCGCTGGACGCTTCGGCGAAGGAAATCGTCGATCACGCCAAGCGAACCAACGCCAAGGTGTCGGGCCCGATCCCGCTGCCCACGCGGATCGAGCGCTACACCGTGCTGCGCAGCCCGCACATCGA
The DNA here is from genome assembly GCA_040878035.1 of Phycisphaeraceae bacterium. Taxonomy (GTDB): domain Bacteria; phylum Planctomycetota; class Phycisphaerae; order Phycisphaerales; family Phycisphaeraceae; genus JBBDMX01. The sequence continues at coordinate 70,270 of JBBDMX010000069.1, read as the reverse complement.
CAAGAAGAGCCGGGAACAGTTTGAGATCCGCACGCACAAGCGCATCATCGACATCTGGGAGCCCAATGCTCGCACCGTCGAAGCGCTCAACCGGCTGGTGGTGCCCGCCGGCGTGTTTGTGAAGATCAAGGCATAGTGAAAAAGCTCACCCACTCCCGTGGGTGGGAATTTTGGAAATCAAACAGGGGCGTGATCCTCTGCTCTCGAAGCATGATCCGCCGAAAAAGGCCCCCTGGGAGGTTTGCTCGATGACCGCTGCATTATTAGGTCGCAAAATCGGCATGACTCGCATCTTCACCGCCGGCGGGAAGAACGTGCCGGTCACCATCATTCAGGCCGGCCCCTGCTTTGTCAGCCAGGTCAAGACCGTTGCCAGCGATGGCTACGATGCGCTTCAGTTGGCGTTCGAGGACTTAAAGCCTCGTAACTCGACGAGGCAGGAGATCGGCCACGACGCCAAGGGCGGCATGGCGCCCAAGCGGTTCCACCGCGAAGTGCGGATCGACGGAGACCAGGCCGGTTCGAGCCAGTTGGGCCAGGAATTGACGGTCGAAGTGTTCGAGGGCGTGAAGTTTGTTGACATTGTCGGCACCAGCAAGGGCAAGGGCTTTGCCGGCGGCATGAAGCGGCACAACTTCAAGGGCCTGTGTGCTTCGCACGGCACGGAACGTAAGCACCGCTCGCCGGGCTCGATTTCCGGCCGGGCGACCAACCGCGGTTTCTCGGGTCGGCCCAAAAAGGGCCTGCGCATGGCCGGTCATATGGGGGCGGATCGCGTGACGGTCCGCAGTGTGGAAATCGTGGGTAAGGACAAAGATAAGAACCTCCTGCTGGTCAAGGGCCCGGTGCCCGGGGCCGCGCAGGGTTTACTGATGATTCAGGAGGCCAAGCGGCTTTACAAGAGCAAAGCCGCCGCTGCTAAGGCGTCGTAAGTCGAAGGGCCTGGATGACCAGGCCCCGGCAAGAAACTGCGACGCCGCGACAATCCGCGTGGATACGAGTCGAAGGGTGGCACGGACCAGTCCCGCACGGGACGCCGCCTCTCGGCGAACAAAAACGTACCGGCAGCCGCAAGGCGCGTCGGATCGTAGGTGAATGAAGATGATCCAGATACCCGTCCTCAATGTCGATGGTCAGCAGGTGGATACCCTGCAACTCGACGAGCTGGTGCTCGGCGGCGAGGTGCGCCCGGCGCTGCTCAAGCAGGCGTACGTCCGTCTCCACGCCAACCGTCGTCAGGGCACCGCCGCCACTAAGGGCCGTGACCAGATCGAAGGTTCGACCCGCAAGCTTTATAAGCAGAAGCACACGGGCAACGCCCGCCGCGGCCCGCTTCGCACCAACATCATGAAGGGCGGCGGTCCGGGCCATCGCAAGGTGCCCCACTCCTGGCGCCTGGACATGCCCGTCAAGATGCGCCGCCTGGCCAACCGCAACGCGGTTCTGGCCAAGGCCGTGGACGGCGAAATCAAGCTCATCGACACGCTCCAGTTCGAGAAACCCAGCACCAAGCAGTTCGCCAAGCTCCTGTCCTCGCTCAAGATCGACCGTTCCTGCCTCTTCGCCCTGGCCGACACCCGCACCTCCCCCGCCCGCTCGGCCGCCAACCTCGACAACATCAGCATCACCCGGGTCGACCGCCTCAACGCGTTCGATCTGCTCAATCACCGCTACCTGCTGGTGGAGCGCGATGCGTTTGCCGGTTGGGTCAAGCAGGTGACCGAGCAGGTTAAGGATGTCAAGGGCGCGGCGCACGAGCAGGGGGTTGAACCGGGGGTTGCACCGGGGGTTGAGGTCTAATCATGCACGCCACTACCGTCATCAAACGTCCGCTGATCACCGAGAAGTCCACCTGGGAAGCCGCGTCGCGCAACCGCTATGCCTTCGTGGTGGCGTTGCATGCCGACAAGGCGGCGATCAAGGAAGCGGTGGCCGCGCTGTACAACGTGCGCGTGGTCAAAGTCGCCACCCAGGTGCGCAAAGGTGAGTACCGCAAAACGAAATTTGGCGAGACCAAGACCCCCGACTGGAAGCGTGCCACCGTGGAACTGCATCCGGACGACAAGATTGAACTGATCTAAAGGTTCCTGGCCGCTCGCGGCTTAGCCTCTTTGGACGAGACCGAACCATGGCGATTCGCATCTACAAAAAGACCAGTGCCGGCCGGCGCAACGCCTCGGTCAACCTCTATAGCGAAGTGACCAAGACCTCGCCGCAGAAGTCGCTCTTGCGCCCCAAGCCCAAAAGCGGCGGACGCAATCACACCGGCGTGATCACCACCCGGCACATCGGCGGCGGCGCCAAGCAACGCTATCGCCTGATCGACTTTAAGCGCAACAAGCATGGCGTCGTCGGCGCCGTCGTGGGCACCGAATACGACCCCAACCGTTCCTGCAACATCGCCCTGATCGAGTACCCCGACGGCGAGCGGCGCTACATCCTGGCACCGATCGGCCTGAGCGACGGCAAGACGGTGACTGCCACCACGGCCGCCGGCGAGCCGGAAGTCGGCAACGCCATGCCGCTGCGCTTCATTCCCGCGGGCCTGAACGTGCACAATGTCGAGATGGTGCCGGGCCGGGGCGGGCAGCTTTGCCGCTCGGCCGGTGCTTACGCCCGCCTGACTAATAAGGAAGGCGACTGGGCCACCCTGGTGTTCCCCTCCGGTGAGACGCGGCAGATCAACATCGACTGCAAGGCGACCATCGGCCAGGTGGGCAACACCGACCATCAGAACGTGAAGCTGGGCAAGGCCGGCTTGTCGCGTCATCTGGGCATCCGACCCACGGTCCGCGGCATGGCCATGAGCCATAACGCCCATCCGCTCGGCGGCGGCTCGGGTCGCAGCAAGGGCAACCGCCCGCCCTGTTCACCCACCGGCGTGTTGGCCAAGGGCGGCAAGACGCGCACCCCCGGCAAGGCCTCGGATAAACGCATTATCCGCCGCCGACGCAGCATCCGCTATGGACAGCTAGTGCTCTGACGCGAATGACAGAAGCAACGCCGACGCTGAGGCTCTGCGAAGCGTCTGGTACTGGACAAGGTTTGAAACATGGCACGATCACTGAAAAAAGGCCCCTACGTCGACGTGAAGCTCTTCCGCAAGGTGGAGAAGCTCAACCAGATGGGCAGGAAAGAGCCGGTCAAGACCTGGGCTCGCGTCTGCACCATCGTGCCCGAGTTTGTGGGCCATACGTTTCTGGTTCACAACGGCAAGGTGTTTCACAACGTGTACGTGACGGAAGACATGGTGGGCCACAAGCTGGGCGAATTCTCCCCGACGCGCGTTTTCCGTGGCCACACCGCCGGCACCAAGGCCCAACGCAGCACCGGCTCGGTCTAAAGCCGCTTGCGGCTTAGCCCCCGGAAATGAACGAGACTTATATGCCCTACAGCAACACCCACTACGGCGCCCGCATCAGCCCCAGCAAGATCCGCCTGGTGGCGGACTTGATCCGCGGTCGGAAGATCGACGAGGCGACGACGATTCTGGAACTGTCCAAGAAGCGCGGCGCCAAGTACGTGCTCGATGCGCTCAAGGCCGCCGTCGCCAACGCCGACCAGGCCGAGGTCGATGTCCGCCGCCTGTTCGTGAGCGACGCGCGGATCGACAAGGGCCCGACGATGAAGCGCTTCCAGCCCAAGGATCGCGGGCGGGCGCATCAGATCCTCAAGCGCACCAGCCACATTACCGTGGCGGTGGACGAGAAGAAGTGATCGATTAATCGGCCGTCCGACGGCCCAGCACGAGGCAACCCATGGGACAAAAAGTACATCCATTCGGCTTCCGCGTCGGCATCACCGAAGCGCACAAGAGCCGCTGGTACGCGCCCAAGGCGCTCTACGGCGAGCTGCTGGTCGAGGATCAGAAAATCCGTGCGTACATCGACCAGCGCCTCAACCGCCAGCCGCCCTTTGCCGCCGTCGCCGATGTGCACATCGAGCGAACCCGCGAAGAGCTCAAGGTGATCATCCGCACGGCCCGGCCGGGACTGGTCATCGGCCCCAAGGGCGCTGAGATCGAGCGCCTCACCGCCGACCTCCAGCACCTGACCGGGCGCAATGTCTCGATCTCAGCGATCGAGATCAGCAACCCGGACCTGGATGCGCAGCTCATCGGCGAGTCGATCGCCGAGCAGTTGGCCAAGCGTGCCAGCTTCCGCCGGGTGATGAAGATGAAGGCCGATGCCGGCATGTCCGCCGGCGCCAAGGGCGTCAAGATCATGCTGTCGGGCCGGCTGGGCGGTCATGAGATGAGCCGCACCGAGAAACTCATCCTGGGCAACATTCCGCTTCAGACGCTCCAGGCCAACGTGGACTACGGCTTTGCCCAGAGCTTTACGACCTACGGGGTGATCGGCGTGAAAGTGTGGGTCTACAAGGGCATGTACAAGGAAGTGTCGGAGGCCGAGATCGAGAGCAAGGCCGCCGGCGCCCGTCCCCGCGCCCGAGGCCGACGCTGATACAGGGAACCACGCCGACGCTGAGGCTTTGCGAAGCGTCCGGTTGCGACAAGGATTTTGAATCATGGCCATGATGCCCAAGAGAGTGAAGTTCCGGAAGCAGCAGCGCGGCAAGATGCGCGGCGTGGCGGTCCGGGGCAACTACGTCGCCTTTGGCGACTACGGTCTCCAGTGCCTGGAGCTGGGCTGGCTCACGGGTCGGCAGATCGAAGCCGGCCGCGTCGCCTGCCAGCACTTCCTCCAGCGTGAAGGCAAGGTCTACATCCGCGTATTCCCCGACAAGCCGATCTCCAAGAAGCCCCTGGAAACCCGCATGGGCAAGGGCAAGGCGGAGCCGGAATACTGGGCCGCGGTGGTCAAGCCCGGCACGATCCTCTTCGAGGTCGCCGGCGTGCCCCGGCCCCTGGCGGTGCAGGCGCTGTCGCGCGTGTCGCAGAAGATGCCTTACCGCTGCCGATTTGTGGAGCGCCGCCACGCTTGACCCATGACTCAACCACGCCGACGCTGAGGCTCTCCGGGGTGCGAAGCGTCTGGTATGAGAACGCAATATGAAAGCTAACGAAGTTCACAAACTGTCCGCCGAGGAGATCGACGCCGAAGTCGAGAACCTCCGCAAGAAGCTCTTTGAGCTGCGCTCGCAGGCGGTGACCGAGAAGCTGGAAAACCCGCGCCAGCTCGGCCAGATCAAGAAGGACATCGCCCGCATCCTCACCGAGCGGCGCACTCGCCTCGTCAAGCAGGCCCAGACCACCAAGGCATAACCCATGGCGACCACCACCACCCAACCCGCCCCCGCCTCGACCTCGCCGCGCACCCTCACCGGCACGCTCATCGGCCAGGTCGTCAGCGACAAGCAGACCAAGACCCGCACGGTCAAGGTCAGCTACTCGCAGCGGCACCCCAAGTACGGCAAGTACCTGCATCGCGACACGCGCTACCACGTGCACGACGAGCACAACGCCTGCAAGCTTGGCGACCGGGTGGAGATCGCGCCCTGCCGGCCGTTCTCCAAGACCAAGACCTGGCGCCTGGTGAAGGTCGTCGAGGCCGCTCTTCCGCCCATCGATGCAATCAAGAACCCCGAAGGCTCCGAAGCCGAAGTCAAGACCCAAACGCAAGCGTAATGAGGCATGCCCACTTTTGTGGGCATGGAGTATGAGTCATGATTCAACCAGAAACCAGAGTGGACGTGGCGGACAACAGCGGCGCCCGCATCGCCTACGTCATCGCGGTGCTCGGAGGCTCGACCGGCCGCGGCCGCTTCACCCGCAAGAAGGCGGGCATTGGCGACAAGGTCGTTTGCAGCATCAAAAAGGCGCTGCCCGACGGCGACGTCAAGACCGGCACCGTCGTCAAGGGCGTGGTCGTCCGCACCAGCTATCCGATTCGCCGTGACGACGGTAGCTACGTGCGCTTCGACAAGAACGCCATCGTGCTCATCGACGATGAAGGCAACCCGCGCGGGACGCGCATCTTCGGAGCCGTGGCACGCGAGCTGCGTGAAATGAACTACATGAAGATCGTCTCCCTGGCGACGGAAGTCGTCTGACCCTGGAGCCGCTTGCAGTCTAGCCTCCGGAATCCGATGTTCCGGTATATGAGTGAGAGTTGACCATGCCCCAACACGTACGAAAAGGCGACCTCGTGACCGTCATCAGCGGCGCCGACCGCGGCCGCAGCGGCCGGATCCTGCGCGTCAAGCCCAAGGATGGCAAGGTCGTGGTGGAAGGCATGAACGTGCACACCAAGCACGTCAAGCCCAGCCCGAAAAACCAGCAGGGCGGCATCATCCAGAAGGAGATGCCCATGGCGATTTCCAACGTGCTGCCCAGTGTCAACGGCAAGCCCACCCGCGTGCGCTTCGAGCGCCGCCCCGACGGCGCCAAGGTGCGCCTGGCGGTCAAGGGCGGCCAGATGATCGGCAGCGAACTGAAGAAGGGCCGTAAGTAACCCCGCTATCAAGCGTTTCCAAGCCGGGGCCGAGTCCTCCAAGCCCCGGATTTCCGTGAAAGCAAAGCCATGAGCGACGAGAAAAAGAAACAGAAGCACTCCGAGCAAGGCGAGAAGAAGCCCAAGCAGCCGCAGGGCGAGGGCAAGGGCGGCAAGCCCCGGGACCCGTCCAAGGGCAAGGCCGACGCCAAGAGCAAGGGCCAGCCCAAGGCTGAGAAGCCCGCGGGCCCTGTGGAGCCCGCACCGCCGGCGCGCATGCGCCTCCGCTTCCAGAAGGAAGTGGCGCCCAAGATCGGCCAGGAGTTTGGTATCACCAACCGTATGGCGCTGCCGCGGTTGGAAAAGGTCCTCCTGACCGTCGGCCTGGGCAAGCAGCTCGAAGGCCTCAAGCTCAACGCCAAAGCCAAGGAGCAGGTGCTCAAGGACCTGGCGGTGATCGCGGGCCAGAAGGCGGTGATGTGCAAGGCCAAAAAGTCGGTCGCCAACTTCAAGCTGCGCGAAGGCTTTGAGATCGGCGCCATGGTCACCCTGCGCGGGGCACGCATGTGGGAGTTTGTCGATCGCCTCATCAGCCTGGCGATCCCCCGCATCAAGGACTTCCGCGGCCTGTCGGCCAAGAGCTTTGACCAGGGCGGCAACTACTCCTTCGGCATCACCGAGCAGGGCATCTTCCCCGAAGTGAACATGGCGGATGTCGAGTTCCAGCACGGCATGAACGTGACTTTCGTCTTCCGCAACAGCAACCAGGCCAAGTCCCGCGCCGTGCTGCGCGAGTTGGGCTTGCCCTTCGCCCAGCCCCAGGACGCCCCGACGCAGCGCAAGGCCGGATAAGAGACTCTCACCCAGCCCTCGCCCTGGTAAGGGAGAGGGGGTCACAAGGATCAGGAATCACCATGGCGACGAAATCGACCAAGGAAAAGATGAAGCGGATCGCCGCGACGATCGCCAAGTACCGCGAGCGTCGTACGGCGCTGAAAGCGGCGGGCGATTGGGCGGGGCTCCAGAAGCTGCCCCGCGATTCGAGCCCGACGCGTCTGCGCAACATTTGTGCGATGACCGGGCGCAGCCGCTCGGTCTACCGCAAGTTCCGCCTCTCCCGCCTGATGCTGCGCAAGCTGGCGTTGGAGGGCAAGGTCCCGGGGATGCGTAAGGCGTCCTGGTAAACAACACGCCGGACCGCCGGCTCCCGCCGGAGCGCGACGGTCCGGGTTTCGGATGGAAAGAGAATCAGCCGCAGGCTGATACGGAGCTACGAATGTCACTGAGCGACACAATCAGCGATATGCTCACGCGAATCCGCAACGCCGTTCGCATCAAAGCCGAACGGGTCGATTGCCGCAACAGCAAGATTTGCCAGGGCATCGCCAAGGTACTCAAGGAAGAAGGCTACATCAATGACTTTGGGGTCATTGAGGACGGCCGACAGGGCATCCTGCGCGTGGAGCTGCGCTACGGCCCGCACGGCGAGCCGCTGTTCCACCTGATGCAGCGCGAGAGCAAGCCCGGCCGGCGCGTCTACGTGCGCGTCGACCAGATGCCCCGGCCCCTGGCGGGCATGGGCATCGCCATCGTCAGCACGTCGCGCGGCGTACTGTCGGACCGCCAGGCCCGCGCCCAGAAAATCGGCGGCGAACTGCTTTGCACCGTCGAGTAAAAACAGTTGCCACAGATGAACACAGATAAACACAGATGAAGAAAAGTAGAAAAATCAGAAGAGCCGAAAAGTCAGGAAATGGGACCAGCGCGTCCGACAGGCGATCCCTTTCCTGCGTTTTCTGTTTCCCTGCTTTTTCTTATCTGTGTCCATCTGTGTTTATCTGTGGCTAACTCTGAGGATTGCACGATGTCCCGAATCGGTAAACAACCCGTCGCCATCCCCGCCAACGTCAAGGTCGCCATCAGCGGCCGGGCCGTGACGGTCGAGAGCGGCAAGAATAAGCTGACCTTCACGCACAGCCCCAGGGTCACCGTCACCGTGGACGACGCCGCCAAGGCGGTCGTGGTCGAGCGCAAGAGCGCCGACGCGCAGAGCCGGGCGCTGCACGGCACGACCCGGGCCGTGCTGGCCAACATGGTCCAAGGCGTCACCAAAGGCTTCACCAAGGAGCTGGAGATCGTCGGCGTGGGCTGGTCGGTGCAGCTTCAGGGCAACAAGGTGGTGCTCAACGTGGGTTACGCCAATCCGCGGGTGGTGCCCGTGCCCGCCGGGGTGAAGGTCGAGGTCCAGCAGAACAAGATCAAGGTCAGCGGCGCCGATCGCCAGGCCGTGGGCCAGCTCGCCGCGGTCATTCGCTCGCAGCGCGAGCCCGAGCCTTACAACGGCAAGGGCATCAAGTACAGTGACGAAGTGATCATCCGCAAGCAGGGCAAGGCATTCGCTGGCGGCGGCGCCGCCTGATCAGTGACTTGAATCACGCCGACGCTGAGCCGCTTGGGGCGAAGCTCGGGTATATGAGAACGCATCATGAAAGCCAACGTACTCAAACAGATTCGCCGCGGTCGCCGCAAGGCGGGGTTGCGCAAACGCATCTTCGGCACCACGAAGCGCCCCCGGCTGACGGTTTACCGCAGCCTCAACCACATTTACGCCCAGGTGGTGGACGACGTGGCGGGCAAGACCCTTGTCAGCGCCGGGTCCGACGCCATCGAATTGCCCACCGGCGGCAACGTCCACGCCGCCAAGGAAGTCGGCAAGGCCCTGGCGCAACGCGCCAAGGCCGCGGGCATCGACCAGGTCGCCTTCGACCGTAACGGCTTTCGCTATCACGGCCGGCTCAAGGCCCTGGCCGATGCGGCACGCGAGGGCGGACTCAAGTTCTAACTCCAAGGCGAACGCTCCCCACGAGGTTCTACGACAGGAAAGATCATGGCAGCAGAAGCACTGGCAGCATCGATTGAGGGCGGACAGGACTTAGAGTCCACCACCGTCGGCATTTTCCGCACCGCCACCGTGGTCAAGGGTGGTCGGCGGTTCAGCTTCTCGGCGCTGGTGGTCGTGGGCGATCGTCGCGGCCGGGTAGGCATCGGCTACGGCAAGGCGCCGGGCGTGCCCGCGGCCATCGAAAAGGCCCAGAAGGACGCCCGCAAACAGTTGGTTTCGGTCACCCTTCTCCAAGGGACGATTCCGCATCCGGTCGAAGGTCGATTCGGCGCTTCGTCGGTGCGTCTGATCCCCGCGGCGCCGGGCACGGGCATCGTCGCCGGCGGCACGGTGCGCGCGGTGCTGGAAATGGCGGGCCTGCACGACTGCCTGACCAAGGCCTTTGGCTCGACCAATCAGATCAACCTGGTCAAGGCGACCCTCGAAGGTCTGGGCCGACTGCGCACCAAGGCGCAGATCGCGCAGATGCGCGGTGTGGATATCGAAAGCTCGACGGTGGAAGAGAAGCTGGCGCTGGGCGCCAAGTACGCTCCCAAGCGAGCCGAGAGCGAGAGCCGCGTCAAGGGCCCAATGAATAAGGTCGGTGACAAGAAGGGCGGTCGCGGCGGCGGCGGGGGCCGGCGCGGCGGCGGTGGTGGTGGTGGCGGCGGCCGGCGCGGTGGTGGCGGCGGCGGAGGTGGTGGTGGCGGGGGTGGAGAGCAGCAGGCGCCCGTCGCCGAGGCGCCCCAGGCCGGCGGCGAGGCGGGCAAGCAACCGGCGGCCACGTAAGGATCGTAACACGCAATCGCTGATCTGCCTTTGGCCTTCGGGCCGACGCAGTGGGAGCACACACAGCCATGATGATTCACCAGATTACGGAAAAGGCCGGCAAGTACCGGCAGAAGAAGCGCGTGGGTCGCGGCATCAGCAGCGGCCAGGGCAAGACCGCCGGCCGCGGCACCAAGGGTGCCGGGTCGCGCTCGGGCTGGAGCGGCTCGATCCGGCCCGGTCGCGAAGGCGGCCAGATCTCCTTCTTCCGCCGCATCCCCAAGCGCGGCTTCTCCAACTTCAACTTCCGCACCGAGTATGCTGTGGTCAATCTGGCGGCCCTGTCGGCCCGCTTTGACGACGGCGCGGAAATCAATCCGCAGATGCTCATCAAGGTCGGCCTGCTGCGCGACACCAGCCTGCCCGTCAAGATCCTGGGCGCCGGCGACCTGTCCAAGAAGTTCATTGTCACGGCTGACGCCTTCTCCAAGGCCGCCGAGGAAAAGATCACCAAGGCCGGCGGCACGGCGACCCGCACCAAGTAAAATCATGCTCCAGGCTTTCATCAACATGTGGCGGATTACGGAGCTGCGCAACAAGCTCCTGTTCACCTTGGGCATGATCGCCATTTATCGCATCGGCTATTTCGTGCCGTTGATGGGTGTGGATCAGGAGAGCCTGCGCAGCTTCGCCGAACGCGCCGCCGGCGGCGCCATGGGCAACATCCTCTCCTTTGTGAGCATGTTCACCGGCGGCTCGCTATCCCAGTCCACCGTCTTTGGCCTGGGCATCATGCCTTACATCTCCGCCTCGATCATCCTCCAGTTGCTGGCCACCGTGCTCCCGGGCCTCCAGGCGCTCAAGAAGGAAGGCCCCGCCGGCCAGCAGAAGATCATCGAGTGGACCCGCTACCTGACCGTGGTCCTGGCGCTGATCCAGGGCGGATTCTGGCTCAGCGTCATGCAGGGCCAGCAACTGGTATACCCGGAGTATCAGCAGTGGCCGGGCGTGGCCATGTTCTGGGTCGCGGGGATCAGCGGCCTGACCGCCGGCGCCGTGTTCCTCATGTGGCTGGGCGAGCAGATCGACAAGTACGGCATCGGCAACGGCGCCTCGCTGATCATCACCGCCGGCATCATCGCCCGCATGCCCGATGCCGTCATTCAAGTCATCGCCAACTTCGACATGCGCGGCGCGGGCACCGCGACCTACAGCCCCATGACCGTCGTGTTCCTGATTCTCTCCTTTATCGTGGTGGTGGCGGGCGCCATCATCATCACGCAGGGCCAGCGGCGCATCCCGATTCAGCAGGCCAAGCACACCCGCGGCCGGCGGGTCTACGGCGGGCAGAAAACCTACCTGCCCCTGCGCGTCAACCACGGCGGCGTCATGCCCATCATCTTCGCCAGCTCGCTCATGATGTTCCCCTCGATCATCATCGGCATGCTCGACCGCAGCGCCCGCGCCGGCGGCTGGTGGACGTGGCTCCAGCAGTTCTTCGACTTCCTCAGCCGTAACATGGACGCCACCGCGTTCCTCTACCTGCTGATGTACATCGGCCTGATCTACTTCTTCGCCTACTTCTGGACGACCGTGCAGTTCCAGCCCAAGGAAATGGCGACGCAGTTGCGCGACCACGGCAGCTTCATCCCCGGCCTGCGCCCCGGCCCGCGCACCGCCGAATACCTGGAAACCGTCATGGAACGCATCACCTACGTCGGCGCCGGCTTCCTGGCGGTGATCGCGGTGGTGCCCACCATCGTCTCGGGTATGTTCGGCATCCCCTACAACGTGTCGAGCTTCCTGGGCGGCACCGGCCTGTTGATCGTGGTCAGTGTCATGCTCGATTTCGTGCAGCGGATCGAAGCGAACCTTTTGATGCGCAACTACCAGGGTTTCCTGAGCACCGGCGGCAGCGGCAGGGGGCCCCGTATCCGCGGCGCCAGTGGCATGGTGTAGTGCCACAGGCTTGTCACCCCCAGTTGGCAGGCGGCGCAGGGCGTGATATACTCTTGGGCTCGCCATGCCCCCAACCGGTGTAAGATGCTTTGGCGACGGCACATGGCGATTACGCTTAAAACCCGCGAGCAACTGCGCAGCATGCGGGCGGCAGGTCGAGTCGTTCACGCGGTGCTCGAGCACTGTAGAGAAATCTGCAAGCCCGGCATGACAACGCGGCAGATTGATGAGGAGGCTTTCAGGGTCTTTTCCAGCAGAGGCGCCAAGGGGCTGTTCAAGAACTACCCCACTTACCGGCTGGGCGAAGGATTTCCCGCCAACCTCTGCATCAGCGTCAATGAGGAGGTCGTGCACGGAATCGCCGGCGAGCGGGTCATCAAGGACGGCGACATCGTCGGTATCGATTGCGGGGTGGAGTTGGACGGTTGGTGCGGCGACTCGGCGACGACTTTGCTGGTGGGCCAAGTGCCCAGTCGGGCTCGCGAACTGTGCCGCGTGACGCAACACGTGCTTCAGTTGGCGATCCAGAACGTCAAGCCCGGCCGGCGATGGAGCCAGGTCGCCCGCTTGATGCAGAACTATGCGGAGAGTTGCGGCATGAGCGTGGTGCGGGATTTTGTGGGTCACGGCGTCGGTCGCAAGATGCACGAAGACCCCAAGGTCCCCAACTTCGTCAGCCGGGAACTGTTGAGACATGACATCATCCTGCGCGAGGGCATGGTGCTGGCGATCGAGCCGATGTGCAATCTCGGCACGCACGAGGTGATCACGCTCTCGGATGGATGGACGGTGTTGACGGCGGACCGGCAGCCTTCAGCGCATTACGAGCACACGGTGGCGGTGACCGCCAGCGGCGCCGAAGTGCTGACCGACGGTCGGTAAGTGAGCCGGGCCGTGTCGGCCCGGACAACGGCGATGTGAGTATGACGGCGCGTGCCGCCGGATCGCATCGGGAACCAGACAGGGACGGCATGGCCAAAGAAGACAAGATCACGGTGGAAGCCGAGGTGATCGACGCGCTGCCTAACGCGATGTTCCGCGTTCGGCTGGAAAACAAGCACGAGATGGTGGCGCACATTTCCGGGAAGATGAGAATGAACTACATCCGCATCCTCCCCGGCGACCGCGTCACCATTGAAATCAGCCCTTATGATCTGACCAAAGGCCGCATTACCTACCGCCACTGATCCACAGCCGCTTGCGGCTCAGCATCCCACGGTAACCGAGGTTCGCCATGAAAGTTCGTAGCAGCGTCAAGCGTATCTGTGAAAACTGCAAGGTCGTGCGCCGCAAAGGCGTCGTCCGCGTGATTTGCACCAACCCCAAGCACAAGCAGCGCCAGGGATAAGAGAGGAACTCACCATGCCCCGACTCGCCGGTGTTGACATTCCCGATAACAAGCCGATTCGCATCGCCCTGCGCTACCTGTTTGGCATTGGGCCGACCACTGCCGACCACGTCCTGGCGCAGGCCGAGGTGGACGGCCAGACCCGCGCCAACAAGCTCACCGAAGAGCAGTTGGCGCATATCGCCGGCGTGATCGAAGGCACGCACCTGATCGAGGGCGCCCTGCGCCGCAAGGTGGCGCAGGACATCCAGCGGCTCAAGGACATCCGCTCCTACCGCGGCGACCGGCACCGCCGGGGCCTGCCCGTGCATGGCCAGCGCACCAGAACCAACGCGCGAACCCGCAAGGGCAAACGCAAGACCGTGGCGGTCAAAAAGTCCGTCAAGGCGATGAAGTAACCAAAGGAACGTTAGCAGCGAAAGCCCACCCGCTCCGGCGGGTGGGACGCAAGCTATTCAACCATTCGAGTCGAGCTGCCCCCGCATCGTTAGCAGATAGCGCCGGGCAGCGCCAGCAGATTCGAGGAGCACCATGGCCAAGAAGCAGAAAAAGGTTCGTAAGGGCGTCACCCGCGGCATCGCCCACATCAAGGCGACGTTCAACAACACCTACGTGAACATCACCGACATGAACGGCGAGACGCTGGTGTGGAAGTCGGCGGGCGCCATTGGGTTCAAGGGCTCGCGCAAGAGCACGCCCTACGCCGCCACTCGCGCCGCCGAGGACGCCGCCAGCACCGCCAAGAAGATGGGCCTGGTGGAAGTCGAAGTGCGAGTGCGCGGCGCCGGCGCCGGCCGGGAGTCGGCGATCACCGCTCTCCAGGCCGCGGGCCTCAAGGTCACCGCCGTCGAAGACCATACGGCCGTGCCCCACAACGGATGTCGGCCGCCCAAGAAGCGCCGCGTCTGATACCCCGGACCCCGGGGACCCCGGGGACCCCGGACCCCGGACCGCTTGCGGTTCAGCCCGCCGCTTGCGGCTTAGCCTCCTGCAACCGCCGACCCAACGACTCGACCTGACCTACAATCACCCCTCGCGGAACAGTAGCCCCCTGTGTCCCGGCATGACAGATTCGGGCGTTAAGACCGCGAGGCATCCTTCCAGGATTTGCCGGCTTTTTTCGGAGTATCAACCATGCGTATCCGATGGCGAGGTCTGGAACTGCCCAGCCGGGTCGTCCCCGACACCAATCTCAACAACGCCACCTATGGCAAGTTCGTCGTCGAGCCCTTTGAACGCGGCTTCGGCACGACCGTCGGCAACAGCCTGCGCCGCATCCTGCTGTCGAGCCTGGAAGGCGCGGCCGTGACAGCCATCAAAGTCAAGGGCGCCGAGCACGAGTTCTCCAGCCTCGAAGGCGTGATGGAGGACGTGACCGACATCGTTCTCAACGTCAAGAACCTGGTAGTCTCGATGGAAGGCGAAGAGCCGCGCACCATGCGTCTCCAGGCCGAGGGGCCGGGCCAGGTGACCGCCGACCTGATCGAGGCCGACACCTCCATCACCATTCAGAACAAGGACATGGTGCTGGCGACGCTGACCAAGAGCGTGGACTTCGACGCTGAGTTTCGCGTCAAGAAGGGCCGCGGCTATGTTCCCGCCAGCGAGCAGCTCCAGGAAGGCGAGGATCAGGAGATCGGCTGGATCCCGGTGGATGCGATCTATACGCCTGTGCTGCGCGTGCGTTACAAGGTCGAGGACACGCGCGTGGGCCAGAAGACCAACTACGACAAGCTGACTATCGAGGTGTGGACCAACGGCACAGTGGCGCCGGAGATGGCGCTGGTCGAGGCCGCCAAGATCCTTCGCAAGCATTTGAACCCGTTCGTGCAGTATTTCGACATCGGTTCTTCGACCGCCAGCGAGACCGCCGCGGCCGCCGCCAAGGTCGAAGAGGACTTGATCCGCAAGCTCCAGATGCCAATTTCCGAGCTGGAGCTGAGCGTCCGCGCCAGCAATTGCCTGGAATCGGCCAAGATCCAGACCGTCGCCGACTTGGTCTCGTTGTCCGAGCCGGACCTGCTCAAGGTGCGTTCCTTCGGCAAAACGTCGTTGCGCGAGGTCAAGCGGAAACTGACCGACCTGAGCCTGAACCTGGGCATGGAACTGCCCCCCGAACTGGAAAAAGAAGAGCAGGAAGCCTGAGGGCAGCCCCGCTTTGAGCGGGGCTGGGCCTGCTTTCTGAAAGCGAGCACGAACCATGAGACACCGAATAGCTGGATACAAGCTTGGCCGCGACGCCGAGCATCGCCGCGCCGATCGCCGCAACCTGGCGGTGGCGCTGTTCACGCACAGCCAGATCACCACGACCCTGCCCAAGGCCAAGATGGTGCAGCCCTTCATCGAGAAGCTGATCACCGCCGCCAAGAAGGGCGATCTGGCGTCGCGCCGCCGCGTCATCGCTGAACTCCAGGACCGTATCATGGTGGATACGTCCAAGGAGGAGGATGATCAAGGCGTCAAGCGCAACAAGTATGGCGAATTGATGGACGGCCCGCGCGTGGTCAAGAAGCTCTTTGACGAAATCGCGCCGACCTTTGGCGATCGTCCCGGCGGCTACACGCGGATCATCAAGCTCGCCGGCGGCCACCGCTTGCGCAACAGCCGGGTGCTCAAGAGCAGCCATCGCATCGGCGACGGCAGCGACCTGTGCGTGTTGCAGTTGGTTTCCAGCGCCGACGAAGGCCCGCAGGTGCCCGGCCAGTATTCGCGCCGCCGCGAGAAGGCCAACGGCCGTATGGAATTCGCCGCCAAGCTGCGCAAAGCGAGCAAGACCCAAGCTGCTCCCGCCGCCGAGGCGCCCGCCCCGGCCGCCGATCAGGAATCCGTCAAGAGCGAGTAACTTCTGAACCACCAATGTAAAACAAACCCAGAGGCACCGGTCTCTGGGTTTTTTGTGGCCGCGATCCCTCCGTTTCCAGGGAGCAGGTGACCCATGCCCTCATTTGACGTCGTCAGCCGCGTGGACTTTCAGGAAGTCGATAACGCCGTGAACAACACGCTTAAGGCCGTGGCCACGCGCTACGACTTCCGCGGCAGCAAGACCGAGTTGACCTTCGACCGCAAGGAGAAGAAGCTGCACATGCTCGCCGCCGAGCGGATGAAGATGGACGCCCTGAGGGAAATGTTCCTTCAGGCGGCAGTGAAGCGCGGCCTGGAGGTCAAGACCTTCCAGTTCGACGAGCCGACCCCCACCTCCGGCGGGGCGCTCAAACGCGATGTCACCATCCGCGAGGGCATCCCCCAGGACCTGGCCAAGCAGATGGTCAAGGCCATCAAGGACAGCAAGATCAAAGTGCAGGCGTCCATTCAGGGCGAGGAACTGCGCATCACCGGCAAGCAGCTCGACGATCTCCAGGCGGTCATGACCTTGCTCAAGGGTCAGCCCAGCGAGGTTCCCCTCCAGTTCGTCAACATGAAGCGCTGAAGGCCGGCCATGCGAGTCCAAGCCCCGCCATGCGAGTCTTCGAGCTTGGCCGGGATCTCTTCTCAGCCGGGATAGACTGCACATCCAGGCATTCAACAGGAGCAGGCAATGTTCATCCACATGGTGTTTTTCTGGCTTAAGGACGGTACGTCAGCGGTCCAGCAAGCGGCGCTGGAGCAGGACTGCCGGCAGATGCTGGGGCAAGTCCCGGGGGTTCGCCAACTCTGGGCGGGTAAGCCCGCCATGACCCCGCGCGACGTGGTGGACAACTCCTACCACGTGGGCCTGTGCGTCGTGCTCGACGACCAGGCCGGCCACGATGCGTACCAGGTGCACGACCTGCACCAGCAGTTCATCGCCAGGCACAAACCCCACTGGCAGCGCGTGCAGGTCTACGACTTCGCTGAATGATCTTGCGAAGCGCCGCGGCTTGCCGCGTTCCCTCGCCGCCAAAACCGGCGTACAATCAACCATGGACATTCGGCACGAGCCCGACGACCACCGCTTCGTGATCGACCTGGGTGACGATAAAGCGATGTTGAACTACAAGCCGCACGACGGGTCGCTGAACTTCTACTTCGTCTACGTTCCGCCGGAGCACCGCAACAAGGGCATCGCCGCCATACTGGTGACCCACGGTTTCGAGCACGCCCGCGCCCAGGGCCTCAAAGTCGTCCCCGGCTGTCCTTACGTCGCCCACGAGTTCCTCACCCGCTTCCCCAAGTACATGGAACTGGTGAAGGAAGAGGTGTAGGGCCGCCAAGCCAGAGCGAAGTCTGCGAAGGTCGGCATTTCCGGAAAATCCAGGGTTCTGCAAATTCAGTTCCGGCGTGCAGTTCTCACTCCTGCCTTGGCGGACCGTCCACCGGCACGGCGATCACGAAATCGGTGCCACGGCCCAGTTCCGAATGCACCGTCAGGTGGCCGCCGTGTTCTTCGATGATCCGTCGCGAGGTGGGCAGGCCCAGGCCCGTGCCGTGACGCTTGGTCGAATAATACGGCTGGAAGATGCGTTCGAGTTGGTCGGCCGGGATGCCCGGGCCGGTGTCAATCACGTGAATGTGCAGTTCCTCGCGGCCCAGGGCGCGGGCGCGTTGGGTGCGGATGAACAACTCCTCGCCCCCGCCGTGCGGCTTGGGGGGGTTGCTCGACTGGCGGGCCTCACTCATGGCTTGCGTGGCGTTGATCAGCAGGTTGAGCAGGGCCTGCTTGATCTGCGCCTGGTCGGCCACGACCGTATCGGGCTGGGCTTCGAGCTGGGTGCGCAGGCGTACGCCCGAGGCTTGCGCCTGGGGGGTATAGAAGTCGGTCAACTCGTCGATAAGCTGGTGCAGCGGCACGGTCGCCAGGTCGAGTTTGATGCGGCCGGCAAAGCGGAGGAAGTCTTCAAGGATCACGCGCAAGCGCTGCGTCTCCCGCGCCAGGGCATCGGCACGGCGCTTCATGCGGGCGACTCTCTCCTGGGTGGCGGCATTCTCCTGGACGTGGCGTTCCAGTTCCGCCAGGTCTTCCTGCATGAGCTGGAGGTTCAAGCCGACGGTGGACAGGGGGTTCTTGATCTCGTGCGCCAGGCCGCTGGTCAGGCCGCCCAGTTCCGCCAGGCGCTGGGCGCCGCGGGCGCGTTGCTCGAGTTGGCGGACCCGCCGGGCCGTGCGCCGCGTGGCCACCCAGACGATGGGGATGCACAGCAGCACGCCCAGGGCGATACCATTAACCAGATCGTTCCAGATCATGCCCCAACGAGAATACCCGGCAGGGGCGGAGCGTGCGCCAGCGGAGGCATGCCCCCTTCTGGTGGGCATGGACTGATGGAGTTAGGTCAAGCTCACGCCTCGAGCTCGACCGAGCGTTTGCGATAGCCCGTGGACACTGCCGCCGCCTCGGCCTGCGCCGCCGCCGCCGCCTGGCGCTGCACCGATTTGGCCTGATACCCTTTCTCGCCCTGGATGATGTCGTAGTCCACGCTTTCGCCATCCTTGAGTGAGCGAAACCCGTCGCCCATGATCTGCGTGTAATGGACGAACACGTCCTGCCCAGCCGGCCCGATGATGAAGCCGTAGCCCTTCTTGGGATCAAACCACTTGACTTGGCCTTGCGTAGCCATATGAAGACACTCCTGAAATGTTGATTTCATGCCGCTGAGCACACAACGTCGCGGGGTCGTTGGACCCCGGACCCCAAGGTTTGGCTGCATCACCAATGAGCGCGGATTTCAACACCCTCGCCAGGGAATCACCAACCATCGACCGCAAATAATCCCGCTCCTGCAACACCGCTCCCACCGCCTGACCCCCCTGACCTTAGACACAAACCCCCAAACTCCGTACCCCGGACCCCGTACCCCGGAGTGAACAGCAACTCCAGCAGCAACTACTGACAGTCTGCTGCCAATGACCGCATTGAACGAATCTAAAGTCCTCTCCTTCTCAGCACATGCCCCCCGCAAGCCGGCCCAACAAAAGACTCGACCCCCAATACGCCATTATTGGGTTTTCCTGTAACTATTGCAATCCTTTTTTTTGCATTTTTTTTCTTTACTTTCAACGCCTGGCCGATACCATGTTAAATATATGGATTACTATTCAGTATCACAAGTTCATGCGATTGGGTTTGCCGCGGCCACACTAACCACGGATGCCACCGGCATGCCACCCGGATAGCCCAAGGGCTCTTGGCCGAACATGAGTCCATGGAACCGCACCGTCATGCGCGTTTCAGACATGTTTGGCAACGGCGAGGCCTGACACTTACTGAATATTGCTAATCGCGTGTAAAATATGTTGGCTAAAAATATTACGAAGCAGTCACCACGGAATCAATAATGTCACCATGACACGCCACTGACATGGGGGTATGACACTTGTAACTATTGGTTTTACAGATTGTTGAGTGAAAACGATGATGGGGGGTATAGGGGAGGTGGCTGACATGTCCAGATATCCGATTTTTGTGCGTCATTTGTCCATGATCCACCCGGTGCATCGTTGGCAGTTCCAGCCGGCCCGGTTCCTTTTGGATAGAGTCGCAGTCCCGGCTGGTCCCCGCCGGCCCGGCGTGGGCAGAAGCATCACGGCGATCCATCTGGCTGGCGGCGGGGATGCCAAGTCCCTATTGTGTGCTGCCATGCCCAGCCGACGCACCGCTGACGCCGACACACCATCCCATTTGCGCAAGCCGGTCATCGGCATCGTCGGCGGGATCGGGGCGGGTAAGAGCACGATCGCCCGGCTGTTTGGCCAACTGGGCTGCGGCATCGTCGATGCCGATGCCCTGGCGGGCCAGGCCTTGCGCGACCCGATCATCCAGCGTCAGCTTCGCCAGTGGTGGGGCGACACCATTTTCCAGCCCGACGGACAGGTCAACCGCAAGGCCCTGGGGGCGGTCGTCTTTGATAAGCCCGAAGAACTGGCCCGGCTCGAAAGCGTGGTTCATCCCCGTGTGCTGGCCCGGCGGGAAGAACTGCATCAGAAGTACCAGCGCGACCCAGCGATTCTTGCCATTGTCGAAGACACGCCCCTGCTCATGGAAAAGAAACTCGACGGGGATTGCGACGTGCTCGTTTACGTGCATGCTCCCCTGGCGGCGCGGCAGAAACGAGTGCTGGAGAAGCGGGGATGGGACGCCCAGGAGTTGGCGCGGCGAGAAAAGCGACAGTTGCCGCTTGACACCAAGGCCAATGCCGCCGATTATATGGTGGACAATGGGGGCGACTCGGAAGGTGACTTCGGAGGTGAGTCCGGAGGCGAGTCCGGGGGCGAGTCCGCCCGCTGCCTTGAGCAAGTCAGCCGAATTTTTTCCCAGATTATTCAGGAATAGATGCCCTGCAATCAGGGTTCGGGATCTGGGCCTCCGAACCCTATGAACCCCCGGAGCTCCCCGGACCTCCCCGGGACTTCCCCGGAAATTTCCGCAAGTCCCGGTTACACGGATCAACCAGCTTTGACAAGGATGTTGCATCAGGGGCCGCAGCCAAGGCGTTGCGGCATGAATTTCGCACTTGACGCCTGGGGGCCTGCCTAAGATTTCCGGTCACCCCTTAGCACTAGCGTTACGAACTCCGGCCGGCGGGTTCATCCCGCCAGCCCAACACCCCACCGAGATTCCTTTACTCCCAAATCAGTCCCGTCCCCAGATTGATCTAACCCCCGATATAGAAGCACATCGCAGTAGCGATAGGACGCCTTCCACAGCGCCGCCTGGCGTGGGGACGAAAGGCGCCAACCGATTGGAGAACCGCATTATGGCAAGAGCAGATTCCGTTAAGACGCGCAAGCGCAGCAAGAGCAGTGGCGGCGACGACGCGGGCGAATCCACCCCCCCGGAAGCTTCGGAAGCACCGGAGGCCCTGGAAGCCCCGGAAAACCCGGGAAATCCGGAAGCAGCGAAAGCTCCCCCAAGCGCCGCAACCCCGGAAACCCCGGCAGCCAAGGAGCAGGCTCAGGCGGTTAAGACGCCCGCCCCGCGGCCACGCGCCCACACCGATGAGCAACTCGAAGCCGAGACCCAGGAACGTTACGAACTGGCCAAGCGCACCGACATGACCGTCAGCGACCTCCAGAAAATGGAAGTCGAGCAACTGCACACGTTGGCGCAGGAGGAAGGCGTCACCGAGTTCAAAGGCCTTAAGAAGCAAGACCTGATCTTCCAGATTCTCAAGAAGCACATCGCCAAGCAGGGTTTGATGTACGGCGAGGGCGTGCTGGAAATCCTGCCCGACGGCTTTGGCTTCCTGCGCTCGCCCGAGTATTCGTACCTGGCGTGCCCGGATGACATTTACGTCAGCCCGTCACAGATTCGCCGTTTTGGATTGAAGGTGGGTCACGTCGTGCAGGGCACGATCCGGCCACCCAAGGAAAGCGAGCGTTATTTCGCGCTTCTGCGCGTGGACGCGGTCAACGGTCAGCCGCCCGATGCCCTCAATGACGTAACGTTGTTCGAGGACCTGACGCCGTTGCACCCGGATCAGCGTTTCGTGCTCGAGACGGCCAACAAGCCGGACAACATCGAGATGCGTATTGTGGATCTGGTGACGCCCCTGGGCCGCGGTCAGCGCGCCCTGATCGTCGCCCCGCCGCGCACCGGCAAGACGGTGCTGCTCCAGAAGATGGCCAACTCGATCATCACGAATTACCCCGATGTGAAGGTGTTCGTGCTGCTGATCGCCGAGCGGCCTGAGGAAGTGACCGACTTCCGCCGCCAGACGCCCAAGGAGGTCGAGGTGGTCGCCAGCTCGTTCGACGAGTCATCGACCCGCCACGTGCAGGTCTGCGACATGGTGATCGAAAAGGCCCGGCGCATGGTCGAGTTCGGCCATCACGTGGTGATCCTCATGGACTCGCTGACCCGCATGGCCCGCGCGTTCAATGAGGAAATGCCCCACTCGGGCAAGATCGGCACTGGCGGCCTCGACACCAACGCCATGCAGCGCCCCAAGAAGTTCTTCGGCTCGGCCCGCGCCATCGAAGACGGCGGGTCACTGACCATCATCGCCACCGCCCTGACCGACACCGGCTCGAAGATGGACGACATCATCTTCGAGGAGTTCAAGGGCACGGGCAACAGCGAACTGCACCTGGATCGCCGGCTGATGGACAAGCGCATTTATCCGTGCATCGACATCGCCTCCTCGGGCACCCGTCGCGAGGAACTGCTGATGGACCCGACGGAAATGAAGCTGGTCTACCGTCTGCGCAAGGTGCTGGCGGACATGAATCCGGTCGAGGCCATGGAACTGCTCAAGAGCCGGCTCCAGAAGGTCAAGACCAACGCCGAATTCCTGCTGACGATGAACTTGGACTGAATAAATTGCAGCAAGCCCCGGCATGCCCCGTCTTCGGGGCTTGCCGGGGATTTGACACACGAACCCCATGGATGAAAGTCCGTGGGGTTCCTTACTCCAGATCGTCGGCGCGCAACAGGTCGCCCCCGCGCACCGCCACGCGCAATCGCCTGCCGACGACCCGTTCCAATTCCCGCGCCGGGATGCCCGTGCCCGGCCGGCGCACCGTGACGTCCTTTTCCCTCACGACATGACCTGGGGACAGATCACAAACCGCGCACACGCTCTGCCGCGACACCGCGCGCACGTCCTGCTCGCAGGGCAGCACGCGCTTGGCGATCGGGCCGAGCATGACTTGCGCCTCGCGGATCAGGTCCACGTAGTGCGTGAAGCTCACCGGGTCGAGGCTGGCGGCGTGATCGGGCCCTTGGGCCTGGCGGTCGTAGGTGAAGTGCTTCTCGATCACGCAGGCCCCGGCCGCCACCGCCACGGCGCCGCTCACCAGCGAGCGCGTGTGATCCGAGTAACCTACCGGCACGCCAAAGCGCTCCCGCAACGCCACCAGACCATTGATCGCCGCCTGCCCGTCGGCGGTCGGATAGCTCGACACGCATTGGAGCAGCGCTCCTCCGGCCCCCTCTCCCCCCGGGCGAGGGTTGGAGTGAGGGGATCCAGGGATGAGAGCGGCCCGCGAATCAATCATGGACGACACACCCACCGCTACTACCCGGCTCCTCTCACCCGGCCTCGCGGACTTCCGGGGGTCGGCCACCCTCTCCCAAGGAGAGAGGGAACGGAGCAGCGCCGCCGCGTCGGCCAATTCCTCCATCGTGCACGTCCCGGTCGAAATCAGCATCGGCTTCCCCAGCGCCGCTGCCGCACGAAGCAGGGGCGTATTGACCGCATCGGGCGAAGCGATCTTCACCGCATCGACGTCCAAGTCGGCCAGCGCCGGCACGTCCTCCAGCGAGAACGGTGTGAGAATGAACGCCAGGCCCGTCTCCCTGGCCGCGCTGCGCACCGCGCGCAGGTCCGCGGCAGTGAGCTTGAGCCGGTCGAGCATCGTGAAAGGATCGTCGGCGCCCGCTTCCTTCTGATACGCCGCCAGCTTGGCCTGGTTGGACAGCAGATGTCGCGGATCGAAAAGCTGAAGCTTGATGGCATCGGCGCCGGCGGCGGCGGCCATGGTCACCATGTCCATCGCTCGCGCACGCTGGCCGTCATGGTTCACGCCCAGTTCGGCGATGACCAGCACTTTGGGCGGCGAAGTGGCGGTGGCCGGGGCGAAAAGGAGGGAGGGTTGAAGCATGGCAACTATGATACGAATTGCGACATTCCAAGTACCATGAGCCGCATGGAACCCCCGGCCCCCATGGCCGCGATACTGGTGCCTGATCAAGCGCAGCCCAAGCGCATCGAGCGTGATGTGCCGTGCATTTCCTGCGGCTACAACCTGCGCACCCTGGACCTGCGGGCCGATTGCCCGGAATGCGGACAGTGCATTCTGGACTCGCTGCACGCGGCGGTGATCATCGGTGATCCGGCGTGGGTCCGCCGACTCGTACGGGCCATGGACCTGGCGCTGTCGGCCGTCGGACTGGGCGGCGTCACGCTGGTGATCTTTATCCCGGCGTGCATGATTCTGATTCCCGATGAGCTGGCGCGGGCGATCGTATCCCTGATGCTCTCGACGCTTCCCGTGGCGCTGGGCCTGTGGGCTTGCATCTGGTTCACCTGGCCCGATCCCACGTCGGGCAAGGAGACCATGGAACGCCATCACCATGTCCGGCGGATCGCGCGCTGGTCGGCGGTGCTCCTGGTGGGGCAGGTGTATTTCGCGCTGGCGATTGGCTTGGCGCGCGTGGCGGTCAACGGCGGATTTGAAACCTTGGCGGTGTTCTGCGGCGTGCTCACCGCCGTCGTCGGCGTGTTCGCCGCCGGACGCTATGCCCACAAGCTCGCGATGCGGGCGCATGACCGGCCGCTGGCGGTCTTCACGCGCATCGTCGCGGTTGGCGATGGCCTGATCGGATGCTCGGTGCTGACGGGCATCATCATCGCGGCCACCGCCTCGCGCCAGTCCCCGCCCGATCTTGGCGTGATCGTGACGCTGGGCTTGTGCGGTACGGTTCTGGCCTTGCCCATCTGGGGCATCATGACCTTGATCGCCATGGTCTGGTTCCGCGTCCGCCTGGCGCAGTGCTTGAAACGCAGCGTCACTTCGTAGGAGGTTAACCACCAAGACACCAAGGACACCAAGAAGATGGAGCAAGTGAAAGAGGAATGAACACGAAGGCACGAAGACACGAAGGAATGCAAATCAAGAAACTGATTCTCTTCTTCGTGCCTTCGTGACTTCGTGTTCATCACTCCTCTTGGTGTCCTTGGTGTCTTGGTGGTTCTCCCCCGATTGGCAGGCAAGCTATGAATGCACAGATGCACATCGAGACGACCGCGGCACCGAGCTTGGACGAGCAGGGGCGGCTCACGCAGGACGTTTACTGCCTCAAGTGCGACTACAACCTGCGGGGCCTGCCGTTGAACGGCACATGCATGGAATGCGGCACGCCGGTGGCGCGATCGCTGCATGGGCGGACGCTGCGAGCGTCGGATCCGCGCTGGCTGGAGCGCCTGGCACAGGGGTTCCTGCTGCTGTGGATCGGGGCGGTGCTGTTTGCCGGGCTGCTGCTGGCGGATTGGCTGAGCTGGAACCTGTGGGGGTCGGCACTACTCAAAAAAGATGACTCCATACCGCCTCCGATATCTTGGGCGGCGTTACAACTGCTCAAGGCGGTCGCGGCCGCCGTGATGTTCATCGCTGCAGCCCTGGGCTGTTGGCTGGTCACGCTACCCGAGATCGGCCGACTCAAGCCCGAACCGCCTATCAACCTGCGCGTGATTTTTCGCTACAGCTTTCTCATCGCCGTCACCGGCACGTTCGTCATCACCGCGCTGTCACCTTATCGCTGGCTGCACCCAGGGTATCGTCTGGTGGGAGTCGGGGGCAGCGCGCTGGCCATCGTCGGCGGCATCGCCCTGTTCTCGCTTCTGGCCTATGTGCGCACGTTGCTGCGGCGCATTCCCGATCCTACGCTGGCCAGCTTTTCGATCCTTGGCGATGTGGTGTTACTCATCACCGTGGCCGCGGGCATTGCCCTGCTCTACAACCTTGTTCCGCTGATGCTGCATTCCTACAGCACTTGGCTCTTCCGCACCGTGGATGGACTGATTAACCTGACGGCTTGGGGCGGGGCGACGCTCTACGTGATCATGCTGCTGACGCTGTTGCCGGTCTACGCCTGGCGGCTCAAACAGACGGCGGATACCGCGCGGCAGACCTGGGCCAAGGCGGCGTAGGCATCAGAGCCGCAAGGCGTAAGCCTGCGGGGATCGTCCGCGGGCTGACGCCGCGCGGCTCTGACCTTGTCAGAGCGACTTGAGCAGCTCCGCCACCCGCGCCGCGGCCTGATCGACCGCGACCAGTTCGCCCTTTTCGCCGTTGGACCCGTTGCGGGCCTTGACCTCGACCTGGCCGGTGGCCAGCGACTTGTCGCCGATGGTGATGCGCAGGGGGAACCCGACGAGGTCGGCGTCCTTGAACTTGACGCCGGGGCGTTCGTCGCGGTCGTCGATGAGCACGTCGATGCCCAACGATTCGAGAGAAGATGCTAAGCTGCCAGCGGCGTCCTTCATCGCGCCGTCGTACTTGATGGGGGTGATGAGCACCTGGTAGGGGGCGATGCTGGCGGGCCAAATGATGCCGTTGGCGTCGTTGCCATTCTCCCGTTCGATCGCCGACGCCAGGATGCGGTTCACACCGATGCCGTAGCAGCCCATGATCATGGGCACGCGTTCGTTGCGTTCGTTGAGCACGGTGACGCCCATGGCATCGCTGTATTTGGCACCCAGTTTGAACACGTGGCCGATCTCGATGCCCTTGCGTTGCTTGAGCACGCCGCCGTTGCCGCGGGGCGAAGGGTCGCCTTCAGCCGCGTTGCGGATGTCGGCCACCACCAGGTGCTTCTGCACATGGTCGCCCAGCGGATCGCGCACCTCGCGGTTCCAGTTGAAGTGCCGCACGTGGTGGTCCACGTCGTTGGCGCCGGTGACCCAGAACTCAGGCTGGGCCGCGTCGGGATCGACCATGAGCAGAGTCTGCTTCTGCCAGGGCGAGCCGGCGATGACCTGCGGCCCGACGTAACCGATGGTGAAGCCCATCTCCTGCGCCAGGCGCGGATCGCCCAGCACCAGTGTGTCGAACTCGGGATACAGGGCAAAGAACTGGTGGCGCAGCTTGGCCTCGTTGACATCGTGATCGCCGCGGACCACGGCGATGACGAAGCGCAGGCAGTCGTGCTGCGCCAGACTCTTGAGGTCGTTGCCCACGCCGGGCAGTCCGCTGCCATGAAGCACGGGCACCTCGTCCTTCTTCATGCGGATGCCGAAGAAGACCAGGGTTTTGAGCATGTGCTTGGGCTTGACCTTGAGGAGTTTCCCAACATCCTCGATGCCGGGGCAGTTGGGGGTATGGACTTTGTCCAGCTCGCCGGTAGGCGGGCCGTCGAAGGAATGGCCGCGCGGTCCGGTCGCGCACTTTTCCACGTTGGCGGCGTAGTTGGCTTTCTCGTCCACGAGGATGGTGTCTTCGCCGGTGGGGGAGGGCACCATGAACTCATGGGACGCGCTGCCGCCGATCGGCCCGGACTCGGCCTCGACGGTCATGTAAGGCAGGCCGCAGCGGCTGAAAATGCGGCAATAGGCGTCGTACTGCTTCTGGTAAGTCTCATCGAGTCCGCCCGGGCCTTCCAGCGTGAGGTGGAACGAGTAAGCGTCCTTCATCTGAAACTCGCGAGAGCGCAGGACGCCAAAGCGCGGGCGGAACTCGTCGCGGAACTTGGTCTGGATCTGGTAGAGGCACAGGGGAAGCTGGCGGTAGCTTTCGACGCAGCCACCGACGAGTTCGGTGACGACTTCCTCGTGGGTGGGTCCCAGGGCCTGGTCGCGGCCGTGGCGGTCCTTAACGATAAAGAGGTTAGGGCCATAGGCGGCCCGCCGGCCCGTGCGCTCCCACAACTCGATGGGCTGTAACGCCGGCAGCATGACCTCGACGGCGCCGGCGGCATTCATCTCCTGGCGGATGATCTCCATCGCCTTACGCAAGGAGCGCAGGCCCAGCGGGAGGTAGTCGTAGACGCCCGCGCCGAGCTTGCGGATCAGGCCCGCACGCAGCATGAGCTGGTGTGAAGGCACCTCGGCCTCGGCGGGGACCTGGCGGGCGGTGGGGATCAGCGTTTGTGACCAGAGCGTGGGCATGGGGTTGAGGCCATTTCTGATTTCTGATTTGGCGAAGCGCTGTTGAAGCCGTCTGATTTCTGATTCTTCTCGTATCCGACCCCCGGCTTCTTACAGGGAGTGGGGGCGGCGTATCGTAGCGTCTTTGAGCCTTGATGTGCCCAAGTCGTTACAATCCACCGATGTTGGCCCCGCCGAGGGTTGATGGTGGTGGGGGCTGCCAGGCCGGTGACGGGGACCAAGAGTTCAAGGATAAGCCGTATCATGTGGAAATTCCCGCGTATCACCGGCCTTTCCGCTGGCTCCGGCGTGCAGCCCACGCCGGGACTCAATGACACCCGGAACGTAAAAAGAGCTGGCTCAATGCGGCCCCTGACGGTATCATGGTGCATAGGATTACTGGTGATGACGATGGGGGTACTGTACGGATGCACCGACACGCTGTTTCCCGAGAATCTGCCACGGTCGCAGTATGACCGCTACTCGCAATTGCGGGGGCGGGATTTGCCCGGAACGACCGCTGAAGCGCCCTTAGGGATGGAGAAGCAAGTGCTGCGGGAGCGGTTGCGACCGCTGAGTGAACCGTAAGCATCCCTCCCCCCAACCTCCCCTAAAGAAGGGGGAGGAGCAAGGCAACGTCCGTTTGTGCGGCCGGCTGGAACACGTCGCGTCGCGGTTTTTGGAAAATCTCGCAAGCCAGGATGGCGCGCTGCCCGATGAAAGGGCTGTCGGTTGCGCTATTTGGTTTGCTTAGTCAAGTCGCTTTGTTGGGGCGTTGCTCATGGTCATGCCCGATCGTCGAACTATCACGGTTTTGGTCGCCCTGGTCATCGCGATGACCATCGCCAGCGGCATGCTTCTGGGGCTGGAGCCGCGTCCCAAGACGGCCAACGCCGGCAACCCGCTGAGCTTGAACGTCACGGTCGGCCGGGCCGCCGACCTGTCGGAAATGGTGCTGGCCACTACGCCTTTGCCGACCGCGACGCGCTGGAACACGATTGCCATCCACTTCAGCGGCTCAGCCTACGGCTCGGCCCGCAGCCTCGACGAACTGCACCAGCGCATGGGACTGGAAGGCCTGGGCTATCACCTGGTGATTGACAACGGCAACGGCGGCAGGGACGGGCAACTGGAAATCGGCCACCGCTGGGCCCAGCAGTTGGCGGGCGTGAGCACCAGCCGCGCCGCGGTGGCGCCCATCACCCCGGCCGCCATCGACATTTGCCTCATCGGCGACGGCGTCCGCCATCGGCCCACCGATGCCCAGATGCGCCAGTTGGTCCAGGTCGTACAGACGTTACAGCGCCAATGCCGCATCCCCGCCGACCACGTGCTGCTGTATACCGATGCCCGCACGGGCCGCGGCCAACTTTTCCCGCTGGCGTGGTTTCGGCAGCAACTGCTCGACCAGTAGCCCGCCCGCGCCGCTAACGCCTAATCCATGGGCCCCCAAGCCGGACCTGAGGCTTTGCGAAGGTCCGGATTTCTTCGCGCCGGCGATCCCGGGTTTCGAGGATTCGGCCCCGGCATGGAGGCCGGGAAAATTCGGACTTTCTCCCGATCCTTGAGGCCACAGGTCCGTCTCGGGCGCTACAGTATGAATACATTCGTCTGGCCCCGTGTTTGCTTGTCTAGCGGATCATTGGGCGCGTGCGCTTCTGGTAACATGCCTGACTCGACCCGCCCCGTCTCGCTCACGTTTGCGTAGACAAAAGGATTGGCGCCACGCAAAGTCGAAAGGTCAAGTCCAAGGCAGGTCAGGTCGATGCCAAGCGTGCGGACGCGAAAGTGGGCCAAGTCAGTTTCTGGGCATTATTCAAACGGTCATCGCCGACATTCCTCTGATCAACACGTTTCGCCTGCTCCGCGGAAATGAGAAAGACGTGCCACTGGATATGGAACTGGTCAACGAGATTCTCGGCTACGACGTGGTGGCGACTCTGGGACATGGCGCGCGCAGCACGATCTATGCCGTCAAGGACAAGGACGACCAAGTCTATGCGCTCAAGCGTGTGGTGAAGGAGTCGGCCCACGACCAGCGGTTTATCGATCAGGCCATCTGCGAACACGAAGTTGCCAGCCAACTGCACCACCCCACCCTGCGCAGGAGCCTCAAGCTCATCAAGCAGCGTGCCCTGATCCGCACCAGCGAGGTGTTTGTGCTCATGGAACTGGTCGACGGCCAGAGCCTGGAACAGCGCCGGCCCGACGACCTGACCGAGTTGTGCCAGTTGTGTCAGCAGGTGGCCGACGGGCTGGGGCACATGCACGGCAAGGGCCTGGTGCACGCTGACATCAAGCCCAACAACATTATGGTCACCGAGGGCCAGCGGGTGAAGATTATCGACTTTGGCCAGAGCTGCCCGACCGGGACGGTCAAGCAACGGATCCAGGGCACTCCCGATTACATTGCGCCCGAGCAGGTGCTGCGGCGGGAGATCACTCCGCGGACCGACATTTTCAACTTCGGGGCCTCGATGTACTGGCTGTTCACCGGGCATCACGTGCCTACACTGATTCCCAAGGGCGAGCCGGGAATGCTGGTGCGCCAGGACGACAGCCGCAAGCCGCCGCATCAGTTGAACGATCAGGTGACGCCGGCGCTGTCGCAACTGGTGATGCATTGCCTGGAGGCCGAACCGCATCGCCGGCCCACGAACATGAGGGAAATCCACGACCGGCTGGACCTGGCCATCACCCAGATTAGCCGGCGCCGCAACAGTGACAGCACGGTCCTGGGCATGGTCGAAGACCAGGACACCGGCGGCGATGGCGATTTCATCTGATGGCTGATTTCTGATGTGGGAAAGCGCCAAGCCCCGGCATGCCCCGTCCTCGGGGCTTGCCGGGGATCAACGTTGGGGTTAGATCCCGGCCAAGCTCGCGGACTCGCATGGCCGGGCTTGGGCTTCAAATCAGAAATCAGAAAACACAAATCACAAAGCGGAAATCCCTTCCGTCCCTCTGCTACCCTATTATTCCCCCCAACGAGGAATCTCCATCATGTTCGAGAAGGTCCAGCCCGCTCCCCCCGATGCGATCCTGGGTATCACCGAGGCGTTCAATCGCGATCCGCACCCGGCCAAGATCAACTTGAGTGTGGGCGTCTACAAGGATGCCGCCGGCAAGACGCCCGTGCTGGCGTCGGTCAAGGCGGCCGAGGAGCGCATCCTCCGCGGCGAAACGAGCAAAAACTACGTGCCGATCGACGGCAGCCCGCAATATGCGGCCCTGGTGCAGGAAATGCTCTTTGGCCAGGGCCACGAGGTGCTGGAGCACAAGCGGGCCGCCACGGCCCATACGCCCGGCGGCACCGGCGGCCTGCGCGTCGTCGGCGACCTGCTCAAGAAGCTCAAGCCCGACGCCACCGTCTGGATGAGCGAGCCGACCTGGCCTAACCATCCGCAGATTTTCGCCGCCGCGGGCATCAAGACGGCCAGCTATCCCTACTTCGACGCCGCCGGCAACAGCCTGCCCTTTGACGCCATGCTCGCCGCGGTGAAGAAAATCCCCGCCGGCGACGTGCTGCTGCTGCACGGCTGCTGCCACAATCCCACCGGCATCGACCCCACGCCCGAACAGTGGCAGGCCATCGCCCAAGTTGTCGCCCAACGCAAGATTCTCCCGCTGATCGACTTTGCCTATCAGGGCTTTGCCGTGGGCCTGGCGGAAGATGCGCTGTGTCTGGGGCCGTTTCTCGGGCCCGGAATCGACCTGATGGTTTGTTCGAGTTTCTCCAAGAACTTTGGGTTGTACAACGAGCGCGTGGGAGCGTTGACCATCGTCGCCGGCGACGCCGACGCCGCCGTGGCGGTGCAGAGCCAGGTCAAGTCAGTCATCCGCGCCAACTACTCCAACCCGCCTGCCCACGGCGCCGCCATCGTCACGACGATCCTCAGTGACGCCGCCTTGCGCCAGCAATGGGAAGGCGAGTTGACCACCATGCGTCAGCGCATCGGCGGCATGCGCCGCCTGTTCGTGGAAACCCTGACGAAAAAGGGTGTGCAGCGCGACATGTCCTTCATCGCCCGGCAGAAAGGCATGTTCTCCTTCTCCGGCTTGAACAAGGAACAGGTGGAGAAGCTCAAGAAGGACTACGCACTCTACATCGTCGGCAGCGGCCGCATCAACGTCGCAGGTATGACGCAGGACAACATGGACACGCTGTGCGGCGCGATCGCACAGGTGATGTGAAGTGTGAAGTTCGAAGTACGAAGTTCGAAGTTCGAAGTACGAAGTTCGATGAAAACCAATCAGACGGGGATTACGCGATGCCTAATGAATTGAAGGAGCGGACACAGGAGTTTGCATTGCGTGTGATCCAATTGGTGCGGGCGCTGCCCGCGGGCTTTGAGGCACAGGTGATCGGGCGGCAGTTGCTGCGGTCGGCAACCTCGGTGGGCGCCAACTACCGCTCAGCATGCCGGGGTCGTAGTCGAGCAGAATTCCTGGCTAAGCTGGGCGTGGTCGAAGAGGAGGCGGACGAATCGGTCTACTGGCTCGAGCTGATTATTAAGTCTAAGATGTTGCCGACGACTCGCATCGAACCGTTGTTGGCTGAAGCCAACGAACTCGTGGCAATCTTCGTGTCTGCCAAGCGAACAACGAAGAACCGCCGCACGTAAGTATTGTTCTTACTTCGACCTTCGTACCTCGTACCTCGTACTTCCCATGCACGAAAACATCGCCGCCATCATCACTGATCTCGAGGCGCGGATGCAAAACATCCGCGACTCTCTTTAACTACGCTCGCAAGACCGCCCGTCTCAAGGAACTCGAACGGCTGATGGAGGCCTCGGACTTCTGGAACAACCAGGAGCAGGCCAACAAGATCGTCGGCGAGTTCAAGCAGATCAAGGCCCAGGCCGCGCCCATCACCAAGGCCGGCACCGCCATCGAGGAAGCGGCGCTGATGTGGGAGATGGCCCAGGAGGCCGACGACGACGGCGCCCGCCGCGAGGTTGACGCCCAGATCGACAAGCTTCAGGCCGAGCTGGACAAACTCGAGATGATGTCGCTGCTGTCGGGTAAGTACGACGCACGCAACTGCTATCTGTCGGTCTATGCCCGTGAAGGCGGCACTGAGGCGATGGACTGGTGCCAGATGCTCATGCGCCAGTATGTGCTTTATGCCGAGAGCGCGGGCTGGGAAGTCTTCGAGGTGGACAAGACCCTCGGCGAGGAAGCTGGTTTCAAGGACGTGACGCTCTACGTCAAGGGGCCGATGGCCTACGGCTATCTCCAGTGCGAGCGCGGCACGCACCGCCTGGCGCGCGTCTCACCCTTCAACGCCCAGGGCAAGCGCCAGACCAGCTTCGCCACCGTCGATGTCATCCCCGAGTTCGACGACACCGGCAGCGTTGAAATTGACGAAAAGGACCTGGAGATCGTCGCTTTCGTCCGCGCCTCAGGCCCCGGCGGCCAGAACGTCAACAAGGTCGCCACCGCCATTCGACTTATCCATATCCCCACCGGCATCACCATCGTCTGCTCGGTTGAACGCAAGCAGGAGCAGAACAAGAAGCGGGCGATGTCCATCCTCCAGGGCAAGCTGGAACTGCTCGACGAGCAGAAGCGCGAGCAGGAACGACTGTCGGCGGCGGGCGGCAAAATTGACTTGGGCTGGGGCTCGCAGATCCGTAGCTACGTCTTCTACGACAACCGCGTCAAAGACCACCGCACCGGCTACGAAGTGGGCAACCCGCAAGGCGTGATGGACGGCGATTTGCAGGGCTTCATCGACGCCGAACTCCAGCGCCGCGCCGCCGAGCGCAGTGGCAAGGAATTAGCCGCGGATAAACACGGATGAGGGCATCCAATATGAAGCACCGCGACTTGTCGCGGTCTTTGCGGCAAGCGCGACAAGTCGCGGCGCTTCGTATGTTGCCAACACCTGCTCCTCCCCTCCGATAATCCGGAATTCACCTTTCCGCCTCAAGTGGTTATCGCCCCTTTGACGATATGTCTAAGGTCCGGCTATCGGGTCTGAGCCAGGACGGCCGATCTAGCCGGAACGAGCCTTTGACTTCCTGTAAAGGAACACGGTCATGACCACCTTCACGTTCCGTCCGCCGCCCAAGCGTTACAAGATCGGTGACCTGGCACAGGTCACCGGACTGACGCGCCAGACCATCCACAACTACACGCGCTGGGGTCTGATATCCGAATCAGGCTGGACCGACGGCGGCCACCGGCTCTACGACGAGAACGTTTTCGATCGCCTGTCGCGCATCCTGAACCTGCGCTCGTCGTACCGCATTGACGAAATCCGCGAACTGCTCGAACAGGCCGCCCAGGACGACAGCCCGCGTGCGGCATAGAAATGGCCACAGATGAACACAGATAAGAGTGTCAGGAAAGACAGGGAATCCGAATTGCTCTTCCGTGCCTCTGTTTTCTGCCTTTTCTGCATTTCCTGCCTTTTCTGATTTTTCCCATCTGTGTCCATCTGTGTCCATCTGTGTCCATCTGTGGCTAACCCTCCCCCATGGCAGACGAGCTTGACAACCTCGGCCCTGACGACGTCAAACCCATTGACGCCGGCGCCCCGGCCTGGTCGCAGGTCTGGCAGATGCCGGCGCTGATCCTGGGCGTGGCGCTGTTCACCGTCGGCCTGGCGCTGACCATGCTCGATCGCCAGGGGCCCAATTACAGCGCCCGCCTGGACGACGCGGCCGACTACCTCAAGGCCGGCAACCTCGAGAAGGCCCAGGAAACGCTCGATCGACTCTCGACCTCCATCGCCCAGGCCTCCGAGGCCGCCCAGGGACGTTACGACCTGCTCTGGGGCGACCTGGTGTTCGTCACGCAACGCGACAAGGGCTGGCATGAGCGCGCCAACGATGAGCAGGTAATCACCCGCTATCGCAGCGCCATGGAAAAGCACATTGCGTTCGATGAGGAGCACCTCCAGCGTTGGGCGCAGGCGCTGGTGGCGCTGGATCGCTTCGACGACGCCCTGACCATGCTGGAGCAGATCAAGGCGGGAGGCGCGCAGCGGCGGTACCTGGTGATCCGGCAGATGATCGAGCGCCGCCTGGCGGGCGGGCGCGTGACCCCGGACATCATCGAGCCGTTACGGCAGCGATTTCTCGAAGAGTTGAACCACGAGCAGGATGAATCCACCCGGCGCCGCCAGCAGATTTGGGCCGCGGCCGTGCGGGCACGGACCCAGCTTGACGCCAATCAGCCCGACTTGCTCATCGACTTTTTGGTTGTCGCCCAGATTCCCCGCCTGGTGAATCAGGGCGGCGACGAGGATCTGGCGCCGCTGTATGTGCTGCTGGGCCAGGCCTACCAGCGCATCGGCAGCCTGGACACCGCCAAGCGCTACTACATACTGGGCGAGCAGAAGACGCGCGACACGGACGACCACGCCGGTGAACTGCGAGCGGCCGTGCTCACGGGCCTGGGTCAGATCGCCATGCTCACCTCCCACAGCGCCGCGTCGCCAGAGACGGCCCTGGGCGTGGCGCTGGACCTGTTCTCCCGCGCCGATCTGGAATACCCCGCCACGGCCGCGCACTGGGAGGC
This sequence comes from Phycisphaeraceae bacterium, assembly GCA_040878035.1. Taxonomy (GTDB): domain Bacteria; phylum Planctomycetota; class Phycisphaerae; order Phycisphaerales; family Phycisphaeraceae; genus JBBDMX01. Next base: position 34,891 of record JBBDMX010000069.1, on the reverse strand, counting down.
GCTGCTGGGCCGGGCCGACTGCGAGGCCCGGTTGGGGATGAAGCGCGAGGCGATGGAGCACTACGGCCAGGCGGCGCGGCAGGTTGCCGAGGCATCTGGACCCTTGCCGCAACAGCAGGACCAACTCATCGACATGATCCGCCAGCGTGCCCAGGTGCACGTGGACCGCAGCGAATACGACGTGGCGCTGGCGTACCTGGAGCGACTGTCGCCGCTGTTCAAGAAGGAATGGCCCGACGACCTGTTGCGCCGGCTGGCCGAGACGCACATGGCGCTGGCGATGCACCTCTTGGATCAGGCCGCCGCCGCCGAGAAGCAGGCGGATGCGAGCTTTAACGCCACGCGCACAGCCGCCAACGTCGTGCCGTCGGACGCCCAGCCAACCTTGGCGGTGGGGGACAAGGGCGCCGCGGCGCTGCCCACGCTCTCCGCCGGCCAGCGCTTGCGCATGGATGCCGGCTCACACTTTGCCGCCGCCGGCGACCTGTTCATCCGTCTGGCGGACGCCTTGACGATCACCGAGCCGGCGGAGTACGCCGCCGCGTTGTGGAAGGCCGCCGACGCCTACGATCGCAACCGCCAGTGGCGAAACTCGATCGAGGCGCTGGGCCGCATGGTCAAGTCGGTGCCCGCCGATCCGCGCGCGGTGGAAGCCAAGCATCGGCTGGGTATGTCCTACATGGCCGACGGGCAGTACAGCACCGCCGCCGACATCTTCAAGGACCTGATCGTCGGCGACAACGCCCAGAGTCCCTCGGCATACGCCAGCTATGTGCCCCTGGCGCGCTGTCAGGTGCTCCTGAATCAGGTGGACGATGCCAAGCGCGTGTTGCGTAACGTGGTGAACAACAACAAGGCGTTGACGCCCGAAAGCCCCGAGTTCCGCGATGCCCTGGTCGAGCTGGGCCGCCTGCACTACCGCCAGAAGGAATTCGAGGACGCCATCGTGCGCTTAAGTGAGGCGGTGCAACGCTACGGCATGACGCCTCAGGCGCCGACGCTGCGTTTCCATCTGGCGGATGCTTATCGCCAGTCGATTGCCAACATTCAGGCGACGCTGGGCAAGGAAATGCCCGATGCCAGCCGGCAGGAGTTGGAGCAGGAGCGCAATCGCCGGCTGGATCAGGCCCAGGTGCTCTACAGCCAGGTGATCAGCGAACTGGAATCGCGCCGGCCCGAGAGCCTGACCCGGATCGAAAAGCTCTACTGGCGCAACAGCTACTTCTACCGGGCCGACTGCGCTTACGACCTGGGGCGCCACGGCGCGCCGGGGCGATTCGAGCAGGCCATCGCGTTGTATGACATGGCGGCGCGGCGGTTCGACGATCAGCCGGCGTCGCTCATCGCCCTGGTGCAGATGGTCAACGCCTACTGCGAACTCAACCGCATCCAGGAAGCCCGTGCGGTCAATCAGCGCGCCCGACAGCAGCTTAAGCGCCTGCCCGCCGACGCCTTTAGCGATCCGGACCTGCCCATGAGCCGCGAGCACTGGGAGTCGTGGCTGCGCTTCACCAGCGAGCACAACCTCTTCGACAGCCAAGCCAACGCGGGGGCGAACGTAGGTCCGTGATCGACCCCCTCTCCCCCAAGCCGGGGCTGAGTCCGCGAAGCCCCGGATTTCCTGGCTCCGGGAATCCGGACCTTCGGAAGACCTCAGGTCCGGCTTGGTGGCCCAGGGGAGACGGCTCTCCGTTCATGAAAAGACTAACGTTCCATCGCCAGCCCATCCGATGAATGGCCAAGCGGCGCAACAATTGCGCTGCACACCGATGGCGAGCGGAGGCTCGCAGGTCTCAAACGAGGGTCATGGATGACCGCGGCACAAACCCCCATTTCCGACGCCCAAGTCCCACACCTGGTCGCGCTTCTGCGCAAGCAGCACGGCGTGTACGAACAAATCCAGGCGTTGGGCAATCAGCAGAGCGGCCTGGTCGAACAGGCCGACGCCGATGCCCTGCTCTCGTTGCTTCAGCGCCGGCAGCGCCACATCGACGAACTGGACGCCATCAACAAGGAACTCGAACCGTTTCGCCTGGGCTGGCTGGAGTGGTTGCCGCGCCTGGCGGCCCAGGACCGCACGCGCATCGCGCAACTGGTGGAGCAGATCAGTGCCGTGCGCGATCAGATCGTGGCCCAGGATGACCGCGATTGCCGGCGCCTGCGCGAAGTGCAGGGGCGCTATGGTCAGGAACTGGGCCGGATGAATCGTGGCGGCCGGGCGGCGCACTCGTATCGCGGCGCGGGCGGCGCTTCCGCCTCCGTCAGCAGGCTCACCGATCAACAGGGATGAACCTGATCAATCTTGTTTGCGGCTGGTATCGAGATGATCGCTCATGACCGTTGCCTTGTCACCCAACCTCGCACCGACGCGCGCCGACGACCGTCTGACGGACTTGGCGCAGATTATCAGTGCGTACAATCAGGTGACTGAGAACCTTCAGCGGAGCCACGTGGCCCTGAAGGACCAGGTCACCCGGCTCCAGGAGCAGTTGGCCAGCGCCGATGCGGCGCTACAGCGCTCCAAGCGCCTGGCGGCGCTGGGGGAGATGGCGGCGGGCATCGCCCACGAAGTGCGCAATCCGCTGGGCGCCATTCAACTCTACGCCGGAATGCTCACGCAGGATCTGGTCCGTGAACCGCGCCTCCAGGGCAGTGCCGAGACGGCACGTAAGATCGGCTCGGCCGTGCGCGGACTCGATGCCGTGGTCAACGATGTGCTGAGTTTTGCCCGCGAAGTCGAGCCCCGGCCGGTGACGTTGAACGCCGGCGAGGTGCTGGCGCGTGCCCTGGCGATTCACGATTCGGCCTTGCGCAGCGGGCCAATCCGGGTCATGGTCGCCCAGGGAGCGGAAGAAATCACCCTCTACGCCGACGCCGACCTGCTGCATCAGGCCCTGGTCAACCTGATCCGCAACGCCGTTGAAGCGATGACCGAGCGGCCGGTGCGCGGCCGGGAACGCACCCTGACGCTGTCGGTGCGGCAGGATGACCGTCAGGTCCTCATCACCGTTGCCGACACCGGGCCGGGCATGGCCCAGCACGACATCGACCGTATTTTCAACCCGTTTTTCACCACTCGGAACACCGGCACCGGCCTGGGATTGGCGATCGTACACCGCATTGTGGACGCCCACGGCGGCGCCATCACGGCGCGGAATGAATCCCCCGCAGGCGGCGCGGTGTTCGACTTGTCGTTACCGGCGGCGCCAGAACCGCCCACATTCGTAGCTGCGGCGGTCCGGTGGGCTTCGCCGCCCGTCTTCGATGGAGCGTGTGCATGAGCAAGATTCTCATCGTGGACGATAAGCAGATGATGCGCGACAGCGTGGGCGTCACGCTCCAACGCGCCGGCTATCAGGTCGTCGTCGCCGCCGACGGCAACACCGCGCTGACTATGCTCGGTAAGCATCGGCCCGCCGCGGTGCTGACCGACCTGAAGATGCCGGAGATGGACGGCCTCCAACTGCTGGCGCGCCTGCGCGCCGCCGATGAATCGCTGCCCGTGGTGCTCATGACCGCCTACGGCACGGTGAATGACGCCGTGCGCGCCATGAAGGAAGGCGCCTTTGACTTCATCCAGAAGCCGTTTGAGGGCGATCAACTGATCATGACGATGCGGCGGGCGGTGGAGCATCGCCGGCTGGTGGAGGAGAACGCCGCGCTGCGCAGCACGCAGCAGGCGCACAGCGCCACGCCGGTGCTGGTGGGGCGGTCTCCCGCCATGCGCAACCTGGCGCAGCAGATCCAACAGATCGCCCACAGCTCGGGCACGGTGCTGATCTGCGGCGAGTCGGGGACGGGCAAGGAAGTGATCGCACGAACTGTGCACGCACACAGTCTGCGGCGAAATCGCGTCATGCTGGCGGTCAACTGCGCCGCCTTGTCCAGCAGCCTGCTCGAGAGCGAGTTGTTCGGCCACGAAAAGGGCGCTTTCACCGGTGCCGACACCCTGCGCAAGGGCCGCTTCGAACTGGCCGACGCCGGCACCCTGCTGCTGGACGAGATCAGCGAGATCAGCTCCGAATTGCAGGCCAAGCTGTTGCGCGTGCTTCAGGAGCAGCAGTTCGAGCGTGTCGGTTCGAGCTACACGATGAACGTGGACGTGCGGGTGGTGGCCACGACCAACCGCGACCTGGGGCGTTATGTGGCGCAGGGCGATTTCCGCCAGGACCTGTATTACCGGCTCAACGTGCTGCCCATCAGCGTGCCGCCGCTGCGCGAGCGCCTGGAGGACGTGCCACTGCTGACCGAGCATTTTCTGGCGCAGGTCGGCTTGCGCGAAGGTCGCGAGCCCAAGCGTTTTGACGCCGAGGCCCTGGGACTGATGCAGGCCTACGCCTGGCCGGGCAACGTGCGCGAATTGCAGAACATCTGCGAGCGCGCCAGCGTGCTCAGCCGTGAAAGTCAGATCACCGCCGGCACGATCCAGCCCTGGCTGGTGGCGCCGCCGATGCCGCTGCCCGCCGTGCAACGCTTTGCGGGTTTCGCGGCGCCGGCGTCGTTCGTCACCATGCCCGCCGCCTCCACGCGAAAGCTCGAGGAAGTCGAGCGCGAACAGATCATTCACACGCTGGGGCAATACCAGGGCAATCGTGTGCGAACCGCCCAGGCCCTGGGCATCGGCGTGCGCACGCTGGGACTCAAACTCAAGAAGTGGAAGGAAATGAACCTTGTCGCCCAGACGCTGTAACATCGCGCAGAAATTGCCGGCTAACCGCGCAGATATTGCGCCGTTGCGCGATGGCTATTCTGGACTGCGGTGGCGACGACACCGCTTTGGCTTGCGGCGGAGCCGCATCCGTTGCGCGATAAGCCAAAGCGGCGTCAAGGCCGTCGCACTCCTAAGGGTTGTGGCATCCGCCTTGCACGCGCTGTGCTTCAAGTCCAGCCTCGCAGCCTCGGAGGTTCGCCATGATGGATGACCTTCTCAGCGGGGGCGCGTTGCCCGTGCTCCAGCGCCTGGTGCAGTTCACCGAGGCCCGCCAGCGCGTGCTGGTTGATGACATCGCCAATGTTTCCACGCCGTACTTCAAGCCCCGCGACCTCTCCACCGCGTCGTTCCAGGCGACCTTGCGGCAGGCGATCGATCGCCGACGTCAGTCCGCCAACCCTGCCGGGCCCCTGGACGTGCAGGACACCCGCGAATTGCGCTTCGGAAAGAACGGCATCGAAACCTCGCCCAATCGCGACAACCAGGGCATTCTCTTTCACGACCAGAACAACCGCGACCTGGAACGGCTCATGCAGCACCTGGCGGAAAACACCATGGCGCATCGCACGGGCCTGGAACTGCTGCGCAGCGAGATCGCCGTCATCAACGTCGCCATCCGCGAACGGCTCTGACCGACCAAACGAGGATTGACCCATGTTCGGCGCACTGGACATCTCGACATCAGCCTTGGTGGCGCAGCGGACGCGCCTGGACGTGATCTCCGCCAACGTCGCCAACCGCGATGCCATCTACGACACCGAGGGCAACTACGCTCCGTTTCGCCGGCGCATCCCCGTGTTTGCCACGGGTGATCCGGCTACAGGCAACAGCCAGGGCGTGCACGTGACACGGATCGACCTGGACCAGTCGCCCTTCCGCAAGGTGTACGATCCGGGCGATCCCAACGCCGATACCAGCGGTTACGTGGATTACCCCAATATCGATCCGGCGTTTGAGATGATCAACGCCATGGAAGCCAGCCGGGCGTACGAAGCCAACATCACGGCCGCGCAAGCGACCAAACAGATGATCGAAGCGAGCCTGCGCCTGCTGGCGTGAGCGATTTTGCATCAGGGTGAGTCATGAGCGACCCTTTAGGACTAGTCAGCACCCCCGGAATCGCCGCGGTCCGGCCGATGCAGTCGATCCAGCCCATGGATCCGTCGGGCGCGTCGGGTGCGTCGTCAGGTCCCAGCTTCAAAGATGTGCTGATGGACCACATCGAGCAGGTCAACCACCTCCAGCAGGATGCGCAGCACGCGATTGAAGACCTGGCGGCGGGTCGGCGCGACGATTACTCGAGCGTCATGATGGCCAAGCAGAAGGCCGACTTGGCGTTCCAGATGCTCGTACAGGTGCGTAACAAAATGGTGGCGGCGTATGACGAGATCAAGCAAATGCGCGTGTAAGCAATAACGACAATGATCGGCGTTTAGCGGGTGACGCGCAGCGTCCCTCTTGTGAAGCACAAGAAACGTCCGATCCGACAGCGGCATGGAGGCCGACCTATGCAATTCGTTCGCAATTCATGGGCGCAGATTCGCGTCCTGTTCGGCAACCTGACCGTCGCCGAGCGCCTGCTCGTGGCGACGCTGGTGGCGCTGGCGGGGGTGATCATTTTCGTCGTGCTCCAGTATGCCGCCAGCCCGGAGATGGTGGCCATCAGCGCCTTTGCCGGCGAGCGGCAGGGCGAAGTGGTGGACCGCCTCAATGCCGCGGGCATCAAGACGCAAATCACCAACGGCCAGGTCATGGTCCCCGCCGACAAGCAGATCGACGCCCTGGTCGTCCTCCAGCGCAGCGACCTGATGACCGCCAACACCGCCGCGGCGTTTGACAGCCTGGTGCTCAACCAGAATCCCTGGACAAGCAATGAGCAGAACAAACAGGCCTTTCTGCTGGCCAAACAGAAGGTGCTGGCGGCGATCGTGAGCAAAATGGTGGGCGTTCGCGGCGCCGACGTGATGGTCTCGATGCCGGAGGACCGCGGCTTTGGGCGGCGGACGGTTCGCCCCAGCGCCTCGGTCAACGTAGTCATGCAGGCGCCGCGCAAGGTGGACAAGGCGATGGTCGAGGCCGTGGCGGGCCTGGTCGCCGGCGCCGTGGCCGAGATGACCCCCCAGGACGTGGTGGTGATCGACGCCAACGCCGGTCGGCAGTTCACCGTCAAGAGCGGCAGCGACGCCTTTGCCGCCGAGGCCATGGAGTTCGTGCAGAAGCTCGAGACGTATCACCGCGAGAAGATCAATGAAGTGCTGTCGTATATCCCCGGCGTGATCGTCGCGGTCAACGTGCAGACCGATCCGACGGTGCACCGAACGGTCAGCGAGCGCGAGTATGAGCGGAATCAGCCGCTGCGAAGCGAGCGATCAGTCGAGACCGAACGGCGCGACACGGCCATGGCCGGCGCCCCGGGCGCGCGCTCCAACACGGGCGTGGACATCGAATCCGGCGGCGGGGCCGGATCCTCGGACAAGAGCAGCGAGACCTTGACCGAATTTCTCGATACCAAGATCACCAAGGACGTGCAGACCGTCGAATCCGGCCACAACGTGCAGCAGATCAACGTCACGGTCAACGTGCCGCGCAGCTTCTTCGCCAGGATTTACACCCAGGGCAAGGCCGACGCCAAGGAGCCCGACGACACGGCCTTGGCTCCGCTGGTCACGCAGCAATTGGCGCAGATCGAGTCGCAGGTCGAGCCGTTGATCGCGGCGACGGGCAAGGGCGTGGTCAAGGCGCACATGATTCCCGATCACACCATGTTCATGCCTGTGTCGGCGGAGGCCGGCGGGCCGGCGTCCACCCTGGCGGTGATGGTCGGCTCCAAGTGGATGATCCCTACCGTGCTGGGCGTGCTGGCGCTGGGGCTGATGGTCATGATGGCGCGCAAAGCGACCCAGGTGCCGCCCATGCCCACCGCTCAGGAAATGGCGGGCGTGCCCCCCATGCTCCCCGTCGAGGACGATCTGGTCGGCGAAGTCGAGTCGGGCGACGCCACCATGGCGGGCGTCGAACTGGACGAGGACGAGATGCGCCACCGCAAGATCGCCGAGCAGATCGGCGAGATGATCCGCGGCAATCCCACCGAGGCCGCCACCCTGGTGCGCAAATGGGTACGAACCGAAGAATAGCAGCGTATGGCCCCCAGCAATAAGAATCTCGACGTGTACGAAGCCATCCCCGGCATCCGCAAGGCGGCGATCCTGCTGCTGGCGATCGACCAGGAGTCGGCGACGCTGGTGCTCAAGCAGATGGAGCCGCGCGCGGTCGAGGACGTGACGCGCGAGCTTGCCGGGCTGGGCGCCGTGCCGCAGAAAGTGCGCGACAAGGTCGTCGAGGAGTTCTATCAGATCGCCCTGGCCAAGAGCTGGGCCAACGAAGGCGGGTTGGATTACGCCAAAGCGCTCCTGTCTAAGAGCCTCGACGCCGGGGAGGCCGACCGCATCCTCCAGCAGATCAGCCAGCAGGTGCGTAAGACGCCCTTTGCCTTTCTGCAAAAGGCTGAGACGCAGAACCTGTTGACCTTCATTCAAGACGAGCATCCGCAGACCATCGCGCTGATCGTCAGCCACCTGCCGCATCACAAGGCGTCGGATATCCTCAACGGCCTGCCCCAACCCAAGCAGATTGAAGTCGTCAAACGCGTCGCCAACATGGAGCAGACCAACCCCGAGGTCATCTCCGAAGTGGAGCGCGGCCTGGAGGCTCGGCTGGCGAACATGCTCACGCAGTCGTTCGAGAAGATCGGCGGCGTCGAGACTGTCGCCGAAATGCTCAACCTGGTCGATCGCACCACGGAGAAGGGCATTATGGAAGGCCTGGAGGCCGAGGACCCCGACTTGGTGGAGCAGATTCGCCGGCTCATGTTCGTCTTCGAGGACATCAAGGCCGTGGACGACAAGGGCATCCAGGCTGTGCTCAAGGAAGTGGACAACGACGAGTTGGCCCTGGCGCTCAAGACCGCCAGCGACGAACTGAAGGAGAAGATTTTCAAGAACATGTCCGAGCGTGCCTCGCAGCTCATCAAGGAGGACATGGAGTTCATGGGCCCGGTGCGCGTCTCGGACGTCGAAGCGGCGCAGCAGCGCATCGTGGACATCGTGCGTCGCCTGGAGGACGCCGGCGAAATCATCATCTCCGGCCGCGGCGGCGACAAGGAACTAGTCGTCTAGACCCGTTTAGCGGGTGACGCGAAGCGTCCCTCCTGACTTTTTCTTTTTCCTTCTGCATTCAACTGTTTCGCCATGGCGCTAATCAAGTCCCAATACGCTGTCGGCCTGATCAAGGACGCCGTGGTCCTGGACCTGGGCGACCTGGGCCGGCAGGCCGAGCGTCTGCGTCAGGCGGCCCAAGCCAAGGCCGAGCTGATCATCGAGCAAGGCCGCCAGCACGCCAAGCGGCTCACCGACGCGGCGCACGCCGAGGGATTCGCCAAGGGTCACGCTGAGGGATTGGTCCAGGGCGTGAACGAGGGGCGCCAGCAGGGCCGCACCGAAGCACTGGCAGCGAGAGGGGAGCAGTTTGCGGCGTTGGACAAGGCGTGGTCCGAAAACCTGGCGCGCTGGGACGAGCACCGGCAGACCACCGAGCGCGAGGCGCGGCGGGCCGTGTTGACCTTGGCGCTGAAGCTGGCCGAACGCGTGGTACATCGCGTGGTCGAGGTCGATGCCACGGTGATCACCGATCAACTGGCCAACGCGCTAGCGCATGTTTTGCGCCCCGCCGACCTGATCGTGCGCATCTGCCCGCAGGATCGGCAAGTGCTTGCACAAGCCATGCCACAGCTTGCCCAGGAGTTTCCGCAATTTCAGTGCATCGCGCTGACCGACGACGCGAGCGTGGCCCAGGGCGGCTGCGTGGTGAGCTACGGCCAGGGACGAATCGACGCGACGTTGGCGACCCAGTTACGACGCGTCACGGAACTGCTGCTGCCGGATGATTCGCATGTTCGCGAGGAGGATCAATAGCCGCTTGCGGCTTCGCGCTGACGCCGGGTGGTCCCGCCGCCATCAAGGGTCCACCCCGCTGCGCGAAGCCGCAAGCGGCTCCCTGGCGCACGATTTGCTCACGGACCACCACATGACCGTACTGGATGAACAGATCGCCATGCTCGATCAGGCGGCGGCCCTGGAGTTATCCGGCCGTGTGGCGGAGGTGCGTGGTCTGTCGTTGCGCGTGGCAGACCTGCCCGTGCCCATCGGCGCCATGGTGCGGATTCGGTCCAATGTCCAACGTTCACAGTCCAATGTCACAGGAGGCGGGACATCGGTCGATGGCGAGGTCGTGGGCTTTGATCGTGATCAGACGATCGTGATGACGCTGGGTGACACCGCCGGCATCCGCGCCGGCGACCGGGTCGTCGCGCAGCAGTACGCTCGGCTGGTGCGCGTGGGCGACAGCCTGCTGGGGCGGGTGCTCGACGGCATGGGCCGGCCGATCGACGGCAAGGGCCCGGTGCCCGACACCGTGCCGCGCCCCTTGTGCCCCGAGCCGATCGACCCGCTGGATCGCCCGCTGATCGACGTGCCCATGGCGACGGGTGTGCGTGCCATCGACGCATTGATGAGCGTGGGCCGGGGTCAGCGGCTGGGCCTGTTCGCCGGCCCGGGCGTGGGCAAGAGCACGCTCTTGGGCATGATGGCGCGACACACGGCCGCGGACGTGAGTGTCATCGCCCTGGTGGGCGAGCGTGGCCGGGAAGTGCGCGACTTCATCGAAAATCACCTGGGCCCGCAGGGTCTGGCCGGCAGCGTTGTGATCTGCGCCACCGGCGACGAGCCGGCGCTGTTGCGCATTCGTGCCGCCCTGGTCGCCGCGACCGTGGCGGAGTATTTCCGCGATCAGGGCAAGGATGTGCTCCTGATCATGGACTCGGTGACGCGCTTCTGCCAGGCGCAGCGTCAGGTCGGGTTGGCGGCGGGTGAACCGCCTGCCACCAAGGGATTTCCCCCCAGCGTCTTTGCCATGCTCCCCAAGCTCCTGGAACGCTCGGGGAGAACCAGCCGCGGCTCGATCACCGGGTTTTACTCCGTGCTGGTCGAAGGCGATGACATGACCGAGCCGGTGGCGGACGCGGCGCGCGGCATTCTCGACGGGCACATCGTTCTGGGCCGCAGACTGGCGCAGCGCAATCACTGGCCGGCGATCGACGTGCTCGACTCGATCAGCCGCGTCGCCGACGAAGTGACCAGCGCGGAACACCAGGTTGCCAAGCGCGAGGTGGTGCGCCTGGTCAATGCCTATCACGAGGTGGAGGATCTGCTCAACATCGGCGCCTACGCCGCCGGCTCCAATCCCGATTACGACCTGGCCATTGCCGCCCGGCCGGCGATCGATCAACTGCTTCAGCAGGGCCGGCAGGAGGTCAAGGGCAAGGCGGATTTCAGCCGCACGAGTCAACAGTTGCTGGCCTTGGCGCAGCAGTTGCGCCAGGTCAAAGCGCAGGCGGGCCGCGGACACGCACGCACCGCGACAAGCCCCGGCCCGCCCGCACATCAAGCCAACCCCGCTGCGCGGAGCGCAGTGAAATAGCCATGGCGCGCGCCGCACGTGTGGCAGCGCGCCGGGCAAGCGAAGGAGTCGCACATGCCCCAGTTCGAGTTCAAGTTCCAGACCGTTCTGCGCCACCGCCAGATCGTCGAGGACCAGGCCCAGCGCGAGCTGGCGCAAGTCATGCGGCAGCGGATGATCCTCATGAATCAGCTTCGCTCGATGCAGGACTCGATTCGCCAGAGCAAGCACGACCTGGGTGCGAGTCTGGTCGGCCAGGTCAGCATGGCGCAGGTGGGCGATTTTGCACGCTACTCCGGGCAGGTCACCCAGCGCGCCCAGCAACTGGTGACCGGGATGGCGAGCGTGGAGCAGCGCATCGTGACGGCACGCGACAAACTGCTCACGGCCACGCGGGCGCGCAAGGCCATGGAACTGCTGCGCGATCGGCAGCACCAGGAGTGGAAGCGCCAGCAGGATCGCCGCGAGACTGCCGAGCTCGATGAGCTGGCGGTGCAGGGCCATGCCCGGCAGTTGACGGAGGTGCCCTGGTGAAACTCCTCTGGAACGTGGCATCCATCTTGCTCCTGTTACACGCGCTCCTGCTTGTCGGTGTGATTGTCTGGCTGAGCGCGACCGGCCGCTTGAGCAAGGATCGGATCATGACTGTGGTGGATGCCTTTCGTCAGACCAAGGAGCAGGAGGCCGCCGAGGAGGCTGCCGCCGCGGAATTGGCGAAAAGGGCCGAGCACCAGGCGGAGCAGACCACGCGCATGCTCTCGGTCGCCAGCGGGCCCGTGAGCGTCGAGGACCGTATCAGCGCCGATGAACGCGACCGCGAGATGATGAATCAGCGTCTCGAACGCATGGACCGGGATCGGCAGGACTTGCTGCGTCAGCTTCAGTTGTTGCGCGATGTGCTGGAGAAAAAGCAGGCCCAACTCGACGCGCAGGAGAAAGCCTTTGCCCAGGCCCTGGAGGCCGAGCGCAACAAGGCGCAGGATCGCGATTTCCAGTTGACCGTGCAGATGTACGAGCAGATCAAGCCGGCGCAGGCCAAGCAGATTTTCCAGGAACTGGCGGCCCGCGGGAAGACCGAGCAAGTGGTGGATTACCTGGCGGCGATGCAGTTGCGCAAGGCCAGCGCCGTGCTCAAGGAATTCAAGCAGCCCGAGGAAATTGTGCAGGCGACGGATCTGCTTCAGAAACTGCGGACGCGCGGCGTGGATCCGCTTCCGGGGATGCCCAGGGCACCGGGGGCGCCGGAGTTGCGCGAGGGGCCGGGGGCACCGGGGCAACCGCGATCCGAACCTGTGGCCGTAAGCGGAGGCGCCTGATGAATGTGACGTTGGACATGAACAAGGTCATGGGCGCCGCCGAGTCGTCCCAACTGCGCGGCGCGGCCGCTTTCGGCGCTGAGGCACAGCCCCGACCAGGGCAGCAGGGCGCCGGCAAGGCGTTTGACGAATCATTGCAGGCGGCCCGTCGTGCCGCCGAAGCGCCTCCCGCGGCGCGCCAGTCCGATCGCGCCGGCGCCGCCGACGCCCATCACCGGGCCTTGGCCAAGCGGAGGGACGGTCAGCGGGATCGCGACGCCAGGGCCGACAGGGATCGCCAGGGAACTGACGCCGCCGATGACGCCCGCCAGGCGTCGCGCGCTTCGCGTGCCAGAAAATCGTCCGTCGAAGGCCAAGCCGATCGTGCCGACACCGGCACCACCACGGACGGCACCGATCAGGCTGCGGAAAGTCAGGCTGACGCACTGCATACAGGCAACGCCGTGGAACAGGTCGCCGCCGACGCATCGTCCGCGGCGACGACGGGTGTCGCGCTCTCCCGCAGCACCCAGGCGTACCAGCCAACGTCGGGCACGACCCCATTGAATCAGGGGGCGATCGGCTCGTCGGTTGCCATTGATGCAGCAGGGCAGGGCGGGCTGGGGTCAACCGGTGACGAACAAGCCGGCGGCGATCCTCAGGTCACTGCGGATCCGGCAGCGGCCAAGTCGGCGGCATCGGCCAGAACCGACGCGGCCTCCACCTCAGCAACTCAGGCCCAGGCGACCGCCGCCGCCGGCGCATCACCGGCCGCCAGGCACATGGTCAATGACGACACCAACCCCCCGTCGGCGTCGATCAAGGTCGACGCAGCCGACGAGTCCGCCAAGCTGATCGCAGCCCTCAAGGCCATCGATCTCGGCAGCAAAGCCAGTACTGACAATAGCGCTGCCGTCAAGACGGCCGACCCGTTCACTGCCGCCGACGCCGAGCCGGGCGCGGATCCAAACGGCAACATCGCTCGCGCCGCGCGCGGCCTCCAGGCGGCTTTCAAGCAGGGCGGCGGCACGGTCTCACTGCGGCTTGAGCCGCCCGAGCTAGGCACGCTGCGCATCGACATGCAGATGGTCAACGGCGCCGTGCGCGCCACTTTCGGCACCGAGCACGAAGGCGTGCGGGCGCTGCTGAGCCAGCAGATGGGCCAGCTCCGTCACGCACTAGAAAGCCAGGGCGTGAGCGTGGATCGCCTGGAGGTGCAGGTGCAGTCGCCGCCGGCGACGCCGCAGGACGATGGCCAGCGGCAGGCGCAGACTGACGACGGCCGCAGCCGCGGACAGTTCGCCGATAGCCGCCAGTTCGGCCAAGGGCGCCAGGGCGATCGCCAGGACGAATCGGCGCCGCAGCGTACCGCGACCTTCCATCAGATGCTCAATGCCGTGGCATAGCAGGGCCACGTGATCTGTGGTCCGAGCCCCGCATTGGCATGACGGGATTCGGATGGACCACTTAGTTTCTTCATGCCCATGCGGAGCAACGATATGTCAGCAGGCCCAATCACCGGCGCCAGCAGCGCCGCCGGCACCAGCCGCGGAAGCTTCGCCAATCTCACCACGGATGATTTTCTCAAGGTCATGCTCAGCGAACTGTCGCACCAGGACCCGCTCCAGCCGCAGGACTCGGCCAAACTCATGGAGCAGTTCAGCAGCCTGCGCAACATCGAGAGCCAACTCCAATTGCAGGACCAGTTGTCGAGCCTGGTGTTACAGAACCAGATCGCCACCGCCGGCGGCATGATCGGCAAGATGGTCGCGGGCCTCGACGACAACAACGACACCATCGTCGGTTTGATCAATTCGGTTCGTGTGCAGGACGGCAAGGTGCTCCTGGAACTGGACACCGGCCAGTCGCTGCCGATGGATCGTGTCGTTGAGATCGCCAACCACACGGCATGATTCGATAGGGCGACGCCATGAGCGACAACGCCGTGCAACTACTGCGCATGCTCGAACCGGCGGTGCGTCCGGGCGGTTTGCCCGGACCCGCACGTACGCCGTCGACGCTTATCGAAGACCGTAGCTTTGATTCCATCCTCGACGAGGTCCGCGCGATGAACCAGCCCGAGCAGGACACCTCAGGCAGCCAGGCGGCCGCATCACCCGGACCCGAGCACAAGGCGCCTGGCCTGGTGCAACTCCTGGGCGGCGTCGATCGCATCGAGAACGCCTCGCTGCGCACGATTGTGGGGACATCAAGCTCAAGCCGGTTCTGAGGTTCGGCGAAGGCCCGGATCCGGACCTTCGCAAAGCCTCAGGTCCGGCTTGAATCGACAGACTTTGCATCACGCATTACCAGCAACGGAGCAGATACGATGGGACTCACCTCTTCACTTTACACCGGGTTGTCCGGCCTCAACGCCAACTCGCAACTGATCAACCTCACCGGCAACAATATCGCCAACTCCAATACCACCGGCTTCAAAGCCTCACGCATGGGCTTTGACACCCAGATCTCCCAGCAACTCTCCTCCGGCTCGGCGCCCTCCGCCGAGTCGGGCGGCACCAACCCCTCGCAAATCGGCCTGGGCGTCCGCGTCGGCGCCGTCGTCCGCGACTTCCGCACCGGCAACCTCCAGCCCACCGGCACCAACACTGACGTCGCCATCGAGGGCAACGGCTTCTTCGTCGTCAAGCTGGGCGACCAGCAACGCTACACCCGCGCCGGCTCCTTCCAGATCGACAAGGACTTCGACCTGGTTGACTCCCACGGCGCCCAGGTCCAGGGTTACGGCATCGACAGCAACTTCACCATCGTCCCCGGCGTGCTTCAGAGCCTCAACATCCCCATCGGCGTGCTCACCCTCGCCGAGGCCACCCGCACCGTGCGCCTGGGCGGCAACCTCAACGCCGGCGGCGACGTCGCCACCCAGGGCGCCGTCATCGCCAGCAGTGAAGTCCACTCCGTCGCCGGCTCCGGTGCAGGCGCCAACCAGGCCACCGCCGCCACCGCGCTCACCAGCCTCTTTGACACCGGCAGCGCCACCGCCATGTTTACCACCGGCGACGTCATCCGCGTCAGCGGCGCCACCCGCGGCGGCGCCAGCGTCCCCGATCACACTTTCCACGTCGGCGCCGTCAACACCTCCGGCAGCGACGACAACGGCACCACCGTCAACGACTTCCTCACCTTCCTCCAGGACATCATGGGCATCAATCCCGCCCTGGGCGGCGCCGGCGTCACCGTCAACGCCGGACAGATCACCATCACCGGTAACTCCGGTTCCGTCAACGACCTGTCCCTGCTCAACGCCAACATCGTCCTCAATCCCAGCGCCGCCGCCACCCAGCCCTTCAACTTCACCAAGTCCCAGGAAGCCGACGGCGAGTCCGTGCGCACCACGTTTAACGCCTTTGACAGCCTGGGCAACCCGCTGACCATCAACCTGTCGCTCGTCCTGGAAGATAAGACGACCACGGGCACCCAGTGGCGCTTCTACGCCGACAGCGAGGACGACTCACGCCTCCAGACCGCTCTGGGCAACGGCACGCTCTCCTTTGACACCAACGGCCAGATCGCCAACGTCATGAACTCCGAGGTCACCATACAGCGCACCGGCAGCGGCGCCGCGTCGCCTCAGATCATCGACCTCCAGTTCAACCACGGCCTCAACACCATCTCCGCCCTGACGGACATCACCAGCCAGGTGGCCGCCCTCCAGCAGGACGGCTCGCCCGTGGGCACGCTCCAGGATTTCACCGTCTCCAACGACGGGCGCATCGTCGGCGTCTTTTCCAACAGTCTTTTGCGCGATCTGGGCCAGATCGTTCTGGCCACCTTCACCAACCCCCAGGGCCTGGTCGAGGAAGGCAACAACCTCTACGCCGAAAACGTCAACAGCGGCTCGCCGCAGATCTACGCCCCCGGCGCCGGCGGCGCCGGCCGAGTCGTCGGCGGAGCCCTGGAACAGAGCAACGTGGACCTGTCGCAGGAGTTCATCAACCTGATCGCCGCCAGCACCGGCTTCTCCGCCAGCTCTCGCGTCCTGACCACCAGCGACCGCCTGATCCAGGAACTCATCCGCGCCGTCCAGTAACGCAATGAATGACAAAAAGACAACCGATCATAGACAAACCGCCAAGTGATTAGCGGGTGACGCGCAGCGTCCCGTATTTCGCGCCGCGCATCCATCCAAGCATTCCCACCCGCAAGAGCCAGTGGGCTTTCCATGGGCTGATATGCCGTGGTGCAAATGCCGATGGGAAGAGAGGTATGTGACCTGCCTGAAATCTGCAATCTGAAATCCGTAAATCGATATCCGCGATCCGACATCCCCATGATCACCCTGACCCGACTCAACGGTAAGCAGTTCGTCCTCAATGCGGAGCTAATCCGCACGGTCGAGTCCAATCCGGACACCACCATCACGCTGCTCAACGGTGACCACTTCATCGTCACCGAGTCGATGGAGGTGGTGGTGGACCGGGCCATCGAATACGGCCAGCGGCTGCGCAAACTGCTGCCGCCGAGCTGAGGAATAGCTATCGCAGAGTTCGCAGAGTTCGCAGAGGGGCCCTGCCTTCCTCCGCGTGCTCTGCCAGCTCTGCGGCGAATCCTCTTTCCGGGACCCCCTGTCTGGAGATGACCCATGAAGTCGTCCGCTGGAACATCCGATGATGCCCATAGGGTGCCGACCGTAATGGCCGCTTGGGGCGGGCGCGGCTCGTGTGGACGTGTCGGCCGGGCGACCGCTAGATGCGGGGCATCGCCACGGTCGGACTACAAGGAATAGGTGTCATCATGGCCAAAGAGAGACCCAAAGCAGCGGCGGCGGCCGCCAAGTCCGAAGGACAAGCCGCGGCGGCTGGGGCGCCGGGGGCGGGGGCGGCCAAGAAGAAGGGGATTGTCCGCATGGCCATGGTGCTGGGGGCGGTGCTGCTTCTTGAAGGTGGAACCGTGGTTGTGACGATGATCTTCAGTGGTGGGCCCGATAAGGCCACCGCCGCGTCGGTGGTGACCGATCAGAACGCTGAGGCCAACCGCCCGGTGGAACTGCTGCTGGTCAAGGAGACGTTTCCGAATCAGCGGACTGGGCGAACGTTCCTGTACGACACGGAGATTTACATCACCGTGCCGGCGCGGGATTCGGAGAAGGTCAAGAAGCAGGTTGAGTCGATGAAGGCGGCGCTCTCGACGGACATTGCGGTGATTTTCCGCCGGGCCGAGCCGGCGCAGTTGCGCGAGCCGACGCTGGCGACGCTGACGCGGCAGGTGAAGCAGGCGGTGGACGAGCGGATCGGGCGGGACCCCGACGGCAAGCCAACCGTGCAGGAGGCGCTGATCCGTAAGTGCATCGAGTTCAAGGCGGATGGTTAAGAAGGAATTGGCCACCGATGAACACAGATCAACACAGATGACAGAGTCATCGTTAGCCCAAGCACCAGCGGTGCGGGCGAACGATCCGGTCGTTGACGCATGGCTGAGCAAACCCCCTCTATCCGCGATCAAGCAGCACTCGGCGCAACCCAGGACCAGAGTGCGGGCAATCTCGCGCAAGCCGCGCTGGCGGATGCCGAGCAATCACTCAACGACATCCAGGCCCAGGTGGACAGTCAGCGGCTCAACCTGCCGGACCTGGGCGGGGAAACGATGACTGACGGTGCGATGTCGGCCATCGAGTTGCTAGGCGATGTCGAACTGCACGTTTCGGTCGAGCTGGGCCGAACGCAGATGCTCGTCGAGGATGTGCTTCGCCTGGCGCAGGGCAGCATCGTCGAGCTGGACAAGCTGGCGGGTGATCCGGTGGACGTGTATGTAAACAGCCGGTTGGTCGCACGCGGCGAAGTGCTGGTGCTCAACGACAATTTCTGCATTCGCATCAGTGAGATCGTGTCGGACCTGGAGGAGCAAGTGCAGGTAGCGGCGCATCAGGTGGCGCAAGCCGGCTGAGGCATGGTAGGATGGGAGGGGCGAGGGGAAACGCGGACGTATGGATGCGTCCGATCACATGCCCGGCGTTGATGCGCTTGATCGAGCCGCGTCACACCGGGCCAGGCCAGGATGGCCGCGATGACGCAGACTCGAAAAATCTGGTGCAGCGTACTATGCGGGCTGATGCTGGGCATCGGGCCGGCTGTCGCGTTGGGGCAAGCGGCGTCGAACGATGGTAAGAGCGCCAGCGACGATGCGCTGACCTCGCTGGCGCGGCAACTGGCGACCGCCAAGGGCGAACCGGCCCCCGTGGCCATGCCTGCCGCTAATGTGTCACCCAGCGCGGCAACGAGCGCCGATTCATCCGTAGCGTCGTCGGCCGCGCCTGCCTTCGAATCGCCACCGATCGCGCCCAATGATCGCTTGCCGCTGTCACCGGCTCGCCGCGGCGGCGATGTGTCGGCCGCGCCCGCCGGCGCCGCCACTTCCGGCTGGCTGGGCAATACGCTGGCAGCACTGGCGGCGGTGATCGGACTGATCGTCATCGCCCGCGGCGCCCTGGCCAAGTGGAGCGGACGCAGCAGCGCGGTCACCATCAGCCCCGTGGCCGAGGTGCTCACGCGGATCACCATCGCTCCGCGCAACCACATTCTGCTGGTGCGTCTGGGCAATCGCATTCTGGTGCTGGGCGATTCGCCCGCAGGCCTGCGCACGCTCGAGAGCATCGCCGACCCGGAAGAAATCGCCGATCTGCTGACGCTGGTCGCCGCGGGCAAGCCCAACAGTATCTCCCATGGATTCTCGCAGTTGCTGGGGCGCTTCAGTGGTGAGCATCACACGGGCCGGCCGGAGGATGATCTGGCAGAGCCGGGCGGCGACGAGCAGGAATTCCACGTGGATCGCGCCCGCGATCGCGTGTCGGGTTTGCTGGCGCGGTTCCGGACCGGCGGGTCCAGCGCCACGCGTCCTGATGGGGGTGATGCATGAGCAGACATCATCCTGAGATCAGGGGCGCCGGGCAGCTCCGTTTGAGCGGGTCTGCCTGCGGCGCCTGGAGCGCCGTGGTGTTCGTCATGGTCATCATGGGTGGCGCCGTGCCCGCCGGTGCACAGTCGTCGAGCCCCTCTGGCGCCGCGCCGCCGCCGACCACCAATGCCAACGCTCCACTGGACATCTACAACCCGGTGTCGATCCTTCAACACGCCAGCGAGGTGATGCCGTTTGGTCCAGCCGGCGCGGCGGCTCCGGTCCAATCCGCCACCGGCGAACGCAACGGCGCCGCCACGCCCGCGGCGCCGACCGACGGCCCGCGCAAGGGCCTGTCCACCAGCCTGTCGATCCTGCTGCTCCTGACGGTGCTGACCATCGCGCCGTCGATCCTGATCATGACCACGTCGTTCACGCGGATCGTGATTGTGCTGTCGCTGTTGCGGCAGGCCATCGGTACGCAGTCGCTGCCGCCGTCGCAGGTGATCGTCGGCCTGTCGCTGTTCATGACGCTGATCGTCATGCAGCCGACGTTCGAGCGGGTCAACCGCGAGGCCATCATACCGCTCCAGAACAACGAGATTGACGAAACCCAGGCGTGGGAGCGCGCCAAGCAGCCGCTGCGCGACTTCATGTTCGCCCAGATCGAATATGGCGGGAACTCGGACGACATCTACATGATCCTGGAGTACCGCGGGATCCTGGACCAAGTGCCGCGCGACCAGATCGAACGCGGCCACGTGGACATGCTCTCGCTGATTCCGGCGTTCATCCTGAGCGAACTGAAGATCGCCTTCCTCATGGGCTTTCGCCTTTATCTGCCGTTCCTGATTATCGACATGGTGGTGTCGAGCGTGCTGATCTCGATGGGCATGCTGATGCTGCCGCCGGTGCTCATCAGTTTGCCGTTCAAGTTGCTGTTGTTCGTGCTGGTCGATGGCTGGCACCTGGTGGTGGGCAATCTGTTGCACAGTTTCGTGCAGGGCGGACCGGCGGGCTAGCGAAAGAGAGGTAACGGGGATGAGCACGGATGAACACGGATTGGGAATGAAGGAACAGGGATGGACATGATGAACATGCATGAAGTTTCGGATGGTGTGCTTCGAGCCTTGAACGCCGGATGTGATTCGAGCTTCGGAGACTGGATTGTGGTCTCCAATCCGTGTTCATCCGTGTTCATCCCTGCTACTTCTCTGTGCCCTTCGTGGTGAAAAGGTGACGCAGCATGGAAGTGGATCAAGCCGTCGATCTGGTGCGCGAGTCGCTGACGATGATGCTGCTCATCAGCGCGCCCATTCTGGCGGCGGCGCTGGTCATCGGCCTGCTCATCAGTCTCTTTCAGGCGGTGACGCAGATCCAGGAGCAGACGCTCAGCTTCGTGCCCAAGATCGTGGGCATGGCCGTGGTGACGATCCTCCTGGCGCCGTGGATGACCCGGCAGATGATGGAATTTGCTTCACGCCTCTTTGGCGGAGGGTGAGGCGGTTGATGCGCGACGATGAATCCCACCTTACAGAATTTCCTGCCCTTTCTACCCGTCTGGCTGATGGTGCTCTTCAGGCTCACCGGCCTGTTCGTGCTGGCGCCGCTGTTCGGCAGCGCGTCGATCCCCGGGCGCGTGCGCATCCTCTGGGCCGTCGCCATGTCGCTTTGCATCTTCCCCGTACTCATGAGCCGGCCCGAGAGCAGCCAACTGATCCAGCCGATGATCGACGCGCCCCTGTCGCTCTGGCTGCTGCCTGCCGCCATCGCCATGGAGCTGGCCATCGGCACGCTCATCGGCTACGGCGCCAGCATGGCAATGATCGGCCTCCAGGTCGCCGGGCATGTCGCCGATCAGCAGGTGGGCCTGGGCCTGGCGGGCGTGTTCAATCCCGAACTCAACGCCGAAACGGGCATCATCGGCGAGTTCTACTTCATCATGGGCATGATGATCTTCCTCATGCTCGGCGGCGACCGCATGATGCTCACCACGCTGCTGCACAGCTTCGACCGCGTACCCCTGGGCAGTTTCGCCCCCGACGGATACACGCTGGAACTGCTGGTCGGTCTGCTCTCCTCGATGTTCGAGATGGCCATCCGCGTGGCGGCGCCGCTCCTGTGCCTGATCTTCCTCGAGACGGTGGCCATGGGTTTCATCGCCCGCACCGTGCCGCAGATGAACATCCTGTCCATCGGCTTCCCGCTGCGCATCCTCCTGGGCATCGGCATCCTGACCGCCTCGCTCTCGGGTCACGCCAACGTCTTTACCCAGACGATGTACGAACACATGATCGCCGTCGAGCACTACTTCGGCAGGTGAATAGCCACAGATGAACACAGATGGACACAGATGATGCATACGGATCAGGATAAAGAACTGGTTGCGTTGAGTGAAAGAGTCATTGGCGCCGCGTTTGAGGTCAGCAATGTGTTGGGGATTGGTTTTCTCGAGAAAGTCTACGAGCGAGCGATGTGTCGTGAACTGCAACTGTGCGGACTGCATGTGGCTTGCCAGGAGCGGATCAAGGTGTTCTACAAGGATGAATGCGTCGGCGACTATCTGGCTGGCCTTGTCGTCGAACGGCGTCTGATCGTAGAGATCAAGTGTGTCGAAGGATTTGCGGATGAACATCTGGCCCAGTACCTCAACTACCTCCGCGCCACGAGCATCCGCGTCGGCCTGTTGCTGAACTTCCAACACCCCAAACTCCAGATCAAACGAGTTTCTCTCTAACTGGCTTGTTTTCGTATCTGTGTCCATCTGTGTCCATCTGTGGCTAATTTCCCATGGCAGAAAGTGGCTTTGACAGGACGGAAACAGCGACGCCGCGGCGGCGGGAAGAGGCCCGCAGCGAGGGGAATGTCGCGCGCAGCACGGATCTGACCGCCGCCAGCACGCTGCTGGCGGCCATTGTGCTGCTCTATGCCCTGGGCCTCAAGGTGTTCTCGGGCCTCAAAGTCATCGTCGAGGCCATGCTGGGCTCGGAACTGGTGGCCAACCCGACTCGCGCCGACGATGCGGGGACGATGCTCTGGTACGGCGGGCGCATGGCGGCGGCGACGGCCGCGCCGCTGATCCTCTGCCTCACCGCCGTGGGCCTGCTGGTCACCGTGGGTCAAGTCGGCCTGCGGTTCACGCCCCAGGCGATCCAGCCCAAGCTCAGCAAGCTCTCACCGGTCAAGGGCCTGGGCAATCTCTTCAACCTGCGCGCCGCCATTCGCCTGATCATGTCCCTGGCCAAGGTCGCCATCGTCGCCGCGCTCGCCGCCTGGGTCGTGCTGGCGGATCTGCCCCGCATCATCCTACTGAGCGAACTCGACGCCATGCCCCTGTTCGGCTCGGCGTGCCAGATGGTCTACAGCCTGGCGCTGAAGCTCGCCGCCCTGCTGGTGGTGCTGGCGGTGATCGACTACGCCTATCAGATCTACCAGCGCGAGATTGACCTGCGCATGACCAAGCAGGAGATCAAGGACGAGATGAAGCGGATGGAAGGCGATCCGCTGATCAAGCAGCGCCGTGCCCGCGTGGCCCGGCAACTGGCGATGCAGCGCATCGGTGCGGCCGTGCCCCAGGCGGACGTCATTGTGACCAATCCGACGCACTATGCCATCGCCCTGCGCTACGACGCCACCATGCGCGCGCCCAAGGTCATCGCCAAGGGCGCCGATTTCCTGGCCATGCGTATTCGCCAACTGGCGGCCCTGCACGGCGTGCCGGTGGTCGAACGCAAGGAACTGGCGCAGGCGCTGTACCGCAACGTGGAAGTGGGCCAGGAAGTCCCGCCCGAGTTCTATAACACCGTGGCGGAAATCCTGGCGTACGTGTATCGCTTGAGCGGACGTAAGACCGCGTGATGCGAATGACGAATGACGAAATTCGAATGACGAATGAAGCTCCAAATTCGAAACAGCCCGGGCACTGGCCTCTGGTGACCCCGGAGGGGTCAAGGGTTGTAGCCACGGGTGGAGCGACGCCGCTCTGGGCGTCGCGCAACCCGTGGAAGGAATCGCGCCTGACGGTTTCCGCCCCGGCAGGGGCGGAGGGGGCGTTCGATCGATGCGTGCGACCCCGTCGCCCCTCCGGGGCTGGAACGCTTGCTCGCTCATCTTTCCACGGGTTCCGCAACGCTCAGAGTCGCGTTGCTCCACCCGTGGCTACATCCCGGCGCCCCTTCGGGGCTGAAGATGTCTGCACGCGAGGGATCGCATAGAACCCATGGCTCAACTCACCCGCCAATCCGTGACCTGGCTCAACCGGCTTGAGGATGTTCGGCCGTTCCTGATCCCCGTCGCCATCGTCGGGCTGATCATGGTCATCATCGTCCCCTTGCCGCCGGTAATCATGGACATGCTGCTGGCGGCCAATCTGGCATTGGCGGCGCTGATTCTGCTGACCACGATCTTCGTGGAAAGCCCGCTGGATTTTTCGGTGTTCCCCTCGCTGCTGCTGGGCACGACGCTGTTCCGGCTGGTGCTCAACATCGCTTCAACGCGTCTGATTCTCTCTGCCGACGCCGCCGACGCCGCACAGGCCGTGGGCGCCGCGGGCCATGTCATCCAGGCCTTCTCCGAGTTTGTCGCGGGCAATTCGCTGGTGGTCGGTCTGATTCTCTTTGCCATCCTGATCATCGTGCAGTTCGTGGTGATCACCAAAGGCGCCACGCGCATCAGCGAAGTGGCGGCGCGGTTCACCTTGGACGGCATGCCGGGCAAGCAGATGGCCATCGACGCCGACCTGAACGCCGGCAGTATTAATGAAGGCCAGGCGCGGGCACGGCGTGAAGCCATCGCCCAGGAGGCAGACTTCTACGGCGCCATGGACGGTGCCGCCAAGTTTGTCCGCGGCGACGCCATTGCCGGCATCATCATCACCATCGTCAACATCGTGGGCGGCTTTGCCGTGGGCGTGTTTCGCAATGGCTGGGGCATC
Source organism: Phycisphaeraceae bacterium (assembly GCA_040878035.1). Classification (GTDB taxonomy): domain Bacteria; phylum Planctomycetota; class Phycisphaerae; order Phycisphaerales; family Phycisphaeraceae; genus JBBDMX01. The sequence goes on along the minus strand of JBBDMX010000069.1, from coordinate 10,587 downwards.
GCCGAGTCGGCCGAGGTGTTCACCAAGCTGACCATCGGCGACGGCCTGGTGAGCCAGATGCCGGCGCTGGTGATCTCCATCGGCGCGGGCCTGATCGTGACGCGCTCCAGCTCGCGCAGCGATCTGGGCACTGAGTTGACGCGGCAGTTGGCGGGGCGATGGAAGCCGATGGCCATCACGGCCGGGTTCCTGAGCATCATGGCGTTCACCGGCCTGCCGGCGCTGCCCATGTTGTCGCTGGCGGGGATCGCCGGTGTGACGGCGTGGCTGCTGCGCGGCAAGGAGACGGTGAAGAAGGCGGCCCAGGTGCGCGACGCCGAGGCCAAGGCCAAGGGGCCCGCCCAGCCACCCATCGAGCAGATGCTGGCGGTGGACACCATGGAGCTGGAGGTGGGCTACGGCCTGGTGAAGCTGGTGGATGCGTCCCAAGGCGGAACGCTGCTGGACCGCATCAGCGCCATTCGCCGGCAACTGGCGGGCGAACTGGGCCTGGTCATGCCCCCGGTGCGCATCCGCGACAACATGCAGCTTCAGCCCAGCGAGTACCACATCAAGATCCGCGGCAACAGTGTCGCCAACGGCACCGTGTATCCCGGGCAGATGCTGGCGATGGACAACGGCCTGGTCAGCGCCGACTACGCGCCGCTGGAAGGCATGCGCACGCGCGAACCGGCTTTCGGCGTCGAGGCGGTGTGGATCGACGCTGGACAGAAGCAGCGCGCCGAGTCGCTCAACTACATCGTGGTCGATGCCGTGAGCGTGCTGGCTACGCATCTGGTCGAGGTGGTCAAGAACCACGCCTGGGAGCTGCTCACCCGTGAGGAGACCAATAATCTGCTGGCGCAGATCAAGCAGAAGGCGCCCAAGCTGGTGGACGAAGTGCTGGGCATGGGCGAGAAGGCGGGGCTGATCAAGCCCGGCGAGCTTCAGAAGGTGCTTCAGAACCTGCTGCGCGAGCGCGTGCCCATTCGCGACATGGAGTCGATCATCGAGACGCTGGGCGACTGGGCGCCGCGCACCCGCGATACCGAAGTGCTCACCGAATACGTGCGCAACAGCCTGCGGCGAACGATATGCAGCCAGTACGTCTCGATGGACTCGGCGTCACAAGGATTGGACCTGGACAAGATTGGTGATTCGGCAGGCGCTTCGGGAACCTCCGCAAGTGCCACGCCGCGGTTGTTCTGCGTCAGCCTGGATCCAGCGCTGGAAGATCAGATCGCCGCGTTCATCGACCGCAGCAATGAAGGCACCACGATGTCGATGCCGCCGGCGATCGCCCAGCGGGTGACGGCGGCGATGATGCGCGAATTGCAGCGGCTGGTGGCGGCGGGTCATCACCCGGTGGTGCTGGCGTCGCCGCAGGTGCGGGCCCAGGTTCGCCGGCTCATCGAGCCGCACCAGCCCAACGTCGCGGTGCTGGGTTACAACGAGATCAGCAAGGGCGTGGAAGTGCAGTCGCTGGGGATGGTGCAGTTGGAGGCTCCCGGAAGTGGGCGGGATATGGCAAACAACCGGATGGAGCCGGTGATGAACTGACGTGGTTTTCACACGCCGGGTCTGAGTCTCTGTGAAGACCTGGATTTCCGGAAACCCGAACCTTCGCAACGCCTCAGGTCCGGCGTGAAACGTGAGATTGATTGACATGGAAAGGACATGGCATTGAACGTCAAGACTTTTACCGGGCGGAGCATGGCCGACGCACTGGCGCGCGTGAAGCAGGAGCTTGGCGCCAGCGCGGTGATTCTGCACACGCGCAGCTATCGCAAGGGTGGCATCCTGGGCCTGGGCGCTAAGACGGTGGTGGAGATCACCGCCGCCGATCGCGCGACAGTGGCGCGTAGCCGGGCGCACTCGGCGCCGGCGGCCGTGGGCGCGGGGACCCCGGCGCGACGAGGGCAGCATGCGACGGGCGTATCGCCGCCGATTTCTCCTGCGCCATTGCGGACGCCGCCGCGCCCGCAGCCGACGGTCACAGGCGTTCTGTCCGAGCATAGCGGTGATGCCCCCGCGGCTCGACATGGTTCGCCACAGGCGGCCGGCGACTTGATTCGCCGCACCTATGCCGCGGCTTATGCCGAGTTTTCCGCTCGGCAGGAGAGCGCCTCGGCCGGCGCCGTTGCGACCAAGGCGCCGGGATCATGGCCCGCTTCCGCAGCGGGCATGTCGCCCGCCATGCTGGCGCCGGCCGTGACGTCGCCCGGCGGCGCCCACGACCAACTCACCCAGGAGATGCGTGCCATGCGGCGCATGGTCGCCCAGATGATGCGTCGCCAGTGCGAAGGCCAGGCCGGCGCAGGCAACGGCCCGGTGCGTGCCGGCGAGCTGTCGCCCACGCTGTTTGATCAGTACCTATCGCTGCTCAAGCAGGAAGTGGCGGAGGAACTGGCCGAAGAGGTGGTCGGCCAGGTCAAATCGCGGCTGAGCGCGGCGCAGCTCGATGATCCCGTGGCGGTGAAGGCGGCGCTGGCGGGCGCCATCGCGCAGTACATTCCGGTGGACCAAAGCGCCGGCCGGCTTGAGCCCACGTTCGATCGCCGGCCACGCACCATCGCCCTGATCGGCCCCACCGGCGTGGGCAAGACCACCACCATCGCCAAGCTCGCCGCCTGCTTCAAGCTCAAGCAGAAGAAGAAGGTCGGCCTGATCACCATGGACACCTACCGCATCGCGGCGGTCGAGCAACTGCGCACCTACGCGCAGATCATCGGCGTGAACCTGCACGTGGTGTCCAATGTGGACGAGATGATCGACGCCGCGCGCCGCTGTGCCGCCGAACGTTGCGATGTGCTTCTGATCGACACCGCCGGGCGCTCGCAGCGCGACGACCCGCGGCTGGACCAGCTCCATTCCATGATCCGCGCCGCCAATCCGCACGAGGTGCACCTGGTGCTTTCCTCGACGTGCACGCAATCGGTGCTGCTGGACACGGTGGAGCGCTTTGCCCGGATTCGCACAGACCGTATCATCTTCACCAAGCTGGACGAGGCGGTCAGCTTTGGGGTCCTCCTCAATGTGGCACGGAAAGTCAACAAGCGGCTGAGTTTCATCACCACCGGACAGGAAGTCCCGCACCATATTGAACCGGGCCGGTCCGACCGACTGGCGGCGCTGGTTCTGGGCGATGTGGATGTGCGGGGGACACCCGTGGGAGGCCACCGGTGCTGATGGATCAGGCTCAGGCTTTGCGAAGGTTGGTCATGGAAACGGCGGTTCCACGCCGCGCCAAGGTTGTCGCTGTCACCAGCGGCAAGGGGGGCGTGGGCAAAAGCAATATCGCGGTCAACCTGGCGATTCGCCTGTCAACGATGGGCCGCAAGGTTATTCTGCTCGACGCCGACTTGGGCACCGCCAACGCGGACGTGCTGTGCAACGTCACGCCCGGCGGCACCCTGGCGCACGTCGTGTCCGGGCGTATGTCGCTTGCGCAGGTGATGCTCGATGCGCCCGGCGGCTTTCGCCTGGTGGCCGGCGCCTCGGGCCTGGCGCAGATGGCGGCCCTGTCGGAGTTCGAGCGGGCGCGGCTGGTGCGGCAGATGCAGGAGATCGAAGACCAGGCCGACATGATCCTCATCGACACCGGCGCGGGCGTGAGTCCCAACGTCATGTCCTTCGTCATCGCCGCCGATCAGCAACTGGTGGTGACCACGCCCGAGCCCACGGCGGTGGCGGACGCTTACGCGATGATCAAGACCATCGTGCGCCAGTGCGAGCATCCGGACATCCGGGTGCTGGTGAACATGGCGCGGGACCAGTCCGAGGCCAAGGCGGTGTTCGAGCGGATCGAGGCGGTGAGCGAGAAGTTCCTGTCGCACCAGCCGCGTTTTGCCGGGCACGTGACGCTCGACGCGCGGGTGCCGATGGCGGTGCGGCGGCGAAGGCCGTTCGTGCTGGATCAGCCCAACAGCGACGCCTCACGCTGCATCAATCAACTGGCGCATCGCATGGATCGTCACGCGGCAGACCCGCGCAATGCGATCGGGCTCATCCGCCGCATGACCATGTGGCTGGCGGGGTGAAATTCCGACAAGGAGACAAGGAGAAGAGGAGACAGAAGAGACAAGGAGAAGGGAAGGCTGAACCATCGGTTTCTCTGGCTCATCGGGCTGATGTGTGGGTAGTTCGATGCAAGGCGTAGATTCAGAGCTTGAGGAATTCCGGGCTGCAAAAGGCGCAGGCTTGGTCAGCCGGGCTTCAAGTCGGGCAAAATGCGCATCAATGATGAGACGGCCAATAAGCTGAATGAATCGCGGATCGGAGGCCAACGGCCTGTTTGGGGAGGACCCGCTCCACCCACGCCCGTGTCCGGCCGATAATGCTTGCAGGATGTTTCCGCGCCGTAATCTGGTCATTCTGTTGGCCCATGGACTGCGTTCTGACGCGGTGGGGGACAGTCATGTCTGGCCGTTGGTCACGCCTAATTTCCGCAAGCTTGCCGGGCGCAGCCATCGGCTGGTGGGCATCAGCGCCTGCCCGGCGGATTGGGGCGGGATGACCAGCCTGCTCACCGGGTTGCACGCGCGGCAGCATGGGTTTGTCGAGCCTCAGCCGCGGCTGGCGGCCAGCGAGGGTTGGGTGCATAGCCTGGTCGATGCGGGGTACTTCGTGGCCGGCGTCGGCAATGTCGAGGCCATCGCGCCGTGGTTGAATGAATCGGTCGTCGTGGCCGGCGTCGAGGAAATGTCGCCGCAGCGCTGTGCCTACCTGGCGGCGATGGAACGCAAGAACATGCTCGCGGCGGTGCAGCAGCAGCGGCGGCAGCGCCTGCGCTACGGGCCGTTCGAGCCCGATCGCCTCCTGACTCATCCGGACGACGACGTGGATGGCTTCATCATCACGCAGGCGCGGCGGGCTCTGGCGACGATGCCCGTCGATCAGCCCTGGGCGTTGGTGGTGATCTTCAGCGGTCCCGGCAACGATCTGCCCCCGCCGACGATGTACAGCGACGTCATTGATTCGAAGCTGCTGGAGCAAGGCTTTGCCCTGGCGGAGCTGCGCCAGATCGATTCGCTGGCGGATCTGGACTATCCGCTGGTGATGCTCCAGCGGCTCGAGCCGATGACGCTGGGACGCTTGCGTGCGGATTACCTGGGCCGCGTGTGCCTGCTGGACTTTGGCATGGGTCGGCTGGACGCGGCGATGAACGCCCGCGCCGATCGCGAGCGCACCTGGCTGGTGCTGTCGAGCGATCGCGGGCAATTGCTGGGCGAGCATGGGCTGCTGGGTCATCGCTCGTTCCTGTGCGGGGCGATCGAGGTACCGGTGATCATCGCGCCGCCCGAGCCGGTGCGTGACAAGGTGTACGACACGACGGGGATCAGCACGGTGGACGTGGCGGCGACGATCGCGGCGTTGGGTGGTTGCGATGCCCTCGGAGCCGGGGCTGGGGCGTATCCGGCGGCGTATCCGGGGGCGTGTCCGGGGGCGTGTCCGGGGGGGCGATCGCTGTTGCCGTTGTTGTATGACCAACCCGTCATCGGCGCTCCGGGCGTGGGTGCGGCCGGCCTCGACTCGGACGATCGCTCCGGCGGCGGGCCACGCAGCGCCACCGCCTGCATCAGCGAATACGGCCGGCGCTTCATGCTCGAGACCGAACGGCACAAGCTGATTCTCGACGTGGAAACGCATCGTGCGGTGGCGTTGTATGACCTGCTCAATGATGCGGGGGAGCGGACGAATCTGGTGGACACGCCGCACGGGCGCAATCTCCTGGATGCCTTGCGTTGCCGCGTGGGCGAGGCGCTGCTGTCACTGCGGGCGTTGCCGGCAGTGGCGCGGCCGCCGGCAGAGCCGGTGGTGCGCTAGACCGCAAGCGACTGCATGGGGGAACATCACTCATCTATGTCCTTGATGATCCCGTGCTCCGTGAGGAACGCGCGGAGGTCGTTCTCGTACTTGCGGACGTTGCTCATGCCCGGGAAGTCGTTGTGGTCGGAGTTGTACTCGATCAGCTTGGCGTGGGGGATGATCTTGATCAGCCGGCGTGAGTGTTTGACGGGGATGATCGAGTCGTGGGCGCCGTGGAGCAGGAGCACCGGGCCGTTGTAGCCGGCCAGAGCACGATCGGTGCGGAAGGGATTGCGCATCAGGAAGCCGGGCGCGGCAAAGCCATGCGCCATGGCCGCGCCGCTGGCGAACGTGCTTTGCATGATCATCGCGGCGGGTTGGCGATGCTTGACCAGGTCGGCGGCGATGGCGGCGCCCAGCGACCGGCCGTGATACACCAGGCGTGCCCCATCGACCTCCGGCCTCCGGAGCACTTGCTCCACGAAGTAGGCCGCGTCCTCGTGAAACGCCTTCTGCGACGGATGGCCCGCCGATCGGCCATAACCGCGAAACTCGACCAGCAGCAGCGACACGCCCATGGGCCGGTACATATCGATCAGCCAGTCCTGCATGTCGATGAGTTCGGCGTTGCCGTGGAAGAAGACGATCAGCGGCGCGGGATGCTGGGCCGAGGCGTCCGGAGCCGGGACATACCACGCTTCGACGTTGCCACCTTCGATCGGTCGTGTGAGCACGACTGTCTGGGGGGGCGGCGCGGGATGGTTGATTTTCGGCAGCAAGTCGCGCGGGAACATCACGCGGTCCTGCATCACATAAAGCAGCGCCCACCACGCCAGCACGAAGAAGATCAGAATGCGAAGGATGATCCAGGTCATGTGACGTAACCGGCCAAGCCGTGTGGGGCGTGAAAGATCATGGTGCGTGCTGATCCCCGGCAAGCCCCAAAGACGGGGTATGCCGGGGCTTGGCGTCTTTATCACCTTTTCGTCAATTCGGTGTTCATCCGTGTTCATCCCTGTTACCTCTCTCACTCGATCGCGATGGTTGCGGGGTCGAACGTCGGTTGGGGGTAGTTCATCTTCAGCGAGGTGAGCGTATCGACCAGTACGCTGGCGATCAGCAGGTCGCGATACCAGCGGCGCTCGGCGGGGATGATGTACCACGGCGCATGCTTGGTGGAGCAGTGCGACAGCGCCGCGTCGTAAGCCGCCTGATATTCGGCCCAGCGGGCACGTTCCGCAAGGTCGTCCGGGTTGAATTTCCAGTGCTTGTCCGGGCGATCCAGACGGCGCTGGAGGCGCTCCTTCTGGTAGTCCTTGCTGATGTGCAGGTAAAACTTGACGATCATGGTGCCTTCGTCGTGCAGGATTTTCTCGAAGGCGTTGATGTGCTCATACCGGCGTTTCCAGCGCTGGGCGGGCACGAGGTTCTTGACGCGGACGACCAGCACGTCTTCATAGTGCGAGCGGTTAAAGACGTGGATCATGCCGGTGGGCGGCGCGTGGTCGTGGATGCGCCAGAGATAGTCGTGGTCGCGTTCTTCGGTGGACGGGGCCTTAAAGCTGGTGACGCTGATGCCCGCGGGGTTGACGCCGGTGAAGACCGAGCGGATGGTGCTGTCCTTGCCGCCGGTGTCCATGGCCTGGAAGACGACGAGCAGGGCGTGCTTGTGCTGGGCGTAGAGCGCTTCCTGCAAGGTCGCCAGATTCCGCCGCAGTTTGCGGAACTGGGCCTTGCCCTTGATCTTGTCAACCCCGCCGTCGTCCTGGCTGGGAATTTTGCAGAGATCGACCTTACTGTCGGGCTTGACGCGGTAGTGGTCCATGGGCAGCTTCATGGGGCTTATGATAGGGTTCTTTGGCTCTTGGATCGGCCGGGCCGGGCTGTCTGGGCCCCGGCGAATTAGACAAGCAACCATGATCGACTGGCTGCAAATCCTGTTGGGTAACCTTTGGCAGATCTGGCTCGAGTCGGCACCGTGGCTCTTAGTGGGCCTGCTGGCGGCAGGCATGGTGCAGGCGCTGGTGCCGGCGCAGGTGATGCTGCGCTGGCTGGGCGGCCGGGGCATGGCACCGATCCTCAAGGCGGCGATCATCGGCACGCCGCTGCCCTTGTGCTCCTGCGGCGTGCTGCCCGCGGCTATCGCCCTGCGGCGGCGCGGCGCCTCGCGCGGGGCGACCGTATCGTTCCTCATCGCCACACCGGAAAACGGCGCCGACTCCATCGCCTTGTCATACGCGCTGCTGGGGCCGTTCATGGCGGTGATTCGACCTGTCGCCGCGATCCTCAGTGCCGTGCTGGCGGGCGTACTGGCGGAGTGGGGCGGTGGTGACTCACCAGACAGGGCGGGCCAGGCGTCGCCGTCAGCAGGACATTGCTGTGGAGACGGCCGTTGCGGAACATCGGAGCAGTCCGAGACGGCTGCCCCTTTGGTCCGCGGTGGCAACGACACCGCTTTGGCTGTCAGTGGCGGCACACGCGCTGCGCCAGAAGCCAAAGCGGCGTTGCGGCCGCCGCAGTCCAAATGGCCGGCACGGCTACTTGCCGGTATGCGTTTCGCCATTCTCGAAGTCTTCGGCGACATCCTCGGCTGGCTCATGGTGGGCATCGCTTTGGCGGCGGTGATGATCACCGTCCTGCCGCCCGATGCCCTGGCGGCGTGGGGCCACGGCCTGCCCGCCATGCTGCTCATGCTGCTCATCGGCCTGCCCATGTACATCTGCGCCTCGGCATCCACGCCGGTGGCGGCGGCGCTGCTCCTGGCGGGCGTCAGCCCCGGCGCGGTGCTCGTCTTCCTCCTGGCGGGGCCCGCCACCAACTTCGCCGGCATGATGGTTCTGCGCAAGGAACTGGGCACACGCACCGTTGCCCTGTACTTGCTGGGCATCAGCGTTGGCGCTGTGGGCATGGGCCTCCTGACCGACGCTCTGGTGGCCTGGGGCCAGGTCACCGTGCAGGTCCGGGTCGGCGACTCGGCGGAACTGCTGCCCGCCTGGCTTTCCCTCACCGCGGCCATCCTGCTGCTGGCCCTGGCGCTGGCCTTGCTCGCACGCAATCTGGCATCCAGGTTCAACATGCCCGTCCCCCATACGGCCCCTTAAATGGTCCAGGCCGGCCTTCCCATGAAGACCGGCCTGGGGAACTCGGTAAACAAGGCCACGCCGTGATCACATCTCCGCGGCGCCTGCCTTGGCGTCTTCCTTGGGCGATTCGGGCTTCTCAGGCTTCTTGGCCTTCTCGTCCGCGCCGCCCATCTTCTCCCGTTGCTCGGGTGTGAGCACTTCATCGCGCACCTGCATCCAGGCTTTGTCGCGAATAGTGTTAGCAGCCTTGCGGTCGCCTTCCTTCACGTCGCGGAGTTGCTGACCGTAGGTCAAGGCGATGGCCTTGGCTTTTTCCTTCTGCTCATCGGTCAGTTCCGCCTTCTTGAAGTGACCCATCATGCCCGTCCACAGGCTATAGCCACGCCAGTGCGCCAGTTGCTCGGGCGTGAGCAAGGCCGTAATCGCACTGCCGACGTCCTCGCTGATCTGCGCGCGCTGGGCGCGCAGGGCCTTGAGCTGGTCGTTTGCCTTCTTCTGGGCCTCTTTGTCCTCGCCCTTGTTGGCCTGGGCGACGGCTTGCTCGGCGGCGTCGAGCTCGGCCTGGTGGGCGTCCTGCCAGGCCTTGAGCTTGGCGTCACGCTCGGCCACGATCGCCAGCATCTTGGCTTCCTGATCGTCGCTGAGCTTGAGCTCCTTGACCATGATGGCATAGGCGCCCATGAGCCTGGGCTTGCGTGCCTCGCCCTTGGCGTTGGCGTCCTTGGCGTCCTTGGCTTGCTTGGGCTCTTTGGCTTCCTTGGCCTGGCGGGCGTCGGGCGCTTCCTCGGCACGGGCTGTCAGGGGCGACGCCAGTATCGCCGCCACCGCCGCCAGCCACAGGCCGCGCAACATCCATTGGTGCATCAACATGATCGCAACACTCCTGGAAAGGTGATGTGTAAGGCGCCCGGGCGGGTTTCGTACACCGCGGCACGAACAAGGACCACCCGGTGGCCGCCGCGGGCGCACCCCCAACGCCGCAGGCAAAAACATGATAACGAGCGCCCGGAGAGACCGCCACGGGGGGGGGAAACGAGGAACGAGGAACGAGGAAGACGAAGCGCGGAAAGCCCACTCGCTCCGGGGCTCCCGCGGGTGGGAATCCCAGCCGCAGGACCTCGGAGCGGCTGGGCTTTCTCCGCGGTCGTGAAAATCGGATATTTGGATATGTCAGTTCTCCGTAGCTTGATCCTCGCGTCTGCGGTTGTGAACTGCCAGTTTACTCAACAATGACCGCCAACGCCGCGGTGAAGCCGTTGTCGTCGATGACCTTGGCGCCGGTAACGGTTCCATCTTCCACATTGCTACCACTTTCAAGGGGGGTAATACCACGAATTCCCACGAAATCAGGCAAATCGAGGCGAGGGCTTGCGAAAGAACGAAGGTGCGCTAAAGTCGCTGAAAACATGACGCTTCCTGGGCTTTTCGGCGACCTTCCTTTCGTCCCTGACATGGAAGAGGTCAGAGGTTCAAGTCCTCTACGGCCCATTGGACATCCTATCTGACGGCGGCCTGGCTGGTGCAAAGGCGTGATCGTCCAGCGGTGGAAATCTGGCTTTTGCGAGAAACTGGTCTTGACATCTTATGATGGGGGGGGGGTATGATGCCCGCCGGAGTTCGGGACGTTTCGGGACCATTCCAGTTGGGGAATTCCGGTCATGAACAGCACATTCGGGCGATGGGAACGGCGGGTCAAGTGCGCTGCGCAGGTGTTCTG
>JBBDMX010000068.1:0-19834 GCA_040878035.1 Phycisphaeraceae bacterium | reverse complement strand
CCCCCCCCCCCCCCCCCCCCCCCCCCCCCCCCCCCCCCCCCCCCCGCGGCTCTGATGCTTCGGACATCGTCGGATCACTTCCAGGGGCGGGGGCGACGCCGACAAAGTCCATCACGATGCCGCGGACCATGGGCTTTTCAAAGGCGTGCACCTGCTGGGCCAGGTCGGCCTCGTCGATCGGCGGCAAGCCCACCTGGCCGCGCCAGCGGTTGATGTTGGCCATCAGCTCCTCCCCGCCACCGGCAAAGGTCGAGATGCTGATTTCGATGGTATCCCCCCCGGAAGGGCCATCGCCGGCCTCGAAGGTGGCGAAGCGCATGGGTCGCTGACCGGCCTGGAGCCGCCAGCCGGCGGGCACGGTCCACGCCGGGGGCGAAGACGGGGCGTGCGCCGCGGCCATCTCCGCCGGCACGCCGCCTTGGTGCGGGTCCGCGACAGGCAGCGGATCTTTGGGCGCTTGATACTGACGCACGGACGCCTCGTCGCACCCGGCCAGAGGCCACAGGCACGCCAGGCCAAGCATGGCGAGAAACATCGGCGTTCGTCGAATCAACATGAAGGCACGATTATACGGGGTTGGCCAACGAATATCGCTACACTGGTTCACGCTTTGATGCCGGTACGAATCAAGGGTGCCTCGTGTTCCAGAAATTGCTATGGATCGCCGTCGCGGGGGCCGCCGGGACGCTGGCGCGATATGGCCTGGCGGGCCTGGTGCACCGCTGGCCCGGATCCTCGGAGTTTCCCTGGGGCACGCTGGTCGTCAACGCCGCGGGCTGCCTGCTCTTTGGCGTGGTGTGGGGCCTGGCCGAATATCGGCACGTCATCAGCGACGACCTGCGCCCCATCATCCTGATCGGCTTCATGGGCGCCTTCACCACCTTCTCGACCTTCGCCTTTGAAACCACTCACATGCTCCAGGGCGCCCAGTGGGGCTACGCCGCGGCCAACATCGTCGCCCAGAACGTGCTGGGCGTGATCATGGTGCTGGCGGGATTCGCGCTGGCGCGGGCGATTTGACGGTTTTAGCCCGAGCACCACCCCCGGAAACGGTGCGGGCGGAGAAGGATGGGGCGTCGAGGAGAATCCCCGGCAAGCCCCAGAGCGGGCATGCCGGGGCTTGGGCGGGCATGCCGGGGCTTAGGCATTGAATAAGGGGATCAGCCATGAAACTACCCGAGGATGCACAGCGTTTGCGGATTTACATCGGCGACAGCGACAAGCACGCCGGGCGGGCGCTGGCGGATGTGATCGTGGAAGCGGCCCGCCGGGGCGGCATGGCGGGGGCCACGGTGTTCCACGGCGTCGAGGGCTTCGGCGCCCACAGCCGCATCCATACCGCCTCGATCCTCCGCCTGTCCTCCGACCTGCCGGTGGTCATCGAAATCGTGGACAGCCAGCAGCGCATCGAAGCCTTCCTGCCCGAACTGGACCGCCTGATCCCCGAGGGTCTGGTCACCCTCGAACCGGTGCGGGTGGTCGTGTACCGGCATGGTCAGGAGAAGTAGCCGCGGCTACTTTCCTGATTTTTCGCGAAAACCACCGCTATTTCGCCGAATAATGCCGTAGTCGTCCGGGCTTCGAATTGCTACAATGTGTGACTTGACTTTGCCCGGGGAATCGCCTCATTCAGGAGTGGCTCCGCCCATGGCAGTCGGCACACCGTCCGTACAGGATCCCAGTAAGAACCGCCAAGACTTGAACGCCGCCGTCGTCCGCTTCGCGGGCGATTCGGGTGACGGTATGCAGTTAGCCGGCACGCAGTTCACCGACACCTCCGCGGTGTACGGCAACGACGTGGCGACGCTGCCCGACTTTCCCGCCGAGATCCGCGCCCCGGCGGGCACCGTCGCCGGCGTCTCGGGCTTTCAGATCAACTTCGCCGCCAGCGAAATTCATACGCCCGGCGACGCGGTCAACTCGCTCATCGCCATGAACCCCGCCGCCTTCAAGGCCCATATCGAGGACGTCGAGGTCGGCGGGATCGTCATCGTCAACGAAAGCGAGTTCGAGAAGGTCAACCTGCGCAAGGCCGGCTATCCCGAAGGGTACAACCCGCTCGACGACGAAAAGTTCACCCAGCGGTTCAAGATTTACCGCGTGCCGATCACCCGCCTCAACGCTGACGCGCTGGCGGACACGGGCATGGGCGCCAAGGACGTGGGCCGGTGCAAGAACATGTACGCCCTGGGCATGATCTACTGGCTCTACGATCGGCCCATCGAGACGACCGTGGGGTACCTCGAGGACTACTTCGGCAAGAAGAAGAAACTGCCGCAGGTCGCCGACGCCAACGTCAAGGCGCTCAAGGCCGGCTACCACTTCGGCGAGACCGCCGAGATGTTCCCCGTCAAGTACCACGTGTCCCGCGCCCAGGTGGCGCCAGGCAAGTACCGCAAGGTAACGGGCAACGAGGCGGTGGCCATGGGCCTGGTGACCGCGGCCCGGCTGTCGGGCAAGCAACTGATCTACTGCACCTATCCCATCACGCCCGCCAGCGACATTCTGCACTACCTGGCGGCCATGCGCAACTTCGGCGTCAAGACCTTCCAGGCTGAGGACGAGATCGCCGCGATGTGCGCCACCATCGGCGCATCCTTCGCCGGCGGCTTTGCCGTCACCGGCACCTCCGGTCCGGGCCTGTGCCTCAAGGCCGAAGCGCTGAACCTGGCGATCATGACCGAGCTGCCGGTGCTGGTGGTCAACGTGCAGCGTGGCGGGCCGTCCACCGGCCTGCCGACCAAAACCGAGCAAAGCGACCTGCTCCAGGCGATCTACGGCCGCAACGGTGATTCGCCCGTGGTCGTGGTGGCGCCGCAGACGCCCGCGGACTGCTTTGACATCACCATCGAGGCGGCCCGCATCGCCATGCAGCACATGGTGCCGGTGATCATCCTGACCGACGGTTACCTGGCCAACGGTTCGGAGCCCTGGCAGATTCCTTCGGCCGATCATTTCGAGAAGATCACTGTCCAGCACCCCACCGACCCGGCGAAGTACAAGGTTTACGACCGCGATCACAACCTGGCGCGGCCATGGGCCATCCCCGGCACGCCGGGCCTGGAGCATCGGCTGGGCGGCCTGGAGAAGGCGCACCTGTCGGGCAACGTCAGCTACGACAGCGACAACCACCAGTTGATGACCGACCTTCGCCGGCTCAAGGTGGAGAAAGTCGCCGACGCCATCCCCGCGCTCGAAGCGCACGGCCAGGCCAGCGGCGAACTGCTGGTATTGGGCTGGGGCGGAACGTATGGCACGATCCTGACGGCGGTGGATCGCGCCCGCAAGGCCGGCAAGAGCGTTTCCGCCGCACACCTGCGCTACCTCAACCCATTCCCCAGGAACCTGGGCGATGTGCTCCGCCGGTTCAAGAAGGTGCTGATCCCCGAGCTCAACACCGGCCAGCTCCGCGTGCTGATCCGCAACCGCTATCTGGTCGATGCCCGCGGGCTCAATAAGGTGCAGGGCAAGCCGTTCCTGGTCGAGGAAGTCGAGCAGGCCATTGAGCTGATGTTGAGCGCCAAGTGGGGCGAGTCGGTTTCGCTCACGCCGCGCAATCACGTGGTGACCCCCGGCGAAAGCCCGCTGGCGACGGTGTTCCTGGGCGTCGGCGGCAACGGCCAAGCGGAAGGATGAGCCAAGGCGCGGATCGCCCTGCATGAGAAATCAGACGGCCTCAACAGCGGCTCCTGCCGCTAAACTTGAATTCAGAAATTGATACCACCATGCCTACCGACTCCCCACTCCCCGTTCTGACCGCCAAGGACTTCGCCTCCGACCAGGATGTGCGCTGGTGCCCCGGTTGCGGCGACTATGCCATCCTCAACCAGGTGCGCCGCGTCATGGCGGCGATGAAGAACAAACGCGAGAACACCGTGTTCGTCTCGGGCATCGGCTGCTCCAGCCGCTTCCCCTACTACATGAACACCTACGGCTTCCACTCGATCCACGGCCGGGCGCCCGCCATCGCCACCGGCGTCAAGATCACCAACCCCGGCCTGGACGTCTGGCTGGTCACCGGCGACGGCGACGGCCTGTCCATCGGCGGCAACCACCTCATCCATTTCCTCCGCCGAAACATCAACGTCAAGATGCTCCTGTTCAACAACCGGATCTATGGCCTGACCAAGGGCCAGTACTCCCCCACCAGCGAGGCGGGCAAAAAGACCAAGTCGAGCCCCATGGGCGCCATCGACCTGCCGCTGTCGCCCCTGTCGGTCGCCCTGGCCAGCGAGGCCAGCTTCGTCGCCCGCGCGGTGGATGTGGACAAGGGCCTGGCGGATGTGCTCGAACGCGCCGCTAAGCACAAGGGCTCCGCCTTTGTCGAAATTTACCAGGACTGCAACGTCTTCAATCACAAGGCCTTCGAGTACGCCACCGAAAAGGACACCAAGGAAGATCACATCCTGCGCCTCGAGCACGGTAAGCCGCTGATCTTCGGCAAGAACCGCGATAAGGGCATCATCCTGCGCAACCACAAGCCCGAAGTGGCCAGCGTCGGACCCGATGGTGTCAAGGCCGATGACCTGCTCTTCCACGACGAGGGCGACGAGAACCTGGCGTTCCTGCTCTCACGCATGAGCTATCCCGAGTTCCCCGAGCCCATGGGCGTGTTCTACCGCGTCGAGGACGACTGCTACGAGGACCTGCTGACGCAGCAGGTCGCTGACGCCATCAGTTCCCGCGGCGAAGGCGATCTGGACAGCCTCTTCAACGCCGGCGAGACGTACGAAGTCAAGGATTGAAGCCGCTTGCGGCTTGGCGCAACTACACGAACACGAGGGGGCGGCACGAAGCCGCAAGCGGCATGCCTACCTGGCTCAGTAATCTCCAGCAGTCGTTCAAGTCGCACAACTTCGATCACCGCGTGTGGGACGCCGGCGCCGGCAAGTTGCTGGTGACGGTCGATGGCGCGCGAATCATCGGCTGCGCCATGCCCAGTGTCGAGGGCAACCTGTTCTGGCATCCGCCCGAGCTTGAGCGGGGTGAGCTAGACAGCGTGGCCGGCGGCGACCGCCTGTGGGTCGCGCCCGAGGCTGGCTTCATTTTCACCGACATCAAGAAAGCCCGCCGCGATCCGGTCAACCACGCCAAGGTCCCCGACTGCATGGACCCGGGCGATTGGCGCATCGTCGAGGATGGCCCCGGTCACCTGCGCCTGACCACCGAAATGGCGATGACCGACCATCGCACCGGCAAGAAGGTGAACCTGCGCATCGCCCGGCAATTCGATGTCATCGACCGCCCCCCGGCACCGTTGCCCAAGCGCATCAAGTGCCTCTCCTTCACCATCCGCAACGAGCTGACCATGCTCGACTGCGACCACGGCACAATCGCCAATGTGTGGGACCTCTTACAACTGCCGGCCACGGGCTGGCTGATCTGCCCGACGCTGGGCCGCGTCGATAAGCCGCACAGCTACTACGAATCCTTTGGCCCCAAGCACGTCAAGAGCGACAGCAGCGCGGTGCGCTTCCTTATCGACGGCAAGCGCCGCATCAAGATGGGCCTGACGCCGATGCAGACCACCGGGCGCATGGGCTACTATCGCGTACCAGACGCTTGGCCCCGGACAGATCAGCGTCGGCGTGGCGCCGGGAAACACAGCACGCTGATCTTCCGCATGTTCATGCCGATCCCGGGCCAACCGTATGCGGACGTGCCGCTCAAGAGCGACGCGATGATCGGCGAAGACTGCCTTCAGTCCTACAACGACGACGGCACCTACGCCTCCGGAAGCGGCTTTGGCGAGATGGAGCATCACGACCCGGCGCTGGTGGCGGGCCAGGAACCCACCAGCCGCGTGGGCGTATCCGTCACCCACGTCCTGGCAGGCCACGACGCCGACATCCGCGCCGCGGGGAAAATGTTGCTTGGCGTACGTGTGTGATCAGTTCCCCGTCTAGCGGGTGGCACGGAGTGCCCCTCCTACGCTACGGACTGGGCACCAGAATCGTCTCCCCACTCACAAACGCACGTTCCCCAGTAATGCAATCCCGTATCACCCTCGCCACCTCGCGCGGCGCCAGCGCCCTATCCGCCGGCACCGCCGCCTGATCAAACAACCCCCGCAACATCGGCGTCTCGACCGCTCCCGGCGCCACCGCCACCGCCTTGACGCCAATCGCCTTGCCCTCGTCGGCCGTGACGCGCGTGAACATGTTCAGCGCCACCTTGGCCGAGGCGTACATGGCAAAGCCGGGAAACGGATCGACACTGGCCATGGACGAGACGTTGACGATGACCCCGGAATGCTGCTGTCGAAACACCGGCCAGACCGCGGCCGTCAGGTACATGACATACGAGACGTTCGTATCGATCATGCGCCGCCATTGCTCGGGCGTGGTCGCTTCGACGGTCGCTTGCACCGCATAGCCCGCGACATTGGCGATCGCGTCGATGCGGCCGAATTGCGTGACGGCTTGGTCGATGACCTTGCGGCAGGCGGACGGATCGCTCACGTCCGCGCTCAAGGTGCTGATCGTGACATCCCTACCCTGATGCCGCGCGAGCTGGGCTGTCTCCTCTATATGTGCGATCGTGCGGCTGACCAGCAGCAGATCGAACCTCGACTCGGCGAGCAGCACACTCAACGCGCGGCCAATGCCGCTGCCGGCGCCGATCACGATGGCGGTGTGATTCCTGGGCATTGCTCTTACCCCCTCTCCCCCGGGGAGAGGGCTGGGGTGAGGGGACCAACGGATGACCAGAGCCAACCTATGGAACACTGGCCGTCAGATTTCGACATGAATCACGCTTCACTCATCCCCAGATCCCCTCACCCGGCTCGCAAAGCCTCGCCACCCTCTCCCCGGGGGAGAGGGGTCAGGCGCCCACCAGTTCACTCTGCTCCACGCGCCACGTCGGCCCGTCGCGCAGCACCCGCCGGTACAGCGTGTCGCGCTCCACCGGCTCAAAGCCCGCGTCGCGCACCGCCTTGCGCAGGTCCGCCACTGTCACCTCCTGGTGCGTGTCCGCCCCGCCGACTTTGGTGATGTCGTACCACACCACCGTGCCGTCGATGTCGTCCACGCCGAACTCCAGCGACAGTTGCGCAAACGGCAGCGTCTGCATGATCCAGAACGCCTTGACATGCGCGAAGTTGTCCAGCATCAGCCGGCTGATCGCCAGCATCTTTAAGTCGTCAAATCCCGTCGGCCCGGGCAGGTGCTCCAGTTCCGAATCATCGGGAATGAAGGGCAACGGAATCACCGTCTGAAACCGTCCGGGCAGCTCCTGTGCGATGGCCTTGTCCTGGGCCTCGCGGAGCAGACACAGATGATGCACGCGGTCCTCGATCGACTCGATGTGGCCATAGAGGATCGTGGCGTTGGTCATCAGGCCCAACTCATGGGCGGTTTCGTGGACGCGCAGCCACTGGTCGCTGCGGATCTTGCCCTTAAACGCCTCGTCGTGCACGCGATCGTCAAACACCTCGGCGCCGCCCCCCGGCAGCGAGCCCAAGCCTGCGTCCTTCAGATCGCCAAGCACCGCGCGCAGATCGCGCGGCCGCTTGCTCAGCCGCGCCAGGTGCACGATCTCCACCGCCGTGAACGCCTTGATGTGCAGTTGCGGCGCCGCCGACCGGATCGCCCGCATCATGTCGGTGTAGTAGGAGAATGGCAGGTACGGATGGAGTCCGCCGACGATGTGAATCTCTGTCGCCCCCGCCGCCGCCGCATCTTTGGCCTGCTGCGCGATTTGTTCCAATGAAAACTCGTATGCCCCGTCCTGACCCGTCTTGCGATAAAAGGCGCAGAACTTGCACGACAAGGCACAGACATTCGAGTAATTCAGGTGACGGTTGATGTTGTAGTACGCGAGGTTGCCGTGACGTTGTCGGCGAACGTGATCCGCCAGCTCGCCGATGGTCCAGATATCGCGCGAGGCAAACAGCGCCATCGCATCGTCGGCACTGAGCCGCTGCCCGGCGTAGACCTTCTCGGCAATGGGTTGGAGCGCCGCATCCATGTGAACCAATGATAGGGAACCAGCCGGATCGCGGAAAGCAGATCGAACACGCAGGCATGAAGGAAACCCGAAAGCCCAGCCGCTCCCGCGGCTGGGGTGAGAGCCCGAGCCGTTCGCCCGCACCGCCCCCGCCCCCGGGGGTGGTGCCTGGGCTAACATCGATGCTCCTGCCTTTCTTCTTCTGCTCTCCTCTTCGTGCCTCCGTGTTCAAACCGCTTGGTATGCTTAGACCATGCGGAAGAGATCAACCGGGAGGTTGCCATGACTCAGACACGTGCCATTCTGCTCAAAATAATGCTGGCGGCGGTGGCTTTGGCCGCGGTGGGCGGGGCGCTGGCGTTTCTCGTGGCGGAGATGGATTGGGCCTGGCGATTGGTGGGTGTGGCGATCGCGACGGGCATCGCGGCGGGCCTCCTGCTGGCAGGATTGGCCGCCGCCGGACGAAGCCACCTGCGAATCCCCGGCCTCCTCTTCGCCTGTCTGGTGCTGCTGGAGTACTTGGGCGCCCTGTTCTCTCTGCTTGTCCAGCCCCTCATGCAGCAGTTCTACAGCGCCTTTGCACCTGACGACTGGCGGATGCCCTTAACCATGCTCGCTCTGGCAGGGGTTGGCGCGCCCTTTATCGTCGCCAGCGCCGGCCTGACGCGCCGCGATGCGCGACTGGCGGCGATCATCGGCATGACCGTGGCGGCGGTTGCGGGCATCTGCTGGCTGATCGCTGCGTGGGTACCCTATGGACTCACCTTCGCCGATTCGGAAATGTGGGGTGTCACTGGCTACTTCGTGCTGATGTTCGGCCTCTTTGGCGCCCTGGCGCTATTGGGCTGGAAGCCTCCCGCACTGGGCCTGTGGCGCTGGCCGGGCGTGGCCGCCGCCGCTGCCGGTCTCGCCACGGCCACCTACGGCACCTGGGCATCCTGGTCGAACTGGGATGATGCCTGGTTCACCTGGTCGCTGCTGACCTTGGCCATCGTCGCCGCCCACGCCGCCGCCACGTCGTACCCAGCTCTCCGCGGCCTGCACGTCTGGCTTCAGCGCGTGGCCATCGCGCTGGGTCTGATCAGCGGCATATCCCTGATCCTTGGATTGCTCGTCGACGAGTTTGGCGGCCCGATGGTGCGCGATGTGGACGACGCCTTTGTGCGCCTGGCGGGCGCCACCGGCGTCCTGGCGGGCTGCGGCACGCTGGCGGTGATCATCCTGGCACGCTTC
Organism: Phycisphaeraceae bacterium; assembly: GCA_040878035.1. GTDB lineage: Bacteria > Planctomycetota > Phycisphaerae > Phycisphaerales > Phycisphaeraceae > JBBDMX01. The sequence continues at coordinate 10,651 of JBBDMX010000068.1, read as the reverse complement.
CAACGCGCCGACCGGCCTGTCGTCGAGTCACGCGACATCAAGCAAGTCAGCCTCACCTGTCCACGCTGCGGCAGCAAACAGACCCTGCCCGTCGGCGGCGGACGCTGCGCGCAATGCCTGCTCTTTATCCAGGTACGCCTGGCCGAGCCACGCTGCCCGCAGTGCGACTACCTGCTCTACGGCGCCTCGGACGGCAAGTGCCCCGAATGCGGCGCCGCCGTGGCCAACCTCCCCATGCCCATCCTCGAACCCGTCGCGGCCGCAAGTCAGTAGCTCAACACGAAGGCACGAAGGCGAAAAATCACGCCATGAACAGTTCAGGGCGCACCTTGAACCTGTCGGCGAGCTTGCGCAGGTGCTCGACGGTCAGGGATCGCTCGCCGTTGAGAATCTTCGAGCCCATGCTCGGGTGAACACCCAACAGGCGCGCCAAATCCGACGCATTCATGTCGTTTTCCGCCAGCAGGTGACGCAAAGCAACCAGTCCGCCAAGATCGGCCACGTCGATGGCATGGCGCCTGGCCTCATAGGCCTGTACGAGTTGCACCAGCGTTTCAAGATACAACTCCTGCCCCTTGGTCAACTTTCCAGCCGCCATCAGGCGATCACTCATCTCGACCACGTTCTCGTAATGCACGTCGTCCATGATGGCCTGTGGCGCCATCACCGCCACGAGATCGTCAAAACGTCCGGGCAGCTTTTCGTTGGCATTCCTGGTTGTTGGCATGATCAGTCCTTCCACTTGCCTTGGCCATACTCCTGGTGGGTCATCACGGCCCGCACGTTGATCAACTGGTAGTCGAACCGTATGCGAGCCACCAGGCGGTATTTGTTGCCGGCGATGTTGAACACAGTCAGCGTCTCACCGTTAGCGGTCGTCACGCCATCGGCGTGCGGGTAAGTTCGGCGAATATCCGCAAGACTGGACCAGGCCGCCTCCGTTGCCGTTCGATACCAGAGCCGAAGCGGCGCCCGAGCTTCGGCATGGCGTTCCCAGAACTCCCGCAACGGCTTGAGGCTGATCACCCGCACATAGACATTTTGTCTAATGCTCGGCGCCAAGTCAAGCGCGGTTTAGACTTTTTGGCACGCCGGCTTGCCATACAATGCCCGCCATGCGGATCATCGGCCACGGCATCGACATCGTCGAGACGGCGCGGATCGCGCGCATGCTCCAAGAGCATGGCGAGCGGTTCACCTCGCGGGTGTTCACTGTCCGCGAACTGGCGTATGCCAGCGACCGCAAGCGCATGGTCGAGCATCTGTCGGGGCGTTTTGCCGGGAAGGAGGCGATTCTCAAGGCCCTGGGCACGGGCTGGGGCGGGGGCATCGCCTGGACCGACGCCGAGATTGTCCGCCAGCCGTCGGGGCAGCCGACGGTGGTATTGCACGGCCGCTGTGCGGAAGTGGCCCGCGAACTGGGTATCACGCAGTGGATGGTGAGCATCAGCCACATCAGCACGCACGCCACCGCCAGCGTGATCGCGGTGGGTCAATAGCCCCAGATAAGCACAGATGAACACGGATAGACAGAAAGACCAAACTCGAATGAACTTCCAGTGTTCCAACTCCAAGGTTTCATGATCGCCGTTGTTTCCTCATTGGAACTTGGCCATTCATTGGTCATTCGAATTCAGGCATTGGTCATTTCCTATCTGTGTCCATCTGTGTTCATCTGTGGCTACAATCTTCCCATGGCTCTTCGACCCCGTCACAGTCCGCCGCCCTATCAGGTCATGCGGTCCAACCCGCCGCGGACCGCCTTGCCCCCCGGAAGTCCCGGCAGTCCCGGAAGCTCCGGTTCGGCCGGAGCGCCCGGCGGCATCCGCGACTCGATGCACCGGTCCGCCACTGCGTCCGAGCCGAGCGGCGGCGCCTGGTGGAAGCTGGCGGGCCAGCCGCTGGTCCTGCGCGTGCCCCGCGGCCTGGCGCTGGTGCTGTTCGTCGGCGGCCTGTTCCTGCTGGTCGTCGCCTACATGATCGGCCTGTCGCAGGGGCACCGGCAGGGTGTCGCCGCGGCCGGATCGGACGGCGGGGGCATCCTGGGCTTCCCGGCGCTGGTGGTCAACCCGACACCCCAAGCCACCACCCCAGACTCCACCGAACGCTCGCCTTCCCGCCCGACTCCCGCCGCCACGGCCCGCCAGACTGTGACGCCGACGCCCATCGCCACTGCGGGAAACCAGACCGCGGTGGTCAATCTGGTCACCCTGCCCGGTTCGGCAGATGCCCGGCAGGCGGGCATCAACTACTTCATCGTCAACTACCCCGAAGCCGTCGCCCGCCGGCTCGTCGCCTTTGCCCTGGCCAACGGAGTTGAAGCCCAGGCGATAAAACGCCATAATAGCGCCTCTTTTCAGGTGATCTTCCTCCAGGGGTTTGGCAAGAGCGAACTGAGCAGCCCCGCTCGTCGCGAATACGAGCGGATGTTGCACCGGATCGGCAGAACCTGGAAAGAGCAGAACCCCGACGCGACCGACCTGTCGCAAACCTACCTGGTTCGGTACGACGGCGAAGTTGTTGACCAGGTCATTACCAGAGAGAGACGGCCATGAGCATCGATCGCAGTTTGAAAGTTGGTGGCAATCTGGCGCGGCACCGCAACGTGCTGAGCCGGCCCGAACGCATCGCCCGCCTGGCGGAAAAGGGGCGTTTCGACGCGGAGAAGGGTTCGCCGCTGAACCTGCCCAAGGTCGCCAACCGCAAGGTCGCCGCCGCCGCCAAGGCCGCCAAGAAGAAGGACGCAGCCGCCGCTGAAGGCGCCGTGGCCGCAGTTCCCGCCGCCGCGCCTGCCGCCGCCGCCAAGCCCGCTGCCAAGCCCGCCGGCAAGGGCAAGGACAAGGGTAAGAAATAGCAGAAAAGTAGAAAAGCAAGAAATGCAGAAAAGCGCAGAAAATGAAGAAGCGCCACGGTAGGTCATGCTGATTCTCTACGTTCTCTGCTGTCCCTGGTTTTCCTGCTCTTCTTAATCCGCGTGCATCCGCGTTCATCCGCGGCTAACTCCCATGTTCGACCCCAACCGCTTCATCGCCGATCGCGCCCGCGCCATCGACGCCTCGGGCATTCGGCGCGTCTTCGACCTGGCGGCGTCCCTCAAAGAACCCGCCAACCTGTCCATCGGCCAGCCCGATTTCGACGTGCCCCAGCCCGTGAAGCAAGCCGCCATCGACGCCATCGAGCGTGGCTTTAACCGCTACACCCAAACCCAGGGCGCCAAACCCCTGCTGGACAAGGTCAACGCCCTGGTGACCCGCCATTTCCCCAACTGGTCGCCGGCCGGCAAGAATCGCCCCGACGGCTTTGGCACGCTGATCACCTCGGGCACCTCAGGCGGCCTGATGCTGGCCATCCTCGCCTGCGTCGGCCCGGGCGACGAAGTGCTCATCCCCGACCCATACTTCGTGATGTACAAGCACCTGGTCACCCTGGCGGGCGGCACGCCGGTGCTGGTGGACACCTACCCCGACTTCCAGTTCACGGCAGCACGCATCGAGCCGCATATCACGCCACGCACTAGGATGCTGCTGTTCAACTCGCCGTCGAATCCGACCGGCGTGGTCGCCAGTGGACAGGTCTGCCGCGACGTTGTCGAGTTGTGCGAGCGCCGCAACATCCTGCTGCTGTCGGACGAGATTTACGACGAGTTCTGCTATGGCGACGACCCATCAGGCGATAACGGCTTCGTCAGTCCTGCTGCAATTTCCGATCACCTGCTGCTGCTCCGCGGTTTTTCCAAGACCTACGGCATGACTGGCTGGCGGCTGGGCTGGGCCGTCGGTCCCGCGCCCATCATCAACCAGATGACCAAGCTCCAGCAGTATTCGTTCGTCTGTGCGCCGTCGATGGCGCAGCTCGCCGGCGTCGTGGCCATGGACATGGACATGAGCAGTCACGTGGCCGCCTATCGCAAGAAACGCGATCGCGTCGTGCAGCGCCTCAGCAAAGACGGACCCTACGAACTGACGACGCCCGGCGGCGCGTTCTACGCCTTCCCGCGCGTGCCCGAGAAGCTCGGCCTCACCGCCACGCAGTTTGTCGAACGCGCCATCGAACGCAACCTGCTGATCATCCCCGGCTCGGTCTTCTCCAGCCGGGACACGCACTTCCGCATCAGCTACGCCTGCGACGACGCCATGCTCGACCGCGGCCTGGATATCCTGCTCGATCTGGCGAGCGAGGCTGCCCCGCTTTAGCGGGGCTGTCCGGGCGTGTCTGAACCCTCCGTGTTTGATCCCTCAACTAATCACATCCCCATGCTCGTTCACCACGAACGGCTCCCCGCACTCCGGACACGCGCGAACATCCCCCAACCCGCGCAGATCGTAATGACAGTTCCGGCATGTCCCCACGGTATGCGTCGCCGCCTGGGCGGCATAGGTGATCAACATCACCACCATCGTCAGCGGCGCGATGACAAACACCAGCGCGAAGATGACGCCGATGATCACTCCCAGCATCCGGGATCATAGGCTGCGGGTGCATGGTCAGAGCCGCGCGGCGTAAGCCCGCGTCGCCTGGTGTTAGAGCCGCGCGGCGTAAGCCCGCGGTCACTCCACCGCAGGCTTACGCCTTGCGGCTCTGACACTACCACGCCAGCACCGTCGTACTCGCCGCCGGTAGATGCAGCATCGCCCCTTCGCGGGTGCGCACGATCAACCCGTCCAACGGATCCAGATCCACGACATCGCCCTCGATGACGTGGCCATCGTGGCTCAGCCGCACGTGCCGCGCCGACAGTACGCTGCGGCACCGCCATTCATCAACCATCGAGCGTATGTGCCCGATGGCCAAGTCCGCATCCACTTGCTCGATCACCGCACCAGCCACCGCCAGCCGATCCTTTGGGCAGCCCAGCATGGCCAGGCTCGTGACTTTGTCGCGCAGCGCCTCGGGCATGACCGCGATATCCGACTCGCGCAGATCGACGTTGATGCCGATTCCGATGACCGCCATGCCCAACCGTGTTTCGACCAGCACGCCCCCAAGCTTGCGGCCATCGACCACCAGGTCGTTGGGCCATTTGATGCCAATCTGCCTGCGACCCGTCAACTTCTCAATGGCTCGGGCCACGGCGACCGACGCGACAAAGGCCACGCGATCCGGCGAGGCGCCGGCATCCAGCACGTGCGTGAAACTCATCAGCACACACGCCCTCGGCGGCGCCAGCCATGGCCGACCCAAGCGGCCGCGCCCCGCCGATTGATGATCCGCCACCACCAGCAACGGTTCGGGCAGACGCGCCTTGACCAGATCCTGTGTGCTGGCGGTCGAGCGGTACACCTCGACGATTCGCTGCGGCGAGCCCGTGCGCCGCTGATGAAACGCAAGATAGTCCGCCCACACGCCCAGCCCCGTACGATGCAGGCGATAGCTCGTCGGCGAGTCCGGCTCGATCTCACAGCCCGCCTGACGTAATTGCGTGATCGCCGCCGCGATATCATCGGCCTCCGCGCCCAAGTCGTAACGCAACAAGTCTGACGAGACTGAACCGCCAAACAACAGATAGTCGAGAATCGCGACCGGCGTCATGCGATGTCCAATCCCAGGTCCAGCGACGGCGCTGAATGCGTCAATGCGCCGACGCTGATGCGATCCACGCCCGTCTGTGCGATGGCGGCGACGGTGTCGAGGTTCACGCCGCCCGAGGCCTCCAGCAACACGCCGGGCGCGACACGGTCCCGCATCACCACCGCCTGCCGCAGCACCTCCGGCGGCAGGTTGTCCAGCAACACAAAGTCCATGCCCGCGGACAGGACCTGTTCGAGTTGGTTGAGCGAATCGACTTCGACCTCGATGAACTTCACCGCCAGGTTCTGCCTGCCGATGCGCTCAACTGCCTGGCGTACCGCCGCGCCCAAGTCCGCCAACGCCAGGTGGGCGATGTGGTTGTCCTTGATAAGCACCGCGTCGTAGAGTCCCATGCGATGGCTGACCCCGCCGCCGCAGGCCACGGCATATTTCGCCATCCCCCGCAGGCCGGGAATCGTCTTGCGCGTGTCGCAGATGCGTGCTCGCGTACCCCTGACCAGTTCGACATGGCGAGCGGTGAGCGTGGCGATGCCCGAAAGGTGCGTGACGAAATTCAGGGCGATGCGCTCGATGGCGAGAATGCTGCGCAGCGGACCGGTGAAGCGAGCGACTTCCGCTCCCGGCTGCAACTTCGCAGCATCAACTCGCAGCGATTCGAGTTTCACCGCCGAGTCATAGGCCGCGACAATAGCGGGCAAGAGCGCCGCCCCGGCCAGTACGCCAGCCTGCCGCGCCCGCATCACCGCCCTGCCCTGCTGCTCCGCGGGAATCAGCGCCGCCGAAGTGATGTCCAGGCCATCCGGCCCCAGGTCTTCATATCGTGCACGCGCGACCAGTTCCGTCATGTCCGCCGGCGCGGTGTAATCGTCAAGCCGCGGCGGCGCGGACGACCCATGAGCATCAAGCGGTGTCGTGGCTGAGGACATCAGGTCTCCTTCGCCGACGAGCGGCCCACGAAGGTCACACGATACTTGCCCGGCGCCACCTGAACAAAGCGGGCCACATCGCCGGCGGTTACATCGTGCTGCGCAAAGAGCTTGCCCCAGCCGCGCCAGCGCAGCATGTGTGGCCGAACGATGTCGGTGTCAACCCAGTCGCCGCCGGGCAGGATCAGCCGTAGCGGCTTGCCGGCTTCCTTTTGCGTCTTGCCGCCGTAATGCGCATCAGGGAAGCGATGCTCCCTGGGCGGGACGCGCACGTAGTTGTTCCGCAAGGCTCCCGCGGTCAGCACCACGTCAAATGCCGCCATTTTGGACTGCGGTGACCTTGACACCGCTTTGGCTCTTCGCGGAGCGACGGCGGCTCCGCCGCAAGCGAAAGCGGCGTCGCAGCCGCCGCACTCCAGAGGAAGCACAAACCACGCGATGCCGCTGGAGCGAATGGGCGGCCCCTGGCACGTGGGATTCACCTCCGCCAGCGTGACGAACGTCGCATACTTGCTGTGCTGCTTCCACTGCCAGTACGCATCGTCGCCGCGGACCACCCCGTTGTAGCGCTTCTTGAGGGCACCGATGCGCGCCGGCGTGAGTTGCTCGTGAAACTCGACACGGCGGGCTGTGGCGCTGGCCATGTAAGGCCCGGACGACGCTTTGAACCAGATGCGGTCGCCAGGCGCGATGGCGCGGTACGGCGGAATCGGCCGAATGGTCAGCCGGCTCTCGACGGTCTTCTGCCCCGCCAGGATCAGCCGTATGTATCGCGAAAGCAGGATGGCGACGTGCTGAGCCACGCGGGTATTCTAATCACTATGCTTAGCCGCTTGCGGCTTCGCGCAGTGTGGGTGACTGCCGGGCGCGTCGATTGGTCGTGCGCCGGCGCGAAGCCGCAAGCGGCAAAGAACTTTCAGAGCAAATGCGCCAGATCGCGCAGCGAGTACCATCCGATCGCCTGGGCGATCAGGTCGGCGGCGGCGACGACAGCGGCGATGTAGAGCGTGACCGCAAAGGGCCGCTCGGGAATGTGCTTGTGCATCCAGTAGCCCAGAAGCGTGCCGATGGGGATGAATGGCACGACCCAGAGCGACTGCCAGAAGGTGTCCCAAGTGGTGAATCCGATGCCGACGAAGGTGGGCATCTTGGCGAGGTTGATGAGCAGGAAATAGGCTGCGGCGGTGCCGACGAGCAGGCGTTTTTCCAGTCGCTGTTCCAGGAGGTAGATGCTGACGATGGGGCCGGCGGCGTGGGCGAGCGTGGAGACGAAGCCGGCGACGAAGCCGACGGTGGACGCCGGGCCGGGCCGGCCGGGGATGTGCGGCACGTGCCCGCCGAACAATCGGTACATCTGGATGAGCACGAGCACCAGGCACACGCCGCCGACGACGAACTTGAGGATGCTGTTGAGCGTGGCGCCGCTGTCGGCGCTGCCCGCCAGGACAAACAGGAGCAGCGCGGTGCCGCCGACGACGCCGCCCAGCGCGCCGATGCACAGCCAGCGCAGGTGAAACGGGTCGCGGTTGCGCACGTGGTGCAGGTTGGCGAAGAGGTCGGCAATGATCAGGAGCGGCAGGAGCGTGCCCAGGGCGACTTTGGTGTCCGGCAGCACCGCGGCGGTGAGGGGCACGGCAAGAATGCCAATGCCGCCGCCGAAGCCCGCCTTGCCGATGCCGGTAATGAGCATCGCCAGCGCCAGGGCGACGAAGTAGGTGGCGGTAGCGTCGGGCGGGAGGGGCCAGGTCATGGGCGGGGATTGTATGGGAAAAGGGAGAGGTGAGTGGCCGTAGTCGCGGCGACTTTGGACTGTGGCGGCCGCGACGCCGCTTTAGCTTCTCGCGGAGCGCGCCGCGTGTTGCCGCAACCGACGGCGGCTCGGCCGCAAGGTAAAGCGGTGTCAGGCCACCGCAGTCCAAAGCGCTGCAAGCCGCGGCGCGTCATAGGCGTGGCGCTTATTCGAGGTAGGTGTAGCCCTTCAGGCCGTTTTCGTAGAAGCGCAGCAGGACGCGCGACTCGTCGAGAGTGAGCTTGCCATCGCGCAGGGCTTTTTCCACGCTGCGGCGCATCGTGCGCATCAGGTCTTCGCTGGAAAACTGCACGTACTGGAGCACTTCGCGGACCGTGTCGCCCTCGATCACTTCGTCGATCATGGGCATCCCGTCGTCCCCCAGGCGGATGTGCACGGCATTGGTGTCGCCCAGCAGGTTGTGCAGATCACCCAGGATTTCCTGATACGCGCCCACGAGGAATGCCGCCAGGAAATAGTCCTCGCCCGTGTAGTCGTGCAGTTCCAGCACGCTCTTAACATCGCGGCGGTCGATGAAGTGATCGACCTTGCCGTCCGAATCGCAGGTGATGTCCGCCAGGATTCCCTTGCAGCAGGGTTCCTCGTTAAGGCGGTGGATGGGCATGATGGGGAAGAGCTGGTCGATGGCCCAGGAGTCGGGCATGGACTGGAAGATGGAGAAGTTGCAGAAGTAGGTGTCCGAGAGCATGGCCTCTAAGCCGGTGAACTCCTCGGGCACGTATTCCATCTTGCGGACGGATTTGAGCACGCGGGAGCAGATGGCGAAGAACAGGCGCTCCGCCAGGCTGCGGTGCAGGAGCGTGCAGTAGCCGAGGTTGAACAGGTGCAGCACTTCCTCCTTGGCGAGCTGCGCATCGTGGTAATACTCGGTGAAGTTGGCCTCGGTCAGGCCATGGTAGGTGTCGAAGAGATTGACGACGGGGGCGGGCATGGTTTCGCGCTGTTCGGGCGCGATCGCCGCGGGCACCTCGAAGCGGTCGAAGCCCGACCAGCCCAGTACGTTGAACACCAGCACGCTGTGATAGGCGACCATGGCCCGGCCGGATTCGCTGATGATCGTGGGATGTTCGACCTCGGCGTCTTCACAGATCTGCCGGATGTGGAAGACCACGTCGTTGGCGTATTCCTGGAGCGAGTAGTTGACCGACGACTCGAAGTTGGTCTTGCTGCCGTCGTAGTCCACGCCCAGGCCGCCGCCCACGTCGATGTACTGAAGGCCCGCGCCCAGGCGCTGCATCTCGACGTAGATGCGCGACAGCTCGACGATGGCGCTCTTGATGTTGCGAATGTTGTTGATCTGGCTGCCCAGGTGGAAGTGCAGGAGGTTGAAGCAGTCGCCCAGGTCGTTGGCGCGGAGGTATTCCAGGGCGTCAACCACTTCGTTGATGAACAGGCCGAACTTGGAGCGCACGCCGCCGGACTGCTCCCATCGGCCCGAACCTTTGGCCGAGAGCTTGACGCGAACGCCCACCGAGGGCTTGACGTTGTGCATCTTGGCGTACTTGACGATCAGCTCCAGCTCGCTGAACTTCTCAACCACGGGGATGATGTTCTTGCCCACCTTGGTCGCCAGGATCACCGCCTCGATAAACTCGTCGTCCTTGAAGCCGTTGCAGATGATGGGCGTGTCGGCGTCATCGACGATAGCCATGACCGCCAGCAACTCGGGCTTGGAGCCGGCCTCGAGGCCAAAACCGTAGGGCTTGCCGAAGTCCAGGATTTCTTCGATCACGTGCCGCTGCTGGTTGACCTTGACTGGATAGACGCAGCGGTATCGGCCGTGGTAATCGTTGTCCTTGATCGCCTTGGCAAAGGCGTCGTGCACCTGCGTGACGCGATCCTTGAGGATGTCGGTGAAGCGCAGGAGGATGGGCGGGTGGATGTCGCGCTGCTTGAGCTCGTCCACGAGTTTCTTGAGGTCGATGCTGCGTGCCGGCTCGGCGGTGGGATGCACCCGCACGTTGCCTTCGGCGCTGATGGAGAAATACCGGCCGCCCCAGTTTTCGATGCCGTAGAGCTGCGTCGCGTCGGCGACGGTCCACGGCTTGGCACGCGGGGCCGGCGCGACGCCGTTGCCCGCGCCGCCCGCCGGCGGGATGGCGGAAGGCGCGCCGTGATTCAGGAAGGCGCTGCTCGTGGTCGTCGTGGTCATGGCGATTCTCTTGAGTCGGCGGGCGGGGTCCGGGGTCGACACATCAGCCCTATATGATAATCGTCTTCACCGCCGCGCAGGCCAATTCTTTTCGACGAAATAAATGCGCTATGGACTGCGGCCGCTGCGACGCCCAGGGCAATTGCATATGGCCGCTCTGACCCCCTCTCCCTCCGGGGTCTGAGCAATGCTGTCCGTAACAAATCGCCCATGAATTGTTAACAGAACGCTAAC
>JBBDMX010000067.1:10454-89591 GCA_040878035.1 Phycisphaeraceae bacterium | reverse complement strand
AATTACAGTATCAGGCCACGTGAGCGGTAGCGGTCATTTCTTTACGCGCCCTAAGCTCGGGGTGCGTAGCAATGATGCGTCGCGTGGAATGCGACTGTCATCGATATCCGAAATAGTGGAGATATTCATCATGCGGAAGCCGGTAGGTCAATTGCTAGCTGGGATCTTGGTATTTCTGGGAGGTGTCGGAACTGTGCTAGCTATAGAGTACGGAGCGAATCTTGTAAAGGGAGATGAGCACACGACGTTAGAGTATCTAGACAAAATAGCAAGCACGTCTCAAGAGGCAGAGAGGCGGCGGTGGGTGCGGAAGCTGCTACGCGACCCAGATTGGATTCTCGGAACAACGGCGGCGCTTACACCGTGGCCAAAGGATGCGCCTGAGCGAATCAAGCTGGCTGCGCTTGACGTTTACGAGGTGTCCAATTATGCGCCGCTCATTATAGTATCGCTGTCTGCGGCCAAAGAAGATTCCAATCCAGATGTTCGGCAAAGGGCAGAACGTGCGTTAAGTGAAATATGCAAGATATGTGACGCCGTTCGTGGTAGCGGAGACGGAAAAGAAACTATGAAAGCCGGGTCTCCCGGCGGTGGTCCTGATGTGGGATCATCGTCCCAGGGGGGCGATCAGGGGTCGGGAGTCTTTGATTGGCCAGGCGCGGAAGGTGCAGTGGGCTCAAGACCGTGACGCAGACCTGGCGTTTGGCGACCGACATCACGGATGAGACAACGACGTATCGCTACGACAATAACCCCCTCACCCCCCAGATCATCCCCCGCGACTAGCCGAAGTCACATTTCCTGTCAGTAAGACTGCGTTCCTTGTTATCACCCGCGCTTGTCGGCGGCCAATGGCATGCCTATACATCGTTGCCCAATCAGGAGAACCCATGACTGACGCTCTGTTTGACGTCAAGCGCGCGCATCGCTGGTTCGCGGTGGAGCTGAACAACCTGGCGTGGGAACACGTCGAGGCGTTGTCGCGGAGGCGGCGGTGCGCCACGCGGACAAGTGCCTGGCGCTAAGCGCCCAAGCCGGTGACACGCAGACGCCATTCGATCGCGCCTCGGCCCACGGTTGTGCCGCAGCCGCCTTCGCCCTGGCCGGGCAACTGAAGCGCGCTCAGGAGCAGTTGGGCGCGCTGACCGCCGCCTGCGATATGCTTGACGCTGACGATGATACGCAAGTGATCCAGCGCCTGTACGTGTCGGGACTGGCGCGTCGTTTTGGTTGAGTTGGGACGTGGGCCATCGCCAATTAGCCGGGCGGTAGCCGTAGCCGTGGTCACTCCCCCGATAATCCTCTTCCGCTTGACTGCCACCGCCGCCCTGACGGCAACCGTCGTCGGCCCGCGGTACGATCTGCGCCGGCCGGGTCACCCTGGAGGCTACTGCTCACGGAGTCGCGCCATGCGTGTCTGCTTTGTCTCGCCCACCGGCGCCGCCGGCGGCGGTGAGAAGTCGATGATCGACTTGATCGACGCTCTATTGCGGCGTGGGGTCGAGTGCCGCGGCATCGTGCCCAGGCATGACTACGTGGCCCAGCAGATGGCGCAGCGCCAGGTGCCCTTTGGGGTAGTGAAGTACCACCCCTGGGTCGGGCCGGATATCCAGCCGCTGCACGGCGTCCGGCGAGCCGGCAAGATCCTGCTGCGCATCGGCCGGGCGGCGCGAGTCGCCCAGGTGGCGCGGAAATGGCGCTGCGATGTCATGGTGACCAACACGCTGGACATCATGGAAGGCGCCGTAGCTGCCGCGATGCTGCGTACACCGCATATTACGCACGTCCGCGAGTTTGGCGATCTGGACCATGGCTGGGGCTTTGAGCTGGGCGCTCGCCGGCAGATGAGCATCCTGGCCAGGCTGTCGCGGCTGTGCGTGCTCAACTCGCACGCGGTGGCGGCGCATCATGCCGCGACGGTGCCGGCGGCCAAGCGGCGCGTGATTTACAACGCCTGCCTGGTGCCGGAGCGTTACGCCCAGGCGCGGGCGGCGCTGCCCGATCGCGCGGGGCCGCTATGGTGCGTCATCACCGGGCACGTGTCGGCGAGCAAAGGCCAGGACCAGGCGGTGGCGGCCCTGGCACGAGTCCGGCAGACGGGAAGGGACGTGCGCCTGCGGGTGATCGGCGGCGGCCCGGCGCTGCCGGCGCTGCGCCGTCGCGTCGCCGAGCTTGGTCTGGAGGCGTGGGTGGACCTGACCGGTTATCTCCAGGAGCCCTACGAGATGATGCGCACGGCGGAGGTGGCGCTGATGTGCTCGCGGTGCGAAGCTTTTGGCCGGGTAGCCATCGAGGCCATGAAGCTGGGCCTGCCGGTGATCGGCTCCGCCAGCGGCGGTACCGTCGAGCAAATCCGCGACGGGTTCAACGGCTGGCTATACCGCCCCGACGACGTGGCGGACCTGGCGGACAAGATCGCCCACCTGGCCGACCATCGAGACACAGTCATCGCCATGGGCGCGCAAGCACAGCGGTGGGCCTGGCAGACGTTCAACCTCGATCGCTACGGCGAGCAGATGCTGGCGGTGCTGCACGAGTGCGTGCGGGCCAAACCGGGCCAACAGCCACAACTGGACAGCCATAGCCAGCGCGACGCCGCCGCAACCAGAGCAGAATCGGCCGCCGATAAACGCGAATGAACAAGGACGGGAAAGACTTGGCGCCAGTGGAATCCATCAACGTTCGAGCATGGTCCATTGAATGCCCGCCGGGCTGATGTGGGCAATGATGACGCGGTCCTTGGCGAAGCGGCCCTGGAGTTCTGCGGGGTCGAGCGTCAGGCCATAGTGGGCGGCGAGGGCGGCGACGGGTTTGCCGGGGTAGAAAGCGTTGGCGGACTGAAGCTTGGACAGGTCGTTGACCATGCCGATAACCAGCCATGTGGACGGCGCGGCAAAGTCGGCGGAAATGCGCGGATCCGGTGCGGGCTGGTAGTTCCGCTCCGGCCGGGGATCGCGCAGCGCTGCGTCGAGGGCGGCATCGACCGGGATGTCGTAGTAACGTGCCAATTGCCCCACCACGGGCGGCGCGACGGCGATGACATCGCCGGGGCCACGTTGTTGCGCGGCCTGGCGAAGGGCCGGCACGACCAGGTAGCGATCCGGCTGCGCCCACCAGCGATCGATATGCCAGCACTGCCAGGCCTGGGCGGTGATGTAGAGCATTACGAGGATGAGGGCCAAGGGCCAAGGGCCAAGCAGATTTCGGATTTCGGATTTCGGATTTCGGATTTGATTCGAACTTCGCGCTTCTGCTTGGCCCTTGGCCCTAGCGAAGGGCATCGCCAGCATACCCAGGCCGATCCACAGCGCGGGTTGGAGGACGGTGAAGTATCGCGGGTCCATGAAGCGGTGGGCGCGGCGGAAGGGGATCATCATGACCGCGGTGCCGACGAGCAGGCCGAGCATGACGGCGGTGCTGGTCTTGCAGTGGAACGCGAGCCGTGCCAGGCCGATCGTGGCCAGCGTGAGGACGACTGCGGTGATGAGCAGCGAGAGCGGCAGGTCGGCGGCGGAGCTGTTGGGCCAGATCATGTCCTTGAGTCCGACGACCAGTTCACGGGCGATGGCGGGGACGGGCATGCCCGCGCCGCCGCGGTCGGGAGGGTTGATCGCGCGGGCGATGATGCGGTAGACGCCGACGTTGGCCACGGCGATAGCAGCGACATACGCCAGCGTGAAACGCAGCAGGATGTGTTGAAACTGAGCGTGCGGCCGGCCGGTCAGCCAGCCCACAATCAGCAGTGCCGCCGCGCCCAGGGCGATGCTCACCCACACCATCGCGCCCAGCAGCGTGCTCCACAGGCTCAGCCCCAGAGCGACGCCCAACACGACCCAATGCCAGTGCCGGCGAGTCGGATCACGCAAGATCAGAATCGCGCAGCACGCCGCGAGAATCGTGAACAGCATCAGCATCGGATACATGCGTGCCTGCTGGCTCTGATCGAACTGCGTGGGATCAAAGGCGATGAGCAACGCGGTCATCAGTCCGAGGAAATGTGAATGCACGACGCGGCCCAGCCAGTACATCGCGGGAATGCACAGGAGGCCAAAGATCAGTGCCGGCAGCCGCCAGGCCCACTCGGCCTGCGTGCCCAGCAGATCGGTGGCGATGCGCGGCAGTAGAAAGCCCAGCGGCGCGTTTTCGAAGTGATTGGTCCAGGTAAAAAACTGCGCGTAGGTGATACCCGTGTCAGGCGACGCGGCCTGCCAGGTGTCGCTTTCGTCGAACCACAGCGGCCGCTGCCACGTGGCCGGGGCACGCATAAGCGCGGCCACGACAGTGAGAGTCAGCAGACCAAGCAGGCACCAGCGGGCGGGGAGGTTCATGCCCTCATTATCGGGTGATCCGCGCGGAAGGCTCCAAGGGCAGATGAGAACGTAAAGCCACCGGCGCGTGGTGTTGTGCGGAGTATGCGCCGGCCGCGAGCAGCGCGCAGATAGCGCAGCCGGCTCCCCAAGCGACAAAGAGTTGGCCCCTACTTGATGGTCACCATGCTGCGCCCATCGACCAGCATCTTGTACGCCAGCTCGATGTCGCCCGCGCCTATGCGGATGCAGCCCATGCTCATCTGCTTGCCGATGGACTCCTGCTCGATCGTGCCGTGAATGCCGTAGCCTGACAGGCCCTTGGTGCTCTCATCGGCGCCCTGGAGGCGCATCCAGTAGCCGCCCAGCGGGTTCTTGGGATTGTCGGCTTCAAAGAACTCGCCCGTGCGCGGATTGGTCCACGTGGGCTTGACCACCTTGCCGCCCGACGCCAGCCGCCACGCACCCGGCGGCGTCGAGTCATCCGTGCCCAGGCCGATGGCGAAGCTGCGAATGTAGATCGGCTTGCCATCGGGCGCGTTGGCGTAAACGTCCATGCGGAACTGCGATTTGACGATCACCGCATGGAACGGCCCGTGCATCACCTTGATCTTCTGCCCCAGCCGCAGCCGCCGCGAGTCAATGCCGTTAATCGTCTCCAGGAATTGATACGTTACGCCAAAGCGCGGGGCGACACGGCTCAGGTAATCACCTTGCGCGATGGTGTACGTCTCGGTCAGCGGATCGTTCGCCGTGACCTTGCTGGAAAACACCAGGTCCTTGTTGATGCTCGCCAACGTGGCACGCACGGTCTGCGCTTCGCCGTTGGATAGCGCACTGGTAGGGTCGAAGAGCAAGACGCTGAGCACATCGCGGCCCTGGAGCAGTTGGCCCTGTTCGATGAGCTTCATGCCCTGGGCAAAGCGGGGATCGGCCACCGCGCCGACGGGTGCAGCGACGGGTGGAGGCGCGGCGGCGGCCGGTGCAGCCGGTGCAGCCGGTGCAGCCGGTGCGGTGGTTGAGGGAGGCGGCGCGACAGGCGATGGCAACGCGGGCGGCGGCGATGCCACGCGATTGGTGAGGGCCGACGGCGGTGCGGCGGGCGCGGGCGCCGCTGCGGGAGTACCAGCAGCGTTGGGCGATGCCAACGGTGCAGGTGCCGCCGGATCACCCGTTGTCGTTGCGGCGGTCGGCCAGTACAGGTATGCACCTGCTGCCACGAGGACCGCTAGAAGTGCCACGACGACGTAAACCACCGGCGAGCGCCGCCGGGTTCCGGTGACGCGGCCGCGGCCACCTGGCGCCAGGTTCGGGCCTGCGCCCGGGAGTGATCGGCCATGCGTGGGTAATGTCATGTCGGGGGCACCTTCCGTGGAGGTGATACTGCTCATAGGGTCGTCCTTGACCGAGGGTTGAAAAGGGCTCAGTTTAGCAAACTCAATCAGAGCCGCGCAGCGTAAGCCCGCGGAGGCACGGGTACACATGCTCGTTCGCCCGCGGGCTTACGCCGCGCGGCTCTGTTCACGCCTTCGCCTCGCCCTTGCGCTGCCCGGCGATCCACTCCATGTACTGGGCAATCCGCTGCTCATAGCCGCGCTGCGTCGGCTCGTAGTAGCGCTTGTCCACGCCTAGATATTCTTGATCGACAAAACCCCCCTGTCCATCATGAGCATATTGGTAGCCCTCGGCGTTGCCCAGCTTCTTGGCCCCCGCGTAGTGGCCATCGCGCAAGTGCCGCGGCACCGGAATCGTCCGGCCTTCCTTCACGTCCTTCATCGCCGCCCCGATCGCCAGCGTCGAAGCGTTGCTCTTGGGCGCCGTGGCCATGTAAATCACCGCCTGCGCCAGCGTGAGCTGGCATTCGGGCATGCCCACGCGCTCGGTGATCTGGTAGGCGGCGTTGGCGATCTCGATGGCGCGCGGGTCGGCGTTGCCGATGTCCTCGCTGGCGAGAATAGCCACCCGACGAGCGA
Source organism: Phycisphaeraceae bacterium (assembly GCA_040878035.1). Lineage (GTDB taxonomy): Bacteria > Planctomycetota > Phycisphaerae > Phycisphaerales > Phycisphaeraceae > JBBDMX01. The sequence continues at coordinate 83,311 of JBBDMX010000067.1, read as the reverse complement.
TGAAACGCGGGTCTTCCCCCGCCGTGAGCATCATCGCCAGCCAGTACACCGCCGCGTCCGGATCGCTGCCGCGCATCGACTTGATCAGCGCCGATGCCGCGTCGTAATGCTGGTCGCCCGTGCCGTCGTACACGATCGCCTTCTGCTGCATCGACTGCTCGGCGGTGGGCAGGTCGATGACGACGGGGAAAGTCTCAAGTCCATCAGTCTCAAGTCGCAAGTCAGAACGATCGCCTTCCTGACTTGTGACTTGTGACTTTTCGACTTGCGACTTTCCCCCCACTCCCCCCGACCCCACCGCGATCTCCAGCGCCGAGAGCGCCCGCCGGGCATCGCCGTCGCTCATCTTGGCCCATAGCGCGATCGCATCGTCACTCACCTGCACATCCAGCTTGCCGTAGCCGCGCTGGGGATCGGCGATGGCCCGGCGAACCAGCGCGGCAATGTCCTCCTCGCCCAACGCCTCGAACTGGAAAATCTGCGACCGCGACACCAGCGGCGCATTAACCGCGAAGAACGGGTTCTCCGTGGTCGCGCCGATCAGCGTGATCACGCCGCGTTCCACATCCCCCAGGAGCACATCCTGCTGGGCTCGGGTGAAGCGATGGATTTCATCGAGGAAGAAGATGGTGCGTGTCTTACTGGCTTCCAGCCGCGCCAGCGCCTGCTCGAGCACGAAGCGGACTTCCTTGACGCCGATGGCGGCGGCGTTGGCGCGTTCGAAGTGGCGATGCGTCTGCCGGGCGATCAGCTCCGCCAGCGTCGTCTTGCCCGTGCCCGGCGGGCCATAGAAGATCACGCTGGTCATCCGGTCGGCCTCGATCATCCGCCGCAGCAGCATGCCCGGCCCCAGAAAATGCCGCTGCCCGGCAAACTCCTCCAGATCGCGCGGCCGCATGCGCACCGCCAGCGGCTCCACCGCCTTGCGATTCGCCTCACGCTGACCATGCCACAAGTCGCTCATAACTGGGATTCTAGCCTGCAAGCGTCCATGGCGAGGCGGCGCAGCGCTCCTTCGAGTCGATGAGTGCCGTGGCATGAGCGCAGGGCTCGGCCAAGTGCCCCGCATATCCACAATTGCTGGGCAGTGGAAGGCGGCCAGGCTCTGGGCAGGGCCATTGCCGTCGAAATTATCGCGGGGCTTTTTTTTGCAAATCATGCAATTTGCCCTTTCGGACCGACAGGGTGTTCGGCTATATTGGAATGGGTCAACCATGTATGCCTCTTGTCATGTCGCATCTGGTAGAGCAAGAAGAGAGGTGGTCGATGGCCCGATACACGATGGAAGCTGCCAGGCGCTGGTGCCCGGTGATGGGTTTGGTGCTGCTGGTGTCGGCCCAAGTGCCGTCGGCCCAGGCCGCCGCCATCGAGGTGACGCCGGGGCCGGTGCTGGCGAGCAAGCTGGCGTTCGGGACGCCGACGGAAATGGCCGAGGCCGGCGTGCTGATGGCCAAGGCCAGTACCGCCGCCGCGATGTGGTCCAGTTTCCTGCTGGATCCCATCACCATTAAGTTCGCCATCGACTACGACCCGGTCCCCATTCCGGGCGTGCTGGGCTACTTCGACGTGGACGCGCTGGGCGTCACCGGCTCCTTTGATTACACGGAGGTCAAGACCAAGCTGGGCCTGGATATCACCTCGCCGGAGGATGCGACAGCCGTGGGCTCGCTTCAGCCCGGGACCCACTTGAACATGGTGAGCAACGTCACCACCGCGACGCCTTCCTTCCGCATGCAGTTTATTCCAGGCACGCACGACTTCACCTTCAACTCCGAGTTACGGCTGACCCGCGCCAACCAGAAGGCGCTGGGCCTGCTTGCGGCTCATGACGGCGGCCCCGGCGCCGACGGCACGATCAAGATCAACTCGCTGGCGCTAGGCGCGCTGGACCTAACGCCCGGGCCGGGCGTGGACCCGGGCAAACTCGACCCGATGACCATCGTGGCCCACGAGATGGGGCACGCCCTGGGCTTCATCGGCGGGGTGGATCACATCGACTTTGCCGGCGAAAAGACGCCGCTGCGCCTGCGCGGCCCGCCGGGCTATGGCACCGACCTGGACCTGACCGACGACACCATCTTCACCGTTCTGGATCTGTTCCGCTACTCGCATGACAGCATTGCTCTGGCGACCCAACCCGTCACCGGCGCGGTGCTGGACTGGGCCTTTGACCAGGCCTCGCCTGCGCCGGGTGAAGGCCCCTATTTCTCCATCGATGCCGGCGCGACCATGCTGGCCCTGTTCTCCACCGGCTCCTTCAACGGCGACGGCTACCAGGCCCAGCACTGGAAGGACTCGGACTTCGTCTTCCCCGCGCCGCCCCTGGGCCTGATGGACCCCGACCTGGCCCTCATGGAAATCCTGCTCATCTCTCCGTTCGACCTGATGGCGATGGATGCCATCGGCTACGACCTGGTGATCCCCGAGCCGGCCAGTGCGCTATGGCTGGCGTTGTTCACCCTCAGCCTCGCGGCACGCCGAACGCGCAGCCCCGCGGCCCAAGGCGCCACGGCAAAAACAAGAACCGCCTGATCCGCCACACCCGCCCCTCCACTCTCCACTCTCCACTCTCCACCTTTAACTTTGCACCTTGCACCTTGCACCGGGCGCTTCGCCCCCTCCCCGCCCCCTTGCACCTTGAACTTCGGACTTCGCACTTCGGACTTCGGACCTTGCACCTTGCACCGGGCGCTTCGCCCCGCCCCTCCACTCTCCACTCTCCACCCTCCACCGGGCGCCTCGCCCCCACCCCTCGGGGGGAGGTCGGGAGGGGGGCCGGCTCGAAGCCGGGGAGCGGGCGAGCCGGAAGTCAGCGGTCAGCGGTCAGGGAGAGGGCTGGGGACTGGAACGGGACGCGCGTCCATCGCGTTGTTCATCCGGCCTTGACGGGTTATCATCGCAGTTCATGGGTAAAGCCGGGACCACGCGTAAGCGCAGCAACAAAAAGCCGGGGGAGCATCCCGCGTCTGCGGATGTCGCGCTCCCGCCGCCGCCGCCGCCCCCGGCGGGGCGGGCGTCCTCTCTGCTGGACACCCGTGTCATCTACTGCGGCGACTGCCTGGAGCAGCTTAAGAACCTTCCCGCGGCCTGCGTGGACCTGATCTACATCGATCCGCCCTTCAACTCCAACCACAACTACGACCCCCGGAGGTTCTGGGGCCAGACCAGGGAGAAGCGGGCATCCGGGGGTGAGGACCGCCACGCCAGCACCCAGGCCTACATCGACTACATGCGGCCGCGCTGTGTCGATCAGGGCACGGAACGAAATGAGGGTGCGATATGATCGATTTCAAGTGCAGCCAATGCGGGGAGGGCATGGAAGCGCCGGAGAGTCTGGCGGGCCAAACGCAGGAATGCCCGAAGTGCGGAGCGATGCGCCGCGTGCCGGGCTCGCGAAGCCCTGACGCGTCGGGAGAATTGAGGCAACCGCGTCCGCAGGGCAACCTTGTAAATTGCCCCGACTGCGGACGGCAGATATCGCGCCTCGCTCCAACTTGCCTTGGGTGCGGCCGACCGATGAACCAAATGGGCACGCCCCAGATTCAGCCGACAACGATGATTGAGGCAACTTCCAAGCGCTTCAAGAAGCAGGAAGTCATCGGATTCGTTATTGGCCTGCCGGGCCTGATCCTTGCAGTAATTGGCGTCTTCTTCTTCTGGCTTGCCCCGGGAATCCTGGTGCTCGGCTGCGTGGCCTTGTGCGTTGGGTTTGGAGTCATGCTCATCGCAAGAATTCGCGCTTGGTGGCATCACGGCTGAAGCAATACAGCAGTCAGAGCGGCACATCTTCGCGATCCGAACCGCCGCAAGCGCCAGGAACAGCGGCGCCCGTTAGGGTCCAGTATTCCCCAAACCACGACGCATTTCAGGGAACACTTCCGCTAATGGTTCGTCTGGCCGTACAATCGGTGCATCGGGTCGGGTTCATAGTCGAGAATGCCAATGAGGGGGCTGGCATCGTTACTTTTCGGACCGGAAGTCGTATTCTGGAGCACCGAGGTGGCAGGCTCTCTTGTGATCGCAGAGTCTGGCGAACATTGGTTCAGGGTAAGCGGCTCGGCTAAAACAAAGCCTAGCGAGATTAATTTCACTTGGGATCCCTTCGGGAAGGCCAATAGGAAGGCGGAACAAATCATTTCGATGATGAAGACGATGGCCAGATGAGGGGCATGGGACAGTCAGCGTTTATTGTATCAGTAAATAAGGGTGGCATATGCCTGAGACGTGCGAAAACTGCGGGGCAGTAATCGGCAAACTGGAATCACCTTGGCTTTGGCAAGAGCACATCGTCTGCCAAGCATGCCATACGAAACTGGCCGCCGCCGTAGCTGCACCCACGGCGCCGCGCGTACCCGTCAATTCTTCCGGCAATAAAGCAGCAAGAACAATTGCGGGAGTTATCGGCTGGATTGGCGCGATTCTTGTTGTCCTTGGCGTTCCTGCCCTTTGTGTCATAACGCCAATTGGGATCGTAATGGTTGTCGTTGGTCTGTTGCTCTTGCTGGTGGACACTTTGGTGAAAAACCGATGATTCTTTCCCACGACCGGCAGCCATGGGGCAAGCAAAGAGGTCAGGATTAAATATCAGGGCCATCAGCGATGGATTGAGGAGCAGACGGTCGGAAAGCGATAAATCAACCTGACACCTTTGACTGCCCCCCAGCCACCCGCTGCTGAGCGTGAAGGCTGTCTGACAACGCGACGAATACTGGAGGAACGGAAATGTCGAGAGCGAACTTGGATGATAATAGGGGTTATTACGAAGAAGCTGTTGTCTGCGGAAACGGCCATGTGGTATCGTGCTTAGCAACAAACCGTCCCGAGGAGAAGGCGAGCCACTGTTCCCGTTGTGGGGAAGCGACCATCTCGGCCTGTCCGGCCTGCAAAAGTGCAATCAGAGGTTTCTACCAAAAGACAACAAAGATACCGATGATCCCTAGGAAATGGGGTCCTCCAAGCCATTGCCACGCATGTGGTAAGCCGTATCCTTGGACCGAACTGAAGACGAAGGCCCTAGCAGAGGTGATAGTCGAACTTGAGGGGCTTGACGATACGGAACGGGAGAACTTGACCAAATCTATACCTGATATCCTGGCCGAAACGCCCAAATCGGACATAGCCGTGCTCAGATACAAAAAGGCCATTGCCAAGGCCGGAAAGGTCGCCGGAAAGGCCCTATATGACCTTGTGGTTAATGTAGCCGGATCGGCTATTGCCCAGAGGTTCATGAATGGAACGTAGGTAGCCGCAGTTTACTGATAGGAAATTTGATTCACGGCCGTCGCTCGGTCCCAAAGGAAGGCTATCATCCTTGATGGAACTTACGACGTAAGTCCGCCAGTTCTTTCGCCACTTCGGCAATGCCCGGTAGAATTTCTAGATTCAGGCAAACTTCGATGGATCGCTCTTCTCCATCTGCGGGGGGGTTGGCAACAAGACCCTCAACCTGTTGCGCGAATTCTGCCGAGACAGTTTCCATTGCAAGGATAATGTTCTCGGTGAGCCGGCTCTGCGCCTTAAGCAAAGACACAAAAGGACTGTCAACTTGGACGCGGTGGAATTCAGCGGCCCATTCGATCGCCGCCTTGTAAGCATCGCCCAACCTTTTGGCTGTGTAGACCAGCTTCTCGGCATCCCCGGGCGTTCCTGGTGGCCCCATAGCGTCCTCGTAAGCAGTATTGACCAAGGCGGTGACGCCCTCGACCAGCTTTAGAACTTGCCCGTTCTTCTTCAATACCCACTCCATCACCGCTGGACCCTCAAACCGTTCTCCGCCAGAGAACGCGACTCCGTAATAGAGATCCTGCTTCAGGTGCCGATGTCTCGCTACCTCCTGCTGGAGAACTTCTGAGAACAGCCGAATTTCCCAGAAATCCGGGCGGTCGATAGCTATTCGCAGCGATTCGCCTTGAAGTTCCGACAATAGTCCTGGCAAAGACACGCCTTTGGCTCGCTGCCGAAGTTCCATCGCCTGATCTGACTCCTGTCGTCTGTCTCCTGGCTCCTATCTGGCCGCCACTATTCTCCAGGATCATCCGGGGCTGTCAAGTCGAACCCAAAAGGCGAAGAAGACGGGGCGAAGAACACGGGATATCCAGAATTACCAGCCGCCCAGACGACTTCCGTCGGGCCGATCCGCTCTGAGGGCGGATAAGGAGACATTACTCGAATCGGGGCCGGGCGCAAGGGCCGAAGGCCCGGTGCAAGGTGGAGGGTGGAGGGCGAAGCGCAGTGCAAGGTGGAGGGTGGAGAGTGGAGAGTGGAGGGGGGCGAAGAAGGGCGAAGCGCCCGGTGGAGAGTGGAGAGTGGAAGGTGGAGGGGGGGCGAAGAAGGGCGAAGCGCCCGGTGGAGAGTGGAGAGTGGAAGGTGGAGAGTTGCCGACTCCCGACTCCTGTCTTCTCATCCCATCCGTGTTCATCCGTGTTCATCTGTGGCTACGTCATTTTGCGGCTGCATCGGGGTCTTGACATTCGCCGACGGCGTGATATAAAAATGGCATCAACATTGCCCCCGGAAGGTCCCGCGGTGTCCTCGGATGCCGCGGGGCTTTTTTCTTTTGGCAGCGTCCAAGGTCCAAGGTCCGGGGTCCGGGGTCCGGGGTCCCAAGTCGAGTACCCGAAGCTGCATGCGAGGCGTCGCCGGGTTGGAAAGATCGCGGGGCGCTGCGCCAGCACAGAGGGTCGATAACCCAGCGCAGCGGGTCGAACACTCAGCGCAGCGCCGCGAAAACTGAGCGCAGCGCCGAGAAAACTGAGCGCAGCGCCGCGAAAACTGAGCGCAGCGCCGCGAAAACTGAGCGCAGCGCCGAGAAAACTGAGCGCAGCGCCGAGAAAACTGAGCGCAGCGCCAAGAAAACTGAGCGCAGCGCCAGGAAAACTGAGCGCAGCGCCAAGAAAACTGAGCGCAGCGCCAAGAAAACTGAGCGCAGCGGGTTGGAAACATCGCGCAGCGTGGCCCTGCGCGGACTTGGGAGAGGCGCAACGGGGCGCAGCCCAATGAGGCGCGGACTTGCTGCCAGCCTGCGGCGGGCGGTCTTATCTGACCTGGGGCGCGGGCGCGGTTGTTGCGCCGGATTGGCGGCGTCGCGCTGCGTACGGCCCGGGGTTGGCCTGGCCCCACCGGCCGGGGCCGAAACGCGGGGTTGCGTTTTCCCGCCAGTCGATGAGGCGGATAAGGGGTCATCAGTCGAATTGGGTGTGGGCCAAGGGCGCCAGTGGGTCGTCTGTCGGCGCCGGCGGGCCAGGTGCTGGCGCGAGCGGGTCGCTTGCCCCAGCGGGCGGGTGACGGCGCGCGCGGTGGTCGAGCCGCGGTTGTTGCTGGATGCGGCGTGATGGCACCGGCGCGACGGCACGACGTACCCGTGAGCGTGAGCATCGCGGCCAGATCCGCGCAGCCCCCCTCCTAACCTCCTCCAAGGGGGACTGATCGATCCCACCAGCCCCGCGAGGGCGGTCATGCACCCGGCTGGACCTTTGGTGCGCGGTGGGCACAACGTGCGCCGGCGATTAAGGACTACACTGTCGGCTCATGGTCCCGCGGCGGCAGCGGCGCTGAGCATCGGGCACCAAACTCGACCCTTAGAGATGATTCAGACCTTCGAAGAACCGGCTTGAACCACCAAGACATCAAGAACACCAGGAAAGCAAAATGAACACCAAGACACGAAGGCACGAAGAAGATGGATCAAGCAAAATCAGGAATGGCAGATGATTATGAAATAGGATCTTTCTTCGTGTCTGCGTGTCTTCGTGTCTTCGTGTTGATATTCTTCCTGCCTCTTCTTGGTGTCCTTGGTGTCTTGGTGGTTAATCAAAGGTCTCAATGGGGACTCGACGCATGAAACGACTGTGGCAGATCGGCTGGAAGCTGGCGCTGGTGGCGGTGATCGCCGGGTTTGTGGTGTACCGCATGCGCTATGCCCCCCTGCCGGTGGCGGCGCAGGTGGCGAGCGTGGGGCCCATCGTCAGCGAAGTGATGGGCACCGGCACGCTCGAAGCGCGCGTGGCGGCCACCATCAGCCCGAAAATCTCCGGCCTGCTTACGCAGGTGCTGGCGGATCAGGGCGACCGCGTCACCAAGGGGCAACTGCTGGCGACGCTGGACGACGGCGACTTGCGCCAGCAGGTGGAGATGGCCAAGGCGGACCGGGCGATCGCCCAGGCGGGCGTGGAGCGCGCGGCGGCGGAGGTGGTCCGCGCCGAGGCGACGGCCAAACTGGCGCACCTGGAATTCACCCGCACCGAGCAGCTTCGCAGCACTGGCGTGGCCACGCCTCACGAATTCGATCTGGCCACTGAGCGCCGGCACGTTGCCGATGCCGACCTCAAGCGCGCGCAACTGGCGAAAATCGAGATGGAACGGCAGGTCCTCAAGACTGACGAATCGCTGCGCTACTACGATGCCCGGCTGGCGGACACGCGGATCAGCAGTCCCTTCGACGGCCTGGTGGTTCGCCGCAGCCGCGAGGAAGGCGACATCGTGGTGCCCGGCAGCGAGATCCTGCAAGTCATCTCGACAGAACAGATGTGGATTTCCGCATGGGTGGATGAAACGGCGATGGCGGCCCTGGCCACGGGGCAGCCGGCGCGGGTCGCCTTTCGCTCGCAGACCGAGGCGCCCTGCCGGGGCACGGTGGCGCGGGTGGCGCCGTCGGCGGATCGCGAGACGCGCGAGCTGCTGGTCGATGTGACGGTGACGGAGTTGCCGCCGACCTGGGCCGTGGGGCAGCGCGCCGAGGTGTACATTCAGACCGCCAAAAAGGATTCGGCGCTCTTGGCGCCGGCGGCGGCGATCGTCTGGCGGCAGGGCAAGCCGGGGCTGTATGTGAGCAACGCCGGCCACGCCCAGTGGCGCAGCGTGGAGTTGGGTCTGCGCGGCGGGGAATCCGTCGAAGTCGTCAAGGGCCTGGGAGAAGGTGAATCGGTCATCTGGCCGAGTGACGCCAAAGCGGCGCCGCTGACCGAAGGCCGGGCGGTGAGTGTGCCATGAACCTTGCCGGCCGCGACATTCGCCACAACTTCGGCCGATTCGTTCTGACCACGATCGGCCTGGGGTTGCTGCTCATGCTGGTCATGGGCATGGGCGGGATCTATCGCGGGCTGGTGCAGGATGCGACGTTGCTGGTGGATCGCATCGATGCCGACTTGTGGGTGGTGCAGAAGGACACGCGCGGGCCGTTCGCCGAGGTTTCGCGGCTTCCCGCCAATGTCGAGGACCGGGTGCGTGCGGTGCCGGGCGTGGCGGGCAGCCGGGGGTTTGTGTCGACGACCGTGCAGCGTGAGCGGCATGGCCAGCCGTTGCGCATCACGGTGCAGGGCCTGGCCTGGCCGGAGGACCGCGGGCAGTGGCTGCCCATCGTCGCCGGCCGCCATCTGGGCCAGGGCCATTACGAGATGATCGTCGATCAGGCGCTCAAGCTCCCGCTGGGCGAAAAGGTGCAACTGGGCAAGGACACGTACACCGTCGTCGGGCAGACCCGCGCGATGGTTGCGCCCAACGGCGACGCCATGGCGTTCTTCACCATGCGCGATGCACAGGCGATTCAGTTCGATCTGTCGGGCGAAGCCGTGCGCCTGGAGCGCTGGGCGCGCTTTGGCCGCGCGGGCTTGATTGACCTGGGCCGCAGTCAGCCGCAGGTGATCCAGCGCAGCCTCGGGCCGGCGTCGCAGATTCCCGCGCTGGGGCCGCCCGTCGTCAGCGCGGTCCTGGTCAAGGTCCAGCCCGGCGTCGATGTCCAGCACGTGCGCGCCGTCATCGCCCGCTGGCCCGACGTCTCGGTCTATTCCACCGACGGCCAGCGGCAACTGCTCCTGGCCGGCGTCGTCGATCGCGCCCGCCGGCAACTGGGACTCTTCCGCGTCCTGCTCATCATCGTCTCGGGCATCATCATGGCCCTGATCCTCTACACGCTGACGCTCGACAAGCTTCACGACATCGCCATGCTCAAGCTCATGGGCGCGCGCAACAGCGTGATCCTGGGCCTGATCATGCAGCAGGCGGTGCTGCTGGGCATCCTGGCGTTCGGCGTGGCGTGGGTCATCGGGCGCTGGGCCTTTCCGCTTTTCCCCCGCCGGGTCATCCTCGTCGCCGACGATTTGTGGATGCTGGCGGGCATCGTTGCGTGCATCTCGGTGCTCGCCAGCGTGTTGGGCATCATCAAAGCCTTGAGTGTCGAACCCAATGAGGTGCTGGCATGAGCGCCGCCGCATCGCAAAGCCAGACCGTCCTGGAAGCCCAGGGCCTGACCAAGGTCTACGGCAGCGGCCATACCGAAGTCGTCGCCGTGCGTAACGCCACGCTCTCGGTCGCGCGCGGCCAGATCGTCGCGCTGCTGGGTCCCAGCGGCGCCGGCAAGTCCACGCTGCTGACACTGCTGGGCCTGATCCTCACGCCCAACACCGGGCGCATCGCCATCGGCGGCACCAGCGTCTTTGAGAACGAACGCACGCGCGTCAACGTCCGCCGCTTTCGCCGCCAGCACCTGGGCTTCGTCTTCCAGAAGGCCAATCTGATTCCGTTTCTCACGGCTGTCGAAAACGTGCGCCTGGCGATGGAGATCAATGATCAGCCCGCGCGGGCGTCCAAACGTCGGGCGATGGAACTGCTGGAGTACCTGGGCGTGGGCGAGCGTGCCCATCACCTGCCGTCCAAGCTGTCCGGCGGCGAGCAACAGCGCGTGGCCGTGGCGCGGGCGCTGGCCAATCGCCCGGCGCTGATCTTGGCGGACGAGCCCACCGCGGCGCTCGACAGCGTGCGCGGCCGGCAGGTCATGGAACTCTTCCGTAAGGTCGCCCACGAGCAGAACGCCGGCGTCATCGTCGTCACCCACGACCACCGCGCCCTGGACCTTTTCGACCGCCACCTGGAGATGGAAGACGGCAACCTGCGCGAAACCGCGGCGGCATTGGCCGGGTAAAGCGCCCGCCGATGGCACGTCGCTTCCTTTCTTGATACATCGGTCCACTTTTATCTTGACACCCGTATCAACAAAAGGTATATTTGTCTGTTGTTTGGAAAGGCCCCCTCGTGTTGAGCCTGTCGCACACTACCGGGTACGCGGTCCTGGCACTGAGCTGCCTGCGCCAGTGCGGCTCCAAATTGATGCTGGCCAGGGACATCGCCCAATGCACGGGGATTCCGCTGCCCTATCTTCTGAAGTTGATGCTGGCGATGGGCAAAGCGGAGTTGGTCGTCGCCAAGCGCGGCTACCGGGGGGGCTTTGCCCTGGCGCGACCGGCCGAGACGATCAGCCTGCTGGACGTGGCCGAGGCCGTGGAGGGCCAGGCCTGGCTGCCCCGGTGTCTGCTGGGGCTGGATGAGTGCTCGGACAAGCGGGGCTGCCCCACGCATGACTTCTGGAAAGTCGAGCGCCTGAAGATCGAAGCCAAACTTCACAAGACCACCTTGAAAGACGTCGCCGAGTTCGAGGCGCGGCAGGTGCAGCGCCGGCTGGGGCAGTGCTGCGCGTCGGCGCCGGCGCCGAAGACGCCGGCCGGCCGCAAGCCGCGGCGCACCACGGCGCGGTCCGCGCGCAAACGCCCGCGATCAAGCCTTTGACGGAGACCGATCATGGCCATGGACAGACGCGAATTCGTGAAGGCCGGCGTATTGGTTGGCGCGGGTTTAGCCGCCACGGGCGGGCTGATCGCGCGCGATCGTCTGGGGGGTGATACGGGCGATCCCGCCGGCCCGGACACGGTGCGCCACCTGCCGGTGCTCGACAATACTGCGCCGCGGCTGGATGAAGACATCCTGGTGCGGATGCAGCGCGACCTGGTCAAGGCCATGGCCAAGCCGATGGAGCAGCGCAAGTGGGTGATGGTGATCGACCAGCGTAAGTGCGTGGGGTGCCACGCCTGTACGATCGGGTGCGTGGCGGAGAACAAGCTGCCGCCGGGCGTGGTCTATCGGCCGGTGATCACGGAAGAGAGCGGCGAGTTCCCCAACGTGCATCTGAAGTTCACGCCGCGGCCCTGCATGCAATGCGAGAAGCCGCCTTGCGTACCCGTGTGCCCGGTGAAGGCCACCTGGCGACGCCCCGACGGCATCACCATCGTCGATTACGACAAGTGCATCGGCTGCCGCTACTGCCTGACGGCCTGTCCCTACGGGGCGCGCACCAGCGACTTTGGCGAGCACTATTCCGATGGCGCGGCGGTCGGCGCCGACGGCCAGGCGGTCAGCGGCACCCCCGCGCCGTGGGAAGAGCAGCCCAACCACGAGTATGGCAAGAGCTGGAACCGCAAGGATCACCAGAGCCCGATGGGCAACGCGCGGAAGTGCCACTTCTGCCTGCATCGACTGGAGGTGGGTCAGTTGCCCATGTGCGCCACCACCTGCATTGGCCGGGCGACTTACTTTGGCGACGCCAACGATCCCGACGCCCTGGTGACGGAATTGATTGGCAAGCACAACGTCCACACACTCCTGCCGCACAAGGGCACGCAGCCCCGTGTGTTCTATATCACCTAAAAGGCCGCCGGGCCGCCTGTGATTCGTGACGCTTCGCCTTGCGGAGGTAATCGACTATGACCAGCATTCCCGCCACCGCTTTTGAACCGCCCCGGCCGCCCGCGCCGATCGCGTCGCCCGTCAGACTCGTGCTATGGCTCGTCTGGGGCGTGGCGCTGGTGCTGGGCGCGTGGGGCATCTATCAGCGCATCACCCAGGGGCATTTGCCCGCGGGCTATGGCTCCTATGTGCCCTGGGGGCTGTGGGTGGCGATCTACTTCCACGGGGTGGGCATCGCCGGCGGCGCCTTCGTGCTGGGAGCGGGCGGCTTCGTGCTGGACCTGCCCGGCTTTCGCCATCCGGCCACGCTGCGCACCGTCATCGTGCTGGCGGTCGCGGCGATCATTCCGGCCTTCATGGGCGTCTGGCTTGACCTGGGCCACATGGAGCGCGCCTCGTACATCTTCCTGTCGCCCAGCTTCACGAGCATGATGGCGTTCAATGCGTGGATGTACAACGCGTTTGTCATCATTGCCGCGATCTGCTGGCTGCTTTCGTTTCGCACGCGCTCGGGCTGGCTCAAGCCGCTCTTGTGCCTGGCGATTATGTTCTCCGTGCTGTTTCCCAGTCAGAGCGGCGCGTTCTTCGGCGTGGTGGAAGCCAAGGGGTTCTGGCACAGCGCCCTGCTGCCGATGCTGTTTTTGGCGTCCGCCATCACCGCCGGCGCCGCGACGCTGCTGGCGGTTCGGTTCATCCTGGGGCAGCGCATGGAAAGCGCCGCGGCGCACGAGGCTGCGCTGGCGCGCTTGCGCTTGGTCACCCTCCTGGGATTGATCGTGTACTTCGTGTTCGAGTTCGCCGAGTTTTCCATCGCCCTGTGGAATCCCAATGTGCATGCCCCGGCGATTGAGCTGATTCTGTGGGGGCCGTACTGGTGGGTCTTCTGGATTGTCCATCTGCTATTGGGCGGGGCGATTCCGCTGGCGCTCTTGATCACCAGACGACATGGCGCGTGGACTGTTGCCGCCCTGCTGGTGGCGGCCACCTTTATCAGCGCCCGCCTCAATGTCCTGGTCCCGGGCCAGGCGGTCGGGGAGTTGAAGGGCTTGCAGGAGGCCTTTCAACACGACCGGCTGACCTACATCTACCACGCCACGGCCATGGAATACCTGGTCGGCCTGTTCCTGTTGGCGGTCGGCATGGCCGCCTTCTATGTGGGCGAACGTATCAATGTCCTGGTGGCAAATCGTACCGCGCGAAAACTTTGAGGTGCTTCATGGCCAAGAACAACGAATCCAGTGTCCAGTCAAGGCGGCGGTTTCTGGCCGGCGGCGCCCTGCTGGGCGGCGGCTTGCTGGCGTCGGTCCTGGGCGAAGAGACGGCCCGCGGCGCCGACGCCGGTGATGCGCCCGGGGGCGGGGCCGGGGGCGGGGGCAACGCCATCCTCAACAGCGGCCGTCCCGATGCGCCCTATGAACTGGCGCATCCGGAAAACGTCCTCTACTCTTCGTGCCTCCAGTGCAACACCGGCTGTGGCATCAAGTGCAAAATTCAGGACGGCGTGCTCACCAAGATCGACGGCAATCCCTATAACCCGTGGACCCTGGTGCCGCACCTGCCTTATGCGACCGATACCGTCGATGCCGCACCGGTTGATGGCGCCATCTGTCCCAAGGGGCAGGCGGGCCTCCAGACGGCCTACGACCCCTATCGCCTCCGCAAAGTGCTCAAACGCGCTGGCAAACGCGGCGAGAGCAAGTGGGTCACCATTCCCTTCGATCAAGCCGTCAAGGAAATCTGCGCCGGCGGCACACTGTTCAAGAACGTGCCCGGTGAAGAGACCCGGCAGGTCGAAGGCCTCCGTGCGCTGATCACGCTCAACGATCCCGAACTGGCGACGGTGATGGCCGCCGACGTCAAAGCCATCTGGGACGAGAAGGACAGCGCCAAGAAGAAGGCGCTGGTCGAGTCCTTCAAGCAGAAGCACGCAGCCCACCTGGACAAGCTTATCGATCCGGAGCACCCGGACTTTGGCCCCAGGAACAATCAGATCGTGGTGGCCTGGGGCCGGTTGAAGGACGGCCGGGGCGACTTCTACAAGCGCTTCGCCGCGGCGCTGGGCACCACCAACGCGCACGGGCACACCACCGTCTGCCAGGGCTCGCTGTACTTCACCTGCAAGGCCATAAGCGAGCAGTACGTGGACGGCAAATTCGCCAACGGCCAGAAATTTTACTGGCAGGCCGACATCGAGAACTCCAAGTTCATCCTGTTCGTGGGCGCCAATCTGTTCGAGGCCAACTACGGCCCGCCCAACCGTACGGTGCGGCTGACGGGCAACCTGGTGAGCGGTTACACCAAAATGGCGGTGGCGGACCCGCGTTTCAGCAAGCTCGCCAGCAAGGCCTGGAAGTGGCTGCCGCTCAAGCCCGGATCCGATGCGGCCCTGGCCATGGCCATGATCCAGTGGATCATCCAGGAGAAGCGCTTCGACGCCAAGTTCCTTTCCTGCGCCAACAAGGCCGCCGCCGTCGCCGCCGGTGAGAATAGCTGGGTCAATGCCTCCTGGCTGGTGGCGTGCCCCAACGGCAAGCCGGATAAGTTCGTCCGCGCCGCCGATGTCAAGATCGACGGCGCCCCGTTGATCCAGCCCCAGACCCGCCCCACCGCCGATGGCAAGGGCCAATACGCCGAAAAGTTCATGCTCGTCATGGTCGACGGCAAGCCCACGCCCGTCGATCCCAATGACGACAAGAATCCCGTCTACGGCGATCTCCTGGTGGACACGACGCTTCCCGACGGCACCGCCGTCAAGAGCGGTCTCCAGATTCTGTTGGACTCGGCCAGCAAGCACACGATTCCCGAATGGGCCGCCATCGCCGACGTCAAGGAGGCCGACATCATTGCCGTGGCTCGCGAGTTGACCAGTCACGGCAAGATGGCGGCAGTGGATATCCACCGCGGCCCGGCCCAGCACACCAACGGCTTCTACAACGTCCTGTCCTGGATGAGCCTCAACATGCTCCTGGGCAACTTCGACGCCAAGGGGGGTATGATCAAGGCCACCACCTGGGACACCAGCGGTAAGGGCAAACTCTTCGACCTCAAGGCCCACCCCGGCAAGGTCACCGCCTTGGGCATCAGCTCCATCCGCCACGGCATCGACTACGAGAAGACCACCCTCTTCGCCGGCTACCCCGCGCGGCGCAACTGGTATCCCCTTTCCAGCGACATCTACGAGGAGATCATCCCCTCCATCGGCGATGCCTATCCCTACCCCGTCAAGGTGCTCTTCACCTACATGGGCGCGCCCAACTACGCCCTGCCGGCGGGCCATACCAATACTGAGATTCTCAGCGACCTGGACAAGGTCCCGCTCTACATCGCCAACGACATTCTCATCGGCAGCACCTCGATGTACGCCGATTACATCTTCCCCGACCTGAGTTTTCTCGAGCGCTGGGAGTTCCAGGGCAGTCACCCCAATATCCCGCAAAAGGTCCAGCCCATCCGTCAGCCGGTCATCGCGCCCATCCCCGAAGACTGCACGGTCTATGGCCAGAAGGTTCCGCTCAGTCTCGAAGCGATGCTGCTGGGCCTGGCCGAGGAACTCAACCTGCCGGGCTTTGGCGACGACGGCCTGGGCAAGGGCTTGCCTCTCAAGCACCCGGACGACCTGTTCCTGCGCGGCGTAGCCAATCTGGCCTTCGGTGAAAAGCCCGACGGTTCGCAGAACGTGCCCGATGCCGATGAACACGACGTCAAAATGTTCGCCCAGGCCCGCGCCCACTTGCCCAAAACCGTGTGCGATGTGGACCGCTGGAAGGCCATCGTCGGCGACAAGATGTGGCCCAAGGTCGTCTACGTGCTGGCACGTGGCGGACGCTACGACGACCACGAGAAAGGCTACAAGGGCGCGCGCGTCGGCAATCCCTACGCGGCCCTGCTCAACCTCTACCAGGAAAAAACCGCCGGCACCATTCACGCCGGCACCGGCCAACGCCATCCCGGCATCGCCTGCTATCTGCCCATCCGCGGCTTCGACGGCCAGGAACCCACCGCCTACCGCCAGGGTCACGACCTGGCCATGATCACCCACCGCGTCATCAGCCAGACCAAGAGCCGCACCATTGCCAATGCGTGGATGTCCGCCCTCATGCCCGAGAACGGCGTGCTCATCAGCCCCCGCGACGCCCATCGCCTCGGCTTGGCGCACGGCCAGCTTGTCAAGGTCAGCAGCGCCACCAACCTCACCGGCCAGTATCCCCTGGGCGCCGCCGGCGACAAGCCCATCGTCGGCAAGCTCGTCGTCACCCAGACCGTCCGCCCCGGCGTCATTAGCTTCGCCCTGGGCTTTGGCCATTGGGCCACCGGGGCAGGCGACGTCACCATCGACGGCCACGTGATTAAGGGCGAACCCCGCCGCGCCAAAGGCATCCACGCCAACGCCGCCATGTGGACCGACCCCACCGTCAAAAACACCTGCATGTTCGACCCCGTCGGCGGCAGCGTGAGCTTCTACGACACGCATGTGAAGCTGGAGCCCGTCAGCGCATGATGCAGGATGCTCAAGGTCGCCGCCTCAGGTATCTGCGCCTGTCGATCACCCGGGCCTGCGGCATGCGCTGCACCTATTGCCGGCCCGCAGGTTCCACGCCGCTGGATGATGACCAACCCCTGACGCCCCGCGAGATCGAAGCCCTAGTCCGCCACCTGGTCGCCGCACACGGCCTGCGCAAAGTCCGGCTGACCGGCGGCGAACCCACCACGCGACACGACCTGCCCGAGATCATCACCCGCTTGTCCGACATCGCCGGCCTGCAAGACCTGGCCCTGACGACCAACGGCCTGACCCTGGCACGTCAGGCGCGCTCGCTGGCGCAGGCGGGCTTGCGCCGCGTCAACATCAGCCTCGATTCGCTCGAAGAGCACACCTTCCATCAGATCACCGGCGTCGCAGGCCTCCAGCGCGTCCTGGCGGGCATCGCCGCCGCCCACGACGCCGGACTGGCGCCCATCAAGCTCAACACCGTCGTCCTGCGCGGCGCCAACGATCATGAATTGCCTGACCTGCTCCGCTTCGCTGCCCAGCGCAGCCTGGAGATCCGCTTCATCGAGTTGATGCCCATGGGGCCGCTGGCGCAGCAATGGGCCCAGCGCTTTGTCCCCGAATCCGAAATGCGCCAGCGCCTGGCGGCCGACACCCGCTCGTGGACGCCCCAACCCCGCGGCGCCGGCTCGGCGCGAACCTTCCACGCCACCCTGACCAACGGCGCCAGCGCCCGCGTCGGCTTCATCACTGCCATGAGCTGCCCCTTCTGCGACCAGTGCGACCGCCTCCGCATCGGCGCCGACGGCTCGCTCTACCCCTGCCTCATGGCCCGCCCCACCGGCACGCTGCGCCACGCCCTGCGCCCCCTCTTTGACGCCCAACGCTTCGACCACATCCTGGCCGCGGGCCTGGCCACCAAAGCCCCCCAACACCCGGCCACGGGCTTTGGCATCATGACCCAAATCGGCGGATGAACGCCGCCCGCCAGCCCCTCTCCCTTCTGAGCCAGACCCCGACACCCCAACCCGAAAGATTCACCGCAAAGATCGCGGAGGACGCAGAGGCCGCGTTTTCGCCACAGATGAACACGGTCAAACACGGATGGCGGGGCAAAGGAGACAGAAGACAGGAGACAGAAGTCAGAAGGGGGCCGTCTGAACGGCAGCAAGCGCGGTAACCGCAGTAACCGCAGTAACCGGGGGGCAGAAGTCAGAGGGTCAGCGGCCAGAGGACAGCGGTCAGTCCGGCACTTTGCACCTTGCACCTTGAACTCTCCCCTCTCCACCCTCCACCGCGCGCTTCGCGCCCGCACTCTGCACTTCTGGGCGCTTCGTCCCCCCTCCACTCTCCATCTTGCACTGCGCTTCCCCCTCCACCGTCCACCTGCACCGGGCCTACGGCGCTTGCCCGCCCCCCCCGATTCGAGTGAAGTCCCCTTATCCCCCTCATTCTGTAAGAGCCATCGCTATAATTTGGTTGATCTCTTCCGGGATCTTGGCCCGGTTCGTGCACATTTCCTTGATGATGGCATTATGTAATACCGGCGGTTTTGATGAAATGTTGAGAGACCTGCAATAGCGATCCAACAGGTCTTTCCCGGGAAACAGACCCTTCCACCCATGCGAACTGAGGGCCTGCTCAATTTCTGTGCGGCAACTGTCGAAAAGGGTTCCATACTTGTGACCCCCAACACGGGAACGCATTTCGCCAACGACTGTCTCCGACTTCGTTTCCATTGCCTGCCGCATCTGGTCCATTTTCGGGCCCCACCCATTCTGCGCATCAAAGGCAATTTCGCCTTTGAACAGCGCGGGTGTTGAAAAGTCTTCGGGACGAAATATTAGATTCAAACGGAAAGCAACCATATCACGGAGCACGTCGCCAGCCATACTGTTTGCGACCTTGTGCAGTTCCATTTCGACTTGCCCTGCATCACGCTTGACGTCGAACAGCTCTCCCAGAGTTTTTGAAATAAGCTCGAAATCCAGCAGGTAATTCTCCAATTCGTGACGAGTCAATATTAATACTGACTCGCCGGTACGTTTCCTCGCGTTCACAAGCATCTCTTCAGTCATGAAATCACGATCGCGAACCAAATAGAACCGACACCATCCGAGATTACTCTCCAAGATTGAGAGCACTGCACGGTTGATCCGCTCAATTTCCGAACAACCGGTAGCGGGAATGAACTTGATGTCCCGAGAGGATTGTGGGAACAGTCTCGCAAACATCTTGCGGTCAACGCTCGCGTTCTCACCCTCTGTAAAGATCATTGCCTTTGCCAGGCCGATGTAGCCAGATTGCCCGAAGAGATCACGTAAGCATCGAAGCGATTCCTCCTCCTCAGAAGCCCACACCACTTCAGCCTTCTTGGTGTCTTGGCGTCGCCGAATAAACGCAACCTTGTCGCGTCCAGCCTCATCTACGACCTCGGAACTCTGCGTCGCGAGCCAGATTTGATTACGCGGCTTCAGGTCCATCATTGTCCGAAGCAGCAAACGGGCCAAGCTCGGATGTAAATGCAATTCCGGCTCATCGATAATTATGACGGCTTCTTCGACATTGTGTCGCTGAAAGAAGCAAAGCGTAAAAAATACCTCTTTCTCACCCGAGGACAGGTCTGAGAAAGAAATTATCTCGCCTGTTGGGATGCGGACAAACAAGTCCGTAGGCGCATCCTCAGGTTTGTCGACGAACTCATATCCAGGAAACGCTCGGCGCAAGATGGCTGCGTATACGTCGGAAGGGGCAGAGGGTGGAGGATCCGAAAGCAAGCCCGCATCTTTCTGTAGGTAATAAGTTCCCAGTTCGCGTGTGAAGTGGTATCGCCATGTTACCAAAAACTCGAACATGTCCTTGTATTGGGCTTGCGTCGTCTGAAACGCGTAGCTCCACACATAGTCAGATTTGGAATATTGAGAGTATTTAAACACACTGTCGCGTTTGAAGGGCTCCTTTTGGTACGAGCGGTCGGCACCCAGAAAGAAGCCGAGCGGTCGATCGAACGACCGCCGAAGCACCAAAAGCACAAGGTCATGAACCTGATTGTGAAGCTTAGGATCTTTGGCGTATTCACCGCCCTGGTATTTGAAAGAACGACGGTATGAATGGTGATTCTGTAGGTATTCTATAGCCTTCTGTTGGGAAGGTGTCTGCGTCGATTGATGTTTAACAATGAGGTCAACCTCTGATGGAAGCAACCCAACCGTCACTTCGAATGAACTCTCCGACTGCGTCCGGTTTAGAGCGTAGGTAAGACTGTACATATTCGAGAGCGCGAGCGATATCAGCTCAAGGATGCTACTCTTACCGCCCCCATTCGGCCCCGCGAGTACAACCAAGTCAGAGGCGTCAGGCGGGCGCAAAAAAGGCCCCAGCGTGATGGCCTCCAAATGGCGATACTTCTGAATTTCGATCTGCTTGATGTACATGGCCTGCCTCGGAAATGGCCTCGGGAAAGGGCCGGGAGGTTTCTGAGTCGCGCTGCTCGAATGCCGCTCGTGGCCGCTGACGATCTTTGACCGAATTCAGAACATGCCATCCGCCCACGGTTTGTTGACCTTGCTCCAGAGACAGCACGGCAACTGATTCTAACGCCCTGCGGCGAAGTCCGGCACCGTCGATAACCGTCCCGTATTGTCCACCACGCCCCCCGGAAAAGCAATCCACGGGGCCGAAAAGGGGAGGGCCGAAAAGGGATAAGTACATTTTTCGGTCCTGAATATCCTTATCCCCGTTTTCCCGCCCTTTTTCCGGCTCGCAGCGAGGCCGCATGTAGTCGATATAGGCCTGGGTGCTGGCGTGGCGGTCCTCGAAGGAGCGCTTCTCCTTGGTCTCGCCCCAGAACTTCCGGGGGTCGTAATTGCGGTTGGAGTTGAAGGGCGGATCGATGTAGATCAGGTCCACGCAGGACGGGGGAAGGTTCTTGAGCTGCTCCAGACAGTCGCCACAGTAGATGACGCGGGTGTCGAGCAGGGCCGACGGCCGGCCCCCGCCCCCGGATGCGCTGCCCGGTGTTCTGGGAGTGGCGGCGGACCCTCCGCGGGGAGTTTGCGCATTCTTTGGCTGCGTGCGTTTGCCCTTGATCCTGGTTTTCGCCATGAGTCCGATGATAACCGTTAATACCCGCTGAGCAACGGCCCCAGGCCGGACTTCGCCGCCCTTCAGTTCAGCAAGTAGGTTGCGCCGAGTCTTTGGGGGCCATCCAAAGGGACGGTAGTTAGTTTTCCAAGACGGCCCGGCATTGTTGGACGTGCCCAGAAACCCCGGACCCCCGGTACGCCGGGGAGTTGATGTTGGGGGCCAGATTACGGCGACGAGAGGGCAGATGTCAAGCGTAGAAGTAGTCGCAAGTCGGCAAGATGGAGCATTGCATATGGACGCTGTCGTCGGGCGTCCCGTAGCGCACAGGCCATGGTCATCCGCAGGTCCCCTCACCCCAGCCCTTCCGGGGGTCTCCCCAAGGGAGAGGGGGTTGATCCGTGTCCATCGGTGCAATCCGTGGTTGTTCTTCGCTTTGGTTGCGACTGCGCGCTGGGTGATCCGTGGCGATGGTTTGCGTCACTGGCGCAGGTCGCTGCGGCGCTCGGCCCAGGTGCCGGTGCGCATGTCGCCCAGCCAGGGTTGGAGGATCGGCAGGGCCAGATCGACCGTGGCGCTGATCACCGGTTGCTGCGTCGCGGCGGGGTCGTTGGGGTCGGCCTGGGCGAGTACGCGGCCGGTGGGGTCGATGATCATGCTCTTCATGTCGTAGCTGGAGGAGATGACAAAGACGTGGTTCTCGATGGCGCGGGCGCGGGTGAGCAACTCGTTGCCGCCCCAGATGGGCAGGAGCAGAAGCTCGGCGCCGCGGGACGCCAGGGCGCGGGCCGCTTCGGGGAATTGAATGTCCCAGCAGACGAGGATGCCGACGCGGGCAAAGTCGGTGTCGAAGACGGGGTAGTCGTCGCCGGGCGTCAGGCCGCCGTCGGCTTCGCCCTGGGGCAGGTGCGTCTTGCGATACTTGCCGATGAGCTGGCCGCGGCGGTCCAGCAGCGCGGCGGTGTTGTAGAGCTTGTCGCCATCGCATTCGATGAGACCGGCGACCAGGTAGCAGTTGAGCTTCGCTGCCAGCGCGCCCAGGGTGGTGGTGGTCGGGCCGGGGACGGGTTCGGCGACGTCGGCGTAGGTCAGGCCCGTGCCGATCATGGTCATCGCTTCGGGCAGGCAGACGATGTCCAGTTTGGATTCCGGGGGCGGGGCGTGGCGGGTGAGGACATCGACGAACTGGGCGACCGAGGCTGCGGGCGAGGCGGTGTCGCGTGGACGATGGAAGACGGTCGCCAAGTGCACGGGCCGGGCCGGGGCGTCGGTGACCTGCTCGACCTGCACGCCGTCCCACCAGACCTTGCCGTCGGGACACCAGCGCAGGCCCAGGCGGATCAGCGCACGGGTCGCGTCGGCGGGGGCGAGCGTGACATGGGAGCAACGGATCCAGTCGCCCTGGCGGTGGGTCTCCAGTGCGTACACGGGCATGTGTTCGTGAGGGTCCTTGATGCCGACCCATTCGAGCCTGGCTGTGAGTTGCTGGCGCGGATCGGTGACGTTCTGGGCGCGGTAGTGCGTGGTGAAGCGATAGAGTTGTCCACCGACGATGTTGTCGACGCGTCGCCGCCACTCGCCGTAGGCGGCGCGATCGCGGTTGCCAGCGATGAGCAGCGCGGCCGACCCGTCGCGGCCGCCGGTATCGTCCACGCGAAACGTCGGCGCCAGCGCCGCCCGCGGCGACCAGGTGCACCAGTCGGTGGGCCAGGGTTCGCTGCGCGCGCCGATGAAGTTGCCTGCGATGCGGATCGGTTCCATCAGTACCTTTCAGAGTGCACGACTATCATCGCTTGCGAGGCGTTGACAGAGTAGCCGATCCATGGGGGCCAAACCCGGAAAATCATAGACAGAACACGGAGAGGGTGTCGCATGAGGGGTGAGCTGCACGTTGGAGGATTATGATAGCCTGACGACTGCGGGACTCGCAGTTATTCCGCGGGTTTTACCGGGTCAAGCCTTCCGGACCCTGGCGTTCCCCTTGCCACCCTCGCCGCACACAGAAAAGGTCAACCCTGTCATGAAACGATATTCACTGCGTGTCCTTGCGACCGCCCTGGTGATGACCGTCTTGATTCTGGTATCCCCCGCCGCCTATGCCGGCGCCGCGGCCAGGCCGGTGGGCGACCCCGTGCTTGAAGCGCCCACGCTCATGTCGCTGGGCGCCTACTGGATCATCGGCGATGACAACGACAACGCGAGCGTCGAGCTTCACTACCGCAAGGGCGGCGCCGCCGAGTGGTTGCGCGGCATGGATCTGCTCAAGGTCGAAAGCGGCGCCGAGCAGCGCGGCGATCACGAGCCGGCGCTGGTTGTGCCCAAGGATGCGCGCCTGTTTGCCGGCAGCATCGTCCTGCTGGAACCTGACACGGCCTATGAGATGAAGCTGGTGCTGCGCGACCCCGATGGCGCCGCGGCCGAGCACATGCTCAGCGCACGCACTAACGCCGAGCCCAAGGCCCCTGCCAACGGGCCGGTCTACTACGTCATGCCCGGCGACGGCGGCGCTCCCGGAAGCGGGACGGAGGCCGACCCTTACCGCGGCATCGCCGAGGCCGAGAAGCACGCCAGGCCCGGCGACACGTTCCTGCTCCAAGCCGGGGTTTACACCGGGCCCATCACCCTGCGGCGCAGCGGCGAGCCGGGCAAGCCGATCATCTGGCGCGGCGCCGCGGGGCATGGCAAAGGTGAGACCATCCTCCAAGGCGCTGTCGACGACGCAGAGCGACCCGGGCGCGGCATCAGCATGGATGCCACGCATCACATCTGGCTGGAAGACCTGACCATTCGCAATTCCAAATGGGCCATCGTCGCCCACGAGGCGTCCCACATCGTCCTGCGCCGCTGTCATATCCACAGTGTGGAGTTTGGCTTCACCGCCACCAAGAACAGCAAGGGCACGATGGGCGGGTTCTTCATTGCCGACAACCTGATCGAAGGGCCGTCCACCTGGCCACGCAGCCAGGGCATCGAAGACGCCCGCGGCATCCAGATCAGCGGCGTAGGCAGCGATGTGTGCTACAACCGTATCAGCGGCTTCGGCGACGCCATCGACACCATGCCCTCCTCGCACGTCAGCGCCATCGACTTCCATCACAACGATGTGAGCGAGCTGACCGACGACGGCATCGAGATGGACTACTCATTCCGTAACACGCGCTGCTTCAACAACCGCCTGACCAACGTCTATCAGGGCATCTCCGTGCAGCCGATCTACGGCGGGCCGGTCTATGTTTTCCGCAACGCCATGTACAACGTCGTGGTCGAGCCGTTCAAGATGCACAACGGCCCGTCGGGCGCGCTGATGTTCCACAATACGGTGGTCAAGAAGGGCATGCCCCTGGCGCTATGGACCAGCAAGCCGATTTCCAACTGCGTCTATCGCAACAACCTGTTCATCGGCACGACCGACAAGTACGCCTTCGCGTGTGAGGCCAAGGCCACGAACTGCGATTATGACTACGACGGTTTTGGCGGCGGACCGTTCCCCAATTTCATGAAGTGGAACGGCGTGAAGTACGCCACTATCGAGGACGTGAGGACCAAGGCACCGATCTACAAGAATATCGTGGCGGTGGACCCGGCCACGGCGTTTGCCAGCGGTGTGCTGCCGCCTGACGATGAAACCAAGCAGCACACGATCGTGGACCTGCGGTTGGCGGATGGCACCGCGGCCCGGGATGCCGGGCAGGTATTGCCCGGGTTCAACGATGGCTTTGGCGGGAAGGCGCCGGACCTTGGCGCCTATGAGGCCGGCGCGGACGTGCCGCACTATGGGCCGCGGTCGCTTCCGGTCCCTCTCCCTGCTGAGGGAGAGGTTAGGTGAGGGTGATTGGACGAGATGCGATCTTCCAGTACGCAGGAGCGCTCGCTGGTCCCATACGAACCGATCACCCTCACCCCAGCCCTCTCCCTAAGAAGGGAGAGGGGGTAAGAGCAGAGTCTTCCGATGCGCGACGTGCCTTACAACCACCAGCTCGAAACGACCGACGAGCAGTTTCTGGATCACCTGAAGCTGCCGGGCGCGTTGGGGCAACGGCTTGACTGTGCCAGGCGCGACGGCGATATGGCGGCCGCACGCGGCATCGTGGCCGAGCACTTTCGCACCCGCGGCAAGCCTGCCTGGTCGTACTACTCGCACGGGTCGCCCTGGCATGAGACGGATGCCCAGGGATCGGTGCTGGACAAGGCACGCAAGCTGCTGCGCCATCGCTTCCGCAATTCCTGGGCGCCGCATCAGTGGATGGACCTCGACAACGGCAGCGATGCACCAGACTGGCAGCGCGGCCTGGAACAAGCGGGCACATCCATCTCGCGTGGCACGTGGCTGGCGGAGCTGACCACCGCGTTCGCTCTCACTGGCGACCGCGGATTTGCCGCCAAGGCGATCGCGCTGATCAGGTCGTTCACGCAAGCGTGCCCCTTCGTGCTGGACCCGCGCTTCGTCGAAGACCACGACACCTACTTCGGCGGGCCGGGCAACAGTACGCAAGTCACCTCCTATCGCCTCTTCCGCATGGCAGACCTGTTGCACAGCGGGGTGATGCATCTTCCGCGGGGAAGTGCAAAGTACGAAGTACGAAGTGTGAAGTCACAAGTACGGAGTAAGCAGGATGCACCTGGTGCTCCTCATTTCGCACGTCGCACGTCGCACTTCGCACTTCCCTCCGACGACGTGTTCTGGCTGGTCAAGCAGATCTGGTTCTGCACCATGCAGTTCTATCGCCTGCTGGATGATCCGTTGCGGCGCGACAATCATCACCTGCTGGACCACGGCCATCTGCCTTTTGCCATGGGCCTGGCGTTCCCCGAGTTTTCGTGCAGTGCGGCGATGCTCAAGGCCGGCACGCGCGTGATCCGCTATCACGTCGGGCACAACCTGCTGGCGGACGGCGCCTACGCCGAGCACAGTGCCGAGTATCAGTATCACGTCATTTTCCACTACCTGCATCCGTATGGCCTGGCCAAGGCCAACGGCTACAAGCTGCTCACCGATGCCCAGGTCAAGGCGCTGCGGAAGTGGGTGGAGTTCAGCGCCCGGTGCAGCAAGCCTGACGGGATGCTGCCGGCGATCGGCGATTCACCGGGCCGGCCGCTGCTGCATTTATTTGGCTCGTTGGCGGCGCCGGTGATGGATGCGAAACTGGCGGCGATGGCGCGCGGGCTGGGCTGCGTGCCGGGAACGCACCAGTACGCCAGCGCCGGGGACGTCGCCAGGGCGATGACGAAGTGGCGGCCGGGGCAGCGCTTGACCATCGGCGTCAGCGCTTACTATGAGAACGTCGGCACAAGAACGGGGTCAGACGCCAATTCCGGCACGCACGACGCCGGCCAGTTGCCCGTGCCCGCCACGTGCCAGTATCCCCACGGCGGCTACACGTTCTTCCGCAGCGCCTGGCACCCGCAGGCCGACTACCTGAGCGTTTCCCACTTCACCGGCGACTACGGCACGCACGCCCACTGGGACATGATGAGCTTCATCCTGCACACGCAGGGCAAGACGCTCATTGGTGAACCGGCGTCGTGGCTTTATCTCGACCGTCGCTTCTACGGCCACGGCGGCGACGCGGAAGTCCGAAGTCCGAAGTCCGAAGTCCGAAGTTCGCACTTCCCACTTCGCACTTCGCACTTCGCACTTCGCACTTCCCACCATCGCGGCTACTCTTACGCCGTCAACTCGCACAACTGCCTGGTGATGAACGACGACACGCTCAAGCCGCTGGAGGCGATGAGCCACGGCACGTTCTGGGGTGGTTGGCCGCCGCGGCATGGCCTGGGCTTGTTCCAGGCCGGCGGCCCCATCGAAGTAGCCGAGGCCTGGCACGATGCCAATCACCCCACGCGGCACCGGCGCTTCTTCGTGCACGTCGTGGGCATCGGCTTTGTCCTGGTGGACCTGTTGAGTAAGCGGCCCAACCTCGCACCGCACGAATACGCGCAGGCGTTTCATTTCGAGGGCGATGTGAAGATCGCGCCGCAAACGCCCAAGGACGGGCAGACCCTGCGTGCTCATAGCGGCAAGGCCGCGTGCCTGATCGTGCCCGGCGCCGAGACGCACTGCCGCTGGCGTACGTTTCGCGATCCGTATCTTCAGGACGTGCATGGCGTGAAGAGCACCGGCGGTTCACCCTGGGTGGCCCAGTTGGTGCGGCGAATCCGCGGTGAGGCCGTCTTCAGCCACTTCATCCTCACTGGCGAAGCTGCTGCCAACCGCAAGGCTCGCTGCCGATATCTGGGCGGCACGCCCGGCGACTGGCTCGAGTGGCAGTCCGAGGGCATCAGCGCCAACGCGCTTGACTTGGGCGAGGCGGGCACGCTGCTGGTCGCCTGTGCCCCGTATGGCAAGCCGGTAGAGTCCGACGAACTGAGCACGGATGCGGAACTGGCGGTGGTGCATCTGGATTCGGCCGGCAAGGTGAAAGCCTGGGCCATGGTGCGCGGCGGGCAGTTGACCGTCGCAGGAAAGCGGCTGGGCCATGGCCGCGCTCGCGAGTGGACGACCCAGTTGTAGTGTTCCCCGGTCTGGAACCCGGGGCGGCGCAAAGCCTCTGCCCCGGCTTGGCCGCCCAATGTTGACAACGAAGAGGAATGGCGATGTCCACACTGTCACGAACTTCCGTCGATGCCACACCGGATGATGCCGTGCCGATCTATCGCACGCTGACGCTGGAGCAGATCCGCCAGGCTCTGCCGGCGCAGCTTCCCGCGGGGATCGCCGCCATCATCAAGAACTACTATGACCGCGACCCGATCAGCTTTAATACCGACTGGGACGGCACGATGCCGATGTGGGGCATGCTGATGTGGGCGCGGCGCGGCGTGCCAGGCGCGCTGGCGTACGTGCAGGACTGGTTCGCGGCGCATCTCAAGCGCGACCCGGGCCTGAGCGACGAGCAGTTCTACAAGACGTACACCGGCCACCGCTCGCGCGTCGTCCGTGGCCGGCATCTGCCGTTTGCCATGTACTGCGGCTTGTTCGCCGTGAACTTCCCTTGCGCCGAGCTGTATCGTCAGGCCGGCGACCGGCGGGCACAGGAAGTCTGTCTCGATGTCGCCGAAGCCATCCTGTATCGCGGCCGGCGCAATCACCTGGGCCTTGCCGCCCACGATGATCATTGGGTGTACGACATTCCCGACGCCTGCTTCTTCAACGTCGAGCCGCTGATGCACGCCGCGTCGGTCGACCCGACCGGTGGCGAGCCTTACGTGAAGCTGGCGGTCGCTCAACTCCGCGCCTATGTCGATGTGTTCCTCGATCGCGAGCTCGGGCTGGCGCGGACCATCCTCGGGCCCGACGGTCTGGGCAAGACCTATTGGTGCCGGGCCCAGGGCTGGCTGATGTGGTCGTTCCTGGCGGTGTTGCGCGGCTTGGAGGTGAACGATCCGGCGCGGGCCGGCTTCCTGCGCGACCTGGAGGTCCTGGCCGACGGCATCGTGCGCGTGGTGGATGGCGAGGGCGCGATTCACGCATTCGCCAACGACCCCGGGATCGCAGCCAGCCTGCCGGAAACCAGCGGCACCGCCATGGCCGCCATCACGTTGCACGAGTCGATGCGCCGTGGCTGGCTGGATCCCCACAAGTACGCTCACATTACCCAGCGCCTCTGGGAATTCTGCCGCCAGCACGTCACCGCCGAGGGCGGTTTCGAGAAGGTCTACACCGAGTGGGCCTTGCCCGCGGAATTGAGCGTCGAGTCGAGCAAGACCGTCAAGTTCGGCCCGCACGTCGGCGCCCTGCTGTGGCTCGCACATGAGATGACGATTGAGACTGCTGACAAACCGGGTTGAACCACCAAGACACCAGGGACACCAAGAAGAAGGAAGAAGCAACAGGGATGGACAGGATGGCCAGGACAGGAAGCGAAGAACGACAAGCCAAGAGTGAAGAATGAACAGCGCAGAACGCTCCGCATCTTTTCGCATCCTGTACATCATGTCCATCCTGTTCCTTCTTCTGCCTTGAATCCGTGTTCATCCGTGTTTATCCCTGTCACCTCTTCTTGGTGTCCTTGGTGCCATGGTGGTTAATCAGAGTTTCGATTGAGACGGCGTAACCCATGCTGCTATGACTGGCCGCGGATCATCGCTATGCTGGAGGGCCAGTGAGGCCAAAGCATGACGAACCTGTGGCAATCGGATCATGACCTGTTCGCTCTCGCCCATCGCGAGCTGTTCACCGCCGTGGTGGGCGACGTGATGGACCAACTGGGCCTGCGCCGGCAGTTTCTTTTTCCGCAGATCCAACCGCTGCGCGATGACATGGTCGTCCTGGGCCGGGCCATGCCGGTGTTGGAGGCCGATGTCTTTGCCGAGAAAACGCCGGGCAGCGCCAACGCCCTGCTGAGCAAGCCCTTCGGCCTGATGCTTGAAGCGCTGGACGACCTCAAGGCCGACGAGGTCTACATCTGCACCGGCTCGTCGCCCACCTACGCGCTGTGGGGTGAACTGATGAGCACGCGAGCCATGAAGCTTGGCGCCGCCGGCGCCGTGGTGGACGGCTACTCGCGCGACACGCAGGGCATTCTCAATCTCGGCTTCCCCGTCTTCTCCTACGGCCGCTACGCCCAGGACCAGGGGCCGCGCGGCAAGGTCATTGACTATCGCGTGCCCATCGAGATCAACAACGTACGCATCGACCCGGGCGACATCGTCTTTGGCGACTACGACGGCGTACTGATCGTGCCGCGCTCCGCCGAGCGCGACGTGTTCACCAAAGCGCTGGAAAAAGCCTGCGGCGAGAAACTGGTCGCCAAAGCCATCGCCGACGGCATGAGCGCCGTGGACGCTTTCGCCAAGTTCGGCATCATGTAAGCCTGGCAACCCCAGCGAGGCTCCTCTTGCGACACTATCGGCGCGCGGTATACTGTCAATTGGTTCTGATCTGTGTGGCTTACCGTTTAGTCCTTTTTGGAGAGCACTGCAATGGATGAGCCTCTGCGCCCCGACTACAGTGATGAAACCTTCTGGGACAAACTCAAGCGTTACGCGCTTGTCGCTGGCAAGCCGGTCGTTGAAATGGCGCTTCAACTCTTTTACGCGCTTCAGGCGCCAAAGACCCCAAAGTGGGCCAAGACGGTGATCATCGTCGCTTTGGCCTATTTCATCCTGCCGGTCGATGCGGTTCCGGACGTCATACCTGTCGCAGGATACACTGACGATTTGGGCGCCCTTGCTGCGGCGATTGCCACAGTCCATATGTACATTACTGACGATATCAAACACATGGCCAAGGCCAAGTTGGAACAGTGGTTCGGTAAGGTAGATACAGAAAGCGGGAGTTGACCACCCGCGGGCGGATTTCAGCCGGCGGGAAGATGCCCAATGCAGCCCACTGGGCGAACGTGATGATGCCTTTTGACGAGTATCCTGGCGGCGGGAAAGAGCTACTCGGCCGTGTCCCCGGGGGGAACTGCCGTCATGGATACTGCCTGAAGTTTATCCAGAAGACCAGACAAACTGCCTGCGCGTACTGTGGGCTGCCCCTGCTGAAATCCTATCAGAACTGGCTGCAAATGGCACTCGACCATGTTGTGCCGAGAGGCGTCTGCGGAAAGCTCTCCCTGCCGCAGGATTGGGTCGAGGACTACGGCAACAGGGTGCTGACGTGTGCCGCGTGCAATGGATTTGACAATCGTTACAAGCCGCCCCCCACCACAACCTGCCCGCAATCTCTCGAAGACTTTTTCGGTCTGCGAGACCGTATCTTTGCTGATCGAAAGGCTCGGATTGCTGCGTGCCATAAAAAGGAGACGGAGTTTTTCGAGGGTCGGCCATGGCAGTAGTGCAAGCACGCGTTACTGGATGATGACTGAGGGGAAACGAGATGGGACGGCAGTTACTTTTCCAGCCCAAGGTAGCGAAGATGAGCAGGCCCAACACGGTCAGAAGGAAGCGCAGGCCGACGCATCCGGGCGAAATGCTGCGTGGGGATTACCTGCCAAACGCACAACAGGCGCTGGATGTTTGGGCCGCCGCGCAGAGCGTGAAGGCGGATGCCGCTCGTATCAAGCCGCTCAGCGCCGCATAGGATCGGCCTCGGAAGCATGAACGGCGCCATTGTTCGGGACCGAAAAGTCTTGCGCGCCTATACCGCATCGCATATCACGCCGGGATGATGAATTCTATGCTCCGATCGTGTTTGGCGTCGTGCTGCGTTCTGGCCGCGATCTGTGGCGTGCTGATGAGCGCCAGCCTCTGCTTTGGCCAGGTGCCTGCGGCGCCAATGAAGGTGACCCTCATGAACGATTCCGTTCTCGAACCGCAGGCCCTGAACCTCGTCAAGGGGCAGTTTGGCACGTGCTTCAACGGCCAGACCTTCCAGGTCGATGCCGTCGTCACCTTCGGCGGCTGGCAGTATGCGACGTACTACGACGCCAAGAAGCGGCTGTGCGTGGCGCGACGCCAACTGCCTGCTCCTGACACTTCCGGCGGCGACTGGCAACGCATCACCTTCGATGACTACACGATCAGCCACAACGACGTGCACAACGTGCCCGTCATCGGCATCTGCCCCGCCGACGGGACAATCCACCTGGCGTTCGATCATCACAACTCGCCCCTGCACTACCGCGTGTCCAAGGCCGGCGCGGCGACGCATCCCGACAAGACGCAATGGACCGCAGCCCTGTTCGGGCCCACCACTTCGCAACTCGTCTCCGGCCAGATGCTGGACAAGGTCACCTATCCCCTGTTCTTCACCATGCCCGACGGCCGGCTCCAGTTGTACTTCCGCATCGGCGGCAGCGGATCGGGCGACAGCCACCTGGCCACCTATGACCCGGCGCTCGGCGGGCCTGGCTCCGGGGGGTGGACCGTCCTGGGTGAGTTCATCAACCGCCACGGCGATTTCCAGGGCAGCCCCACACGCAACGCCTATCACAATGGCTTTGACTACGGCCCGGATGGAAAATTGCATACCACCTGGACCTGGCGCGAAGGCAAAGACAACATTAACAAGTGGGGACTGCTCAATTGCCACGACCTGATGTACGCCTGGAGCGACGACGCGGGACTGACTTGGCGGAACAATGACGGCCAGGTGATCGGTACGACAGGCGGCAAACCCATGCGCGCGACCTCGCCCAAGATCACCGTGCGCGACCTGCCCTACCACTGGGGCATGATGAACCAACTGACGCAGACGGTGGACAGCCGCGGCCGCGTGCACGCCATCATGTGGCAGCACCCGCCCGATGCGCCGGCGGCATCGAACAACAAGAGCGACTGGCGCTACTTCCATCACTGGCGCGACGAGAAAGGCCAGTGGCACACCCGGCAACTGCCCTGCTTTGGACGCAAACCGTCGATCATCGCCGACCGCGATGGCAACTTGGTCCTGATCTTCACCAAACCCAAGGACTTGGAGTACCACCACTTCGATCCGGGCGGGCCGCTGCATATCTACAAGGCGACGGCAGCCAGGGACTGGGCGGACTGGACGCAGGTTTACCAGTCGGAGACCGCCTTCGTCGGCGAGCCGCGCCTCGACAAATACCGCTGGCAACAGGAACAAACCGCGGGCTCCGGCGGGGTACTGTCCATCTACGCCCAGGAAGCGCCGAGCAAAGCGGGCGAGCCCAGCGTGCTGCACGTTCTTGATTTTCAGGTGAAGTGAACCATGCAGACGACGATCCTCCACGATGGCTGACACGTGCGCGACATGCAGGCCGGCCAAGGTGATCCCAGCGCCAAGTCGGCGCCGAATCTGGGCGCGTCGCAGTGGCACGCGATCGACGTGCCCGGCGATGTCAACGCCGTCATGGTCGCCAATGGGCGCATGCCCGATCCCCGCTACGGCGACCAGGCGCGCCAGTGCCACTGGGTAACTTCACGCGACTGGTGGTATCGGCTGCGGTTCGACGCACCGACCGTCGCCAACTGTCGGCGCATCGACCTGGTCCTCGATGGCGAGGATGGCCAGGCCGAGGTTTATCTGAACGGCGAACGACTGGGCCGGATGGAGAACGCCTTCCATCCCAATCGTTTCGACGTGACGGGGAAGCTGCGGGCTGGGCGACCGACTGGCATGAGGTGATTTTGCCCCTTTTCCTCGCCGCGCCGCACGCGCCATCACGCCGCGTCAAGCATCCGGCTGACCGGGCCGCCCGCCGGGCCGGGTATCGGCCTGCCCACCTGGGCCGGGGTTATCGGGACCAGGGCCGGACGTATCCGCGCCGCACCGGGGCATCTGTACGCCGGCGCCCAGACGTCTGCGCGCCGTTCCCAGATGTCTGCGCGCCGCTCCCAGACGTCTGCGCGCCGCTCCCAGACGTCTGCGCGCCGCTCCCAGACGTCTGCGCGCCGTTCCCAGACGTCTGCGCGCCGCGCCCAGACGTCTGCGCGCCGCGCCGGAACGTCCCTGAATCCTCACCAACCTTCCCCGAAGCCCGTCCGGGCCGGTTTTATCGGCCCCCCCCGGAAGTCCGCCCGGAACCCCCGGAAGTCTGCCCGGAAGTGTCCCGTCCCGGCAGGGGAAGAGGTCAGTGGTCAGCGGTCAGTCCGTAACTTTGGCA
This sequence comes from Phycisphaeraceae bacterium, assembly GCA_040878035.1. GTDB lineage: Bacteria > Planctomycetota > Phycisphaerae > Phycisphaerales > Phycisphaeraceae > JBBDMX01. Next base: position 49,717 of record JBBDMX010000067.1, on the reverse strand, counting down.
CCTTGCACCTTGCACTCTGCACCGGGCGCTTCGCCCTCCCCCAGCACAAAAAAAAGCCCCGCGGCATCCGAAGACACACGCGGGACCTTCCGGGGGCAATGTTGCTAGACAATCAATATCGGTCAGCGGGCACTTTGCACTTTACACTTTGCACCTTGAATCGGGCGCTTCGCCCGCCCCCCTCCCCTCTCCACCTTGCACTCCGCACCGGCTTATCTTCATGGCATTAAGTGAAGACCCCTTATCGGCCCCCCGCCTCGATCGTTGCCACCAAGACCGCGTGGTCCGCATACTGCTGGGGCGCTCATCGATCAGTGCTTGAGAAGACGATGGGATAACCGTGCATTGCCGTTCCTGCTGCGCACGCGAACTCGCTGCTATACTGATTCGAGTCGCCCTGCCCACGTGCGGCAGGCAACAGAACCGTTCTACGTTAGCCCCTTCAACAATGCACGATACGCCGGGATGGATTCAGTTGCTCTTCAAACGAGGCGCCGCAGGCCATGCATTACGCACGGCGTTTCTGCTAAACCTCACGAATGAGCAGATTGCACAGGAAGCCGAAGCTCAACCTGGCGGTCGCGCGCAGTTGCGACTCGCGTCCCTGCGCGCGTTGACGTCCGATGATCCGCAAGCGATTGCCCTGGCGCTTGTGTTCCTGGGTGTTGTGGGAGTAGCGAGCGATCTTCAGGCGGTTGAGCCATTTGTCGACCACGGGTCGGATTTGGTTCGGCGAGCGGCTAGGACGTGCAGATTCGAGCTACGGCAGTCGAGCCGGGGATAACAACCCCAGCAGTTGACCGGCGACACCGGCGATGGATAATTGAATTGTCGGTTGGGAGCCCGCTTCCGCGGGCGGCCGGCAAATGAGACGATTTGCGTTACCCCGCATTGCAATGGGCGTTGCCTTCTATCCCATCTTCCATGATCGCCCGGCCGATTGGCCCGATGATATGAACGGCAAGTGTCTTGCCCGGGCGGCCGATCGCTTAGACAAGGCTGCAAAGAAAGCCAAGGCTGGATCGATCTACAGCTTCTATTCGATGACGCGCGAGCAGTACATTGGAGAAGCACTCGGCGGTGATCCCGATGACCCGACATCCTTTAGCGAGTCGGATGTTGCGGCGATCACGTGGCACGAGCCAGAGGAGGGCTTGCGAGTCATTCGGGCCATGTTGACGTATGTCCGCCATGACGGCCGCGAGATTGATGATCTCGACTGTGTCCGGGAGGACTTGGAGGCCTTTGAGCGTCATCTTGAAGCGGCCGCATGCAGAGGTGCCAAGTGGTTTCTCTGTATCGATGCTTGAGAGGCGGGCTAACTCATATATGGCCCGCTTTGTCAATAGGCGCACGTAGACAAACCCGAGCGAAGTTCGGGTTGGGCGTACTGCGTCCAGTCGTGTAGCGTCTGAGGGTCGAAGTCAGCGCCGTTGGGCCAGACCAGGGTATGAACCTCGGGATCGATAGTCTACCGCTGCGCCTCCGCGAGAATGCGGTCGAACTGTCGCACCAGGGGGGCCTCGGCCAAATCCTCAAACTACCCCAGCCACCGGCGAATGTAGGACAGATCCAGCGCAGGATTCTTGAGCAGGATGCCCTTGACATCCATCAAGTCAACCGGACGCGAGGCGATGATTTTGTGGATCACCAAGTCCTCCGCGGCGACCACGTTGACCGCACCGCTTTGCAGCGTGACGCGATCCGCGCGGGAGATGGCCTGCGCTTCGTACGCCGAATCGGAAAAGGCAAAATCGACGGGCAGGCCGTCGCCCGTTGGCCGGCAGGGCAACACCTGGGTCGCCTGTACGAAAGCGCGCGGATCCTCGCGCGCTGGTTCAAGTCCCAGCGCCGGGAGCAACTTCAGAATGTCATCCACTTGCCGAGGGGAGACGCCCAGAGTCACGTCCACATCCTCGGTCATCCGCATGCGACCGTGACGCATCACCGCCTGGCCGCCGATCACCATGTACGGCACCCCCGCGCGCGTCAGGGCCCTATCGATACGACTCAGGAATTCTTCGACCATTGAGAATGCATGCCTGTCGAATGTCGTGTGCAACGTCGCACGGCTCACGGGCAGGGGACGTGCCTCGCATGCGAATGGCGAGTTGATGGAAGTCGTCAAACCGCCGCAGGCTACGCTGGTAATCCACCGGCTCCTCGCGGATGCGCTGGTTCTCAAAGGCGTCGAGTTGGACGTGCGGCGGAGCATAGGCGCATGATAGCAGGCGATGGCGCGACACGACGCTGATGCGCCCGCGGGCGATCGTCAGAGCCGCGCGGCGTCAGCCCGCGAATCGGCGGTGCAACGACCTTCCGACCGCGCCGATACATCCGAGCCGCGCGGCGTCAGCCCGCGGATCGGCGGTGTAACGACGCTTGATACCGCGGGCTTACGCCGCGCGGCTCTGATTCCCGCCACGCTGCTGCCTACCCCTCCGTGATGTCGTACAGCGTGCCGGCGATCACGACCTGCACCTGCTTGCCCAGCGCCAGCCAGGCCGACGCTTCCGGATGGTCCCGCAAGAGTTTGAAGTAGGCGTCGGAGCCCAGCGTGATCTGCACGGCCTTGGTCTTGGCCAGGCGCTGGGCCTGGGCATCAACCCACTGCGAGCCGTTCTGATAGAACGTGCGGCCCTTGACGTAACGCGAGTTCTGCTGGCTCTGCGTCACCATGTCGTTGACGCTTTCGGCGAGTTGCTTGGATACATCGTTCTTCTGGCCCGCTGCGTCACCCTGGGACCGATTGGCGCCGGCCGTAGCCGCGGGCGCCGAAGGGGCGTTCTTGAGTGAATCCACCGTCTGCGAGCCGCCCACGGCATCCTCGCCAGACTTGGCTCTCTCGTAGTCCCGATAGCGGCGCTCCAGTTCTATGCTTAAGGCCGGCTCGGCAGCCATCGGTGTGGGCATCGTCTGCGACGCCACCGGCACCTCGCGACGCTTCTCGTCCTCGACAATCAGGTAGGCCGTGTACGGCGTGACGATGCCGTACTGCCGGGCCAGTTGTGTGACCTCATCGCGCAGCTCGGCGTTGTCGCCACGCAGGCGGATTTCATCCAGCAAGTAGCCGACGCGCCGCGTGGCCCAGAGGCGCGGGATGAAATCGTTGCCCGTCACCTGTTCATTGGCGCTTGGTACGCCCGCAAAAGGAGCCTCCATCACCAGTTCCTTGGGCTGGCCATTCATCACGCCGCCCAGGACGATGGCCGCATGGCCCACGAAGCTCCGCGGCACCGTGTACCGCCCCACCACCACCATCTGATCGCCCTTGAACAAATCCGGCAGCGGCGCGGGATACATCTGCACCAGCTTCACGCCCGAGCCTTCCGATACGCTCAACTTCACGTCCGACAGCACCGGGCTGCTGATCCGCGTGTAGAAGCTCGACACCTTGACCTCAATGTTTTCATCGGGCAACACGTACTGCGACAGGCCGTGCGTCTTCTCAGCGATGCGGTCGAGCAGGTGGGTGTTGACATCGGTGCCGATGCCGAAGTTGAAGACGCGGACGTTCGACTGGCGGATGTGCTCGACGATGCGGTCTTCATTCATTTCGCCCACCGTCGGCTGGCCGTCGGTGAGGAAGATGATGTTGGCGGGCCGGCGGGCGATGTCCCGGCCGCGCTTGCCCACGGTCTCGTTGGCGAGCTTGAGCGCCTCGTCGATGGCGGTGCCGCCGATGGGACGCAGCGTATCGATGAACGCCTCAGCCTTGTCGCGGTTTTCCTTGCTGTTAGCCACCAGCTTGCCGAACAGCGGCTCGGCTTCGGTGGAAAAACGAATGACCTCGAAGTTATCGTCTTTGTTCAGATTGGCAATGACAAACCGCAGCGCCTCCTTGGCCTGTTCGAGCTTCTTGCCTTTCATCGAGCCGGAGGTATCCAGCACCAGCACCACATCCTTGGGGGCAATCTGCTTCTCGTCGATCTTAAAACTCGGCGTGGCCAGCAACATGAAGTAGCCCCCGCTTCCGGGGGTGCCATCGTTGAATGTAAGCAGCGAAAGACCGATGGGGTCGTCCTTATCCGCCTGCGGGGCGAAATAGAGGGCAAAGTCGGTGTTGGGGCGCACGTCGCGGGCCTCGAAGCCGACCGTCGCCTGTTTGCCGTCGTTGCGACGCACAATCTCCACCTCATGGCTGGGCGAATAGATCGTGCTCAGCGGCCGGGTCGTCTCGACCTTCACCTTCACCGACACGTCCTTGAGCGGCGCCGAGGAAAACTTCTCGGTATTGAGCGGATAGACGTACTCCATGAGTCCCGCATCCTTGCGCAGCACCTGGGTGTAACGCAACTTCACCTGCTTCTTGCTGTTGGGCTCGATGGGAAAGATGCGCACTCGGAAGAGGCCGCGACCGGCATACTCCATCAGGGCCGGGTCCTTCATCCGCCGCACGATGTCCTCGTAAATCGTCCGCGCCTTGGCGGCGTCGAGCAGCTCGGCATCCTGCATCTTGCCGTTGACATCCATGCTGAACTTGTCGATCTGTGCCCCCTCGGGGATGGGGAAGATGTAGTCGCCTTCGAGCCGCTGGTTGTTGGGGTTGAAAAAGACCTGATCGACTTCGGTGATGGCGACCTGATCCTTAATTGTGACGGTGACGTGGTGGTATTCGACCTGGAGCGGCGCAAAAGCGTAATGCCCGGGCGGCACCCCAGGGGCATGTTTGCTGATAATGATCAAACCATCGGCCAAGGCGGGATTCGCCGCGGCAATGAGGCCGACAAACAACGCCAGAGCGACGATCCGAGGCATGCGACCTGACATAGCGCGTCTCCAGAACAAGGGTGTTGCTGGATTGGACGCACGAGGCGGCGGCGAGTTCCGGCGATTGGTTGACCCCCTCTCCTGGGAGAGAGGGGGTCAGAGCGCCCATGCGCAATTGCCCTGACGGAGAAGGGCGAATAATTGACGTTCCGGCCGCCCTTTCTTACGATATAACCTGCATTGAACCCCTTGGGGATTGGTGTAACGGTAGCACGACTGGCTCTGAACCAGTTAGTCCAGGTTCAAATCCTGGATCCCCAGTTTTCGGCGATTGGCCAGCGCGCGAAGCAGTTGAAAAACCCGCCCATGGGCGGGTTTTTTGCCATTCGGCGGACGGTTTGGCCGGTCAGACGCCGGCGCGCCGGCGGCCGACAACCAAGAATGTGCCGACGGCTATCAGGCAGAGGCTGGCCGGCTCGGGAATGGTCCAGCCGATGTCGGACAGCGCGGCCACGTCCAGGTCGGTGAAGAGCTTGCGCGTGCCGTCGGTGATCGTCGGGTCCATCGCGGCTTCCTGAGCTGTGCCGACGCCGTAAATGTGACTGGAGACCCCTTCGTTCCAGTGCGCCAGGTCGGTGGCGTAAACAGGGACCGGATCGCCATACACCGCCTGCGCCGCAGCACCCAGGAAATAGGCGTCGTCACCTGCCATGGCGATCAGCGCCTCCCACTGGTCCGACCCGCCCAAGCCCAGGGCGTGGCCAAGCTCGTGCAGGGCCACGGAGTAAAAGTCCACGGTTCCCGCCGCCACCGGCGACTCCGAGTCGTACGACCAGTCGGTGGTGCCGTCGTTGTCGAAGGTGAGCGCACCGCCCCAGGACTGGAAGCCCGATGCCTTGCCGCGCGTGGTGATCGCGGCCTCGAACGCCGCCGAGGCGGCGTCGATCTGGTCGATCTCCTCCTGCGTGAAGAAAGAGCCGCTGGTCGTTCCGAAGTTGAACCCCAAACCCCCGGGGCCACCTTGCCCGGCCACATCGCCGGCGAGCGAACGAGCGCCGACGTAGATGCGGTATTCATCCGCCGCAATCGTCGGGTCGTTGAGGACCGTCTGTGTTCCAGTGGCCGGGTTGTTGAAATTCGCCGACCATGCCCAAGTGAAAGTTCCCGGGTCGTTTTCCGGCGGTAGGCTGCTGACCAACGGCGCGGGCGTGCTGATTGCTGAAAGCTGATCGGTGATCAGGTTCGAGAAGAACGTGCCGGCCTTGTTCAGCGATGCCTGCGCCTGGGCATTGCCAAAGAAATCGCCTGTGTCGTAGGTGTAGTCAAAGACGATGTTGATGGCCTGCGCCTGGCTTGCCAGCGCCACGACGACCCATACCACCGCGCCTACCGCCAGACGAACTGCTCGATTGAACATACCGACCTCCCCAAGTTGGTCTGTTGCTGCTGAACTCACTCCACCGAGGGACCCCGGACCCCGGACCCCGGATCCCGGTCCCCCCAGACACCGGACCCCGGATCAAGGATAAGCATCGAATCTAGCCGACTCGACAGGATAAATCAATGCCTTTTTTCGTGAACCTGTCCAGCAAATGGGTGCGTGACGCCCCGGGGCGGGGCAGAAATCCGAAATCCGAAGCCCGAAATCCGAAATAAGCTCCAAGCTCAAAGTCCAAACGATAAGCACCTGCAGCTCGTTATTGCCTGAGAATTCTGGATTTCAGGCTTTGGGTTTGTTTCAGATTTCGGGCTTCCGATTTCGCCGGGCTGCGATGCTCCGGGGTCGAACCCCCGTTTCGCATCCATGGCCCTCTCCACCTACGCATTATCCGGATGGGCCAGAAGGAGCGAGCATGGAGCATCGGAACGCCCATGCGTTCCGTAGAATGTCGCGGGCTGGTCTCGACATGGGCCAGCCGGGAATGATAGCGGATAGCCGAGGCAATCTCCCTGCTACCGCCATGGCTCGGCGACCACCGTCAGCCGCAAGTCGTCGATGTAGAGTCCGATCTTCTCAAAGGGCACGGGCTCAAAGCCGGGCAGCTTGGTGAAGACCTCTGCGTCGGACCGCAGTCGGAAGTCGCCCTTGGCGGCATCGACAAAACCGGGGTCCCTGTCGGCAATCCAATTCTCCGCAAGGCTCACCTGCCAGTTACCGGTGCGCTCCTGGTTGCACTTTACAAAGACGTTGCGGACCGCCCGGTTAACGCGCGGCTGGGCGGGCTTAGGGCTCATAAAGCCCACCAGCTCGGGATAGCGCGTGGTGTAGGGCGGCTGGGTGATGTTCACCTCCTTGAGCAACTTGGTCTGCCAGTCGGCCGCGTTGAGGGCGTCCTTCCATCGCTTGGCATTCCAGGGCGCAGAGCCCAGGGCCCGGCGGCACTCGATGAAGATATTGTTCTGCGCCAGCAGATCATGGCCGCCGTGTGAGAACACGCTGCCGAAGACGCCTTTGCCCGGTTCGCCACAGCGATAGAAGACGTTGCCCAGCACGCTGTCGCCACCGTCACCATCGTCGAAGTAGATCGCGGCCGTGCCGTGACCCATGGGGCTGCCGATGTGGTGCCAGAAGTTGTAGCGAATGATATTACCACGGCAGGAGGGATTGCGGCCTTTATAGAGGGCGCCGGCGTCGTCGGTTGCGGTGCAGACGTCGTGCACCACGTTGTATTCGAACACGTGGTCATTGCCCTCGATCGCGACGGCCATATGCGGGGCGTCATGGATGCGGTTGTGCGCGGCGCGGTTGCCCACGCCGACCAGGCCGATGGCGCCGGCATAGGTCAGTTGGTGCTGAGCAAAGCGCCAGATGTGATTGTTGACCGCCTCGTGGCCGGCGGGCGTCAGGGTCTTGCGGTCGCCGCCCTCGAGTTGGATACCGCCGGCGCCGGTGTCGTGGATATCACACGCGGTAATCCGGTGCGAGGCGCCGCCGACGACACGGACACCGCGCAAGCGTGCGTGGCGAATCTGGGAAGCCTCCAGCGCCACGGCCGTGCCGCCTTGCACCACCACCGAGTCGCCCAGGGTGTTCTCCAGGATAAATCCGCGCACGACCACGTTCTGGGCCTGGTCGAAGAGGAGCAAGGGCCAAGCGCCGAGGGCCAGTTCGATCCGGGCGTGGTCGAGCGCCGCCGGCGGCCAGAAGTAGAGCACGCGAGCTTGGTGATCGATGTAGAACTCGCCGGGCGCGTCGAGTTCCTCCAGGAGGTTGATGGCACGGTAGCGCCGGGGCGAGGGGTTGCCCGGCTTCATGCCGTAGAGCGCCGGCGCCACCAGGGTGATCTGGTGTTTGGCGCGATCGACCGCCTTGACCCGGATGATTTCCTCATCCCAGTCGTAGCGCCAGAAGCCCTGGAGCCAGACGCCGCTCTTGGTGTCCCAGCGGTCGGGTCGGGTCCCGGCGTACTCGAACACGCCCCCGCGATCGGGCTTCTCGCCCGCTGCGATCTCCGTGCCCGGATCGATGATGCGGGCGATGGTCGCCCAGCTTTCGTTGGGCCATCGCGCCAAGGTCATTGGCGTGTCGTTGAAGAACAACGCGGGCAACGGGACCGGGCCGCGGAGCCGGTCGGGCAGCAGGGCCTTCTCAATCGGCAGAACGCCTTGGAGGCTGGCCTGCACGATATGCGCGTGCCCCGCGGGCTCCAGGCGTGCAAGCGTGCGGGGATCGGTCACCGGTCCAAAGAGCGACGCCGCGAGCGCCGTGCTGCCGGTCAAGCGCACTTCTGCGCCCGCCATCGCCCGCCACACAACCGGCGCCTGGGGCGTACCGGAGTCCTTCGCGTCAAGGCCGAACGCCTCCGTAAGGCGATAGGTGCCCGCCGAGACCACCACGCTGCGGCGCTCCGCCGCCGGGGCGTTTCTCACGGCCTCTCTGGCGCGCGCCAACGTAGCAAACGGCTGGGCTGTCGTCCCCGCGCCGGCGTCATCGCCATCGGGCGCCACGCAAAACTCCGTCGGTGCCGCCATCGCCACTGAGGCACACAGCAGGACCGACGCCGCGGCATAGTTCATGACTTTGTTCCTCAACACGAACCGAAGGCCGTGGCTGCAAAACGCCTGGAGACGGAAGACTGCATCGACGGACCCCAGGGTTTCGCGCGGGGGGGGCTCCGAACATCTCACCGGCGTCATCCCCCTACAGCCGGTTGAACATCTTGGCGGCGCTCAAGGCCAGCATGATGGCATGCCCTTGCCGGCCACGCCGCCGCCGGCCCCACCTCGAATAACGCCTCACGCGATCCCTCCCCTGCGCCAGGCGTCGTCGCTTCATTCCTGTCCGCTCTTATAGCGCCGCGGCACCGCCCTGTCCAAATCTCGCCGGCCTGTCCATAGGCAAAGGCAAAGACTCACAACGAGCCTCCGGCTCTCCGATGCAGCCCCCCGGAATTCGGGGCCGACCCCCCTGCCCAAGGATGCTTGACGCCGGGGCGGGGGTCCGGGGTCCGGGGTCCGGGGTCAGGGGTGCGCTGGATTGATCCCTGTCCATGGGGGAGAAGCCCGGGATTCACACGGTGGCGGCGGCGAGGCCGAACACGCTCCAGGCGTCCAGCGGCTTGGGGCGGTCGATGTGCGGCATGATGAACTGGTCGATGAAGCCCTGGTGCTCGCCGCAGAGGCAGCGGTCCACCTTGCCTTGGAACCAGTCGTTCTGAATCAGGGCGTCGCGCATCTCGCCCAGCGAGCGGTCGCGGATGTTGCCCAGGGAGAACTGGAGGAAATTGCAGGGCAGGAACTGGCCGTCGGCGGTGATGGCCATGAACTCGACGCCGGCGGGGCAATGGTCGCACGGGCCGCTGAAGATGTCGCGGTTGACCATGCGCAGGCCGTTGGGCAAGGTCGGGCAGCTCTGCTGGAGCTGCTTGATGTAGGCGGCATCTTCCGGGGTGATGAGCAACTCGCGCCGGCCATCCCACCGCCCCACCGGCTCGGCGATCTGGATGTCGATGCGGATGCCTTTGGCCTTGGCATATGCGTACGCCAGGCGAAAGCCTGCGGAATAGAGCGACTCGTGCGTGACGACGGTGGAGATCGAGCAGAGCAGGCCGGATTCGAGCACGTGATCGATGGCGGCCATGGTGCGCTGGTACGACCCCTTGCCGCGGCTGCGGTCGTGCTCGTCGGCTAGGCCGGAGTCGAGGCTGAAGGTGACCTTGTCCACGTGGCGGGCCTTGAGCCAGGCGATGCGCTCTCGCGTCATGGCCCAGCCGTTGGACACGACGTTGAGGTAGGTTTCCTCCGGATGCACGGCTGCGAGAATGTGCTCCAGGCGATGCGGGTCGGCAATCGGCTCGCCGCCCTGAAGCACGTAGTGATACACGCCCAGGTGATATGCCTCGTCCAGCGCCGTCGCCAGCACGTCCAGTTCGACCGGCTGGACCTGCTCAAACGTGACGGCATAGCAGTGCGGACACGCCATGTTGCAGCGCGGCGTGACGTCCAGCGCCAACGTGCGCAAGCTGTCAGGTTGATGGGCCTTCATCCGTGTGTGTAGGCCGGGTTTGTCAGCGAACATAAGGCACACTCCAGCCGCGAAATCGGTGCAGGAGTGTTATCGGCAAGAGGTGTATGGTTTCTGTCTCTTTGCAGCGGCGACCCGCGGCATGCACCGGCGATCCCCGGCAAGCCCCCCGCCCCCGGAGGCGGGGCATGCCGGGGCTTGGTCGAGGGGGGCTACTCTACCAATTCGACGGCAAAGCGGTGCAGCGGGCGGAACAGCAATACGCCCAGGACGGCGCGGGGATGGCGCAGGAGTGAGAACGGGCCGGTCCAGACGCCTTCGTGGCGGAGTTGCGCCAGACCGGCGCGGACATCGCGGCGGGCGCGGGGAATCTGCCGGAGGACTGCCGCCAGGGGGAGTAATACCGCGCTGGGCGTGCCTATGCGGTGCAAGAGGCGCACCAGGTCCACCGCCCGCACGCCGCGGATCAGGGCGATCGATGCGACCGCCATGGGGGCGAATCGCAGGGCGAAGGTACGGAACAGGTCCAGCGAGCGCTCGAGGTCGCGATGCCAGAGGTAGCTGGCCAGGGCGAAGACGGCGTAGCCCCAGGCCACGCCCAACAGCGCGTGCAAGATCGACTTGCGCGGCCCAAGCAGCCAGGCGTAGATCAGCACCAGCCCGTTAATCGCCAGCAGCGCGGTCCACTGCTGGAGCATGAGCGGCACGATGGCGGCGGCGAGCAGCACGCCCAGGCGCAGGGCGGCGTTGGGGATGCCACGCGCTTGACCCCCTCTCCCCAGGGGAGAGGGCTGGGGTGAGGGGACTCCCGGTATGTGTTGCGGATCCGATGTTGAGATGCCATCGTCGTCTGACCTCTGGGATGCAATCGGTGCCGCATACTCTTCGTGCATCCCCTCACCCCGTCCCTCTCCCAAAGGGAGAGGGGGCCGAGCCGCCACCCATCGCCACGCCAGCGCCACGCCAATCCACGCGCCGACGATGCGCAGGGGCCACTCGGCGACCCACATGCCCCAGAGAATCGGCTCGTTGGCATCGCCGGTGCCGAAGTAGATTTTCAGCGGGGTGCCGAAGCTGGCGGCCCAGGTGAACACCGCCGCCGCCAATAGCACCGCCACCGGCCGATGCACCATGCCCACCGCGGCGCCGGTGAGCATCGTCAGCAACCCCGCGATGGCGAAGATCAGCGGCAGGTACACGATGCCGACCTGCACCAGCAGCACCAGGCCGTACACGATGCCCAGCAGAGCCACGCAGCGCCATCGTCCCCTCCGCCCCAGCAACAAGGCCAGCACGGCCCCATCCAACACTGCTTTTGGCCCGCTGTGCGCCAGCGAGTTGTAGTGGCCCATGAGCAAGGTCATGAGCACGATGATGACCGTGCCGCCGAAGACCATCATGGCGGCGGCGACGCCGATGCGTGCCAGTTCGCGTGGCGTAAAGGTCATGACCCATTCCTCGAAGGACCTGACAACCTATCCCGGCCAAGCTCGCAGACTCGCATGGCCGGGCTTGGACTGGCATGGCCGGGCTTGGACCGGCATGGCCGGGCTTGAAACGGTGCCCGGACCCTTACTGCGCGAAACGCACCACCAGATCGTCGAATTGCGCCTGCTTTTCAGCGCTGGGCGCCTTGCCGCCGAAGGTCAGGAACACCTTGAACGCCGAGTCGCCGGCGTGGGCGAAAAACTGGAAGCTCAGCGTGGGCACGCCGTCCATGTGCCCCGGCTTCTTGACCGCAAAGGCCGCGGCGATCGTCGGCTTGCGGATGTGCATGTCCAGCGTCTTGCTCTGCACGTTGAAGAAGTCGCCCCACGTGCTGAAGTTGCCAAACTGCCCGAAGACCTCCAGGGTCACCGCACTGTTGCTGGCGATCACATGCACGTTGCCCAGCGGCTCAAACGCCTGCACCAGTTGCTCCCAGCGCAAGGCGTCCAATTCGATTGAATCGGGCGTCAAGGCACGCACCACCTCGATCTCGGGCACGCCCAGTTGCCGGGCGACCATCACGGTCATGGCGCTGCGGTTCTGGTCCAGCGCGGCGCGGATGCGCCCGCGGCGCTGTTCGGACGTTTCGTTCACGGAGGCGGTATGCGTCGAGGCGGTTGCGGTCATCGTCATTTCCTTTCACAGAGGGTGCGGTTGCAGTCGTTCACATTCACGCGGTTCAATCGCCTGGCCGATCGTCGGTCAGGCCGTGGAAGTTGTCGGTCTTGATCAACTTCACGTGCAGGTCCAGGTGAAGCTGGTTGAAGGCGGCATGATGGGGCGTGAGCCACAGGCTGCCTTTCTGGTTCACAAAGTCACGAAAGAGGTAATACTCGCCCACGCCGTCGCGCAGCGGCCAGCCGTAAAAGAGGAAGTCGGGGTAGTTCTCCGCCTTGGTCTTGATTTCGTAGGGCCGGCCGTTGAGATACTTCAGGTCGTAGTTGTAGACCCAGTGGCCCCCGGGGGCGGGATGACGAAGCTGATCCAGCGTCTGGGCCTTACCGTCGAGATTGTCCGACGACGACGCGCGATAGGAGATCGCGTAATCGGGCTCGGGGTAACCCAGGATGGCCGAAGGGCAACGCAGGACGCGGTAGTCCTGGAGGTACCCGCCCATGACCGCAGGCACCTCCTGCGGGTAGGTGATCTTGTCCATCGGGTCGGCGTTCCAGTCGCGACTGCCGCTGGGGGTGAACAACGCCGAATCGATGTAGGGCAGGCGATCGCGCGCATCGACGGCGTAACTGCCCAAGGCCAGACCCAACTGATGCAGCGTGTTGCCGCACCATACCCCTTGGGCCGAGGCGCGAGCCTTGCCCAGTACGGGCAGCAACAGGCCCACGAGCACGGCGATGATCGCCATCACCACCAGCAGTTCCAGGAGGGTGAAGCCGCGGCGAGCATGTCCCGCGAGGATTGGGTGTCTGGCGATTCGGATCATGATCGCACCTGGTGTGTCATGGAGGCTAAGCCGCAAGCGGCTATGAGCGGCGGCGCCAGCGGGTCAGCAATAGACCCGCCCCCGACAGGATCAACACAGCACTGGCGGGTTCGGGCACCAGCGTGATCTCCAGGTAGGGACGCAGCGCCGCCTGGCTCGACGCCGAGGAGGGGAACATGGGCGCCACGAACGCGGGTGAGTTGTCAGCGATCAACAGCAGGCCGTGATTTGCCACGCTACCGTCGAGCCAGGCTTGGACGACGCTGGTGATGTCGAAGCTGAACCAGGTGTCAACGGCGTTGAAGGTGACCACATCCACCGGGCTGCCGGCGGGCGCCGGCTGGTTGTTCCACGTCGCCTCATCCTCGACCCACGCCGCATCGGGCAAGTAGGCGTTGACGTTCACCGGCGTGCCCGCCGAGGGACTGGCGCCGAACGCGGAGGTCAAGGAGTACACGTTGAGCGTGATGGCGGTCACGTCGGCGGCGGCAAGCGCGGGCAAGTCGAAGCGGATCAACGTGTGAACGGTATGACCAATGCTGTTGGTCGCCGCGCCCAGCGTCGAGCCGAAGCCGGAATTGTTGGTCGTGTCGTAGTTGTTGTTGGCGCCGAATTGGTAAACGAACACATCGTGGCTGGCGGTCTCGTCGGGCTGGATCACGATGGCGCCCGACGCCGGGACGGTGAGAATCGCGGTGAACAGGGCGGCAAGCGGTGCGTAACGCGTAAGTGCAAGCATGGTGATCTCTCCTGCCGAGCCGTAGCGGCTCAGTCAGCTATACGGGTTAGGAACGGAGCGTGAGGGTAGGCCCGCTGGCCCACAGTTGAGCGAACATCGGGGTCCGGGGTCGAGTTGTCGGGTTGCCTCCTTTCGCCATAGCCGCCGGCGGTGACGCCAAAGGTCATCATGCCGACGAGCCAAAAGCGAAGGACAACTCGACCGCGCCCCAGTTGCGTGGGGGTGTGACTCGGCTGATAATGAAAAGTCGAGGCGGCCTTCACGGGTTGTCCTCAGCACGGGCAGTCGAGTCACTCGCCAAAGTCCCTCGACTGCCCTTTTTGTCCAAGCCGGATATTGTTGCGATTGAGTCGCAACTACATGGCACAGTTGTACAAGTCCACTCGAGCAGCGTCAAGGCCATTTCCTGCCGTGGCAGATATTGTAGATAACTATGTCCTATTGGTGGCCCTGCTCAGAGCGTATCGGTCCCCCTGAGCCGCCGCGTGCGCCCTGAATTTGCTGGCTTTTCCGGGTTCGCCGTCAGGAGCGAAACCGGCTAAAATACCCGTCTTTGCAGGATTACCCGATCGCCCGGCAGGAGGCCGATGAACCCGCATGGCTGACCACACCGATCCCAACGAAAATACGACTGACCCAAGCGGCCAAATCCTCCCGGAAATCCCCCCGGAATCACCCCCGGACATGCCTCCCGATGTGGGCGCCGGCGGCCGGCTCATCGAAACCGCCATCGAGCAGGAACTGGCCGACAGTTACCTGACCTATGCGATGTCCACCATTGTGGACCGCGCCCTGCCGGACGTGCGCGACGGCCTCAAGCCCTCGCAACGACGCATCCTCGTGGCCATGCACGACCTGAACCTGGCGCCCACCCGCAAGCACACCAAGTGCGCCGGCATCGTCGGCGAGACGATGAAGAAGTACCACCCGCACGGCGACCAGGCGATCTATCCGACCCTGGTCAACATGGCCCAGGAGTGGAAGATTCGCGCCCCGCTGATTGATAAGCAAGGCAACTTCGGCTCGATCGACCCCGACCCCCCTGCCGCCATGCGGTACACCGAGGCCCGCCTGCATCGCCACGCCATGGAGATGCTCGAGGACCTCGATCTGGAAACCGTGGACTGGCAGCCCAGCTTCGATGAATCGCACCAGGAACCCAAGGTGCTGCCCAGCAAGTTACCCAACCTGCTGGTCAACGGCTCGACGGGCATCGCGGTAGGCATGGCGTGCAGCATGCCGCCGCACAATCTGGGGGAAATTTGCGATGCCATCGTGGCGGTGATGGACAACGACAACATCACGCTGGCGGAGCTGATGGTGATCGTGCCCGGGCCCGATTTCCCCACGGGCGGGATCATCTGCGGCCGGCGCGGCATCGCCGAAGCCTACGCCACCGGGCGGGGCCGGCTCACCCTCCGCGCCAAGATCGAGCACGAGCAAACCGCCGGCGGACGCGACCGCCTGGTCGTCAAGCAGATCCCTTATCAGGTTTCCAAGAACGACGGCATCATTGCCAAGCTGGTCGAGTGCCGCAAGGACGACCGCATCACCGACGTCAGCGACGTGGTGGACGAGTCGTCAGGGCGCACGGGCATGCGCCTGGTGATCGAGTTGAAGAAGGGCGCCGACCCGGCTGTGGTGGAGAACCAGCTCTACCAGCTCACGCCGCTCCAGGACACCTTCAGCATCATGAACATCGCGCTGGTACGAGGCCAGCCGCGGACGCTGTCGCTCAAGGAGCTGATCCAGCTCTACATCGAGCACCGCATCGAGGTGATTCGCCGGCGGACGGCCTACCGGCTGCGCAAAGCGCAGCAGGAAGCGCACCGCATCGAGGGCCTGATTTATGCGGTGTGCGACATCGACGCGGTGATCGCCCTGATCCGCGGCTCGCGCACGCGGGATGAGGCGATCGATAAGTTGATGGCGCGTGGCTTCCGCATTCGGCCGGACCATCCCCATGCGCCCAAGATTCCCGCGCGCTTCCTGGCGCAGACCGCCGACGCCGATGCCCGGCTATCCAAAGCGCAAGCCGAAGCCATCGGCCGGCTGCAACTGATCCAGTTGGTCGGCCTGGAGATCGACCGGCTGACCGACGAGTACGGCAAGCTCGTGGGCCAGATCGAGGACTACGAATCGATCCTCGCCAGCCATGAGCGGGTCAAACAGATCATCCGCGACGAGACGGCTGAGTTGAAAGCCAAGTACGCCGACCCCCGGCGCACGCAGTTCGCCGACGAGGCTGCCGACCTGGACCTGGGCGACCTGACGCCCGAGCAGCAGGTGGTGGTCACCATTTCGCATGCCGGCTATGTGAAGCGGCTGCCCGTGGACGCCTATCGCACGCAGGGCCGCGGCGGACGCGGCGTCATCGGCGCCGACACCAAGGAAGACGATTTCACCGAGCAGCTTTTCGTCGCCTCGACGCACGACGACTTGTTGTGCTTCACCAATACCGGGCGCGTGTTTAAGATCAAGGTCTACGAGATTCCCGAAGCGGCGCGCACCACGCGCGGCCGGGCCGTGGTCAATCTGCTGGACCTGCGCCAGGGGGAACGTGTCTGCGAGTTCATGCCCATCTCCGACTTTGAGAAGGGCGAGGTCTTCCTCGTGTTCGCCACCGCCAACGGCGTCGTCAAACGCACCGCCCTGGCGGACTACCGCAACGTCAACAGCGCGGGCATCATCGCCATCAGCCTGCGCCAAGGCGACTCGCTCATCAACGTCATCTGGACCAGCGGCAGCGATCACGTGCTGCTGGCCACGGCCCAGGGCATGGCCATCCGCTTCCATGAGGATGACGCCCGCGCCATGGGCCGCAACGCCAGCGGCGTCAAGGGCATCGACCTGGCCCAGGGCGACAGCGTGATCGGCGCCATGCGCTGCGAGCCCGACGACACCCGCGATCTGCTGACCATGACGCAGAACGGCTTCGGCAAGCGCACGCCCCTGGCGGAATACCTGGTGCGCAGCGAAGACGGCGCGACGCGCGTGCAAAGCCGCGGCGGCAAGGGCCGGCACGACATCAGCACTTCCGACCGCAACGGCCAGGCCGTCACCATCCTGGCCATCCGCGCCGAAGACGATATCGTCCTCATCACCACCGGCGGCATGATCGTGCGCATCAACGCCAGCACGGTGCGCCAGACCGGACGCAACACCCAGGGCGTGCGCGTGATCAACCTGGTGAACGGCGACCGCCTGGCGGGCGCAGCCCGCGTGGCGGAGGAAGTCCGCGACGGCGATCAGGCCATCGTGGCGGAACTGGACGAAGAGTAAGGGGGCGCCAACGGTCGGTGTTTCTCAGCCGCTTGCGGCTTAGTCTCCGACGTTCGCGCTGGTAGAACCGGGATGCTAAGCCGCAAGCGGCAAGAAGAAGAACAGGTGCTTGGGACCTACTTCATCGGCTCGGCGTCGGCGGGAGGATCTTGCGGCGCCGGCGCGGGCGTGGCCTCGGTGCCGGTGTCCGCCGGCGGCGCGGGAGCGGGAGTAGGCGCGGCTTCGGGCGCCTTGGGTGCAACCGGCGCCGGACCCATGTTGATCTTGGGCAGGTTGTCGTCGCTGGCGGCGGCGTTGATCCGCTGCGTGGAGTTTTCCAGCAAGCTGTAGTGCTTGACCGCCACCGCTGCGATCTGGTCGCCGGTGCCGCCGGTGGAAAGGTCGTTGGAGAGCTTGCCCGCTTCGTCGATCAGCGTCGCCGCCGCCTGCGCGTCTTGCTGGTTGGCCTGGCTCATGGCTTTGGCCAGATCCGCCATCGGGCGAACCACCGTGTCAGCGACCTGCTTCTGGAGGCGGTTGACCACCAGGGTGAGCGATTGCTCCAGGTCCTTCCGCGCCATGGTGCGATCCGCTAGGATCTGCGCCTTGGTCACCTGGGCTGAGAGCAATTCGAGCTTGACCTGGCGAACCTGATCGCCCTTGGCCGCCTGCTGCGCCTTCTGGAGCGAGCCGATGGCCTGGTCGATGTGCGCCACCGCCTGGTCGTAGGGCTTGGCGATGTCCTGGTCATATTTCTGCTTGAGCTTGTCGAACTGCGTCACCAGCACGTTCACCACCGACTTCTTGCTGAAATCCTGGTCGCCGCTCTCCATCTTCTGGCGGGCGGCAAGATCGTCGTTGGCGCGCTTTTCCTGCTCCTGAAGCTGGTCCTGCATCAACTTCGCCGCCGCCTGGTCCAGCGCCAGCTGCTTGGCCACGATGGCCAACTCGGCCTGCGCCTTGGCCAGCGCGTTGTGGTGTCCATCGGCATCGGCCTGCGCCTTGTTGGCGGCGAGCTCGGCGTCGATGGCCTGCTGCGTCAACTCCGACTGAGTCTTGGCGTCCTTGCTGGCAAACGCCTTGGTACGAAGGTCATCGGCCTTGGCCCGGCCTGAATCACGCTGCGCCAATAGCGCCGTCCGCTTGGACTGGTTCTCGTCGATGGTGCGCTGAAACGCCGCAGCCTGGCCCGTGAGAGTCTTGATCGACTCCTGTTTCTGGCCCAACTGAGCCTGGAGCTTCTTGACCACGGTGCTGCTGTCGGTGTGGAACAGCTCGACACGCGAGGTGGCGTCGGCGACGTTGATCGACTGCTGAAGCAGCGACGCCGCCATGTTGGAGGCCGCAGCCCATTCGACGCGCGCCAGGATGTCGGCCTGGTGTCGCGCCAGCGCCTGCTGCGCCGAAGCATGCACGCGCAGGGCCGGGACCACATCGGCCATGGTCGGGTTGGCGTCGATGAGCTTCTTCAAGTCGCCGGCAGCTTCCGTCAGCTTCTGCTGACGGTAGTCGTCACTTTGGGTTCCCGCCTGGTAATTGGGATCGGCGAAGCTGCGCTGTGCCGCTTCCATCTTGGCCAGCGCCTCCTCGATATTCTGGCGAAGCTGCCGGCGGCCGGCGGCGGTCTGGTCGCCACAACCTGTCAAGATCGCGGCGAGGGCGAACAGGCAGACAATTCGTGGGAGAGACATCATGGCGATTCCTAAATAGCGGGGAGGGCGAGCCAAAGGTAGGCGACTAGGATAGCCGCTGGCGTGGGGTGACGAAAGTGGACCGCTCAGGGCGCTTTGGTGGGCGGCGGCGCCGGAGTCGCCCCCGGAGTCGCCCCCGGAGTCGCCCCCGGTGCTTGCGCCGCGTCGTCCTTGGGCTTCTCGCCACCACCGATGGTCGGCGGCTTGTAGTCGATGCCATACTCCACCGAGCGCAGCAGGCCCACGTGCTTCTGATCGCCGACGATCCAACTCACAATGGCGGCACGCGTCTGGTTGCGCGGGCTGGCCAGGATCGGACGCCAGCCCGGCACCTCAGGATGCCGCATCTTGGCCTCCTCCTTGGGCAGACCGTACTGAATCAGCAGCGAATCCTCCACGTGCGCCGGGTCGCGATCGACCATGGCGTAACCGGACTTCTGATAGCTCTGGAGAATGAAGAAATTGGTGTAGGCGGTTTCGGTGCTGTCGGGCTTATCGCGGAAGAGGAACAGGGCGCGACCGGCCTCGTTGGCGCCGCCATGGCACTCGGCGGTGGCGCAGTAGCCCAGCACGTAGCGCGGCAGGATGGTTTGGCGGAACGCCAGGAACGCCGGCGGATCCTGCAAGACCTTGACTTGCGGATACAGCTCACGCGCCCGCGCGGCGAAGATCACCTCCAGTTGCTCGTAGCCCGGCTTGGAACGCAAGGCATCCTGTTCCACCCGGCCCTTGGGCACCGCCGGATCCGCCACGTATGTGTCGATCAACTTGTCGATCACCTCGCGGGGCACGACCACCCGCGGCTTGGCGTTCAGGTCCACTTCCCACACGCGGATCAAGTTGATCTGCTCTTCGGAGAGTTTCTGAGTCGGCAGGTCGCCGACGGCCGGCGGCGCGGTGTTGCCGTTCTTGGGCGGAACCGGCGTGGTCTTGTCCGGCGGCGCTTTGGCCTGGTCTTCCATCAGCTTGCGCCGCTCCTCCACCACCGCCGACAAGCGCCTGATCTGGCCGAGCTGGTCCGCTTCGGTCGCCAGCTTCTGGAGGTCCGCCAGTTCCTTGCTGGCCAGGTCATAACGCAACAGCGCGGTCTTGGGATCGTCCACCCCGATCGCCAGCCAACTGGCCAGGTCGTAACGACCCTGGATATCGTCGTCGCCGATCTTGTCGCGGCGCTCCTTGTACTCCTCCTGGATCGACTTGTGGTACTTGACCCCGGCGATGGTGTCCCGCGCGATGGGCGTGTCGATGCTGGCGATGCGCAGGACGACGCTCTTTTCATCCTCGGCCACCAGCTCGCCGGTGAGCGTGCGGCCGTCGTTGAGCGTCACCGTCGCCTGCGCCGCCCGGAGCGTCGCGGGGCTCCACGCAAGCATGCCTGCCAAGAGCGCCACGCCGGGGAGGATCAGCTTCATACGCATGGGGAAGTCTCCGGGATGTCGGGGAAGGAGGACAGCCACAGTATAGATAGAATCGCAAGTCTGTGTTAGCGAGTACCGGACGCTTCGCGGACTTGGCGTCGGCCTGGCGGCGCGACTGGCGCCCCGCTCATTCCGCTTCGGCCGGGCTGTCCAGCAGGCTTTGCGCCATGGCGATGAGGCGTTCGAGGCGCACGGGCTTGAGCAGATAGCCGTCAACCCCCAGGGCTTCGGCGTATTCCTTGTGCCGCTTGCCTTCGTTGGCGGTCACCATGATGACCCGCGGCGGCCTGCTGATGCGCTTGATCTTCTCCAGCACCAGAAAGCCCGAACGCTTGGGCAGCATCATGTCCAGCACCACCAGGTCGGGCGGGTCGGTCTCGCAGATGCGCACCGCCGAGTTGCCGTCGCCGCAGGTCTGGGTCAACGCGCCCTCGGCCTGGAGGGCTTGATCGATGCTCGACATCACTTCAGGGTCATCGTCCACGACGAGGACCTTGCGGTCGCGCAGACGCATTTCCGTATCTTGGTCAACCATGGGACTGGGAACTCCGTTGGGGGATGGCGCCGAATCCGGCGGGTCAAACATTGTTGGGAAACAGGCGGCGCGCGTCAAGCGTGGCGCCGCCAGGAGAAGGCGGGGTGGCCCGCGTCTTTGAGGCCCACCCTACAGACCGGCCTTCAGATTTTGGTCGTCTCCAGCGCCCCGGCGATCTGCACCAGCCGGCCGCACAGGTCGCGCAGACGCTCGAGCACCTTTTCCGATGCCAGCTTTTCATCCACGAACGCCTCGCCGGTGGCATAGACGAAACGCGGAATGATCAGGCAGCGGAAGTCGAGCATCAGGCTGTTGGCCAGGCCCATGATGGACATGTAGCTGCCCTGGCCGCCGGCGGCACAGAGAAAGCCCACCACCTTGTCCTGCCAGACCCGGCCGGTCAGTTCGATCAGGTTCTTGGCGGCGGCGTTGACGTCGTAATTGTAGATCGGCACCGCCAGCACGATGGCCGAGGCGTCGGCGACCTCGCGCGCCATCTGCCGCGATGACGCGGCCGCAAAGGCGCTGTCCCCGTCGCACATGGGCAGGTCAATCTCGCGCAGGTCCACGAACTTGACCTCCACGCCCTGCGAGGAAAGCTCCTCCACCGCCGCTTCCGCCAACACGCGCGAGCGGCTGGCGGGATCCAAGGAGCAACTGATCACGACAATACGCATGGCAAGAGTATAGGGCCAACCGAATCACGAATGGGAATTCTGCTGAACCACCAAGACACCAAGGGACACCAAGAAGACGAGAAGCAAGAGGCTTGAACACGAAGACACGAAGAAAAGCAGAAACAGTGCCCGGCTGACCTACCTCTGATTTTCCGCCTCCTCTACTTCGTGCCTTCGTGTCTTCGTGTTCATCCTCTCTTCTTGGTGTCCTTGATGTCCGGGTGGTTCAACCCGGTTTGTCAGAGGCGCCAGATGGCGACACTCGATTTGATCCGTCAGTCCTGATGGGTTCTTCTGGAGGTCATCAAGCTCGCCACGGCGGCGCCGGCGACCAGGACCAGGGCGATGACGTAGCCCACCCATTGCGAGCGCTGGGGCGTGCGCACCGCGGCCGCGGGCGGCGCGGCGGTGGGGGCGGGCGCCGCCGGCGGAGGCGGCAGCGGGACCGTCACCTGCGCTACCACCGGCACGGGCGCCGGCGCCGGGGGTAACACCGGCGCGATCACCTGGGTCACCACCGGCTCGGGTTCGGCCGCGGTCGCCGTGATCGTCGTGTCCGTCAGCATGATCGAAGTCTCAATCTGAAAATTCGAGGCGCAGCACTGCCGCTCGGCAAAGAAAAAGTCCAGCGTTGACTCCACGCCCCCCGTCCCCTTGGCGCCCAGGTAGCGCGGCGTCTCCGCGGGCTTGCCCGGCGGCGGCACCACCGTCACCTCCACCCCCGCGATCATCTTTCGCGCATGCTCGCCCGTCCCCGTGAACGCCGCCCGGCCCCCCACCTTCAAATCGGCGAAATCCTCCGTCATGCCGTCGGCGTACTTCAAAGTCACCTTGGCCAGATCACGCGTGGCAAACACCTCCACCACCGCCCCCTTGAACACCGCCCGCGCATCGGCGCCCGTCGGCGTCAACGCCAAGTCGATGTACAGGTTCCCAGCCTTGATCGGGCAATCCCCCTCCAGCACCAGCGTCGCCCACTTGATTGCCAGATCACGCTGCTCGTCCTCGGTCACGCGCTTCACCGGACTGCCGGGATTGGCGTGTACCGCGAAGCACTTCTCATCCAGGAACGCCCGGCCGTCAAACAGCAGCACGCTCGAATCCAGCTTGGAGTGAATGCCTCCCAGGTCGATGACCAGGTAGCCGTTGATGTAGACCCACACATCGTCGTCGCCGGAGAAGTTGAACTTCTGGCCCGGGAGGTAGTTGAAGGTGGTCTTGAGTTGGAAGGTGAAGCCGTAGTTGTGCGGGTATCCCTGATTGCCAAAGAGTTGGGCGTCCAGGGGGAAAAAGCCGTTCTCGGTGAAGGAGTAGATCCCCCCGGGCTCGCCTTTTTTGTTGTCGAGCTTGATGGTGTAATCGATGGACTGGTTGACGTTGGGCACATCGCGGAACCAGGCGTGGAAGCTTTGCGGACTGCCGACGGGTCCCATGGCGCGGGGCTGGGGGGCAAAGACCGGCAGGCCGTCCCTGCCCAGGCGGAGAGCGACGATACCGGGCGTGTGCCCGGCCTTATTGTGCGCGCGGGTGTTGAAGTCCCCGTGCCCACCGGGCAGGTCGCCACGCTTAAAGTCACGCAGCACGCCCTTGAGTTCGAGGGTGTCGGCGACGACGGCAGCGCCGCCGATCCACGAAAGGGTGCTCATGACAAGGAAGGCGACGGCTAGGTGGCGGTGAACCATGGGCGCCTCATCGGTGATAGGTGAGCCAGCATCTTAACAAAGAAGAAGCGAAAGCCCAGCCGCTCCGGCGGCTGGGGTCAACGTCACAACATCGCGGTGCGCTCCAAACACTTCCCATTGTGCCCGCAATCTAGGCAATCCGGACTTTACCGGACGATTTTTGCATTTATTCTTGACAATGGGGAACCGGCCCGGTAACATTAAGCGCTTAATAGACGGTATCGGTTAAACGCTTAATAACGGCGTTTCTCAAGCTGAAGCATCGTAACTGTTCAGCGTTCCTCGACCCTTTCGTATTCTGACGCTCTTGACAACCCCGGATTCCCCGGACTGCCCCGGATTGCACGGATGACCGTCCTCAAACCCCGAAATCTCGTGACACGCCCCGCCAACCGGCGAGTCACCCTCGCCGATGTCGCTTCCCTGGCGGGCTGCTCGACCGCCATCGTGTCCACGGTGATCAACCGCGCCAGCAGCAGTGCCGGCGCCAGCCCCAACCTGATTCGCCGCATCAAGCAGGCGGCACGCGAACTGGACTATCGCCCCGATTTCGCCAGCCAGAGCCTGGCACGCCGCTCCACACGCACCATCGGCGTCTATGTGCCCCCCGAGACCGGCTCCAGCCTGGCCTACCCCTACGAGGCCGCCATCATCCGCGGCATCGAGCAGGTCTGCCAGCAACGCAACTACGACCTCCTGGCGATCAACCTCACCGGCAAGACCACACCCCAAGGCTGCTTCCATAAGTTCACCGAGCGGCGGATCGACGGCCTGGTCCTCCTGCACGTGCCCGATGAGGCCGACTGGGTCGGCGCCCTACTGGAGCGCTACCCCCACGTCGCCTCGGTTAACTACTACGGCCCGGTCCAGCGCCTGCTGACCGTGAATTTCGATGATCATGCCGCTACCGCCTTGGCGGTCCAGCACCTGGTGGAACTGGGTCACACACGCATCGCCTACATCGGCCCGGCGTCATTGAACCCCGGCCCCGGCGCCGTCCTGCGCTGCCAGGGCTTCCAGGACGCCATGCGCGCTCATGGCCTGCCCATCGTCCCCCAGTGGATCTGGGACCGCAGCAATCCTCAGGCGGCCATGCCCACACAGGGGCTGGACCTGTTCGACTCGGGCGAAGCGGCAGTGGATCAACTGTTCTCCTCGTCTCCCAGTCTCGCTGGCTCAGCCCGTCCCACTGCCTTGGTCTGCTACGGCGACCTGACGGCCATCCGCGCCACGCGGCAGCTTAAGAAGTACGGACTGACCGTGCCGCGGGACGTGAGCGTGGTGGGCATTGACGACATGGAGCTGTGCCGGCACGTCGATCCGCCCTTGACCTCGATTCGCCAGCCGTTGGAAGACATGGGCCGGCGTATCACGGCCCTGCTGTTTGACCGAAAGCCGGGCAAGAAGGGGTTAGACCCAGTTTCCGCCGGCGATGAGGATCCCATAGCGCCGCCGGCCCCGGAGCTGGTCGCGCCGACGCTGGTCGTACGAGAGTCCACGGCTCGGCCAAGCTCGCCACAGGCGACTCGGCCCGGCTCATTGCAGGCGACCACCGTCCATAACGCACCCGTAGTCGGTGCCGCTCTGGCGCCGTTTGATCCCGAAGTTCTCGCAACCCCTGGAAGGAGCACGTCATGAAAATGGAGGCACGACACATGAACTATGGTCTGATCATCGCGACCGCGGCAGCCCTGGGTATCGGAGGCGCCGCGGCACAGGCGGCTAACATCACCTGGCTCGGCGGCGACGCTGGGGATGAAACCAACTTCAACAACGCCGCCAACTGGGTCGGCGGCAATTTGCCTGCGTTCTACGACGAGAATACGGCCGCTTCTGGTGACATCGCCGTGTTTGACGGCAACCAAGTCGGCTTGGATAACAAGACGCCCACCATGACCGCGGCTTTCGGCGACGGTGTCAATAACAGCACGACGTGGGGCCTGCGCGGGGTCAGGTTCGTCGATAGCGGCTGGACCCTGGACACCGGCGCCTTCACGCTCTACGTCAGTCGCCAGGGTACCGACGACCTCCGCTCCGAGGCGACCAGCGGCACCAATACCGTCAACGGCGCCGTGCGGTTTGGGGCTCGGGATACCAACGACTTTTCAGATGTCTATGTGGCGGCGGGCGGCACGCTGCGGCTCAATGCCAACGTTGGCATCGCGATCGACGGCGGCGGCAACTTTAGCGGCAGAATCGATGCACGCGGGGGCGGCACGCTCGAACTCAACACCACCGGCGCCTTCGGCAGTTCGGGGTTGGCGGTATTCGAAGGGACGACCGTACGCTTTTTCGCGGAAACCGCCGGTGGTGTCACAGG
The DNA here is from genome assembly GCA_040878035.1 of Phycisphaeraceae bacterium. Taxonomy (GTDB): domain Bacteria; phylum Planctomycetota; class Phycisphaerae; order Phycisphaerales; family Phycisphaeraceae; genus JBBDMX01. The sequence goes on along the minus strand of JBBDMX010000067.1, from coordinate 24,291 downwards.
CATCGGGACGGGCGGCCTGAATACCGACAATACCCGAACGCTCACCATTTCCAACGGCACAGTTGACGTCAATGGCGCCAGATCCTCGCTCGCCATCGCCACCCTCGTTCTGAGCGCCGATGGCGTCCTGACCAACGGCAATCTGGTCACCACAGAGACGATCACGACCAAAGCCGCCAGCAGCCAGAATCTCGCCGGCCTGATCACCGGCAACCTCAATATGTCCTATGGCGCTAACGCCAGCGCCGCCACCACGGTTTCCAACAACAACACCTATACAGGCACGACGACCGTGGCCAGTTCTTCGGGCGGCGGCGCCACCAACACCGTGGTCGTCACGCTCAATGCGTTGGCCAATACGAACAGCCCGTTGGGCAACGGCAGTTCGGCCATCATCCTCGGCAACAGCGGCAACTCCACGACCCATGCGGCGCTGCTGACCAACGGGGCGATCGAGATCGGCCGGGACATCACCCTCGGCGCCGCCACCAACGCCGCCGGCCTTAAGACCATCGGCGCCACGGCCATTCAGGTCGGCAACAGCACGTTCTCCGGCACCATCACCGTCGGCAACGCCTCGCAAGCCCACCTGACAGTCACCGCCCCCACCGGCGTCATGGTCAGCATCACCGGCAACATCATGGAACACGCCACGGCCGGCGACGGCAACCTGACCAAGATCGGTGATGGCACCGTCCGTCTCACCGGCAACAACACCTACGCCGGCGTGACAACCGTCAGCGCCGGCACGCTGCTGGTTAACGGCACCCACACCGGCGGCGGCGGGGTCAACGTCAACGCCGGGACGCTCGGCGGCACCGGGGCGACCAGCGGCCCTGTCAGCGTCGACTCTGGTGCCAACGTCGCCCCAGGCATCGTCGCCGGATCGCTCTTTGCCAACGGCAGCTTTGACCTCAAGTCCGGTGCAACCCTCACCATCGAACTGGGCGGCACGACCTTCACCTTCAACGGCACGGAAGAGTACGACCGACTCAAGGTCAACGGCGTCACCGACCTCGCCGGCGACTTGGCCGTGTCGCTTATTGGCGGCCACACGCTCAGTAACGGCAACCTTTACGGCATCCTTCACGCCGTGGCCGGCCGAAACAACACGTTCGGCAACTTCAACGAGGGCGACATCGTCCTGACCCAGGGCCTGCTCAACCTGAAGATCACCTATGACGGAAACATCACCGACGGCAGCGTCAGCCTCACCGGCGGCAACGACGTGGTCCTGTATGCCCAGTTGATCCCCGAGCCGGGCACGCTGGCCCTGATGGGTCTGGCGGGCCTGTTCCTCCTGCCGCGCCGCCGCGGCGCTTGATTGCAGAACACCTACGGACCCGCGGCGGCGCCCCCCCCCCCGCGGGGTCCGGGGTCCGGGGTCCGAGGTCCGGTCGGCATCGGCGATTAGGTCTACTGACACGCGGACGGGGACAGTCAAGGCGCTAGAATCATGAGAGACACGGCCATGAAACGCCCCCGCGGATTTACCCTCATCGAACTGCTGGTGGTGATCAGCATCATCGCTCTGCTGGTCGCACTGCTGTTGCCGGCGCTGGGCGCCGCCCGGGAGGCGGCACGCGCTGTGCAGTGTGCCGCCAATCAGCGAACCGCGTTGACTGGCCTAGTGCTTTACGCCGAGGACAATCAGGGCAAGATGTCGCCGATCTACACCCACATGTATTCGGGCAACTCATGGGGCGAATATACCTGGCAAGGTATCACACGCGACGCATGGGTTCCTTGGTACAGTGAACGCTTCGTGGGCCGATACACCGGCAACAACCATCCTTGCGCGACAGCCTTCAACACCCCCCAGCAGCGCCCCAGCACCACGGCCACCTATTGCCCGTCACGCCTGTTGCTGAAATTGGCGAACGGCACGCTGGACATCGGCATCGGTTATAACAACAGCCAACTCAATAACTTCAATCGTTACGACCTGTCGACCAAGCCGCACGTGCGCCTCGATCAGTTCGTGCAACCCAGCCGAACCTTCCTGATCATGGACGTCGAAGGCAGCTTGCAATTTCTCTGGAGCCGCTTCTTCGAAAATGAAGCGGCAAGCTACCGGGGCGACGACAACGGCGACCGAGGCTACACCAGCTACCGCCATCTGGACTCGACCAACATCGGCTTCGCCGACGGTAGCGCCCGCTCATTCCGCGATGCCTTGCAGGCGCACGCAGACAAGCAGATCACCCACCGAGCCGATTGATTGCGGCGCCGAGGGTGATATTACAGAATCCAGGAGTTTGTTACATGGCCAAACGCTATGCCTCGCCGCTGTCCTTATTGTTGATGCTTATTACGACCGCAGCCTTCGCCGCCGAGCCCAAGGCACTGATGGATTTGAGCGACGGGGGCGAGAGTCTCAAGACCCATGCCGACCATGCGGATGTGCAGGTGGTTAAGACCGAGCAGGGATCGGCGCTGGAAATGCGCATCGGGCATAAGGGCGGCGATTATCCGGGCGTGCACGTGCGGGCGCCGCAGGAAGCGTGGGACCTGTCGGGCTATGCCGCGGTCGAGTTCGACCTGGTGAACACCAGCGACAAAGCGGCGCGTATCCACGGCCGAGTGGACAACCCCGGCGACTGGAAGACGAGCCCCTGGAGCATCCATGCCATCACGCTCAAGCCCGGCGAGCGCAAGACCCTGCGCGTAGTCTTGGGCAAGTCCTACGGCAACGCCGGCTACGAGCTGGATTTGGCCAAGGTCAGCCAAGTGGTGGTTTTCGCCGAGAAGCCCAAGGAAGAAGTGAAGATCCACATTCTGGCCATCCGCGCCGTGGCCCCCGGAAGCGAAGCCGCGGCCCAGCCGGCCAAGGACAAGGCGGACAAAGACATTAACGCCGTCGCCCCCGAAGCCGAAGGCGCCGCGTGCGGGGGGGGGGGCGGGGGCGCCAAGTTGCTCGACCCCTCGAAAGACGAAGTGCAGCTCAAGCCCAGCTCGACACAGGTGACCGCCAAGCGTGAGCCGACGGGCAAAGGCATGGGCCTGGCGGTGCGCATCGAAGCCGGCGACGACGGCTATCCGGGCCTGGCCATCTCCCCTAAGAGCGGCGATGCCTGGGACCTGTCCAAGTACGGCCACGTCGAGGCCCGCATCATCAACACCGGTGACAAGGCGCTGGGCGTCTCGCTGCGCGTCGATAACGCCGGCGACTGGAAGAAGAACCCCTGGAACACCGAGGCTAAGACAATCAAGCCCGGCGAAACCGGCACGGTCAAGGTGATCTTCGGCCACCAGTACGGCTTCAAGAAAGGCTATGCGCTGGATCCCAGCAAGGTCGTGGGCCTGCTGGTGTTCACCGGTAAGGCCGGGGCTGAGCGTACGTTCCTGATCGATTCGATCGTCGCCGGCGGGGAGGCGGGCGAGAAGCCGGCGGTGAATCCCAAGGATGTGCGCATTAAGCCCAAGGACGGCCTGATCCTGGGCAAGGGTGTCACCGTCGATCCCGGTAAGCAGATCACCACGGTCGGTGCGGCCGCTTTGGCGGCTGGTGACGCGGTGCGACTCACGTTCGCCGGCGCCCCCGGGGGCGGGAACCAGAGCGCGACCATCAAGCCCGCCACCGGGCGCTGGGACCTGCGCGACGCCATCCAGGTCCGCGTCACCCTGCGCAACGACGGCCAGGCCCCCATCACCCCGCGTGTTCGCATCGAAAGCAACGGCGGCCCCTCGGAATGGGCGACCGCCGACACCGCCATCGCTCCCGGCCAGGCGCGCGACGTCACCGCGTCCTTCATCAGCAGCATCGTCTGGCAAGGCCCCGATGATTTCAAGGGCGAGCACATACCCGGCAAGGCCAACACGATCAACAAGGTGACCAGCGACGCCGTGTCGGGCATCACGATCGCTGCAACCATCAGCAAAGACGCCGACGAACAAGCCGCGTTGCGCGTCGAGGCCATCACCGCCGAGGCGCCGCCCGTGCAATTGCCCGCCTGGCTGGGCAATCGCCCACCGATCGAGGGCGAATGGAAGCTCACCTTCGAAGACAACTTCGACGGCCCCGAGATCGACCAGACCCGCTGGAACATCTACGCCTCCAACTTCTGGGACAGCCGCACGCACTTTTCCAGGGACAACCTGATCCTCGAAAACGGCATGGCCAAGCTGCGCTACGAGAAGAAACTCGGCTTCGCCAATGACGATCCGAATCAGAAGCTGCCCAAGACCGGCAAGAACGAAAGCGACTATGCCTGCGGCCACCTGGACACCTACGGCAAGTGGGTGCAGCGTTACGGCTACTTCGAGGCGCGTGTGAAGCTGCCCACCGCCCCGGGACTGTGGCCGGCGTTCTGGCTGATGCCCGACCGCGGCGAGGCCATCGGGCCGCAATGGAAACGTGCCGACACCAAGAACGGCGGCATGGAGTTCGACATCCTGGAGCACCTGACCCGCTGGGGGCCCCACCGCTACAACATCGCCATGCACTGGGACGGCTACCAGAAGGAGCACAAAGCCACCGGCGCCACCATCTATGCCGGGCACGACAAGGACGGCTTCATCACGTCCGGCCTGCTGTGGCTGCCCGGTCAGGCGGTTATTTACGCCAACGGCCGGGAGATCGCCCGCTGGGATAACCAGCGAGTCTCCAGCGCTCCGTCGTACCCCATTCTCTACATGGTCAGCGGCGGCTGGGACAATAACGCCCTGGACGACACCCAGTTGCCCGACCACTTCGTCATCGACTACATCCGCATCTGGCAGCGCGGCGACCTCGCATCGGAGGTTGACAGCGCCTGGCCCAAAGCTCAACCCGCCGCCGACGCCGCGGCGCCCGCCGCCGCTCCCTGAGACTTCGCCATATTGCCCATCCATCCTGGTCGGATCAGATCGAAAAGCCAGGAACGAAGTACGACCACCTGCTATCAGGATTTAACACTCTTCTTTGGTTTAGTGTTACAATCCTGGCGGTGAACTTGGAGGTGCTTAGCGGTCTGGTGACGCTCCTGGTCTTCAAAACCAGTGCGGGGTCTTACGGCTCCGGGTGGGTTCGATTCCCATGCGCCTCCGTTTCATGAAGCAGCGCAAACGACTTGTCCGTCGCCCCCAGCCCCCCATCGATCGCTGGGTCCATCCCACCGGCGTTCGCCGCATGTGGCTGGCGCTGCTGTTGACCTGCGCGGGCGTGGCCGCGGTGGTGTGGGCGGGCGGACGCGTGCATGATGTGTTCGGCGACGGCACGGTGGGCATGCCCGAGTGGCAACTGACCAAAGCCGTCACCGTGGGCGGCCCACGCCGGCCTGATCCGCAGTCCGAACTCGACCTGGCCATCGCGCAATTTCTTGGGGATGACGCCGCCAGGTTGATGTCAGACGAATCACCCGCCACCCCCGAGCCTGATTCCGGCGCCAAGACCCAGGACGACTTCTGCCCTACGTGAGTGAAGTGACCCTCCGGTCATGCGTGCCATGGCCACCTCCATGAAGACCACCCCACGCCTGCGCCCTCCGGTACGACGATGGAATCTCGCCCGTCTGCGGCCATGGGTGCAGACGGGGTTTCTGGCGCTATGGCTGGATCCGCTGCTGCTGCGTTGGCATTCGATGCCGGGATGTGTGTTCCACTGCTACGCCTGCCCGCTGGCGGCGGTGGCGTGCCCGATCGGGCTGCTGGCGCAGTTCTCGGCGCTGCACATCGTGCCGCTGGCGACGCTGGGCGTGCTGGTGGCGGTCGGGGCACTGGTGGGCACGGCGGTCTGCGGCTGGGCCTGCCCCTTCGGGTTCATGCAGGATCTGCTGGCCCGGTTGCCGACCCGCAAGCTCGAGCTGCCGGCGTGGATGGGCGTCGGCCGATATGTGACGCTGCTGGCGCTGGTCCTGACGGTGCCGTTCCTGTTCGGCGCCGAGCACTGGCTGTTCTTTTGCAACGTCTGTCCCGCCGGCGCGCTGGAAGGGGCGCTGGGCCAGTCGATCTACCGCGGCCAGCTCTTTTTGCCCAACGCGATCAAGCTCTCGGTGACGGCCCTGGTGCTGGGCCTGGCGCTGTTCGCCCGTCGTCCCTGGTGCCGCGTGCTCTGCCCGCTGGGCGGCATCTTCGCCCTCTTCAACCGCGTGAGCCTGCTGTACCTGCGCTTCAACGCGCCCCATTGCACCGAATGCAACCTCTGCCGCAGCCGCTGCAATTACGGCGTGAAGGTCGACCAGTCGATCAACAACACCTCATGCGTGCGCTGCCTCGAATGCACAAGTTGTGCGGCGATCACCTTGACGATCGCCGGCGCGGGGCCAAAGCAGCAATGACCACTTCCATGAAGCACTGATCGCAATCCCGTGACGTGCTCCGTTCAGCAGCAGCGCGGGGGCGTGGCCGACGCGTCTTTGCCCGACTTACCCAACTCGTCGTAGAACATCTTGACGCAGGCCCCGCCGATGGCGATGGCGCACCAGATGGCTTCGTCGATCTGGGCTTCGCTGACGCCGAGCTTGCGGGCCTTGGCGAGTTGGGCGGTAACGCACGGGCCGCAGCGCTGGAGCGTGACCAGGGCGAGGTTGATCAGCGTCTTGGTGCGCTCGTCGAGCTCGCCGGCGCTGGTGGTGGACGCCATCAACGCGCCAAAGGCGCGACGGGCATCCTTCGTGGCGGCGGTGGACTGCGCGTCACTACAGCAACCGGCGTCGTGAGATGCGGGGTTGGCAGTGGTCATGAGGGTGGTGTCCGATGGTTGGGCAAGTGCTGCGGGGGTGAAGTCGCACTTCCCTGCCGCGACGATGATCCGCCCCTGTGAGGCTTGGGTGATCCGTCCGATGACATGGCCGGTCACCCCGCCTGCGGACAGGGCATCCAGGAGATCCTGGCATCGTGACTCGGGCATGGCGATGAGCAGGCCGCCGGAGGTCTGGGCGTCATAGCCCAGGTGCAGTCGGGCTTGATCGACATCACCCTCGAGGGTCAGGTCGTCGCCGACGTATTCCATGTTCCGCTCGACGGCCCCGGGCACCACGCCGTCGGCGAGCAGTTGTAAGGCTCCGTCGAAAGCGGGCAGGGCGCCTGCGTCAATGCGGACGGTGACATGCGAGTGACGGACCATGCCCGCCAGGTGGCCCCATAGCCCGAACCCGGTCACGTCGGTGCAGGCTGAGGCGTGCAGGCTCACCATGGCCTCGGCGGCGACGCGGTTAAGCGTCCCCATGGCCAGCTCGGCCTGGCGCAGACCTTGGGCTTGCCCGCGCCCGATCTGCCGGGCAAAGTTCAGCACGCCACTGCCCAGCGGTTTTGTCAGCACCAGCACATCCCCGACCTTGGCCGCGTCACGGGCGGTCACGCGCCGCGGATCGACGACGCCGGTGATAGCGAAGCCCAGCATGATCTGCTCGTCCTTGATGCTGTGCCCGCCGATCAGGGCGACGCCGGCCTGGGCCAGGACCGCCATCGCCCCGTCCATCATCTCGAACATGATCTGGCCCGAGAGCGTCTCGGACGGGAACGCCAGGATGGACAGGGCGGTGCGTGGCGTGCCGCCCATGGCGTAGATGTCCGACAAGCAGTTAACCGCACAGATGCGGCCAAACGTTCGCGGGTCGTCCACGCAAGGGGTCATCACATCGACGGTCTGCAGCAGGCATACGTCCGTAGCGCCCTGCCCGTCGAGTCGATAGACGCCCGCATCATCGCCCGCGGGCATGCCGCAGAGCACATTCGCGTCCGTCACCACAGGCAGGCGGCCCAGCACAGCCTCAAGGTCGGCCGCGGCGATCTTGGACGCACAGCCTACGTTGCGCACCATCTCGGTCAACCGCACCGCTTGGGCAGGCACGGGATCCGGCCGCTCCCCCGCACACGGGCACAGGCCCTGTTCGGTAAACACGTCGCAGGGGCACGGCCGCCGCGGATCACAGATGCAGTGGCCCAACTGGCGCGACCGGCCCATCACCCGACGGCGCTTGGCGATATCGATCTTCATGGGTTGAGAACTCTGAATAACCACCATGACACCATGAAAAATGAGAAACGAGAAAAGAAGAACGAAAGACTAAGAGCAGAGAGCAAGAGCCTGCCCTCTTGGTCTTCTAATTCCTCTTCCCTCTTCTCAGCCGGACTTGGTGTTCTTAATGCCTCGGTGGTTCAAACTGATTTCTCAGAGGCTTGGGTTGTCATCCCACCGCGGTCGTCATTTGAGCGTGAATTCGGTCTTGCCCAGCTTGACCGAGAACGGTTGGCCGTTGTACTTCATGACTGCGGTAAGGGGCTGATTTCGCGGGACGCTGGAGGGCACTCGCCATGAGTGCGAACAGGTGCCGCCTCAACCATACTCCAGTGTGGCCATGTATAGCTGCCTGCCCGTGGCGTCGAAGATCGCCACGATCGGCGGCGGGGGCCGCCGGCCGCTGGGGAGCCGCAATTCCGACACCGCCAGGCCGCTGGCATCCACCAGCTTGGCGCCGATTGTGACGCTGTCGCCCTTCTGAAAGATCACCGGCACGCCCGCGATGGGCGAACCCAACTCCAGCTTCTCCAGCTTGCCCGCCGTGATCGCGATGGCCCTATCGCTCTGGCCCTGGCAGGAGATCAGCGCAGGCCCGACGCGCTCTTCGTAGCGGGTCACGCGGTAGGTATCGACGGGAACGTTGATCGGCCGCGCATCGCCGCCGACGCCGATCACGTATTTCTCACCCACCAGAATCGCCGACCAGTCGCCGTGCGCCACCTGGATCTGCCCGGTTTCCAACTCCAGCGGCGCCGCGGCCAGCTCGAAATCGTCGCTGATGGTCAGGTCATACCACTTGCCGTCCACGAACACCGGCTGACCGAAAAGCACCTTGATCGGTTGGGCGCCGCCGCCGGGGGCTCCGCTACCGGGGGCGCCGCGGATGATCAGCGTATCGCCGATCTTGAACTTGCGGCCCTGCAACTCGGTCTTGTCGCCAAAGCGCAGGTTCTGGTCGCCATCGATGACCTCCACAACCAGCGAGCGTTCGCCAAAGGTGCACTTGGATTCGAGCATGACCCCCATCTGAAGGTCAACCGACTGCTTGTCCCCGCTGCGGTAGACCGAGCCCATCACGCCAACCATGAAGCTCTGGCCATTGCGCTGGACCTTGACGGTCACCGGCGCCATCTCGCCGTGGAAGTTGGCGCCGCGCTGGATCGCATTGATGCGCGAGGTCACGGGCTGCTTGAACTCCCCGGTGCCCGTGAAGTCCAGCGCCACCGCCTGCGGGCCATTGTTGCCGCGACTATCGATGGCGACATGGACCGGCCCGTCGGGCATCTCCACGGCACAGACCACCACCCCGGGATTGGCGCCAGCGGGCGCGCTGAACTTCTCCACCACCAGCGGCGTGTGGCATAACGCCGTTCGCGGGTCCACCGTCTTAAACTTCAAGCCGCCCGGCGGCGCCGCCTGCACGGTGGTGCACAGGGCCAGCAAAACAACAGAAAATGCGTAGCGAACCATGATGGACCCCCGATTCAGGTGCGGAGCCTCAATACTGGGACAGCCAGGCACAATCCCGAACGCCAAGTCGGACTACATCTTACCGCGAGGGCGACAAAAAACAACCAACTTGTCTGATGATCGCCGTGACAGTGCGTGATCCGGGACCGAAGCTGTTGCGAACCCCTCCCGCTTGGGTAAGACTCGGAAGGGGCCGACTCGTCATTCCTCGCGCCGGCAGCCCGCCTGTTGACCCTCCTCCGAGGGGATGGAGCAATCCATCGCTGTGTCGGTATCAAGCCCATCTAAAGAGGAGGCAGAGTGTCGTCACACCACCTGTTGCGCCTTGTCCAACTCCGCGCGGAGCCTGGCGTACGGCACATCCTGCACGGCCGCCGCGGCGTCGATCGCCAGCGCCGCCGCCAGCCCCGCCGACTCGGCCAGCACCATGAATACCGGCTCCATGCGCACCGACCCGTAGGCGATGTGACTGGCGGCGATGCACACCGGCACCAGCAGATTCGCGCACTGCCCGCGGCGCGGCACGAGGCTGCGATAGCTCACCGGGTACGGCCCGGCCGGCGCCAGTTGCACATCGCCCTCGTTGAGCACACGACCATCGCGCATAAAGCGCCGGCAGTTGTGGCTGTCCATGTTGTACGAACCCATGCCCACCGAATCCTCCGCCTTGCGGCGGTGCTGCGTGTCGACCTCGCTGAGGATGTAATCGCTGACCATGCGCCGTGCCTCACGGACGTAAAGCTGGTGCGACCATCCGCCGGTGGAGACGAATTCATCCTTGGCCAGGCCAAAGCGTGCATAGGCCTGGCGGTAGCGCGAGGGAATCGACTCATCGTTGGCCAGGAACCAGTACAGGCCCTTCTGGTAGCGGACGTGGTTCTGGAAGATGACCTCGCGTTGCGGGTAGCTGCCTTCGGGCCAGCCGTAGTTGGCGCCGATGTAGTCGCTGGAGACGGCGCCGTGGTTGTTGGTGTCGGTCTTGATAAATCCATCGGGCGTGCGCGGGGTCATCGGGTCGAACTTACGGATCAGGCCCTGGCTTGAGCCGTCGGGCGGGAGTTGCTCGTTGTACTGATCCTTTTCGCCGTTAAACCATCGCCGCGCCAGTTCGTACTCCCGCTCGTCGAAGCCTTGGGGCTTTTCCCAGGCGATGCGGAGCGTGGGGTCGTCGGTCATGCAGATGCGGAAGTTGTAGGCCTGGATGCGTGCATCGCCGCTGCCGGCAGGCTCGGCATCGCGCGGGTCGATCCACGGCAACATGCCGCTGCGCGGATCGCCCGGCTTGACGTAGGGATCGACCGCGTGGCTGAACTGGTGCGTCTTGCGCACCTGCACGCCGTTGACCGTCTCGCCGTGGATTGCATTACTCTCCCGGCCGACGGTGTAGGTCACGCCCGCCGACGCCATCAGGTCGCCCTCATAGGTCGCGTCGATGAACATGGCCGCCTGCACGCGCAAGCCGCCGAGCATGCGCAGGGCCCTGATGCGTGGGCCGTCCATCTCGGCGGTCTGGAGATACTGCATCAGGCGCACGGGCACGCCGGCAGCCTTGATGTAACCGTCGATCACGGTCTGCGCCACCGTGGGCGTGAAGAGCCACTCTTCCTCGCGGCCATAGGCCTTGCCCAGGTCGCGGTAGAACTGGCGGGACCGGCCGCCGATGACGTGCTTCTTGCCGTAGTCGGTGAAGCTCAGGCCGCCGGTGGTCACGCCGCCCAGGACGTGGCCGGGATGCAACAGGATGACTTTCTTGCCGCGCGCCGCAGCAGTGACCGCGGCGATCACCCCCGCCGCCGTGCCGCCATAGACGCACACCTCGGCGGTCAGCGTCTCATCGCTGGGTTGGATCCACTGGGGTTTGAAATAGTGCAGCATGCTGTCGTCAGTCATAGCCAGTTCCAAGAGGGATTACAGAGCCACTGACAAACACAGATGAACTGTGGCCATTTCTTCTCACGCGCTCTCCCGCCCGATCACGCGATACGACTCGCGTTCGCCCCGGCCGCGCATCGGATAGTCCTTGCGCAGCGGGTGGGCGGGGTATTCCTCCCACATGAGGATGCGGCGGAGGTCCGGGTGGCCGTCGAAGCGGATGCCGAACATGTCGAAGACTTCGCGTTCGGGCCATTCGGCGCCGGGCCACAGGTCGGTGACGGTGGGCAGGTGCAGGGCCGGGTCATGCTCGATGCCGCTGGTGTCCAGCGACGGGTCGATCATGACTTTGACCAGCAGCCGGCGATTGTGCTTGGTGCTCACCAGGTTGTAAGTCACGGCGAAGCGGCCCGCCAGTCCCTTGGGACCAGGCGCCGCGGGGTAGTTCAAGTAATCGATGCCCGTCACATCGGACAGGAAGTCATAGGCGCAGTGGGCATCGTCGCGCAGGAACGCCAGCACGTCGTGCAGCGCGTCGCGCCCGACGACCAGTGTGGTCTGGCCGCGAAACTCGGTGGCTGCCAGGCGCACTTCGGGAAAGTGTGCCTTGACCAGGGCAAGTGTGGGATGATCGAGATTCGGTTTGGGCATGGTTCTTACTCCCTCTCCCCCGGGGAGAGGGCCGGGGTGAGGGGATCATGGAATGAGCGCGTCACACAATAACACGATGGCCATCGTCTGCTTGGACTCCCAACGTTTGCCACATGAACCTGCCCCACTCATCCGCAGGTCCCCTCACCCGGCCTGGCAGAGCCTCGGCCACCCTCTCCCCAAGGGAGAGGGAATCACGGCTGTGATTCTATCTTCTGGATCAGGTTCTGGGCCAGTGCCTTCCATTGGTCGGTGATCTGCGGCCACTCGTAGGTCAGCGTATCCGCCAGCGCCACCGAGTCGCCGGCTTTGAGTTGCTCGCACAAGGCACGCAACTGCTCGACCAGGCCCGTCGCCAGTTCGTCGGCGCCGCGCCCCTGCGGCGACAGCTCGCGCAGGTCGATGTTCAACAGCGCCGCGGAGTTGATCACCGCCTGCGGCGCCTGGTTCCAGGCCTCCATCGTCTGGCCCAGCAGACGCATGCCCTCGGCCAGGTTGTCCCCGGTGAAGGCATCGGCGGCCTGCGTCTGCTTCTGGCGCAGGTCCTCGAGCATGGCCATGGTCGGCCGCAGGATCGACAGCGCCAGGTCCACGGTGTCGGCACTGTAGAGGCGCAGCTCGGCATCGCCCACGGGCTGCTGACCGAGACTGGCCAGGTCGCCCACCGCCACCGGCTCGCCGCCGCGGGTCACCTCGACGATGACGCGGCGCGTGCCGGCCAGCTTCGCCTTGGCGGCCGCCAGCGCCGCCGCCAGGTCCGCCGCATCGCCGGTCATCAGCTTGTCATCGAGGTAAACGGGCATGGCGTCCATCATAGTGAGAAGCACTCGCATCGGCATGGGCCGCCACGCCGGACCTGAGCCGCTGGGGGCGAAGGTTCGGATTTCCGCCAAACCCGGGGTTTCACCCCCGCCCCCGGAGTGACTCAGCCCCGGCGTGGCGGCCCTCGCTATCATGCATCACACCATGATCCCCCAGATCGCCTACATCGGTCAGCGCACGACTTCGGCCCTGGATCAGCTCGGCGCGTTCGTGATGTTCAGCCTCGAAACGCTGATGTGGACCATCCGCGGCACGCGCACGCGCGGGCGCTTCCGCCTGCTCATGCCGCAGCTCTTTGCCATCGGCACCATGAGCATTGCCGTGGTATGCATCGTCGGCGGTTTCGTGGGCATGGTGCTGGCGGTCGAGGCCTACGACCAGTTTGCCGCCATCGGCCAGGAACGCACCCTTGGCGGCATCATCAACATCTCGGTGGTGCGCCAGATCGGCCCGGTGCTGGCGGCGGTGATGATCGCCGGCCGCGTCGGCGGCGCGGTGTCGGCGCAACTGGGCACCATGCGCGTCACCGAGCAGCTCGACGCCCTGCGCGTCATGGGCGCCGACCCCGTCGCCTACCTGGTCGTCCCCCGCGTCATCGCCTGCCTCATCATGGTGCCCATGCTCACCGTCTTTTCCAATCTCGTGGGCATCGCCGGCGGCTACCTGGTCACGGTGCACGGCTACGGGGTCAACGGCCCGGACTACTGGGACTTTTCCGCACAGTTCGTGGGAAGCTGGGACGTGATCACCGGCGTGATCAAGAGCGTGTTCTTCGGCCTGGCGATCGGACTGATCAGTTGCTACAACGGCTTTACGTGCAAGAGCGGCGCCGCCGGCGTCGGCCGCGCCGCCACCGACTCCTTCGTCACCTCCTTCATCGCCATCATCGTGCTCAACCTCTTCCTCGCCAAGTTTCTCAAGGATTTCTATCACTTGCTCTTTGGCGTCGCGGGGGATGTCAGTGCCCTGACGGGGTGAGGGGAAGTGCACAGTGGAAAGCAGAAAGTGAAAAGTAGAAAGCAGGAAGTAGGAATTGGGAAGTGAAGAGCTTGCCTTGATACGAAGCGCCGCGGCTTGCCG